>NZ_PYTW01000038.1:0-1049 GCF_003028435.1 Serratia sp. Nf2 | reverse complement strand
CTCGGCTGGTCGCCCGCCAGCGGCGGGTAGTGGAAAATCTGTTCGCCGACGTCAAACAGCTGCCAGCTGCCGTCGTCGTTGTGCATCAGCCAGCATTTTTCGGCTTCGCAGTAGGTTTTGTGACCGCGCGGCACCCTGGGGAAAGCGACGAAGTCGCCGGAAGGCGCGCGCCACACCAGGCCGTCCTGATACGGCTGCAGGCTGCTCTCCCAGAACAGGTTCCAGCCGCGGCCCAGTACGCCGTCGCCGGGGTTACCGCTGCGCCAATAGCGCTGCCAGGCAACCGGCAGGCGCGAAGGCAGCACGAAATCGAGATCGTCTTCGCCGTCGAGGAATTTCTGGCCGCTGACGATATCCACCGGCCGGGCGATAATGCCGACGGCGGCGGTGGCGGTCATCAGGGTGCCGGCGCGGCAGGCGATGCGCGCCAGCTTGTTGATGCCGGGCAGCTTGCCCAGCAGTTTGCCGAGCGCCCCCAGCTTGCCGGCGGCGCCGCCCACGCCGCCCACCAGGCCGGCGAACAACAGCGTCAGGTCAGAGACCTTGTACAGCCAATCCGGCACTTCGGGCTTGATCGGCAAGGTGGTGACGGTGCCGCCGCCGATAAACACGTTGGGCGAGCCTTCCATCACCTGCGCGTCGCAGTTGGTTTTGTCCCCCACGCGTGAGGCGGGTTGGCCGTTGATGCTGACCTTGTCGGAGCCCTGCGCCATCTGCATGCTCGGGCCGTCGTCGCTGCAGGCCACCTGGCTGTTGGTAGCGAGCGCGGCGGGTTTGCCGTTGATGAAGACGTTGGGGGAGCCGGTGACGATATTGCCTTTGGGGGTCAGGCTACCGGCACCGGCGTCGGCAATGCCGTCGCGCGCCGCGGTGGCCGCCTCCCCGGTGAGATACCCCACCGCCAGGCTGGCGCCGATCAGCAGCACACCGACGCCGATACAGGAAGCCGCCAGGCCGGCGACGAACAGCGCACCCGCCGCCACCGCGCCTGCGGCGGCGATCAGGCCGCCGACAAGGGTGCCGGCAATCATGCCGGCCAGGGCATGGGA
>NZ_PYTW01000036.1:0-1103 GCF_003028435.1 Serratia sp. Nf2 | reverse complement strand
GTACGGCCGCCTTCACGGATTGCGAAACGCAGACCGTCGTCCATCGCGATTGGGTGAATCAGGGTGACAATCATGTTCACGTTGTCGCCTGGCATTACCATCTCTACGCCTTCTGGCAGTTCGATGGTACCGGTCACGTCAGTGGTACGGAAGTAGAACTGTGGACGGTAGCCTTTGAAGAATGGCGTGTGACGACCACCTTCATCTTTGCTCAGGATGTACACTTCAGATTCGAACTGGGTGTGTGGCTTGATAGAGCCTGGCTTAGCCAGTACCTGACCACGTTCGATGTCTTCGCGCTTGATACCACGCAGCAGAACACCTACGTTCTCACCCGCACGGCCTTCGTCCAGCAGTTTGCGGAACATTTCAACGCCAGTACAGGTAGACTTAACGGTGTCTTTGATACCAACAATTTCAACTTCTTCGCCAACTTTGATGATACCGCGCTCAACACGACCGGTAACAACGGTACCACGACCGGAGATGGAGAATACGTCTTCGATTGGCAGCAGGAACGGCTTGTCGATAGCACGCTCTGGCTCTGGGATGTAGCTGTCCAGGGCTTCGGCCAGTTCGATGATTTTCGCTTCCCACTCAGCTTCGCCTTCCAGCGCTTTCAGCGCGGAACCGCGGATTACTGGCAGGTCGTCGCCTGGGAAATCGTAAGCGGACAGCAGTTCGCGAACTTCCATTTCTACCAGTTCCAGCAGCTCTTCATCATCAACCATGTCGCATTTGTTCATGAATACGATGATGAAAGGAACGCCAACCTGACGACCCAGCAGGATGTGCTCACGGGTCTGAGGCATTGGGCCGTCAGTCGCAGCTACTACCAGGATCGCGCCGTCCATCTGAGCGGCACCGGTGATCATGTTTTTCACGTAGTCGGCGTGCCCTGGGCAGTCAACGTGCGCGTAGTGACGAGTCGGGGTGTCATACTCAACGTGAGAGGTGTTGATGGTGATACCACGAGCTTTTTCTTCTGGCGCGTTATCGATCTGGTCGAAAGCACGTGCAGAACCGCCGTAGGTTTTAGCCAGTACGGTAGTGATCGCTGCAGTCAGGGTAGTTTTACCGTGGTCAACGTGGCCGATAGTACC
>NZ_PYTW01000035.1:0-1306 GCF_003028435.1 Serratia sp. Nf2 | reverse complement strand
GCGCCGTTGCACGGCGTTTTTGGTGACCCGGTTGAGTATCGCCCTGGCGGCGGCGCGGAGCCTTACACCATTAGCGGCATATTCGATCGGGCCTATACGCAGGAGGTCGAGCCGCTGGACGATGGCAGCACTATTAACACCACCAAGCCTGTGCTGGGTGTGCGTGATAGTCAGTTCCGGGCACCGCCTAAACAGGGGGACCGGGTATTGGTCGGCATCGTTGGTGGGGTGCCGGTCAATACGCTCTTTGCCGTAGCGGATGTTCAACCTGATAGCCACGGGGGGACGAAGCTTATTCTCAACAAGGTGAAATCATGAACCCGAGAGGAGTCCGGTTGCTGGTCATTGAGGCGTTGAAGAATAAGACCGATGCCGGCGATCGGGTTTATTCGCCTCGGGATTGGCCCACCACTGCAGATATGTATCCTGTTCTCCTGGTGCAGACGCCGATCGACGTGAAGAGTTCCCTGGGGCGCAATGTGCCCCAGTTCAACACGGTGACCACGGTACGCATCACCGGCCGGCTGCAGGAATTGGACGATGCGGCGGAGGACAACGGGGCAGAAAAAGCCGAAGAAGCGCTTGAGCAGCTACGCGAGCAGGTAGAGCGTGCAGTCATCAATAGCTATGAACTGACGCGAAAAATTCAGCAGTTTCTGCAGGTGCGTTCGACCATTGATGTGGACGCTGACGGCGAAGGGCATACCGCCCAGTTACTGATGGAACTGGATATCGAATACTATCAGGGCCCCGAAGAGTTTTATGAAATAGACGCGTCTCCGCTTGAGGGAATTGACGTCACGATCTCCATGCCGGATGGCACCCCTGAACCACTCGTAAAAATCGATCTGGAGTAACCCTATGTTTGTGAAACCCGTACCGGGGCGCATTGTGCGCGATCCGGTCAAGGGCACCTTTTTGCCGGAATCCGGCGAACAGGTTCCCGATAATATTTTTTGGGGGCGCCGCCTGAAGGATGGCGATGTACAAAAATTCGACCCTAACGCATCGACTAAGCCGGTGGCGGGGAAGAAAAGCCAGGAGAGTGATCAATGACCGTTCCATTTACTCGCATCCATTCAAACCAGCGCGCGCCGTTTTTCTACGCCGAGTTTGATAACTCGATGGCGAATACTGCGACCGCGGTACAGCGCACACTGCTGATCGGTCAGATGCTGTCAACGGCGACGGCAACGCCAGGCATTCCGCAGAAAGTTTCTTCTGAATCGGCGGTGGCAGGCATCTGCGGCAACGGTTCCATGTTGCACAACATGATGGCGGCGTATCTGGCCAACGACATTTCTGC
>NZ_PYTW01000034.1:0-1317 GCF_003028435.1 Serratia sp. Nf2 | reverse complement strand
AATTTACCGCGGCAGAGCGCGAAATGCTGAACCTGCAGTTCGAGATGGCAGATCAGATCGACATGATTAACCGCCGTCTTGAATGGATGGCCAGCAGCGCCATGGTGTCAGGGAAAGTCACCGTGAATGGTGAAGGTTATGAAACCAAGGTAGTGGATTTCGGCCGTTCGCCGGATCTGACCATCACCCTTAGTGGCAGCGATAAATGGCCGTTAACGGTCGCCGCTGGCGCGACCAACACGCAGCCGTCGGATGATATTGAAGAATGGCAGACGCTGATCCTCAAAAACTCCGGCGCGGTACCGACGGACCTGATCTTCACTAACAAGGCATGGAAAGCGTTCCGGCTGGATACCACGATCAAGGACAACGCCATCACTTTCCCGGCGTTGAGCCCGTTCGGCAACCAGATTAATGCCGGTGCGCAGGTGCAGAAAGGGGCTGTTTATAAAGGCCGCTGGGGCAACTTCGACCTGTGGCTGTATAACGACTGGTTCATTGATCCGCTGGATAATATCGAAAAGCCGATGATCCCTGACGGTGCGGTCATCATGTCAGGCGCGGACCTGATGGGTACTCGGGCTTTTGGCGTGATCCTTGACCCGAAATTCAACTATGGCCCTCTGGCCTATGCCCCTAAGACCTGGGTGAAAGATGACCCGGCGCAACGCCTGCTGATGATGCAATCAGCTCCGCTGGTTATCCCAAGCCGGGTAAATGCTGCACTCTGCGCGACGGTGGTATGATATGGCATCGAAAAAACAGCAAGGTAACGAACTGGGCAGCTTGCCGCCCGAGTTAATGGTGGGTGAACAGGAAAACGGCGAAGAGTTGAAAGTTGACGGCCAGGGGCCAGAAAATTCTACCGAGACCGAGACCGAGACCGAGACCGAGACCGAGACCGAGACCGAGACCGAGACCGTCGATGATGACGATCAGGACGGTGAACAGCTGCCGGCCGGCATGGTTTCAGTGGTTGTCACCAAAGGTAACACGGTGCGGCACGATGGCTGTGACTATCCAGAAAACCGGACGTTCACGTTGCCGGTAGCGGATGCGCATCGCCTGATTGGTCTGGGTGTGGTTGCTGATGTTGAACAACTCCGCAAGTTGGCGTTGCTTCGCAGCGCGCCGGCCGTATCTGTGCAATCGGGGGAGTAATGGGAATCAACTGGGATCAGCATTTGCTTGCGCCGTTGCACGGCGTTTTTGGTGACCCGGTTGAGTATCGCCCTGGCGGCGGCGCGGAGCCTTACACCATTAGCGGCATATTCGATCGGGCCTATACGCAGGAGGTCGAGCCGCTGGACGATGGCA
>NZ_PYTW01000033.1:0-1353 GCF_003028435.1 Serratia sp. Nf2 | reverse complement strand
AATTTACCGCGGCAGAGCGCGAAATGCTGAACCTGCAGTTCGAGATGGCAGATCAGATCGACATGATTAACCGCCGTCTTGAATGGATGGCCAGCAGCGCCATGGTGTCAGGGAAAGTCACCGTGAACGGTGAAGGTTATGAAACCAAGGTAGTGGATTTTGGCCGTTCGCCGGATCTGACCATCACCCTCAGTGGCAGCGATAAATGGCCGCTGACGGTGGCCGCCGGCGCTACCAACACGCAGCCGTCGGATGACATTGAAGAGTGGCAGACGCTGATCCTTAAAAATTCCGGCGCGGTACCGACGGACATCATTTTCACCAACAAGGCGTGGAAAGCATTCCGACTGGATACCACGATCAAGGACAACGCCATCACTTTCCCGGCGTTGAGCCCGTTCGGCAACCAGATTAATGCCGGTGCGCAGGTCCAGAAAGGGGCCGTTTATAAAGGCCGCTGGGGCAACTTCGATCTGTGGCTGTATAACGACTGGTTCATTGACCCGCTGGACAATGTCGAAAAACCGATGATCCCTGACGGTGCCGTCATTATGTCTGGCGCTGATCTGATGGGGACTCGTGCGTTTGGCGTAATCCTCGATCCCGCTTTCAACTATGGCCCTCTGGCCTATGCCCCTAAGACCTGGGTGAAAGAAGATCCGGCGCAACGCCTGCTGATGATGCAGTCAGCTCCGTTGGTTATCCCAAGCCGGGTAAATGCTGCACTCTGCGCGACGGTGGTGTGATATGGCATCGAAAAAACAGCAAGGTAACGAACTGGGCGGCTTGCCGCCCGAGTTGATGGTGGGCGAACTGGAAAACGGAGAAGAGTTGAAAGTTGACGGCCAAGAGCCCGACAATTCTGCCGACACCGACACCGACACCGACACCGACACCGACACCGACACCGACACCGACACCGACACCGACACCGACACCGACACCGACGATGATCACGATTCGGATACCGATCAGGACGGTGAACAGTTGCCGGCCGGCATGGTTTCAGTGGTTGTCACCAAAGGTAACACGGTGCGGCACGATGGCCGTGACTATCCAGAAAACCGGGCGTTCATGTTGCCGGAAGCGGATGCAAGTCGGCTGATTGGACTGGGCGTGGTTGCTGATGTTGAACAGCTCCGCAAATTGGCGTTGCTTCGCAGTGCGCCGGCCGTATCTGTGCAATCGGGGGAGTAATGGGAATCAACTGGGATCAGCATTTGCTGGCGCCGTTGCACGGCGTTTTTGGTGACCCGGTTGAGTATCGCCCTGGCGGCGGCGCGGAGCCTTACACCATTAGCGGCATATTCGATCGGGCCTATACGCAGGAGGTCGAGCCGCTGGACGATGGCA
>NZ_PYTW01000032.1:0-1543 GCF_003028435.1 Serratia sp. Nf2 | reverse complement strand
CAGGTAACATTAAATCGTACCCCAAACCGACACAGGTGGTCAGGTAGAGAATACCAAGGCGCTTGAGAGAACTCGGGTGAAGGAACTAGGCAAAATGGTGCCGTAACTTCGGGAGAAGGCACGCTGGCATGTAGGTGAAGTCCCTTGCGGATGGAGCTGAAGCCAGTCGAAGATACCAGCTGGCTGCAACTGTTTAATAAAAACACAGCACTGTGCAAACACGAAAGTGGACGTATACGGTGTGACGCCTGCCCGGTGCTGGAAGGTTAATTGATGGGGTCAGCCGCAAGGCGAAGCTCTTGATCGAAGCCCCAGTAAACGGCGGCCGTAACTATAACGGTCCTAAGGTAGCGAAATTCCTTGTCGGGTAAGTTCCGACCTGCACGAATGGCGTAATGATGGCCAGGCTGTCTCCACCCGAGACTCAGTGAAATTGAACTCGCTGTGAAGATGCAGTGTACCCGCGGCAAGACGGAAAGACCCCGTGAACCTTTACTATAGCTTGACACTGAACATTGAGCCTTGATGTGTAGGATAGGTGGGAGGCTTTGAAGCGTGGACGCCAGTCTGCGTGGAGCCAACCTTGAAATACCACCCTTTAATGTTTGATGTTCTAACTCGGCCCCGTGATCCGGGGTGAGGACAGTGTCTGGTGGGTAGTTTGACTGGGGCGGTCTCCTCCCAAAGAGTAACGGAGGAGCACGAAGGTTAGCTAATCACGGTCGGACATCGTGAGGTTAGTGCAAAGGCATAAGCTAGCTTGACTGCGAGAGTGACGGCTCGAGCAGGTACGAAAGTAGGTCTTAGTGATCCGGTGGTTCTGAATGGAAGGGCCATCGCTCAACGGATAAAAGGTACTCCGGGGATAACAGGCTGATACCGCCCAAGAGTTCATATCGACGGCGGTGTTTGGCACCTCGATGTCGGCTCATCACATCCTGGGGCTGAAGTAGGTCCCAAGGGTATGGCTGTTCGCCATTTAAAGTGGTACGCGAGCTGGGTTTAGAACGTCGTGAGACAGTTCGGTCCCTATCTGCCGTGGGCGTTGGAAGATTGAGAGGGGTTGCTCCTAGTACGAGAGGACCGGAGTGAACGCACCACTGGTGTTCGGGTTGTCATGCCAATGGCATTGCCCGGTAGCTAAGTGCGGAAAAGATAAGCGCTGAAAGCATCTAAGCGCGAAACTTGCCTCAAGATGAGTCTTCCCTGGGCCTTTAAGGCCCCTGAAGGAACGTTTAAGACTAAGACGTTGATAGGCTGGGTGTGTAAGTGCAGCGATGCATTGAGCTAACCAGTACTAATGATCCGTGAGGCTTAACCTTACAACACCGAAGGTGTTTTTAGAGAGATTTTCAGCGAAGTTCCGAGATTGGTTCTGATGGCGACACGAGAGTGAAGCGGTTGGAATGAAACAGAATTTGCCTGGCGGCAATAGCGCGGTGGTCCCACCTGACCCCATGCCGAACTCAGAAGTGAAACGCCGTAGCGCCGATGGTAGTGTGGGGTCTCCCCATGCGAGAGTAGGACACTGCCAGGCATCAAA
>NZ_PYTW01000031.1:0-1576 GCF_003028435.1 Serratia sp. Nf2 | reverse complement strand
AAGAGTAACCTGTCATAGAGTCTCTCAAATGTTTGCAGCGCGAACGATGGAAACATCTTCGGGTTGTGAGGTTAAGTGACTAAGCGTACACGGTGGATGCCTAGGCAGTCAGAGGCGATGAAGGGCGTGCTAATCTGCGAAAAGCGTCGGTAAGGTGATATGAACCGTTACAACCGGCGATACCCGAATGGGGAAACCCAGTGTGTTTCGACACACTATCATGTCATGAATACATAGTGGCATGAGGCGAACCGGGGGAACTGAAACATCTAAGTACCCCGAGGAAAAGAAATCAACCGAGATTCCCCCAGTAGCGGCGAGCGAACGGGGAGGAGCCCAGAACCTGAATCGGCTTGTGTGTTAGTGGAAGCGTCTGGAAAGTCGCGCAGCAAAGGGTGATAGCCCCGTACACTAAAATGCACAGGTCGTGAGTTCGATGAGTAGGGCGGGACACGTGACATCCTGTCTGAATATGGGGGGACCATCCTCCAAGGCTAAATACTCCTGACTGACCGATAGTGAACCAGTACCGTGAGGGAAAGGCGAAAAGAACCCCGGCGAGGGGAGTGAAATAGAACCTGAAACCGTGTACGTACAAGCAGTGGGAGCACCTTCGTGGTGTGACTGCGTACCTTTTGTATAATGGGTCAGCGACTTATATTTTGTAGCAAGGTTAACCGTATAGGGGAGCCGTAGGGAAACCGAGTCTTAACTGGGCGAATAGTTGCAAGGTATAGACCCGAAACCCGGTGATCTAGCCATGGGCAGGTTGAAGGTTGGGTAACACTAACTGGAGGACCGAACCGACTAATGTTGAAAAATTAGCGGATGACTTGTGGCTGGGGGTGAAAGGCCAATCAAACCGGGAGATAGCTGGTTCTCCCCGAAAGCTATTTAGGTAGCGCCTCGTGAACTCATCTTCGGGGGTAGAGCACTGTTTCGGCTAGGGGGCCATCCCGGCTTACCAAACCGATGCAAACTCCGAATACCGAAGAATGTTATCACGGGAGACACACGGCGGGTGCTAACGTCCGTCGTGAAGAGGGAAACAACCCAGACCGCCAGCTAAGGTCCCAAAGTCATGGTTAAGTGGGAAACGATGTGGGAAGGCATAGACAGCCAGGATGTTGGCTTAGAAGCAGCCATCATTTAAAGAAAGCGTAATAGCTCACTGGTCGAGTCGGCCTGCGCGGAAGATGTAACGGGGCTAAACCATGCACCGAAGCTGCGGCAGCGACGCTTAGGCGTTGTTGGGTAGGGGAGCGTTCTGTAAGCCGTTGAAGGTGGCCTGTGAGGGTTGCTGGAGGTATCAGAAGTGCGAATGCTGACATAAGTAACGATAAAGCGGGTGAAAAGCCCGCTCGCCGGAAGACCAAGGGTTCCTGTCCAACGTTAATCGGGGCAGGGTGAGTCGACCCCTAAGGCGAGGCTGAAAAGCGTAGTCGATGGGAAACAGGTTAATATTCCTGTACTTGGTGTTACTGCGAAGGGGGGACGGAGAAGGCTAGGCTAGCCGGGCGACGGTTGTCCCGGTTTAAGCGTGTAGGGGGTGTGACCTGGTAAATCCGGTTGCATA
>NZ_PYTW01000030.1:0-1786 GCF_003028435.1 Serratia sp. Nf2 | reverse complement strand
GCTATCAATCTAATTCCGACACGACAACACAGCAGGCCAATACTAACCAAAAGATACCATTGGAAAAAGATCTTGAATGAAAAATCAAGATCAGAAAGGAAAGAAACCAACCCAATGGTGAATATTAAACTCAAAGTCCAGTTTTGCAAGATAAGACTCAGTTCCGTTGAAATTTTCCCCCCACGCCATGAGCGGTAAAAATCAGTTATCCCTCCAATCATTTGATATACAACTAAAACAACCAAAAAAATTAAAAGATGTTTGTAGTTGAAAGAATATGAGTTTAAACGGATAACTGAATATATCCCAAGAAAAATAATGAGAATATCAGAAAATCTTTGCGCCATAGAAATTAATGATGCATTGGTTTTTGAATGGGTTCTATGATGTAAGAGTGCCATTAAAATTACCTAATTTAGAATAGACGTGAATGATAGTGAACGGCACACAGTATATCTGCCAAGTACAATATGATGCCTCACACAACATCATGCCTTACATATACAATCTCGTAGGGAGCATCTTTGTCAGCGTAGAAAGCTCTCAGTAACAAAATGTTAAATTCAACTTTAAAAGTTCTAAATTATAAGCGTCATATTATTTCACAAGCAGTTGTTGATTTAAGACGCCAAATCTATGTTCTTTATTTTTGACATTATTCCCATCATCAATCAAATCATACCACCACACACCTTTTATAAAACTTCTTTTTTCGGCAGCATTCATATATCGATTCATATATTGGTACACTTGAGAATCAGAAACACTGTTTGGTCCATTATAAGATGTGTATCCAACCTCAGTAATATATAGAGGAATAGACTTTCCTAGTTTCCCTTTTAGATAGCCATCATATTTATCTATGGCTTGCACATTGTTTTCCGGGATTCGCATATTAAGGTCAGGGTTACCATAAGAGTACGGATGAAGGGATATACCATCAATATAATTCAATATTCCACCGTCAATTAAGTTATCCATCCATATCCGCTCCTTATCTTTAAATGGATTTATAGAACCAGCGACAATAATAGCATTGGAATCCACTTTCCTTATAGCCTCCGATGACTTTTTTACTAGTTCTAAGTATACCGTATAATCTGGAGGGGTAGTATTAAAAGGAATGCCTGTGCCATAAAGCCATTCATTCCATATTTCATAATATTTAACAGTCCCTTTACAACGAGCAGCTGTAAAAGAAACATATTTGACAAAGTTATCTATATCTTTTTCTGTTCTTGGATAGTCTCCTTTTGTTATTTTTTGATTTCCATAAGCCAAAATAAGCATACTGCTAATACCTGGATGTTTTTGCGAGAAAAGATAATCTACCTTATTAACATTTGCTGAAAAGGAAAAATCCTTGCCATTTTTCTGCAGCAACTGCCATGGATAATCATCTCTGATTGAGTTGAACCCATATTTTTTTGCTAATTGTATATAGAATTCAGAATCACGAGGATAATGCTTAAAGTGAATATTAATCCCACGTTCAAAAGCATTTACTGATGAACTGGCAATAAAAAAAGAAATGGCAAAACCTTTTAAAAAAATATTCATATTAAACACCACCATCATAAGCAATTAATTTAAATAACTCGCTAAACAAACAAGAAAAATGAGCATCAGCTTAATAAACTCTCGTAATCCTTATAAATTTTTTTAATAGAAGCTGGGTCAAGTGAAACATTTTTCAGTTCGATAACCTTATTTATCGCAATACCCAACTCTGATTCTATATTACATATCAGTCCATTATCATGGTTAATGATTTCACGAATACCAC
>NZ_PYTW01000029.1:0-1887 GCF_003028435.1 Serratia sp. Nf2 | reverse complement strand
TTCACGGTGACTTTCCCTGACACCATGGCGCTGCTGGCCATCCATTCAAGACGGCGGTTAATCATGTCGATCTGATCTGCCATCTCGAACTGCAGGTTCAGCATTTCGCGCTCTGCCGCGGTAAATTCACCGCCGATGCGTTCGCCAATCTGCCGGCGGATCGGTTTACGCAGATCCGGGGCGCGCTTGTCTTTGATGTATGCCGGCTTAAAGGTATTGGTCTGGTATTTGCGACTCTCGACCAGTTTACCTTCCACCAGCGGCGATACGAATGGCGCCATACGACGCAGACCCACGTCCACATCGATAGCAACCTCTTCCGTCTCGTAAGTCACCACGTTCGGGAAGAAGCGATCCAGAAGCCAATTTTGGCTGGTTTTCAGGTTAGGGACGACCTGGACCAGCACGCTGGTATCAAAAATGTTTTCCATATTCAGTCTCTTTATGATGCCGGCACCGTGGCCGGCCAGAATTCAGGACGAGTGCAACCCTGCCAAAGAACTGGCATCAGTTACGTTTCAAAGGGGTTAGATCAGGATACCGGCGACTGGATGCTATCGCGCAGGAAGATAGCTAACGGGCGGAATTGCGCTTTCAGTTCAGCAATGGTCCAGGTCGCGTCGAAGATCAGGCGATGCTGGTTAAACTCGCCCATCAGATATACACCGCCAGTTTGTGCTGTGGTTGTGGTGTCTACGTTATCGACCAAAATGGCAGATGGCTTTTCACTGCCGTCGGTGGCGTCTTTTTTGCTCGGGATATACGCGCCGGTAGCGGTGACCACACCGAGTACCGTCCCACGTTTAAGCGCCCCTGAAACACCGATCGTGACCGAGTCAGTGACCAGCTGTAACGGGCCGGAAACCAGCTGATCGGGTACGAACAGCGAACTGTTCATGCCCGGCGCGAATTGATTTTGTCCAAACTGGTCCATTACTTGTTACCTCGTGCAGTGTCATAGAGACTGGTCATTTTACTTACCAGCGCATTTTTACCCGTTGCAGGCTTCTCGCCGTCGGGCCCCAATCGTGCCTGCTCAGATTCACGCATCCGGGCATCCAGCGACTTTCTACCTTGTGGCTGCGGGGCTACGGCGCCCACCGTCGCCAGCGTGTCGATGGCTTCACGCGCACTCATCCGGGTATTGAAAGCCAGGTGAGCGGCCATGTCCGGGCGGCCGGCGGCATGCTTACTGCCAAAAATGGCGGCGCAACGTTTCCGCTCTGCCCGGCGACCTTTTTTCACATCGCGGTTTTCATCCTCTTCCGCGTCTTCGTCGTCTTCTTCAGCACGACGGGATTTCGACTTTTTGCCTTTTTCCTTGTCGTCATCATCGTCCTCGGCGTCAGGTTCACGATCGTCGTCGTCTTCCATGTCTTCGCGATCGTCATCGTCTTCAGCGTCCTCCTCGTCATCGCGCTCCTCTTCCGCGCGACGGGATTTCGCTTTTTTGCTTTTTTCTTTGTCGTCGTCCTCTTCCTCAGACGCTTTTTTCTTGAGGCCGAGAAGATGGGCAAACTTTAAATAAGACATACGTTAAGCTCCTGCTTCATTGATTAATTTTCGGAATGCGGCATCAGGGGTCATCACCGCATCGGCAAGCCCCAACTTGACGCCATCAGCCGCCAGGAAACAGGCAGCCTGGGTGTTACGGATAGTTTTTTCAGTGATCCCCCGGTTACGGGCTACCGTACTGACAAAAAGCCTACCCATCGCATCTACATCATCCTGAATCGCGGCGCGGGCCTGATCGCTCAATTTGACGTAGGGGTTGCTCTCGGCTTTGCGGTCACCGTAGGTGATGATGGTGACCGCCAGGCCGTCTTCTTTAATTCGCTGTGACCAGTCACAATGAATGACGATCACCCCGACCGAACCGACACCACC
>NZ_PYTW01000002.1:0-587431 GCF_003028435.1 Serratia sp. Nf2 | reverse complement strand
CAATCTGAGCCATGATCAAACTCTTCAATTAAAAGCTTGATTTGCTTCCACTCGAGAAGCGATGCTCAAAGATTTACTGCATGAATTTTACTTCAGTTAGTCACTCTTCAAGACTTGATATTTTTTTTGCATCCGAAGATGCTGGATATCGTCTTGTGGAGTGCCCACACAGATTGTCTGATAAATTGTTAAAGAGCAGTGCCGAGAAACTCATCGGCGCGGGCTGCGTATATTACGCTTTTCGCCCTGAGAGTCAAGCGTTTATTTCGCTTTCCTCTCGCTGACCCGGCGGCTTGTCAGTCGTTGTTCCCGGTCAGTGGAGGCGCATTATAGGGAGTTCTCGGCGGGCCGCAACCCCTAAATGCAAAAAACCTCTCAAGCGCTCAAATAATCACCCAAAATGCCTTTTTAGGATGTTTATTAGTCAAAAAACACCGGTTTTAGCACAGCAATAGCGGCAAACCCTGTAAATAGAGACAAACGAAGATAAAGAAAAGGGAGCGGTCACCCGCTCCCTTTCATCTTTATGACGCTCGATTGCCGTTATTGGCGTGCAACGATATGGTCGTTTTCCACATCCAGCGTCACCAGCTTGCCGGGGATCAGCTTACCGGACAGGATTTGCTGCGCCAGCGGGTTCTCGATCTCCTGCTGAATAGCGCGTTTCAACGGACGTGCACCATACACAGGGTCGTAACCGGTTTTGCTCAACAGCGCCAGGGCCGGTTCGGTCATGGTCACTTCGTAACCGCGCTCTTCCAAACGCTTGTACAGACGCGACAGCTGAATCTTGGCAATTGCAGCAATGTGTTTCTCGCCCAGCGGATGGAACACCACCACTTCGTCGATACGGTTGATGAACTCCGGACGGAAGTGGTGACTCACCATCTCCATCACCGACTCTTTCATCTGTGCGTAATTCATCTGACCGAAATGCTCCTGGATCAGATCGGAGCCCAGGTTGGAAGTCATGATCACCACGGTATTGCGGAAATCGACGGTACGGCCTTGACCATCGGTCAGTCGGCCGTCATCCAACACCTGCAACAGAATATTGAATACGTCCGGGTGCGCTTTCTCGACTTCATCCAGCAGAATCACCGAATAAGGCCGGCGGCGCACGGCCTCCGTGAGGTAACCGCCCTCTTCATAGCCGACATAACCCGGAGGCGCGCCGACCAGACGAGAAACGGAGTGTTTCTCCATAAACTCGGACATGTCGATACGCACCATGGCGTCGTCGCTGTCGAACAGGAACGAAGCCAGCGCTTTGCAGAGCTCGGTTTTCCCCACCCCGGTCGGGCCGAGGAACAGGAACGAACCGATCGGCCGGTTAGGATCAGACAACCCGGCGCGGCTGCGGCGGATAGCATTAGAAACCGCGCTGACCGCTTCGTCCTGGCCGATAACCCGCGAATGCAGCTCTTGCTCCAGGCGCAGCAACTTGTCACGCTCCCCTTCCAGCATTCTGGCCACCGGGATCCCGGTCGCACGCGCCAGCACTTCGGCAATCTCCGCATCGGTCACCCGATTGCGCAGCAGTTTCATGCTCTTGCCTTCGGCCTGCGTAGCGGCAGCAAGCTGTTTCTCCAGCTCAGGGATTTTGCCGTATTGCAGTTCTGACATCCGTCCCAGATCGCCGACGCGGCGCGCCTGCTCCAGGGTGATTTTGGCCTGCTCGAGTTCAGCCTTGATGTTCTGGGTGCCGGAGAGCGAGGCTTTTTCCGCTTTCCACTCTTCTTCCAGCTCCGAATATTCGCGCTCTTTCTGCCCCAGCTCATCGCTGAGCATGTCCAGGCGTTTCTTGCTGGCGTCGTCAGACTCTTTATTCAGCGCCTGCTGTTCCAGCTTCAACTGAATGATGCGGCGTTCAAGCCTGTCGAGAGACTCCGGCTTGGAGTCCATCTGCATGCGAATGCTGGACGCCGCTTCGTCGATCAGGTCGATAGCCTTGTCCGGCAATTGACGATCGGCGATATATCGGTGCGAAAGCGTTGCCGCCGCCACGATGGCCGGGTCGGTGATCTGCACGTGGTGGTGCAGTTCGTAACGCTCTTTCAGGCCGCGCAGGATAGCGATGGTGTCTTCCACGCTCGGCTCCGCCACATACACTTTCTGGAAACGACGTTCGAGGGCCGCATCCTTCTCTATATATTGGCGGTACTCATCCAGCGTGGTGGCACCGACGCAGTGCAGTTCGCCGCGCGCCAGCGCCGGCTTGAGCATGTTGCCCGCATCCATCGCGCCGTCCGCCTTACCGGCGCCGACCATGGTGTGCAGTTCGTCGATAAACAGGATAACGCTGCCTTCCTGCTTGGCCAGATCGTTGAGCACGCCTTTCAGTCGTTCTTCAAACTCGCCGCGGTATTTGGCGCCGGCGATCAAGGCCCCCATATCGAGAGACAGTACGCGCTTGTGCTTCAGCCCTTCCGGCACTTCGCCGTTGATGATGCGTTGCGCCAGGCCTTCGACGATGGCGGTTTTACCCACGCCAGGTTCGCCGATCAGCACCGGGTTGTTTTTGGTACGGCGTTGCAGCACCTGAATGGTGCGACGGATCTCTTCGTCACGGCCGATCACCGGGTCAAGTTTGCCCTGCTCGGCGCGTTCAGTCAGATCGATCGTGTATTTCTTCAATGCTTGCCGCTGGTCTTCGGCGCCTTGATCTTCCACGCTGTCACCGCCTCTCATTTGTTCAATGGCTTTGCTGATTTTGTCCGCCGTTGCGCCGGCCGCTTTTAACAAATCGGTCAACGAACCGCGGTCTTCCAGCACCGCGAGCACAAACAGCTCGGAAGAAATGAATTTATCCGCACGCTTCTGTGCCAGCTTGTCGCACAAGTTCAAAACGCGCACCAGCTCGTGAGACGGTTGAACGTCGCCACCGGTACCTTCTACCTGCGGTAAACGGGACAGTGCCTGTTCGATCTCGGTGCGCACGCGCCCGGCATCGATACCTGCGGAAGTTAAAAGTGGACGAACCGTGCCCCCTTCCTGATTGAGCAGGGCGCTCATCAGATGTAGCGGTTCAATAAACTGGTTGTCGTGCCCAAGGGCTAGTGACTGGGCATCGGCGAGGGCAAGCTGGAATTTGTTGGTAAGACGATCCAGACGCATAACACCTCCAAGATGGGTCGAAATTGCTACTGGAGATTAAATGAGGTCATCCCTCAAATTTTCAAGGTTATCTCGACGCTAAATTTTCGGTACAACGCCATGCGTCGTTGGATCGTCCTAATTCAATAGGTTATATCAGCCAGATTAAACTTGCCAGACGTCCGGTTATTCCATCGCGTCGATAGGAGAAAAAATGGCTCGTTTCGTTAACCGTGCAGCGGTCGCCGCCATAGATGGCCTGAACGCCTGCACGCAACAAGCGTTGGCGAGCCAGCAAGTAGATATTAGCCAAAAACTTATCGCCGTGCGGCGTAAATGCCAACGCGGCTTCAGCATCTTCCGCCATGAAAGCGGCGCGCACCTCCGACCCGACCTCAAACTGCTGCGGACCGATCGCCGGCCCCAGCCAGGCGCTGATCTGGCCCGGCGCGGCGCTGAACGCCGCCACGGTTTGTTCCAGCACGCCGTGGCACAACCCACGCCAACCGGCGTGGGCGGCGGCCACTTCGTCGCCGTGCTGCGAACAGAACAGCACCGGCAGGCAATCCGCCGTCATCACTGCACACACCTGCCCCGGCACGTTGCTGTACACCGCATCCGCCCGCAGATCGACGGGCGCTTGTCCCGTCAACGGCATCACGCGGGTACCGTGTACCTGCTCGAGCCATACCGGCATCTGTGGCAAGCCGGCGGCGGTAACCAGCCTTTCTCGATTGCACTTCACCGCTTGCTCCTCGTCACCGACGTGGGTGCCGAGGTTCAGCGAGTCATAAGGCGGCAGGCTGACGCCGCCGCCGCGCGTGGTGCTGCAAGCTTTAACGCCGGGAGGCAACGGCCAGTCGGGCAGAATGAGCGGGTTCATTACCAGTCCATCTGATCTTTGAATTCTTCGGTGTCTGCCTTCAGCGCGTTGATCAGATCGACCATGTCCTGCGGCAGCGGCGCATGCCACTCCATCTGGATGCCGCTGATCGGGTGGTACAAACGCAGCATGGTGGCGTGCAGCGCCTGACGGTCAAAGCCGCGCAGCGTGTTGATGAAGGTTTCCGAAGCGCCTTTCGGCGGACGTGGACGGCCGCCGTACAGCGGATCGCCCACCAGCGGATGGCTGATATAAGCCATGTGTACGCGGATCTGGTGAGTACGGCCGGTTTCCAGACGCAGACGCAGGCGGGTGTGTGCGCGGAAGTGCTCCATGATGCGGTAGTGCGTCACCGCCGGTTTACCCATCGGATGCACCGCCATGTGGGTGCGCTTGGTGGAGTGACGCGCGATTGGCTCTTCTACCGTGCCGCCGGCGGTCATGGTGCCGATCGCCACCGCTTCGTATTCACGGGTAATTTCACGCGCCTGCAGCGCTTCCACCAGCCGGGTTTGTGCCGGCACGGTTTTCGCTACCACCATCAGACCGGTGGTGTCTTTATCCAGACGGTGCACGATGCCGGCACGCGGCACGTCGGCGATTTCCGGGTAATGATACAGCAGCGCATTGAGCACCGTGCCGTCCGGGTTACCGGCACCAGGGTGCACCACCAAATCGCGCGGCTTGTTGATCACCAGGATGTCGCTGTCTTCATAGACGATATCCAACGCGATATCCTGCGGCTCCCAACGCGCCTCTTCTTCAATCTGTGCATCGATGGCGACGGTCTCTCCGCCCAGCACCTTCTCTTTCGGTTTATTTGACGTTTTGCCATTGACCTGCACCCGATCGCCCAGGATCCACTCTTTTATGCGAGATCGTGAATAATCAGGGAACAATTCGGCCAAAGCCTGATCTAAACGTTGTCCGAGTTGAGATTCGGCCACCGTTGCGGTGAGTTGTACTTGTTGTGCCATATGCAGCTTCTTCGTTAACGTTGGGTTTTCACGGCGATGCCGTTTAATATAATGTGCTATTGTACCTGGTCTTTGTCGGGAGCTTAACGGACAGTCTCCCGGAATAACACCCTGAGGATAATCAAAACGTCATGACGCGTATGAAATATCTGGTGGCGGCAGCCACGTTGAGCCTGGCGCTGGCAGGTTGCTCCACATCCAAGGATGCGGTTCCCGACAACCCACCTTCGGAAATCTATGCTACCGCGCAGCAAAAGCTGCAGGACGGTAACTTCAAGGGCGCGATTACGCAACTCGAAGCGTTAGATAACCGCTATCCTTTCGGGCCGTATTCCCAGCAGGTCCAGCTGGATTTGATTTACGCCTACTATAAGGCCGCCGACTTGCCGATGGCTCAGGCATCCATCGATCGCTTCATGCGCCTGAACCCGACGCACCCGAACATCGATTACGTGATGTACATGCGCGGCCTGACCGACATGGCGCTCGATGACAGCGCACTGCAGGGCTTCTTCGGGGTTGACCGTTCAGATCGCGATCCTCAGCACGCTCGCGCTGCGTTCCGCGACTTCAGCCAGCTGATTCAGCAATACCCGAACAGCCAATACGCGACCGACGCCAACAAGCGTTTGGTGTATCTGAAAGACCGCTTGGCCAAGTATGAGCTTTCGGTGGCGGAATACTACACTAAACGCGGTGCTTACGTCGCGGTCGTTAATCGCGCCGAGCAGATGTTGCGTGAATTCCCGGATACCAAAGCGACGCACGACGTGTTGCCGCTGATGGAAAATGCCTACAAGCAGCTGCAGCTGAACGGCCAAGCTGACAAAGTGGCCAAAGTGATCGCCGCCAACCCGCAATAACCGCGCGTCGGCATCGGCAGAAAAACCAAACGGCAGCCTCGGCTGCCGTTTTCATTGGCGTTGACCGGGTTTTTACTGGGAAAATACACAAGTAAAAACACGGTGTTAGCTAACGCTCCTCACCGGTCAACTCATCGATAATGCGCCATCCGGCGGCAACTCTCAAGCATTAGATAACCAATTCAAATGCTGAATCACAGATTGAACTAACTTTGCAAAAAGTGACAAAAAATCGTGATTTACATCACGCATTTAAACAAAAAGCGGGGTATGCTGGATTCACCAAGACGGAAAGACAGAGAGGTAAGTTATATGACATTGAACATTACCAGCAAACAAATGGATATCACTCCCGCAATCCGCAATCACGTCGAAGACCGTCTCACCAAACTGGAAAAATGGCAGACCCAGCTGATAAACCCGCACATCGTCTTATCCAAAGAACCACAGGGGTTTGTCGCCGACGCTACCATTACCACGCCGAACGGCCCGCTGGTCGCCAGCGCCAAACATGATGACATGTATACCGCCGTTAATGAGCTGATCGCCAAGCTGGAGCGCCAGCTGAACAAGGTGCAACACAAAGGTGAAGCGCGCCGCTGCAACGCCAGCGTGAAAGACATCGTGCCGGAAGTCACACCGGAAGAAGAATAACTGTCCGAGTCCGACTACGGTTACCGCATCAAACGCGCCCGAGGGCGCGTTTTTTGTCGGGTATTTTTGTTGACGGGGTAAAAGCCAGCGGTTACTTTAAAACCTGTTCGCATCAACCTTAGGTAGACCATGCTACGTACATCGTTTTTCTTCGCATTCTTTTTTACCTTCCCCTGACTGGGAGGCGTTTCGTCGTGTGAGAAAGAATGCGAAGACGAACAACAAGGCCTCCTGGAAACAGGGGGCTTTTTTTATGGCTGTTTTATAACGAATAAGAACTGAAGGCGGAAGCTGATTATGACTGACAACCCGTTATTGGTGCTGCGCGAGCGCATCAGCGCACTGGATTTGAAACTGTTGGCCCTGCTGGCGGAACGCCGTGAGCTGGCGATCGAAGTCGGCAAGACCAAGCTGCACTCTCACCGCCCGATCCGCGACAAAGAGCGCGAGCGCGATCTGCTGGATGCGCTGATCGCCGCCGCCAAGCCTTACGACTTGGACGGTTTCTACGTCACTCGCCTGTTCCAACTGATCATTGAAGACTCCGTTCTGACCCAACAAGCGCTGCTGCAGCACCAGCTCAATCCCGTCAGCCAGCACTCCGCCCGCATCGCCTTTCTCGGCCCGAAAGGCTCTTACTCGCATTTGGCGGCGCGCCAATACGCTGCCCGCCACTTCGATCAGCTGATTGAATGTGGCTGCCAGAAGTTTCAGGATATCTTCGCCCAGGTGGAAACCGGCCAGGCGGACTACGCGATTCTGCCGATCGAGAATACCAGCTCCGGCTCGATTAACGAGGTGTACGATCTGTTGCAGCACACCAGTCTGTCGATCGTCGGTGAACTGACCAACCCGATCAACCACTGCGTTCTGGTAGCCGGCGACAGCGATCTTAGCCAGATTGAAACCGTCTACAGTCATCCGCAGCCGTTCCAGCAGTGCAGCCAGTTCCTTAACCGTTTCCCACACTGGAAAATCGAATACACCGAAAGCACTGCAGCCGCGATGGAGAAAGTCGCCAAGCTGAATTCGCCGAAAGTGGCCGCGCTGGGCAGCGAAGCCGGTGGCGCGCTGTACGGTCTGCAGGTGTTGGAACACAACCTCGCCAACCAGCAGCAGAACATCACCCGCTTTATCGTCCTGGCGCGCAAAGCGATCGAGGTTTCTGAGCAGGTGCCGGCCAAAACCACGCTGATCATGGCGACCGGTCAGCAATCCGGCGCCTTGGTCGAAGCGCTGCTGGTGCTGCGCGACAACGGCATCATCATGACCAAGCTGGAATCACGCCCGATCAACGGCAATCCGTGGGAAGAGATGTTCTACATTGATGTGCAGGCCAACCTACGTGCCGACGCGATGCAGAAAGCGCTGCGCGATCTGGCGTCGATCACCCGTTCGCTGAAGGTGTTGGGTTGTTACCCGAGCGACACCGTAGTGCCGGTCAACCCTTCCTGACCCGATAAAAAAGGGTTCGGCCAAGCCGAACCCTTCATTTTTATTTACCACCGGTATTTTACTGCCGACTGTCGTTGGCCTGCCGCAACAGCGTGCGGCTCTCCACCAGGAAACGCTGGGCGTAATCGCCGAACCAGTGTTCCACCTTGCGGAAACTGTCGATAAACGCCTGTTTATCGCCATGCTCCAACAGCTTTATCGCCTCGCCGAAGCGCTGGTAGTAACGTTTGATTAACGCCACGTTTTCTTCCGACGACATGATGATGTCGGCATACAACTGTGGATCCTGCGCGAACAGGCGGCCAACCATCGCCAACTCCAGCCGGTAAATCGGCGAGGAGAGCGCCAGCAGCTGCTCCAGCTGTACGTTCTCTTCCGCCAGGTGCAGCCCGTAGGCGAAGGTGGCGAAGTGCCGCAGTGCCTGAATAAACGCCATATTCTGATCGTGTTCGACCGCGCTAATGCGATGCAGCCGCGCGCCCCACACCTGCAGCTGTTCAAGCAACCATTGGTAAGCCTCCGGCTGGCGGCCGTCGCAGTAAACCACTACCTGCTTCGCCACGCTGCCCACGTCCGGGCCGAACATCGGGTGCAGCCCCACCACCGGGCCGCTGTGCGCCGCCAGCATCGCGTGCAACGGGCGGTTTTTCACCGATGCCAAATCCACCAGAATACAGTCGTCGGGCAACGGCGGCAGGTGGCTTATCACCTGCTCTGTCACATGGATCGGCACGCTGACGATCACCATGCCGGCGTCGGCCAACAGCTGCTCCGCCTGCGGCCAATCTTCCTGATCCAATACCCTGACCTGATAACCCGACAGCGTCAGCAGACGGTTGAACAGCCGGCCCATCTGGCCGTTGCCGCCGATGATGACGATCGGCCGCAGCTGCGGGCACAGGGTTTTAAAGCCTTTATCGTTCTCGCTGACGTACGATTCGCGCATCACGCGGCGCAAGACGTCCTCGATCAAATCCGGCGGCACGCCGAGGTTTTCCGCCTCCTGACGGCGCGAGGCCAGCATCGCCGCCTCACGCTCCGGCACATAAACCGGTAAACCGTGGCGGCTTTTCACCTCCCCCACTTCCGCTACCAGATGCAGGCGTTTTGCCAGCAGATCCAGCAACGCTTTATCCACCTCGTCGATTTGATCGCGCAACGCGGTCAGTTCTGCCACCATAACTTACTTTTCTCCCGTGCGTGCCGTCAGCGCAGCGCCGAGTTCCTGATGCATATGACGCAGCAGCGTTTCCGTGCTCTCCCAGTCGATGCAGGCGTCGGTGACGGACACACCGTAACGCATGTCTGCACGCGGCTGTTCGGAAGACTGATTGCCCTCATGCAGATGGCTCTCCAGCATGATGCCGGTGATCGAGCGGTTGCCCGCCTTAATCTGCTCCACCACGGACTCGGCCACCGCCGGCTGACGGCGATAGTCTTTATTCGAGTTGCCATGGCTGCAATCTATCATCAAGGACGGGTGGAGTCCCGCCTCGAGCATCTGTTTTTCACAGGCCGCAACGTGCTCGGCGCTGTAGTTCGGGGTTTTGCCGCCGCGCAGGATCACGTGCCCGTCCGGGTTGCCCTGCGTCTGCAGCAGGCAAACCTGGCCCGCCTGGTTGATGCCGACGAAACGGTGCGGCATGGCGGCGGCGCGCATGGCGTTGATGGCGGTGCCCAAACTGCCGTCGGTGCCGTTTTTGAAGCCGACCGGCATCGACAGGCCGGAAGCCATTTCACGGTGGGTCTGCGATTCGGTGGTACGCGCACCGATCGCCGACCAGCTGAACAAGTCCCCCAGGTACTGCGGGCTGTTCGGATCCAACGCTTCGGTAGCCAACGGCAAGCCCATGCCCACCAGATCCAGCAACAGGCGACGCGCGATATGCAAGCCTGCTTCAACGTCAAACGAACCGTCCATGTACGGATCGTTGATTAAACCTTTCCAGCCGACAGTGGTTCTGGGTTTTTCAAAATAGACGCGCATAACGATGTACAGCTGATCGCTCAAGTCAGCCGCCAGGGTTTTCAAACGACGGGCGTAGTCCAGCGCCGCATCCGGATCGTGGATCGAACAAGGCCCGCACACCACCAACAGGCGATGATCGCGCCCCTGCAAAATGTTGGCGATGGTGTTACGCGCAGTGGCAATTTCATTTTCGTCGTCTGCACTGAGCGGGAACTGGTTCTTCAGCTCCTCCGGCGTGATGAGAACCTGTTCTGCACTGATGTGTACGTTATTGAGCGCGTCTTTTTGCATGATGCTATTCCTGTCGTTTGGCGTTATGCGTTGAAATGGAACATTGAGCGTTTCAGGGCTCTACCTTACCACGCAATGTAAAGTTTTCAATCCAATTTCCGTAAATAAAAAATTACCGTACTTAATCTTATGAAAAAGCATTCGTAAAAACCTTAAGGTAGAAAAATAAATAACAATAAATTCAATTAGATAATCAAGAATAAAGTTCATCGCAATGCGCCTGTGCGCCTTCCCCATCAAAACCCTTAACTGTAAATATATTTGTACAATTGATTTTACAGGGAAGCCACGCCGCCCGTCTCGGCGCCAGCGAATGGGCAGCAGCGGATACCGTTAGACTCAGCACGAAATGCCGCCGAAAGCGATGAATTTAAGTAGAAGAAAAGCGAATAAATGAGGAATAAAAACTAAAAACTTAAGCTAATGGCGGCTATTTTTGTCGCCGAAATGAACCGATATAATGTGACCGTCATCAACAATAACCACCCTTAACAACTGGATCCAAGATGCTCTCTTCTCGCGCTCGTCGCGCTTTTCCGCTGTATATTTGCTGCTTAACGACTTTCACCAGTGTTTCAGCTCTTGCCGATAATACGCTTTTCACCGCGATGGACGATCCGGCCACCGCCAAGAAACCGTTCGAAGGCAACGTGCAGGCGGGCTATAACGCCCAGTCAGGCAACTCGCAGAGCTCCACCCTGCTGGCCAACACCAACATGACCTGGTTCAACAGCGACACGGCGTATAGCCTGTGGGGGGCGGCCAATAATACTACCTCCTCCAACGTGCGCTCGTCCGAAAAGTACCAGGCCGGTGGCCGTACGCGCTATAACCTGACCGATCGCAACTATCTGTTCGGCCAGGCAAGTTGGCTGAGCGACCGTTTCAACGGTTATGACTCGCGCTCCACGCTGACCGGCGGTTACGGCCGTCAACTCCTCAACGGGCCGCTCAGCGATCTGCGGGTGGAATTCGGTCCCGGCGTGCGCCATGACGAATACCATGGCGGCGGCCGCTCGACCAAAGGGCTGGCCTACGGTGCGGCCAACTACTCCTATCAGCTGACCGACAACACCAAGTTCATTCAGGGCGTTTCCGCGCTGGCGAACGAGGAAACCACGCTGAACTCGGAAAGCGCGTTGAACGTGGCGATCAACGATCGCTTCTCACTGCGCGTGGCCTACACCGTGACCTACAACAGCAAACCGCCGGCCTCAGCGCCCAAGAACACCGATACCACCACCTCGGTCACGCTGGTCTACGGCCTGTAACTTCCCCCACCCAGAATTTCTCGAAGCCCATCATCGATGGGCTTTTTTTATGCCCGCCGCCCTCTTTTGCACAATCTGCTAAAAATATTCATCCCGCCCATTGACGACTTTAGCAAATAGCTTAATACTGTATGCATATACAGTAATTATTATACAGCCTCGGGCCATGATGGATTTCGATAGAGAGCGACCAGTAACGCATCGATGACCACCACAGCTCCCGAGATGCTGTAAACAAAGCGAGCATAAGCTATGGAGAAAATCACCTCATTCATCACCTACGCCATGGCGCTGTTTCTCGCCTGGCTCGGCAAGCTCTCTCCGCAGGACATTGCCTTTTTAGTCGGTGCGGCGGTAGGCATCGGCACGTTTCTGGTGAACTGGTACTACCGACGTAAAAGCCTGCAGATCTTGAAGGCTATTGAGCGCAACGCGGCATATCGGAGGAAGATTTACGATGAGTGCAATCGTTAAGCGCTGCAGCGTCGCCGCCGTTTTGGCCATCGCCGTGCTGTTACCGTCATTTGGCGAGCTGCAAACCTCAGAAGCCGGTCTCAGGCTGATCGCCGATCTCGAAGGTTGCCGCCTGTCGCCTTACCAGTGCAGCGCCGGAGTGTGGACACAGGGCATTGGGCACACCGCCGGCGTCATCCCGGGCAAGACGATCGATGAACGGCAAGCCGCTGTGGATTTGGTCGACGATATTCGCCGTACCGAGCGTGGCATGGCCGCCTGCCTGCCGCAAACGCTCCCACAAGAAACCTATGACTCGGTGATCGCCTTCGCCTTCAACGTGGGCATCAGCGCTGCCTGCCACTCCACGCTGGTCACGCTGCTGCAGCAGCGCCAGTGGCAGCAGGCTTGCGATCAGTTGCCACGCTGGATTTACGTAAACGGAAAGAAAAACAAGGGGCTGGAACAGCGACGCGCCACGGAACGCGCACTGTGCTTGCAAGGCATTGCCTCATCATGACGGGCTCGCTCGCCTAAGTGGTGATGCCACAACAATTTCACTTAATTTGTTCAAGGGGGGTTCTTATGATGCACTGTCCACTCTGCGGTCACGTGGCCCACACTCGCTCCAGTCGCTATCTGAGCGAGTCGACCAAAGAGCGTTACCATCAATGCCGCAACATCAACTGCAGTTGCACGTTCGCCACGCACGAATCCGTTGCACGGGTGATCGTCAAGCCCGGCGATGACATTGTCCCGGCGCAGCCGCATCCGCCGGAGAATCAGCATAAACAAAGCGCCGCCGCGCTGTAATGCAAAAAGCCTGCTGATGCAGGCTTTTTTAATGTCGCTACAAGGCGGTCAAATCTCGCAAATGCAACGCAACTGGATTTTCAGATAAAAAAAGGGGTTGGCATAGGCCAACCCCCGATAACTATTAACTTTTGGATGCAGCGTTAGTTAACGCGGTTCAGACGCTCTTTGATACGAGCAGACTTACCAGTACGTTCACGCAGGTAGTACAGTTTAGCTTTACGAACGGCACCACGACGTTTAACAGTAATGCTGTCGATTACTGGGGAGTGAGTCTGGAATACGCGCTCAACACCTTCGCCGTTGGAAATCTTACGAACAGTGAATGCAGAGTGCAGACCGCGGTTACGGATAGCGATAACCACGCCCTCGAATGCCTGCAGACGTTTTTTGCTACCTTCAACGACCCATACCTTCACTTCCACGGAATCACCCGGACGGAATGCAGGTACGTCTTGTTTCATCTGCTCTTGTTCAAGTTGCTTAATAATGTTGCTCATAATATGTCTCTTACCCTAGGTAAACTGATATATCGGTCCCGTCTGATGTCAGACGTTTCCTTCATAGTCCTGTTGCCTAGCCTGATGTTCCCGTTGGAACTCAGCCAGCAACACCGCTTGCTCGTCAGTCAGAGCTAGGCTTTCTAGAAGTTCAGGTCTTCTAAGCCAGGTTCGGCCCAGCGACTGCTTTAAGCGCCAGCGACGTATCTCGGCATGGTTGCCCGACAGCAGAACCGGCGGTACTTCCATCCCTTCCAACACCTCTGGGCGGGTATAGTGCGGGCAGTCCAGCAATCCGTCGGCAAAGGAGTCTTCCTCCGCTGAGGCCTGATGGCCCAGCACACCCGGTATGAAACGGGCGACTGAATCAATCAGGGTCATCGCCGGCAGTTCCCCGCCGCTGAGAACGTAATCGCCGATTGACCATTCTTCATCAATTTCGGTTTGGATTACGCGCTCGTCTATCCCTTCGTAACGGCCGCACACCAGAATCATCTTCTGATTGGCCGCCAGTTCGCACACGCCGGTTTGATCCAGCTTGCGCCCCTGAGGTGACAGATAAATCACCTTTGCTCCCTCGCCTGCCGCTGCTTTCGCCGCATGAATGGCTTCCCGTAAAGGTTGCACCATCATCAGCATTCCCGGGCCGCCGCCATAAGGGCGATCGTCCACGGTACGATGCCGGTCGTAGGTGAAGTCGCGAGGACTCCAACACTGCACGCTCAGCAGGCCATTTTTTACTGCCCGGCCAGTCACCCCGTAATCGGTGATAGCGCGGAACATCTCAGGAAACAGGCTTACAATACCGATGAACACAAGCCAATCCCCTTACCGTTATTCCACTTGCTTCGACCGTTTGATCCGGGGGTCAAAAACCAGGATCCCAATCTGCCTCAATCACGCGGGCAGTGAGATCGACTTTCTTGATAACCTGCCCATGAAGAAACGGAATCAACCGCTCCTTCATGCCGAACGCATCTTTCAGGTTCGCTTTCACAACCATCACATCGTTCGAGCCGGTTTCCATCATATCGATGACTTTACCCAGCTCGTAGCCGGCAGTGGTGACTACCTGGCAGCCCATCAGGTCTTTCCAGTAGTAATCGTCACCCTCCAGCGGAGGAAGTTGCTCAGAATCCACCATAATCTCGCGATTAGTCAGCAGATTCGCCGCGTCCCGATCGTCAATGCCTTTGACCTTGATGATCAGATCCTGACTGTGGCGCTTCCAGTCTTCCAACTCGATATGCTGCCACTGACCCGCCTGCTGGATAAACCACGGCTGATAGTCAAAAATGCTTTCGGCGTTCTCGGTGGATGAAAACACTCTGAGCCAACCACGAATGCCGTAAGCGGACCCCATTTTACCGAGTACAATCGGCTGCTTAGGCGCTACCGGTTTGAGTTGCTTGCTCATTGCCACCACCGCGACAGATTAAGCTGCTTTCTTAGCGTCTTTGATCAGCGCGTGAACGCGATCAGAAACGGTTGCACCCAGACCAACCCAGTGCTCGATGCGGTCCAGGTCCAGACGCAGTGCTTCAGCCTGACCGGAAGCGATCGGGTTGAAGAAGCCTACGCGCTCGATGAAACGACCATCACGAGCGTTGCGGCTGTCGGTCACTACTACTTGATAGAACGGACGCTTTTTAGCGCCGCCACGTGCCAAACGAATTGTTACCATAACATCCTCTTTAGTTAATAAAACAGCCGGGCCCCATTGAGGGACGGGGCCCGGTTGCAATATAAAAAGCCCGAAAATTTTACTCATTTTGGCGCAAAAAGCAATCTAAAGCGTCGATCGCAGAGGACAACTTTTGCAGCCTGTCAAATTTCGGGCGGTTTTCACCGCGAACGGCGAATGCTGAAAGCGCCCGCACTCGGCGTGCGGAGGCCCATCAGCGGCCTGGGAAGCCCGGCGGCATCATACCTTTCATGCCGCGCATCATCTTCGCCATACCGCCTTTCTTCATCTTCTTCATCATACGCTGCATTTCGTCGAACTGCTTCAGCAAGCGGTTGACGTCCTGCACCTGCATGCCGGCCCCCATCGCGATGCGACGCTTGCGCGAGCCTTTGATGATTTCCGGTTTGGCGCGCTCTTTCAGCGTCATCGAGTTGATGATCGCCTCCATGCGCACCAGCACTTTGTCGTCCATCTGCGATTTGACGTTATCCGGCAGCTGGCCGGCACCCGGCAGCTTGCTCAGCATGTTGGCCATGCCGCCCATGTTGCGCATCTGCTTGAGCTGCTCCAGGAAGTCGGTCAGATCGAAACCGTCGCCCTTCTTCAGCTTGTTGGCCAGTTTTTCCGCCTGCTCGCGGTCGACCTTGCTTTCGATATCTTCGATCAGCGACAGCACGTCGCCCATGCCCAGGATGCGCGATGCTACGCGATCCGGATAGAACGGCTCCAGCGCTTCGGTCTTCTCGCCCACGCCAAGGAACTTGATCGGCTTGCCGGTGATATGACGGATGGACAGCGCGGCACCGCCGCGCGCATCGCCGTCGACCTTGGTCAGCACCACGCCGGTCAGCGGCAGCGCTTCGTTAAACGCTTTGGCGGTATTGGCGGCATCCTGGCCGGTCATGGCGTCGACCACGAACAGGGTTTCTACCGGCTTGATCGCCGCATGCACCTGTTTAATCTCGTCCATCATCGCTTCGTCAACGTGCAGACGGCCGGCGGTATCGACGATCAGGACGTCGTAGAACTTCAGCTTGGCCTGTTGCAGCGCGCGATTGACGATGTCGATCGGTTTTTCTTTGACGTCAGACGGGAAGAAATCGATACCGACACCTTCCGCCAGCGTTTCCAGCTGTTTGATCGCCGCCGGGCGATAAACGTCCGCGGAAACCACCAACACTTTCTTCTTCTGCTTTTCCTTCAGGAATTTGCCGAGCTTACCGACGCTGGTGGTTTTACCGGCGCCCTGCAGGCCCGCCATCAGCACCACCGCCGG
The DNA here is from genome assembly GCF_003028435.1 of Serratia sp. Nf2. Lineage (NCBI taxonomy): Bacteria > Pseudomonadati > Pseudomonadota > Gammaproteobacteria > Enterobacterales > Yersiniaceae > Serratia > Serratia sp. Nf2. The sequence goes on along the minus strand of NZ_PYTW01000002.1, from coordinate 571,243 downwards.
CGGCTGGGCCGCCAGGTTCAGCTCGGTGTTCACTTCGCCCATCGCGGCGATCAGCTCGCCTTTGACGATCTTGACGAACTCCTGCCCCGGCGTCAGGCTCTTGTTGACTTCATGGCCAACAGCGCTCTCTTTGACGCGGTTGATGAAGTCGCGCACCACCGGCAGCGCGACGTCCGCTTCCAGCAATGCCATACGCACTTCACGCAGGGTTTCCTTGATATTCTCTTCGGTCAGCCGCCCGCGGCCGCTGATATTGCGCAACGTGCGCGACAATCGATCGGTTAAATTTTCAAACATCGTCTCATGCTCAACGTGTAATGACAGGCCGCTCCGGCGACACAATTGCGCCGATGATAACACGAAGCGCGGCGGATCTCTGCCTCAGCGTTGGAGATAGGTTGGAGTGAAACGCGCGCAACGTTATACTGACACTCCAATTAACCACGCCGAAGCAAAATTAAACGCTATGCCAGTTTTCTCCATTGTGGCTTTGATGGCCTACCTGCTCAGCCTTGGACTGATCATTCCCAGTTTGTTGCGGAAGAACAGCGCATACCGTCGGCTTGCCCTCGTCTCGGCGGTGGTGGCGCTGATTTGCCATGCCATCGCGCTGCAGCAGCGCATCTTTGACGTCAGCGCCGGGCAGAATCTCAGCCTGCTGAACATTGGCTCCATCGTCAGCCTGATCATCTGCTCGGTGATGACCTTCGTCGCCTCGCGCGACCGCGGCTGGTTCCTGCTGCCGATCGTCTACAGCTTCGCGATGATCAACCTGGCCTTCGCCAGCTTTATGCCCGGCGAGTTCATCACTCATCTGGAGGCCAGCCCGGAACTGATGGTGCATATCGGCCTGGCGCTGTTCTCTTATGCCACCTTGATCATCGCCGCGCTCTACGCCTTGCAGCTCGCCTGGCTCGACTACCTGTTGAAGAACAAGAAGTTGACCTTTAGCGCCGACATGCCGCCGCTGATGAGCATCGAGCGCAAGATGTTCCATATCACCCAGATCGGCGTGGTGCTGCTGACGCTCACCCTGTGCACCGGCCTGCTGTACATGGATAATCTGTTCAGCAAAGAGAACGTGCATAAAGCCGTGCTGTCGATCATGGCCTGGTTCGTGTATATCGTGTTGTTGTGGGGCCATTACCATGAAGGCTGGCGCGGCCGCCGCGTCGTCTGGTTCAGCCTCGCCGGTGCCTTCCTGCTGACGCTCGCCTACTTCGGCAGCCGTCTGATTCAGCAGGTGATGGTGCGCTAAGCCAGCCCGGTTCAATTCTCCCTCTCTATAAGGAATACTGCATTGGAGCATGTGTCGACGGGGACCCTCATCATTATCCTGGTGATCATGATCGTGGTCTCCGCTTACTTCTCCGCTTCCGAAACCGGCATGATGACGCTCAACCGTTATCGCCTGCGTCACCTGTCCAAACAGGGCAACCGCTCGGCGCGTCGGGTGGAGAAGCTGCTGCAAAAACCGGATCGGCTGATCGGCCTGGTGCTGATCGGCAACAACCTGGTCAACATCCTCGCCTCGGCGCTGGCGACCATCGTCGGCATGCGGCTGTATGGCGATCTCGGCGTGGCGATCGCAACCGGCATACTGACCTTTGCCGTGCTGCTGTTCGCCGAAGTGCTGCCGAAGACCTTCGCCGCCCTCTATCCGGAACGCATTGCCTTCCCCAGCAGCGTCCTGCTGGCTCCGTTGCAAAAGGTGATGTTCCCGCTGGTCTGGTTGCTCAACGGCATCACCAGCCTGACCTTGCGCCTGTTCGGCATCCGCACCAACGTGCGCATCAGCGACGCCGTCAGCAAGGATGAGCTGCGCACTATCGTGCGCGAATCTCAATCGCAAATCTCCCGCCGCAATCAGGACATGCTGATCTCGGTGCTGGATCTGGAAAAGGTGACGGTTAACGACATCATGGTGCCGCGCACCGAGATCGTCGGCATCGACGTCAACGACGACTGGAAGTCGATCATGCGCCAGCTGACCCACTCGCCGCACGGCCGCATCGTGCTGTATCGCAGTTCGTTGGACGACGCGATCGGCATGCTGCGCGTGCGCGAAGCCTACCGCCTGATGACCGAGAAAAAAGAATTCAACAAAGAGAACCTGCTGCGCGCCGCCGACGAGATTTACTTCGTGCCGGAAGGCACGCCGCTCAACGTGCAACTGGTGAAGTTCCAGCGCAACAAAGAGAAGGTCGGCATCGTGGTCGACGAGTACGGCGACATTCAGGGCCTGGTCACGGTGGAAGACATTCTCGAAGAGATCGTCGGCGACTTCACCACCTCGATGTCACCGACGCTGGCGGAAGAGGTCACGCCGCAGAGCGATGGCTCGGTCTTGATCGACGGTACCGCCAACGTGCGCGAGCTGAACAAGGCCTTCAACTGGACCCTGCCGGCCAGTGAGGCCCGCACCGTCAACGGCATGCTGCTGGAAGAGCTGGAAGAGATCCCCGACATCGGCACCCGGGTGCGTATCGGCCATTACGATATCGACATTCTCGACGTGCAGGGCAACATGATCAAACAGGTGCGGGTCACGCCGATCACCTCGCTGCAGTCCAGCGTCGGCCATCACTGACCGCCGGCCTGAACGTAAAAAAGACGCGAAATCGCGTCTTTTTTTATCTCTGCGGAAAATTCGCGGCTAGATATGCAGTTCCTGCAGCTTCTCTTTCGGCAGCGCCAACTCGTCGTTGTGGTTAACCACCACGTCGTTATCCAGGATGTGCTTGGCGATCTCCTGCGCTTCTTCCAGCGAGTGCATATGGTAAGTGCCGCACTGGTATTCGTTCAGCTCGGGGATTTTGCGCTGATCGGTCACTTTCAGCACGTCGGCCATCGCCGCTTTCCAGGCGTCGGCTACGCGCTGCTCTTCCGGCACGCCGATCAAGCTCATGTAAAAACCGGTACGACAGCCCATCGGGGAGATGTCGATAATCTCCACGCCCTGGCCATTCAGATGGTCACGCATAAAGCCGGCGAACAGGTGCTCCAGCGTGTGAATGCCGCGCTCGGGCATCACTTCCAGGTTCGGGCGGCAAAAGCGCAGATCAAACACCGTAATGGTATCGCCATGAGGCGTTTTCATGGTTTTCGCAACGCGGACAGCCGGAGCTGCCATACGGGTATGATCGACGGTAAAGCTATCCAGCAATGGCATTTCGCTACCTCCTCGTAAAAGAGCATTTATTTCGAAACTTTTTTTCCTAACCGGGAAACCTTTTCCAACCCTGCGAGTCTGAGTATGTGAAAGACGCGCATTTGTTATCATCATCCCTGTCATCAGAGATGCATATTTGGCCACATTGATGTGGCCTTTTTCTTTTTCAGCTTCCGCCGTTTTGCTTCAGGAACGCTTCAAAGCTTAGCGTATCATTGGCTTCTATGTCGCGTTGGCGCTGCCACGAGGCTTCCCGCTCTTTATCCAGCTCGGCTTCGTTCAGGATTTCCAACGGTTCTTCCAGCAACGTCTGGCGATACTGCTCCGCCAGCTGCAACCCGACGCGCCCGGTGCCTTCCTCCTTCATCGCCTTCAGAATGCGCGCGGAGAAGGTCAGCTCAGGATCGTCGAACGCGGCGACCAGCTCATCACACACCTGCTGGTATTGACGGTTGCCGGCTTCGCTGTCCAACACTTCCGCCACCCGACGCAGATCGGCGAACAGCGCCTTACCCACTTTTTCGAGCGGTTCATGGCTGGCGCCACAGCCGATGCCGATGGTCTGGCCCGGCTTACGCCCTTCCAGAATCACCCGGTTCCAGTTCTTGCGCGTGCACAGCAGTTCATCGCTGCTCATCTCCGGCGCATCGGCCAGCGCGCACCACACCAGGAACAGATCCAGGAAACGCGCCTGCACCGCGTCCACGCCGATCGGCGAGAACGGGTTTATATCCAGCGAACGCACTTCGATGTATTCGATACCGCCACGCAGCAGCGCGTCCGACGGTGTCTCGCCGCTTTGGGTCACGCGCTTCGGCCGTATCGGTGCATACAGCTCGTTCTCGATTTGCAGCACGTTGCTGTTCAGCTGCAGGTAGCGATCGCCCTCTTTCACGCCCAGCTTGGCGAACTCTTCGGAAGGCGTAGCAATCGCCCGCTTCAGACCGGCCACATAGCTGTGCAGATCGTTGAAGGTGATGCCCAAATTGCTCTGCGACTTGTTGGTGTAACCCAGGTCGCTCAGTCGCAGCGAGGTGGCGTACGGCAGGTAGCACATCCCCTGCTCGGTGCGCTCGAACGGCAGATTGGTCTCGCGCCCCTTGAGGAACGAAGAACAAATGGCCGGTGATGCACCGAACAGATACGGGATCACCCAGCCGAAACGGTAATAGTTGCGGATCAGGCGGAAATACCCCGCCGAGATCTGCTCTTTGCCGCTTTCTGCGTCCTGCACGCCGGCCCACGCCTGCCAAAACTCCAGCGGCAGCGAGAAGTTGTAATGCACGCCGGAAATGGTCTGCATCAGCGCGCCGTAGCGATTCTTCAACCCTTCGCGATACAGCGTCTTCATGCGGCCGATGTTCGACGAACCGAACTGCGCCAGCTCGATATCCTGCTCGGCTTCGATAAAGCACGGCATGCTGAGCGGCCACATGCGCTCATCGCCGATATTACGCGCCACGTAGCGATGAATATCGCGCAGGAACGTCAGCAGGTGATCGATGTTGTCATCAACCGGCGTAATGAACTCTAACAGCGCTTCGGCGAAATCCGTGGTGATCCAGTGGTGCGTCAATGCCGCGCCCAGCTTCTCCGGATGCCCGGTGGTCGCCAAGGTGCCGTTCGGCGTGACCCGCAGCGTTTCACGCTCGATGCCGCGACGAATGCCTTTTAATGCCTGGGGATGGGCTTCCAACCAAGAAAGCGCCTGTGATACGTCCGGGATCAAATTGACCTCCCGCTTCTAAAAACAATAACTCGTAAGCATACTGAATCCGCACCCGAGAGAATATTGAGTTATATTCACTTGGTTACTGCCACCAGGCGATACCCTGTACCGTTATCATAGCCAACACGATGTAACGCAGCGCCTTTCCGATACACAGAAACAGCGCGACAGAGCCCCAGGGCATGCGCAGCCAACCTGCCAACACGCACAACAAATCGCCCACCACCGGCACCCAGCTGAGCAGCAGCGCAGCCGGGCCGAAGCGTTGCAGCCACCCGAGCGCCGTTGCCAGCCCCCGCTGTGGTTTCAACGCCGGTAACAGGCGCCCGATAATGACATTGGTCAAGCCACCCAGCGTGTTGCCCAGGGTCGCGGCCAATACCAGCAACTCTGGCGAGACGCGACTCTGGGTCAGCAAGGCGACCAGAACGATTTCTGAATTTCCCGGCAGCAGCGTCGCACTGAGGAAGCTACTGCCAAATAACGATATTACGGCTAGCGTACTACTCACAGCGTGCGGACGTCTACCACAGCCATACCGGCACTTTTCGCCGCCTGAATGCCGAAATCGGCGTCTTCAAACACCACGCATTTTTCCGGCGGTACGCCGATCAGTTCGGCACAGCGCAGGAAGGTGTCCGGCTCCGGTTTATGGCGCTGCACGTCGTCCGCGCCGACGATCGCGTCGAAGCAGTTGAACAGGCCGAGATGACGCAGCAGCATTTCCGCCATGCGGTGCTCACTGCCGGTACCGACCGCCATCGGACGGCGACCATGATAGGACTTCACCACTTCGATCAGCGGCAATGGACGCACGCTATCCAGCAGCATCGCTTCCACCGCGCGCGTTTTCTCCGCGGCCAGGTGATGCGGATCGAGGTCGGCCTGGTGGCTGGCGATAATCGCCTGAGCGATGCGCCATGTCGGTGAACCGCTCAGCGCCACCATGGCCGCTTCATCAAACGTCATGCCATAACGGGACAGCACTTCACGCCACGCTTTGCGGTGCGTTGGCTCGGTGTCCAGAATCGTACCGTCCATGTCGAAAATAAGACCCTGATAGCGGTCGTACATCGTTACTCCATGATCGTAGAGGAAAGAAAACTACTTTAGCGTAAAGCCGATGGGTTGTCGCTGACTGCGTCATAACGGAATGTGCTGTGCCCGATCGGGCGCAAGGGGGAAAGAAGGGGACGATGGATAAAGGCTGAAAAGCGAAAAACCCGCCGAAGCGGGTTTCTCTTAGATGGTGCATCCAGGAGGATTCGAACCTCCGACCGCTCGGTTCGTAGCCGAGTACTCTATCCAGCTGAGCTATGGATGCATGTCTATTTTTTACTGCTTGCCTGCTTCACTAATGAAGCATGACGGAAAGAATGGTGCATCCAGGAGGATTCGAACCTCCGACCGCTCGGTTCGTAGCCGAGTACTCTATCCAGCTGAGCTATGGATGCACAGGAATTCTTTTTTGATACCGTATGGTACGTTGTTACTACCCCACCATACCGCAAAATATGGTGCATCGAGGAGGATTACTCGGCGCTAGCGCCTCGCCCTACGGGCCATTGCTTAAGCAATGTTATCCTCCTTCGAGCACTTTCTTGCTCGTCATCTGTCTGAAACTCTCGCTCCGCGACACATGAGGAAAATATGGTGCATCCAGGAGGATTCGAACCTCCGACCGCTCGGTTCGTAGCCGAGTACTCTATCCAGCTGAGCTATGGATGCAAATGGCGGTGAGGCGGGGATTCGAACCCCGGATGCAGCTTTTGACCGCATACTCCCTTAGCAGGGGAGCGCCTTCAGCCTCTCGGCCACCTCACCATACGCTTCTTTCGAATTGTGCCTAACTTGCTTTAGAGAAGCTCATCGGCACTGCGTGGCGCACATATTACTTTCTCCGACTTTTAAGTCAAACAATTTTTCCCAACTCATGCGCGTTTGCACAATTCGCACCCAACATGGGCGATTTCAAGGCAAAAAGGGCGTTTTATCAACAGGCAACCGCAGCGTTTGTGGCAACAAAGCAGAAAACTAACCGGGAAAATAATCACGAAAAAGAGAGAGGAGAACGAAAGAAGTGGGTAAAACGATGCAGTAGCGTCTCGTCTGGCAACGAGACGCTGCTTCGGAATCAGTAAGTCGTCTGCTGAGACTTCTCTGCCTGAATGCGCTGATAGATTTCTTCACGGTGAACCGAAACCTCTTTGGGGGCATTCACACCAATACGCACCTGGTTGCCTTTTACCCCTAGCACAGTGACCGTAACCTCATCGCCAATCATGAGGGTTTCACCAACTCGACGAGTCAGAATTAACATTCTTTGCTCCTTGAAAGATTAAAAGAGTCGGGTCTCTCAGTTTCCCCGTCATTATCCATCATATGTGGTGAAAACGTAAGCCGCGCAACCCACAATAAGTGTAAGCAGACTTGGTCCCACCTCAGATAATGGTAAGTTTAGCCGACCTGAAAAACTTTGTTCCCGCAATTGTAACTAAATTGTGTTAGCACAGTATGAAAACGCCATAATCAACAAAGTATTATGGCGTTTGTGCGTGCTATTTATTTATGTTCACAGCTTCGAGGCCACCCAGGCTTCTACGCTGTTTAACGCCGCTGGCAGGGCGTTGATATCCGTCCCCCCCGCCATCGCCATATCCGGGCGACCACCGCCCTTACCGCCTACCTGCTGCGCCACGTTGCCGATCAACTCGCCGGCTTTCACGCGGTCAGTCAGATCCTTGGTCACGCCTGCAACCAGGCTGACTTTGTCATCAGCCGTCGTTGCCAACACGATGATGGCCGAACCCAATTGATTTTTCAGGTCATCCACCATGGTGCGCAGCATTTTGGCTTCGACCTTGTCCAACTGGCTGACCAACAGCTTCACACCGTTAACCACTTTTGCCTGGCTGGACAACGACGCGCTTTCCTGCGCCGCCTGCTGATCTTTCAGCTGCTGCAGTTCTTTTTCCAGCGCGCGGGTGCGATCGAGCACCGAGCGCACTTTATCGGTCAGGGTGTTGCTGTCGCCCTTAACCAGCTGCGCAACGTCTTGCAACAAATCGCTTTGCTGGTGCAGCGTGGCGATAGCGCCTGCGCCGGTCACCGCTTCAATACGACGGATGCCCGCCGCGGTGCCCGACTCGCTCAGAATGCGGAACAGGCCAATATCGCCGGTGCGGCTGGCATGAGTACCGCCACACAGTTCGGTGGAGAAGTCGCCCATGGTCAGTACGCGCACGTTGTCATCGTACTTCTCGCCGAACAGCGCCATCGCGCCCTTCTCTTTGGCATCTTCCAACGCCATCAGCTCGGTCTGTACCGGCAGGTTACGACGCACCTGCTGGTTCACCAGATCTTCCACCGCGCGGATTTGCTCCGGCTTCATCGCTTCGAAGTGCGAGAAGTCGAAACGCAGGTATTTGTCGTTAACCAGCGAGCCTTTCTGCGCGACGTGGTCGCCCAGCGTTTGACGCAGTGCGGCGTGCAGCAGGTGAGTCGCGGAGTGGTTCAGACGAATGCTGTTGCGGCGCTCAGCGTCGATCTGCGCATCCACGCGATCGTTCAGCTTCAGCGAGCCCTGCGCCAGTTTGCCCTGGTGGCCGATAGCCTGGCCGTATTTCTGGGTGTCGTTGACCACAAACTCTACGCCGGCGGCTTTCAGCACGCCTTTATCGCCGACCTGGCCGCCGGATTCGCCGTAGAACGGCGTCTCATCCAGCACCACCACCGCCTCTTCGCCAGCGTTGATCTGATCGACCGGCTGGCCGTCGCGGAACAGCGCGATAACAGTTGCCTGCTGCTCGTCGTGATCGTAACCGCTGAACTGGCTGCTGCCGTCCACGCGGATCAGGCTGTTGTAGTCGGCGCCGAAGCCGCTGGATTCGCGCGCGCGGCGGCGCTGCGCTTCCATCGCTTCTTCAAAGCCCGCTTCATCGACTTTCAGACCGCGCTCGCGGCAGACGTCAGCGGTCAGATCGACCGGGAAGCCGTAGGTATCGTACAGACGGAAAGCGGTTTCGCCGTCCAGGGTATCACCCTTCAGCTTGGCCAGCTCTTCGTCCAACAGCGCCAGGCCACGCTCCAGCGTGCGGGCAAACTGCTCTTCTTCGGTTTTCAGCACCTGCTCCACCAGCGATTGCTGGCGTTTCAATTCGTCGGCCGCCGGGCCCATCACGTCGATCAGTGGCGCCACCAGCTTGTAGAAGAAGGTATCTTTCGCGCCCAGCATGTTGCCATGGCGGATCGCGCGACGAATGATGCGGCGCAGCACGTAGCCGCGGTTTTCGTTAGACGGGATCACGCCGTCCGACACCAGGAAGGCGCAGGAACGGATGTGGTCGGCGATAACGCGCAGGGATTTGTTGTCCAGATCGGTCGCGCCGGTCACTTTCGCCACGGCGGCGATCAGGGTACGGAACAGGTCGATTTCATAGTTGGAGTTCACATGCTGCAACACCGCCGCGATGCGCTCCAGCCCCATACCGGTATCCACCGAAGGTTTCGGCAGCGGCAGCATGGTGCCGTCGGACTGACGGTTGAACTGCATGAAAACGATGTTCCAGATCTCGATGTAGCGGTCGCCGTCTTCTTCCGGGCTGCCCGGAGGGCCGCCCCAGATGTGATCGCCGTGATCGTAGAAAATTTCGGTGCACGGGCCGCATGGGCCGGTGTCGCCCATCTGCCAGAAGTTGTCGGAAGCGAAAGGCGCGCCCTTGTTGTCGCCGATACGGATAATGCGCTCGGCCGGTACACCAATTTGCTTCTGCCAGATGTCGAACGCTTCGTCATCGGTTTCATACACGGTGACCCACAGTCTCTCTTTCGGCAGGTTGAACCAGTTTTCACCGGTCAGCAGTTCCCACGCGTAGCTGATCGCGTCGTGCTTGAAGTAATCGCCGAAGCTGAAGTTGCCCAGCATTTCAAAGAAGGTATGGTGGCGTGCGGTATAACCGACGTTTTCCAGGTCGTTATGCTTGCCGCCTGCGCGCACACAGCGCTGTGAGGTGGTGGCGCGGGAATAGGCGCGTTTGTCGAGCCCCAGGAAAACATCCTTAAATTGGTTCATGCCGGCATTGGTAAACAGCAATGTCGGATCATTGTTAGGCACCAGGGAGCTGCTCGCTACAACCTGATGACCCTTACTATGAAAGAAATCGAGAAACGCTTGACGGATCTCAGCGGTGCTCTTGCTCATAATTTTCCTGGAAAGGCTAGAATAACGACACGTGAGCCGGTGACGCGTCACCCCGACGATGACAACCAGCTCACGAACAAAAAGTGGGGATAAGATAAATTTTCTTCAGAGGGAAGTAAAACCCCGTGTGCGCTCATTGCGCAAAATCACGGTAAATTGACTGAATTTCTTCCTGGAAGAAGCCGCGATAGAGCAGATAACGCTGCACTTTGGCTTTCTCTTTCCAGTCGGTTGGCAACGCATCGCCAAATTTTCGCTGCGCCACCTGTTTTGCCTGTTCGCACCAATCGATATCGCATTCCGCCAGCGCGTCCTGCACCAGCGCTTTGACGACGCCCTTTTGCATCAGTTCGCTGCGGATGCGCTGCGCGCCGTAACCTTTGCGGCTGCGGCTGCCGATGTAGCTGTGAGCGAAACGCTTATCGTCTAGCCAGTTATGCTGGTAACAGTAGGCAATAACCTGCTCGATCAGCGCAGGATCCACCGGCTCTTCAGCCACCGGCGGTAATGACGGCGCATGTGGCCTCTTGCCGCCAAAACGGGCCTTCGCCACAAACGGCTGCGCCGCAAGTTTGCGGCGCAGTTCAGCTTCACTATGATCGCGTTGCGACAGCAGGCGCATGGCGCGGCTTAGCAAGTCATTCATCATTCAAGCCTGAATTTATGGGATATGCGCCACACGAACGGCGGCGCACATCTTCAGCGATTAGAACTGCTCGCTGGTTTCCGCTTCATCGTCTTCGAAGTCGTCACCGGAAGCGGCCACCAGTTCACCGCCGCTGTGCAGCAGCAGGTCACGCAGCTTCTTATCCAGCTCGGCGGCGATAGCCGGGCTTTCTTTCAGGAAGTTACAGGCATTCGCCTTACCCTGGCCGATCTTCTCGCCGTTATAGCTGTACCAGGCGCCGGCTTTTTCGATCATCTTGTGTTTCACACCCAGATCGACCAGTTCGCCACGGCTGTTGATGCCTTCGCCGTACATGATTTGGAACTCAGCCTGCTTGAACGGCGCAGCGATTTTGTTCTTCACCACTTTCACACGGGTTTCGCTGCCCACCACTTCGTCGCCCTCTTTGATGGCGCCGATGCGGCGGATATCCAGACGCACCGAAGCGTAGAACTTCAGGGCGTTACCGCCGGTCGTCGTTTCCGGGTTGCCGAACATCACGCCAATTTTCATACGGATCTGGTTGATGAAGATCAGCAGGGTATTGGCGTTTTTCAGGTTGCCGGCCAGCTTACGCATCGCCTGGCTCATCATGCGTGCCGCCAGACCCATGTGCGAATCGCCGATTTCACCTTCGATTTCCGCCTTCGGCGTCAGTGCCGCCACGGAGTCGACGATAATGACGTCAACCGCGCCGGAGCGGGTCAGCGCATCACAGATTTCCAGCGCCTGCTCGCCGGTGTCCGGCTGGGAGCACAGCAGGTTGTCGATATCGACGCCCAGCTTTTTCGCATAAATAGGATCCAGCGCGTGCTCGGCGTCGATGAACGCACAGGTTTTGCCTTCGCGCTGCGCAGCGGCGATCACCTGCAGCGTCAGGGTGGTTTTACCGGATGATTCCGGGCCGTAAATTTCGACGATGCGGCCCATCGGCAGGCCGCCGGCGCCCAGAGCGATATCGAGTGACAGTGAGCCGGTGGAGATCGTTTCCACGTCCATGGAGCGGTCTTCACCCAGGCGCATGATGGAGCCTTTGCCGAACTGTTTCTCAATCTGGCCCAGTGCCGCAGCTAACGCCTTTTGCTTGTTCTCATCAATAGCCATTTTTGCTCCTTCGTTTCGCAATGCCGGTGTTACCCCACACTGCCACTGAATGTATGTTGTGCAGGAAATGTCACTAATTATACTGTATGGTCATACAGTATCAAGCCTAATTTACAAAAATTCGTCGATGGCGGTTTGCAGCGCGAAAATCGTCGCCTGCAGCCGCACCGCGTCGCGGTCGCCCTCGAATTGCATCTTGCGCGACAGCCCCCGGCCATCGCTGCCGGCGAAGCCGAACCACACGGTACCGACCGGCTTTTCCGCGCTGCCGCCGTCCGGGCCGGCGATGCCGCTTACCGACAGCGCCAGATCGGCCTGCGCCGCCCGCAGCGCCCCTATCGCCATCTCGCGCACTACCTCTTCGCTGACCGCGCCGTGCGCCGCCAACGTGGCTTCGCTCACTCCCAACAGGTCATGCTTCGCCGCATTGCTGTAGGTGATGAAACCGCGATCGAAATAGGCGGAGCTGCCAGCGATATCGGTAATGGCCTTGGCGATGCCGCCGCCGGTGCAGGATTCCGCGCAGGTGATCCAGCGGCCCTGAGCCTTCAGTTTTTCCCCCGCCAGCACGCTGAGCCGGCGCAGTTGGTTTTCACTCATAACCCCTCCCTCGCGAATTCAGGTATATGCGCCCGATAGTAGCATTTATCAAGGCGACGCGGCGGCTGGCGCGCAGAAATGCGCAGCGCCTCGCAGGAGGTGCGGTTTTAAGCGCCCGGCCAAGCTGCTAGTATCAAAAGAAGCGCCCCATTGAGCGGCGGCGCACCAGCACAAGGAACATCACGGAGGCGGCACGCGGCGGCGGCGGCCTCAGGGCGCACCAGAAGAGATTAGGATGATAGCGTGAAAAAAACGTTGGGCGTATTCTTGCCGTTGTACACCACCACCCTGTTGCTGCTGTTGGGCTCGGGCCTGCTCACCACCTACGTCTCGCTGCGGCTGACCTCCATCCACGTCAGCAGCGCGCTGATCGGCGCCATCATCGCCGCCAACTACATCGGGTTGGTGATCGGCGGCAAGGTCGGCCACTTTCTCATCGCCCGCGTCGGGCATATCCGCGCCTACGTGGCCTGCGCCGGCATCATCACCGCTGCGGTGCTGGGGCACGGCCTGACGGAGTTCATTCCCGCCTGGGTCGCGCTGCGTCTGGTGATCGGGCTGTGCATGATGTGCCAGTATATGGTGCTGGAAAGCTGGCTGAACGACCAGGCGGAATCCAACCAGCGCGGCATGGTGTTCGGCTTCTATATGGCGGCGACCTATCTCGGCATGTCGCTGGGCCAGATCGTGTTGATGCTGCAAAGCAATCTGGGCATCACCACGCTGCTGGTGATCGCACTGTGTTTCGCGCTCTGTCTGGTGCCGATCGCTCTCACCACCCGCACCAATGCACGCCACATGTCGCCGGCCCCGATGGAGCTGCGTTACTTTGTCGGCGCCATTCCCAAGGTGCTGGCCACCACGTTGGTGATCGGCATGGTGGTGGGCTCGTTTTACGGCCTGGCGCCGGTCTACGCCAGCCTGCAATCCTTAACCACTCAGCAAACCGGCCTGTTCATGGCGCTGGCCATCTTCGCCGGGCTGGTGGCGCAGTTCCCGCTCAGTTGGCTGTCGGATCGCTATAACCGCCCGTTGCTGATGCGCTTCAACGCCATTCTGCTGATCGTGGCGGCGCTGCCGCTGGCGCTGCTGCCGCACATCGATTTTCCGTTGCTGCTGGCGGTGGGCTTTGTCGTCAGCATGTTGCAGTTTACGCTCTATCCGCTGGTGGTGGCATTGGCCAACGATCTGATCGAGCCGGAGCGCCGCGTCTCGCTGGCTGCCTGTCTGCTGATGGCGTTCGGCGTCGGCGCCAGCATAGGGCCGTTGGCGGTCGGCGCACTGATCGAGCCGCTTGGCGGCAATATCCTGTACGCTTTCTTCGCTCTGTGCGGCGTACTGCTGGCGGCCCTCGGCCGTACGGCGAAAGCGGAGGAACCGCAGCTGGCGCAAGATGCGCCGGTGCCACACATTGCGCTGCCGGACAGCCTCGCCAGTTCACCGCTGTCGCCGGCGCTCAATCCGACCTTCGATGAGCAGATCATTCACGACACCATGCCGCCGCCGGAAGCGGCGCCCGATGTCGACGAGCCGCAGTCTGAAGAACAGGAGGCGGAGCCCCTGCCTCAGGGGGCCGATCCGCAAGAGGACACCGGCCTGAAAAAGGCGCACGCCATGCTGTGAACGGCGGCGCTACAGATCCTGGAAGGAGCCCAGCATAAAACCGCGTTCGGCGATCGCCGCTTTCAGCGTCGGCGCGGTCAACACATCCAGCTCGACAAGGCGCGGGTGGCAGTATTTGCTCTGCAGGATCGTCGCGTCGAGGAACGCCGGGTGGCACATCATTTCCAATGACTCGGCGCCCTGCTCGTCGGCGCGCGCCAACCTCTGCAGGAATAAGGCTTCGGAAATCGTTTCGCCGTAGAATCCCGCATCAAACGCGTCGGTGCTGCAGGGCGTCTGCAACGCAATATCGCGCCGTTTCGCCTCTTCGCGATCGAGGCGCAGCGGCAGCCCCTGCGCCTGCGCAAACGCCTCCACCAGCGGGTAAATCTGCGGCTGCATATGCACATGGTGGTGGCTGTCGATGTGCGTCGGTGGCCTGCCGAACAGCGTCACAAACCGCGTGAACTGGCGCTGCAGCTCCTCCTGAATCTCGTCCAGCTGCAGCTCACCGGCCTCGGCGCGGCGCCACAGCCATTTGCCCAATTCGCCATGCTCGTTGACCAGCGAAGGCATGGCGCCCAGCGGCCTGCCATAGGTCAAAACGAAATGCAGCCCGATCGGCAGCCCCGGATGTTGCCGGCTGAGCGCCGCCGCGTGCTGTGCGCCGCCGCCGTTCACCATCGCCGTGGTGGAGGAGACGACGCCATATTGATACGCCTCGATAACACCGTAGTTTTGCCCCTTGCTTAGGCCGAAGTCATCGGCATTCACGATCAGTAGTTTTTCCATAGTGGCTCCCGCGAGATGGATTTTTGGCAAGGGAAGTCCGACCGACCGACGCGGCATTCCCTTTCGCTAAGGTAAAAATCGAATGACTAACCGGCCGGCGGCCTGAAGCTCATCGGCATATCGGCATTGAGACTGATCGGGAGCGGCCCTAAAGAGGGCCGTAGCACTTTTTTCGGTAGTTGCCTGGGGTCACCTCGGTGAGCCGCTTGAAGTTTTTGATGAACAGACTGACATCGCCATAGCCGGAATCGAAGGCGATATCGGACACCGAAGAGTTGGTGACCTCCAGCTGCGTCTTGGCGAAATTGATGCGGATCTCATTGATCACCTGCATCGGCGTCTTATGGTAGTAACGCCGCATCGCCCGGGTCAGATACTCCTGAGTCTTCCCCGACAGCGCCACCATGTTCGCCAACGCCCTCTCGCCGAACATCGCCTTGTCATGCATGCCGGCCAGGGTGTTCTTCAGCCACTGCGGGATATCATCGCCGCCGTCATTTTCTTCTTTATAATGACGAATGCGGCTGATCACATAGAAGGTCAGCGTTTCGAGAAACTCGGCGAAATCATCCTCACGAAACTGCGGCGAACTCACCACCGATTCGATATAGGCCAGAAACTCGCTTCTCAGGCTGTAGGCCTGCGAGGCAACAAAGCAGCGCGGCAGCTGCTGCAAATAGTGCTCTTCAAAAAACGCTTTGCTGACCGCCACGTTGAAGATTTTTGTCGCGCCGAACTCGTAAAAGCTCTGGTGATAGGAGCCGATAGGGATAAAGACGAAATCACCGCGTTCCAGCAGCACCCGCTTACCGTTGATCTCCTGATAGCATTTGCCGCTCAGCACGATGGTGAACTCGTAATAGTCGTGCTGATGCAGGCCGGTGGCGCTTTCCACCTTGTTGTAGATAAACAGGTGAAAATCTTTGCAGTTAAAGAAATCCTGCTCGCGAATCAGCTTCACATCGTTGGCACTCAGCGAAATTCGGTTGTCAGACACGGCGTCGGCCTCCCGTTAGTCAAATCCGTTGCGTCTGGCCGCCTCGGCAAACCAGTAGCCGCTTTTCTTGATGGTGCGGCGCTGATCCGCCCGATCCAATCGCACCAGCCCATAACGATTCTTGTAGGCGTTCAGCCAGGACCAGCAGTCGATAAAGGTCCACAGATGATAGCCTTTGCACTGCGAGCCTTCTGCCAGCGCGCGGTGCAGCCACTTCAGGTGCTCGCGAATAAAGTCGATGCGGTAATCGTCCTCCACCCGCCCATCGGCGCCGATAAACGCTTCTTCTCCCTCGACGCCCATGCCGTTTTCCGAAATATAACAAGGCAGATTGCCGTAGTTCTCTTTCAGGTCCATCAGGATGTCGTACAGCCCCTTCTCATAGATCTCCCAGCCGCGGTGCGGATTGATTTTGCGTCCCGGCATCGCATAGTAACTGAACAAATCCTCCGGCGATGCGATCGGCCCCTCGGCACGACGCCCCTCTTTCGCCTGCACCCTGCGCGGCTGGTAGTAGTTGACGCCGAGGATATCCACCACGCCGCCTTCGATCAGCCGCGCATCCTGCGGCTCGCAGCAGGGCATCAGCCCATGCCGTTCCAGCAGCTGCAGCAACGCCGCCGGATAACGCCCTTTGGCGACCGGATCGAGGAAACTGCGGTTGAGCAGCAGATCGGCGTCGTGCGCAGCCTGCCGATCCTCCGGCGCGTCGGAACGCGGGTAGGTCGGGCTCAGATTCAGAATGATGCCGATGCTCCCCGGCAGCTCACGTGCTCTGAAACGCTGCACCGCCATGGCGTGCGCCAGTACGCTGTGATACGCCACGGTGACCGCCCGTTTGAAGTCCACCACGCAAGGGTAGTGCAGGTCATTCAGGTAACCTGCCTCTACCGGCACGATCGGCTCGTTGAAGGTGAACCAGTGGGTGACCCGATCGCCAAATAGATCGAAGCAGATATCGGCGTAACGCGCGTAGGCTTCGACCACCGCCCGGCTTTCCCAGCCACCGCGCTGCTGCATGCGCAGCGGCATATCGAAGTGGTAGAGATTGATAAACGGGGTGATGCCCTGCGCCAGCAGCTCGTCGATCATCGCGTTATAGAACGCCACCGCCTGCGGGTTAACCTCGCCGTCGCCGTCCGGGATCAGCCGCGACCACGAGATCGAGGTTCTAAAGGTATTGTGGCCCAGCGTTTTGAGCAGCCCGATATCGGTGCGGAAATGGTCGTAAAAGGTCGAGGCCTCAGCCGGCCCCACCCGATCGTGAAAGCGCTCGGGCGCGATCTCGTACCAATAGTCGAAGATATTGCGGCTCTTGCCGTCCCGCGCGGCCGCCCCTTCAGACTGCGGCGCGGAGGTGGCGCTGCCCCACCAGAACCCGTCGGCAAATTGATATTCCATACTCGCGTCCCTCGCGGGGCGGCCGCGCCGCCCCGTTCCACAGTTAGAATTTCAGCGCCTTGGCGATGTCTTCTTCGCTTTCCGTCGCCGCGTCGATCTGGCTCTGCGCCTTGTTGGAGATCGCCACAAACGGCAGATAAATCACGGTGGCGACCGCCAGGTTGAACAGGCTCAGCAACATGGCCATGATGCTGCCGTTGGTGTTGAAGAACGCCCCCAGGCCGACCGGCATGGTCCAGGGCGCAATGTTGGTGATAGGCGGGATCAGCCCGGAGTAATAAGCCAGCGAGGTGATGATGGTCAGCACCGGCTGCACCAGGATGAACGGAATGAACATCACCGGGTTCATGATCACCGGCAGGCCGAACAGAATCGGTTCGTTGATCTGGAAAATGCCGGACGGCGTCGCCAGCTTGGCGACCTGGCGGTAATCTTCGCGGCGCGAGGCGATGAAGATGGCGATGATCAGGCCCAGCGTCGAGCCGGTTCCTCCAAGGTAGATGTAGGAGTCGACGAACGGTTTCGCCCACATGTGGAACTCTTTGCCGGCGGCCACCGCCGCTTCGACCGAACCGTATTTGTTATACAGCTCCACGTTTTCCAGCGCGAACGGCGTCATGATGCCGCTGTCCAGCGCCGCCAGCGCCATGGAGCCGTGCACCCCAAAGAACCACAGCAGCGAGGAGAACAGCACGTACACCCAGCCCACCACGCTGCCCATCTTGGCCAGCGGCGCCGAGATGCCGTCCATGATGATCTGGTGGAAGTTGGTGCCCCAGTGCGCCAGCGCGAACGCCACCAGCCCCATGATGGAGAGGATGATGAAACCGGGGATCAGCGCCGAGAAGGAGCGCGACACCGAAGCCGGCACGCTGTCCGGCAGGCTAATCACCCAGTTGCGCCGCACGATGAAAGCAAACATCTCGGCCACCACCAGCCCGATCACCATACCGGAAATGATGTTGGCGCCGCCCAGCCAATTGGCGCCCACCGCATAGGCTTCGCCAACGTTGAACGGCGTGACGGTCATAAAGGCCGCCACCGCCAGCAGCGCCGAAGCCAGCGGATCGACCTTACGCTCTTCGGCTAACGCCATGCTGATAAAGAACGGCGTCATCAGGGACATGATCCCGAGCGTGCCGTTGTAAACGCTGCCGCCGATGCTCTTCAGGCCGTTCAGCGTCTCGATGGTGGAGGCATCCAGGCGCACGCCCAGCGAATAGAAGAACGATCCTTCGCCGAAGCTCAGGAACACGTTGTTGATCAACACAAACATCGCCCCGGTCAAGGTCAGCGGCATCAGGCGGATAAAGCCGTTTTTGATGGCGTTGACGTGGGGCTGCTTACCGATTTTTACGGCGAAAGGCAGGATAACCTTCTCGAGCGAGGCAATGAGGGTATTCACGGCGGCCTCCTGTTATTGGTTGGCTTTCTTGATGGCGGCCACCGCGGCCTTCAGCACCCCCAGCCCATCGACCTTGCCGTACAGCAGCGGATCGATGACTTCAACGGGTTTGTTGGGCAGCTGTTTTTGCACCTCCGGCAAGGTGTAGGCGATCTGCGGCCCCAGCAGGATCAGATCCGCTTCAACGCCTTTCTCCGCGGCCAGCGCCTCCGGGTAGGCGGCGATGATCACCGGTACTTCGTATTTCTCGGCCTGCGCCTTCATTTTTGATACCAACAGGGAAGTGGACATACCGGCAGAACAAAACAGATAGATTTTTTTCTTTTCCATACCAAGCACCTCAGATAATCAAAAAAACCCCGTGTTATTTGTATGCCAGATGCAATCACGATTGCTTCACGCACATTCCTTATGAAAATTTCCGTCACGTTGCCCTGGTTGCAGACAGTATACGGAGCATGAAAAACGGATCGGTAAGCCAGCGGGGATAATAACCGTCTCTCCTTGACCTACCGGCTTGACCCCCTTCACATTTCACATAAAAAAATAGTGTGACCGGGCTCTCAAATAACCGATAAAAACTCGGAATATTCGCAATAAATACACAAATAACAATTATAAACAGCCAGTTACAAACTCGCTGAGAATTTAAGGGTTTATTTGCGCCCGAACAAGCGAAGGGGGAATTAAAATAGTTCAAGCTTGATTCGCCTGCTGCTCTCCGAACGCGATGGCAGGCGAAGAGGATTAGGTGGGCAGACGGAGCAACTCGATCACTGTGGCCAGCGCCACGGAATGGTTCCTGCGGTTGGGGTAATAGAGGTAAAAACCGGGAAACGGCGCGCACCAGTCGGCCAACACTCGCCGCAGCCGCCCGCTCGCCAAGTGTTCTTCCACCTCCTGCTCGATGGCGAAAGCGATGCCGACGTGTGCCAACGCCGCTTGCAGCAACAGCCTGGCGTCATCCACGATAAGCGGGCTGTTGACCGCCACGGAAAACCGCTGCTCGCCCTGCTGAAAAGTCCATTTGTAGCGCTCGCCCGAAGAGGCCTTGCGCCAACCGATGCAGCGGTGCTGCAGTAAATCCTGCGGGTGCGTCGGTTCGCCGTGCCGTTGAAAATAGTCCGGCGTGGCGACGATGGCAAAACGCAGATCCGGCGTCAGGCGCACCGCACGCATATCGTTGTGCAGATCCTCGCCGAGCCGAATACCGGCATCAAAGCCTTGCTCGACGATATTGGTGAACCCTTCGTTCGCTACCACCTCCAGCGTAATGCCGGGATACTCACTTGCCAACCGCCCCAGATGCGGCACGATGGCGAGATCGATCGCCGAACGCGGCGCGTTGATGCGCACCAGGCCGCGTGGCCCTTCTCGAAACGCATTCAGACTCTCCAGCGCGGCGTCGATGTCGGTAAAAGCCGGCACCAGCTGTGCCAGCAGATGCTCACCGGCCTCCGTCGGCGAGACATTGCGGGTGGTACGGTTCAGCAGGCGAATGCCCACCTGCGCTTCCAGTTCACGCAGGGTGTGGGTCAGCGTCGGCGGCGTCACGCCCAATCGGGCAGCGGCGCGGCGGAAGCTGCGTTCACTGGCGATAGCCACGAAGGCCGCCAGGCCGGACAATTCGGGTTTCTTCATGCTATTAATATAAATTATCTAATAGTGAGATGAATTTTTAGCGGATAGTTATTCGTCATCTAACAACATAGCATTGCGATCGACCCCATTACCAGGTATCGATGCGATGATTAATGCTACAGCTCCAACTCATGAAACGCCGCGCCGTCTGGCTGACAAAGTCGTGCTGGTGAGCGGCGGCGGCACCGGTATCGGCCGCGCAGCCGCGTTGGCCTATGCCCGCGAAGGCGCCAAAGTCGCGCTGGCCGGCCGGCGCGCGGCGGAAATAGAAGCCACGGCGCGCGACATCGCGCTCGCAGGCGGCGACGCCCTGCCCATCGTGGCCGACGTCTCCCAGGAAGACGATATCCGTCAGCTGCTCGCCACGGTGACGGCCCACTACGGCCGGCTCGACGTCGCCTTCAACAACGCCGGCATCATCGGCAACTTCGCCCCCATCACCGAACAGAGCAGCGAGGATTTTGACCGCGTGATCGCCATTAACCTCCGAGGCGTCTGGCTGGCGATGAAATACGAGATTGAAACCTTCCTGGCTCAGCACTCGGGCGGCGTGATCGTTAACACGTCCTCCTGGCTGACCCACGGCGCGCTGGCCGGTTCGTCCAGCTACTCCGCCAGCAAAGGCGCGCTCGATGCGATGATCCGCGCGGTGGCGCTCGAATACAGCGGCCAGGGCATCCGCGTCAACAACATCAACCCCGGCATCATCGACACGCCGATGGCGCGCGGCAGCGTGGCCGACAGCGCGGCGTTCGCGCCCTTTATCGCCCACACGCCCGCCGGCCGCCTGGGCGAATCGGAAGACATCGGCGATGTGGCTTTGTGGCTGGCGACGGACGAAGCCCGTTTCATCACCGGCCAAAGCCTGCTGGTGGACGGCGGCTACACCATCGCCGGCATGCGCTGAGGAGACGACACCATGAACTACGTTCGGCTTGGCGGCAGCGGCCTGCAGGTATCTCGCCTCTGCCTGGGCTGCATGACCTACGGCGATCCGGCCTGGCGGCCCTGGGTACTGAAAGAGGATGAAGCGCGCCCCTTTATCCGCGAGGCGCTGGAGGCGGGCATCAATTTTTTCGATACCGCCAACATTTACTCCGGCGGAGAAAGCGAGCGCATTCTCGGCCGTGCGCTGAAAGCGTTCGCCCGCCGTGAAGACGTGGTGATCGCCACCAAAGCCTACTTTCCGATGGATGCGCAACCGAACAGCCGCGGGCTGTCGCGCAAACACCTGCTGCACAGCGTCGACGCCTCCTTGCAGCGGTTGGGAACGGATTACCTCGATCTGTTCGTGCTGCACCGCTTCGACACCGAAACGCCGATCGAAGAAACTGCCGACACCCTCGACGGCCTGGTGCGGGCGGGCAAGATCCGTTATCTCGGCGCGTCTTCACTGCACGCCTGGCGCCTGATGAAAATGCTGGCCTTTCAACGTCAGCACCGCCTGGCGCCGTTTATTTCGTTGCAAAGCCAATACAACCTGGTGACGCGTGAAGACGAAGAAGAATTGATCCCGCTGTGCCTGGAAGAAGGTCTTGGCCTGACGCCCTGGTCGCCGCTGGCCCGCGGCATGCTGGCCGGCTCCGGCAGTGGCAGCACGCTGCGCGCCGCCACCGACGAACAGACGCCCCGTTGGTACGGCGGCAGAAACGAGGTAGAACGCACCGTCGCCGCGGTAGCGGAGGTAGCGGCCGCGCGCGGCGTTCCACCGGCGCAGATTGCGCTGGCCTGGCTGTTGGCCAAACCCGGCGTGGCGTCGCCGCTGGTGGGCATGTCCAAGCCACACCATCTGCAGGATGCGCTGGCGGCGCTCGACCTCAGGCTATCGTCAGAAGACGTGGCCGCGCTGGAGGCGCCAATGGCACACGCTGCCCGCCCCGAGCGCTGGTAGCCCCTTTTACCTCATTCCCGGAGAGAAACATGTCATACGCTGTTACCGCGCGAGCGGCGTTGTTCACCCTCGCTACCGCACTCACCCTTAACGCGCCGGCGCAGGCCGCCATCAGCGCAGACTGCACAGAAAGCAGCATGACGCTGCCGCCCGGCGCGCTTTACCCCAACGGCATCGCCCGTGCGGCGGACGGCACGCTGTATGTCGGGCTGATCACCAGCGGCAACGTGCTGCGCAAACGGCCGGGTCAGGCGTGGGAAACCTTCTTCCCCGGCGCTGACACGGTGTTCGCCTCAAACGCGCTGCGGCTGGACGAACGGCGCGGGTTGCTGTGGGGAAACTCGCCGGACTTCCTCTCCGGCGGCAAAACGCGCGCCAACCGCATTTATGCGCTGAACGTCGCGGATGGCACCCTCAACCGCAGCCTGGCACTGCCGACGGGGGAAATGGGCAACGATATCGTGCTCGGTGCAGACGGTACAGTGTACGTGACGGAAACCCGCGGCGGCGGCATCCTGCGCCTGCGGCCGGGCGAAGCGGCATTCAGTACGTTGTATCAGGATGCGCGGTTAGCGGCCCCCAGCGGGCTGGGCGCCGCCGGTATCGTACTGCTCGACAACCGGCAGATGGCTGTCGCCAATTTCGGCACCGGTAAGCTCTATACCCTCAGCTATAACGATCCAAAGCCGCAGCTGACGGAAATGCAGCTGCCGCGCCTGATTGAAAACCCGGACGGAATGGGATTGGCACCGGACGGCGCGCTGATCGTGCTGGAGAACGGGATCCAGAGCGGCCAAGGGCGGATCCTGCGGATCCCGTCCCCCAAGGCGGCAGGCTCGCACCGGATTGAGGTCTTGCGCGAAGGCATGGAATCACCGGTCAATCTGACTATCACACCACAAGGCTGTGCCTTCGTCAGCGAATCGCGCATCCGCCACCGCCTGCTGCCCGGCCATGAAACCGAAGTGCCCGACAGCTTCCGCCTTTATCAACTGCCCCTGCCTCTCACCGCCGCACAATAAATTCGCCGCCTCACTGCGGGCGGCGACTTGCGTTGTTGCCCGCAGGCAAACGACAATCTCGCTTCGTTGCAACCTCGCCTTGCGCAGCGCTTCCCATTTTTACCTGTGACAGCCGATTGCCCGCTGGGCTAGTATAAGCGTCTGTGCAAACCTCAGGTTTGAGCGCGCCGTCTGGCGTTTTGATGATTTGATTTGCGCCGCCCGCCAAGCGCTGAATGGGGCGGCGCCTGCTGAAACAATGTGATAGCGAATGACGACAATGAAAATCACAGTTCCCTTTACATTCAATGGATTGGAAAAATAATCGCATGAATAGCACCGATAAACTCGATTCGCATACGCCGATGATGCAGCAGTACCTGCGCCTCAAGGCCCAGCATCCTGAAATCCTGCTGTTCTACCGCATGGGCGACTTCTACGAGCTGTTTTACGACGACGCCAAGCGCGCTTCCCAACTGCTGGATATCTCGCTGACCAAACGCGGCGCCTCGGCGGGTGAACCGATCCCGATGGCCGGCGTGCCGCACCACGCAGTGGAGAACTACCTGGCCAAGCTGGTGCAGCTCGGCGAGTCCGTCGCCCTCTGCGAGCAGATCGGCGATCCGGCCACCAGCAAAGGGCCGGTCGAACGCAAAGTGGTGCGTATCGTCACTCCCGGCACCATCACCGACGAAGCGCTGCTGCAAGAGCGCCAAGATAACCTGCTGGCGGCAATCTGGCAGGACGCGCGCGGCTTCGGCTACGCCACCCTGGACGTCAGCTCCGGCCGCTTCCGCGTCGCCGAGCCGCAGGATCTGGAAACCATGGCCGCCGAGCTGCAGCGCACCAATCCGGCCGAGCTGCTCTACCCGGAAACCTTCGAACAAATGGCGCTGATCGAACAGCGCCACGGCCTGCGCCGCCGCCCGCTGTGGGAATTCGAGCTTGAGACCGCGCGTCAGCAGCTCAACCTGCAATTCGGTACCCGCGACTTGACCGGTTTCGGCGTCGAACAGGCGCACCAGGCACTGCGCGCCGCCGGCTGCCTGCTGCAGTACGTCAAAGATACCCAGCGCACTTCGCTGCCGCACATTCGCGGCATCACCATGGAGCGCCAGCAGGACGGTATCATCATGGACGCCGCGACCCGCCGCAATCTGGAGCTGACGCAGAGCCTGTCCGGCGGCAGCGACAACACGCTGGCGGCGATCCTCGATCGCACGGTCACGCCGATGGGCAGCCGTATGCTGAAACGCTGGCTGCACATGCCGACCCGCGATATCAAGGTTCTCACCGCCCGCCAACAGGCGATCGGCGCATTGCAGGACCTGTTCACCGATCTGCAGCCTTCGCTGCGTCAGGTGGGCGATCAGGAGCGAATTTTGGCGCGTTTGGCGCTGCGCACCGCCCGGCCGCGCGATCTGGCGCGCATGCGCCATGCTTTCCAGCAACTGCCGGACATCCGCGCGCTGCTGCAAGATGTGGATACCCCACACGTGCAGCAACTGTTGTCGCAGGTGGGCCAGTTCGACGATCTGCGTGAGCTGCTGGAACGCGCGGTCATTGAGTCGCCGCCGGTGCTGGTACGCGACGGCGGCGTGATCGCCCCCGGTTACAACAGCGAACTGGACGAGTGGCGCGCACTGGCCGATGGCGCCAGCGATTATCTCGATCGGCTGGAGATCCGCGAGCGTGAAAAACTGGGGCTGGATACGCTCAAGGTCGGTTTTAACGGCGTACACGGCTACTACATTCAGGTCAGCCGTGGCCAAAGCCACCTGGTGCCGATCCACTATGTTCGCCGTCAGACGCTGAAAAACGCCGAGCGCTATATCATCCCGGAATTGAAAGAGTACGAAGACAAAGTGCTCACCTCCAAGGGCAAGGCGCTGGCGATCGAGAAAAGCCTGTACGACGAGCTGTTTGATCTGCTGCTGCCGCACCTGGCGGAGCTGCAGCAAAGCGCCGCCGCACTGGCCGAGCTGGACGTGCTGGCCAACCTGGCCGAGCGCGCCGATACCCTAAACTACGCTTGCCCGACCATGAGCGAGCAGCCGGGGATCCGCATTACCGAAGGCCGCCACCCGGTGGTTGAGCAGGTGCTGAGCGAGCCGTTTATCTCCAACCCGCTCACCCTGTCGCCACAGCGCCGCATGCTGATCATCACCGGCCCGAACATGGGGGGTAAAAGTACCTATATGCGGCAAACGGCGCTGATCGTGCTGATGGCGCACATCGGCAGCTACGTGCCGGCCACCAAGGCCACCATCGGCCCGGTGGATCGCATCTTCACCCGCGTCGGCGCGGCGGACGATCTGGCTTCCGGCCGCTCCACCTTCATGGTGGAAATGACCGAAACCGCCAACATCCTGCACAACGCCACCGAGCACAGCCTGGTGTTGATGGATGAAATCGGCCGCGGCACCTCCACCTACGACGGCCTGTCGCTGGCTTGGGCCTGCGCCGAAAACCTGGCCAACCGCATCAAGGCGATGACGCTGTTCGCCACCCACTACTTCGAGCTGACGACCTTGCCGGAGAAAATGGAAGGCGTGGTCAACGTGCATCTGGACGCGCTCGAACATGGTGATACCATCGCCTTCATGCACAGCGTACAGGACGGTGCCGCCAGCAAAAGCTATGGCCTGGCGGTCGCCGCGCTGGCCGGCGTGCCGCGCGACGTCATCAAGCGCGCCCGTCAGAAGCTGCGCGAGCTGGAGTCAATCTCCAGCCACACCGCCTCGGGCAGCGTCGATGCTACCCAGATGACGCTGCTGCAGGAAGAAACCTCGCCGGCGGTAGAAGCCCTGGAGGGGCTTGATCCGGATTCCCTGTCGCCACGCCAGGCGCTGGAATGGATCTACCGGCTGAAAAATATGGTGTAACCTGGCGCCAAACGCGGGCATAAAAAAACGGTGAGCATCATGCTCACCGTTTTTATTTGATGCGGTTCAACAACCGGCGTTATTCGCGGAACAGCGCCTCAATGCTCAGGCCCTGCATCTGCAGAATCTCACGCAGACGGCGCAGACCTTCAACCTGAATCTGACGGACGCGCTCGCGCGTCAGGCCAATCTCCCGGCCTACGTCTTCCAGCGTCGCCGCTTCATAGCCCAGTAGGCCGAAACGACGCGCCAACACTTCACGCTGTTTGGCGTTCAGTTCGAACAGCCATTTGACGATGCTTTGCTTCATATCGTCGTCTTGCGTGGTGTCTTCAGGCCCGTTGTCCTTTTCGTCGGCCAGAATGTCCAGCAGCGCTTTCTCAGAATCCCCGCCCAGCGGCGTATCCACCGAGGTGATGCGCTCATTCAGGCGCAGCATGCGGCTGACGTCATCCACCGGCTTGTCGAGTTGCTCGGCAATTTCTTCAGCGCTCGGTTCATGATCCAGCTTGTGGGAAAGCTCGCGCGCGGTGCGCAGATAGACATTCAGTTCTTTGACGATATGGATAGGCAAACGAATGGTACGGGTTTGGTTCATGATCGCCCGTTCAATCGTCTGACGGATCCACCAGGTTGCGTAAGTGGAGAAGCGAAAACCGCGTTCCGGGTCGAATTTTTCCACTGCCCGAATCAGACCGAGGTTACCCTCTTCGATCAAATCCAGCAGCGCCAGACCGCGGTTGCTGTAGCGGCGGGCGATTTTCACCACCAGCCGCAGGTTGCTTTCAATCATGCGGCGGCGGGACGGCACGTCACCGCGCAGAGCACGCCGCGCAAAATAGACTTCTTCCTCTGCGGTCAGCAGAGGTGAATAACCGATCTCACCCAGATAGAGCTGCGTCGCATCCAATACGCGTTGCGTAACGCCTTGAGACAACAGCTCTTCTTCCGCTAAATCGTTCTCGCTGGTCTCTTCTTCTACCAGCGCTTTTTCATCAAACGACTCGGCCTCAGCTCCATTCTCGTCGAAATCCGCATCATCATGTAACTCGTTAACTTTCAGCGTATTTTGGCTCATATGCTGCTCCTACCCGTGATACCGCGAGCAGAATCTCAGCGTATTCTGCCCAATCTATCGCTGCGGAAGATAACGCAGCGGGTTTACGGATTTCCCCTTGTAACGAATTTCAAAATGCAAACGTACTGAACTGGTACCGGTGCTACCCATGGTGGCTATTTTTTGACCCGCCTTCACTTCTTGTTGTTCCCGGACCAGCATTGTGTCGTTATGAGCGTAGGCGCTCAGGTAATCATCATTATGTTTGATGATGATTAGATTACCGTAGCCCCGTAAAGCGTTGCCTGCATACACTACACGACCATCGGCGGTAGCGAAGATAGGCTGCCCACGGGAACCGGCGATATCGACACCCTTATTCCCACCTTCTGATGAGGAAAAGTTATCAATAACCTTACCGTCAGTCGGCCATCTCCAGGTACTGACCGGAGCGCTGTTGCTGACGGTGCTGCTCACTGGTGGAGCGGCTTCCGGCGCGGTAACAGGCGCAGTCGCGGTCCCAACCGCTGCGGCACCTGCTGCAGGTAACATCTTACCTACATTCTGTTTACCCGAGTTTTCAGAATACGCGTTAGTTGATTGAGAATCAACCGTTGCCGTCTGGATCTGGGAGCTGGAAGGTGGCTTCGGAACACCGCCTTTGGTCGCGTCTGTCGTCGCCAACATGCCGCCGCCGCCGTTAGCAGAACCATTACCAAGCTGAATGGTTTGGCCAACATTCAGGCTGTATGGCTCGGGAATATTGTTGCGCTGCGCCAAGTCGCGGAAATCATTGCCGGTGATCCAGGCGATGTAAAACAGCGTGTCGCCGCGCTTGACCGTATAAGTTTCACCGCCGCTGTAACTCCCTTTAGGAATGGCGGTATAACTGCGATTATAGACAATGCGGCCCTCTGGGCTGGCCTGCTGCACTCCGCCATTATTATTGCCGGATGGAACGGCACCGCCGCCGCCCACGCTGCTGATAGGGGCCGACGTCGAGGCCGTATTCGTACAACCCGCCAACCACAAACTTACCATCGTACACACCGCAACCCGGCGTAACGTAATCATTGGGCTTCCCGTGCTCATGCTTCCCCCATGACAGCAATATCAGTGATATATCCAAAATACCCTTTACATCGTAGCCGAGCTTTTGCCACTTCCCAGTTTCTGCGATGTAAAGGCGCCGCCGGCCGATCCCTGAACGCCAGGTCATCTCCCGCCGGAGCATCAAAACGCGCGCCAATGCTAACCACATTGACGTCGCCGCACCATAAGACAACTACGTAGAAAGGCCAATTCTAGTGAAAATTAGCCTGATTGGAACGAGAAAACCTTATCCGGACGTGATGAAAGTGCAACAGATTTTGCCGACGGTCGAAAATTCAGACAATCGCTAGGCCAATTCGCCTTTCACCAGCGGAACAAAGCGCACCGCTTCGACCGCATCGACAACGAAATCGTTGCCATGACGCTGAATGCGTTTGAGGGTTTGGGCCTGCTCGCCCACCGGCAACACCAAAATGCCGCCGTCGTCCAACTGCTCCACCAGCGCCTGCGGGATCTCCGGCGGTGCGGCGGTGACGATGATCGCATCGAACGGGCCGCGCGACGCCCAGCCCTGCCAGCCGTCGCCGTGGCGGGTAGAAACATTGTGGAGATCGAGCTGCTTCAGCCGGCGCTTGGCCTGCCACTGCAGCCCCTTGATGCGCTCGACGGAACAAACGTGTTGCACCAGATGCGCCAGGATAGCGGTTTGATAACCGGAACCGGTGCCGATCTCCAGCACCCTTGAGGTGGGCTTCAGGTTCAGCAGCTCGGTCATCCGCGCCACCATATAAGGCTGAGAAATGGTCTGACCGGAACCGATCGGCAATGCGGTGTTTTCGTAGGCTTTGTGATCCAGCGCTTCGTCGACAAAACGCTCGCGCGGCACCGCTTCGATCGCCCGCAGCAGCTTTTCGTCCCGGATCCCCTGCTGACGCAGCTGCGTCAGCAATGTTTGCATACGCTTGTTCACCATTCCCCGCTAACCTCTGCCTTGGTTAACCATGTTGTCACGACTTCCTGCGCCGCGTAGGCGGTCAAATCCACCTGCAGCGGCGTGATCGCCACATAGCCTTGTTCCACCGCCGCAAAGTCGGTATCCGGCCCGGCATCAAATTTATCACCAGGCGGCCCGATCCAGTAGAGATTTTGTCCGCGCGGATCCTGCTGGCAGAAAACCGTGTCGGCGGGATGGCGGCTGCCGCAGCGGGTAACGCGCAAGCCTTTGATCTCCGCCAGCGGCAGATCCGGTACGTTGATATTCAGGATTTTTCCGGTACGCAACGGCTCACGCTGCAACGCGCGCAGGATACGGCAGGTAATGACGGCGGCGGTCGCATAGTGCTGGTGGCCGTTCAACGACACCGCCAACGCGGGCAGCCCCAGATGCCGCCCCTCCATCGCCGCCGCGACGGTGCCGGAATAGATGACGTCGTCGCCCAAATTCGGCCCGGCGTTGATGCCGGAGACCACAATATCCGGCGCCGGGCGCATCAAAGCGTTGACGCCAAGGTAGACACAGTCGGTCGGCGTCCCCTGCAGCACCGCAATATCGCCGTTGGCCAGCGTCTGCGTGCGCAGCGGCGACTCCAGCGTCAGGGCATTGGAAGAGCCGCTGCGATTACGATCCGGCGCCACGACCTGCACCTCGGCAAATTCCCGCAGCGCCGCCGCCAGCACCTGAATGCCCGGGGCGCTAACGCCGTCATCGTTACTCAGCAATATCCGCATTACTGTCATCCTGCTGCATGATCTCGCGAACCACGCTGGTGGCGAAGCTGCCTGCCGGCAGCCAGAAGCGCAGTTCCACGGTAACGTCATCCCACCAGTTCCACAGCATATTTTGCGGCTGCAACAGCAGGGCCCGACGAGCGGGTTCGACACGCTCGCGCTTTAAAAGCGTAAGCAATTCCGGCTGCTCCGCCAAGCATTGTTGTTCAAATGCCAACGCATCGCCGGCAGTACCCGGCCCGCCGTCGCCCGGCAACGTCGCGGTGACAACCAGCTCACCGGCATCCAGCCGCTGTTGCAGCGTCTCCAGCTCATCGGCCTTGGCGACGAACCAACTGCCGCGGCCGCTCAGCTGCAGGGCGTCCCCCTCCAGCACGGTGCGCTGCAGGCCTTCGGCCAGGCGCGTGCTCGCGAGCAGATTAAACAGTGCGCTGCGGCTGGCGGAAAGGTAGAAACTGCGTTTGCTGCGCTCTTTGACGCGGATTTCGTCGTTCGCCCAGCGGCGCGCCATCACCAGGTTATTGCCGCCGCGGCCGAAGCGTTGGCTGCCGAAATAGTTTGGCACGCCCTGCGCGGCGATGGCCTGCAGACGGCGTTCCACGTCCTGCCGGTCGGAAATCTGGCGCAGCACCAGCGTAAAGTGGTTGCCTTTCAGGTTGCCGATGCGCATTTTACGCAGGTGGCGGGCTGACGAGAGCACCTCGCAGCCTTCCAGCGCAAACTGGGAGAAATCCGGCGTGTCCTTGCCCGGCATGTGCAGGCAGAACCACTGTTCGGTCACCGCGTGGCGATCCTTCAAGCCCGCATAGCTGACGGAACGTGCATGGATACCGGCGAAACGCGCCAAATAGTCGGCCACGAACTGGGTATTGCAGCCGTTTTTACGGATGTTCACCAGCACGTGCTCGCCTTCGCCATCCGGCGCAAAGCCCAGGTCTTCCACCACCACGAAATCTTCCGGATTGGCTTTCAACACCCCGGTGCTCTGCGGCCGGCCATGCAGCCAGGTCAGATTCGCCATATCCATGCAATTATTCCTTGATCAGCAAGGCGACCGCTTCGCAGGCGATGCCCTCGCCGCGCCCGGTGAAACCGAGCTGCTCGGTGGTGGTAGCCTTCACGTTGACGTCATCCATATGGCACTGCAGATCTTCCGCCAGGAAGACGCGCATCTGCGGGATGTGCGGCGCCATTTTCGGCGCCTGGGCGATGATGGTGATATCGAGGTTGCCGAGGCGATACCCTTTGGCGCGGATGCGTTTCCAGGCTTCGCGCAGCAGCTCGCGGCTGTCGGCGCCCTTGAAGGCCGGATCGGTATCGGGGAACAGCTTGCCGATATCGCCCAGCGCCGCCGCGCCCAGCAAGGCGTCGGTCGCCGCATGCAGCGCGACGTCACCGTCGGAATGGGCCAACAAACCTTTGTCGTAAGGGATGCGAACACCGCCGATCACTAACGGGCCTTCGCCGCCGAATTTATGTACGTCAAAACCGTGACCGATACGCATGATGCGCTCCTTAATTGTCCAACTGAGTCAAATAGAACGCCGCCAGCGCCAAATCCTCCGGCCGCGTTACTTTAATGTTGTCCGCCCGGCCGGCGACCAGCAGCGGATGATAGCCGCAATGCTCCAGCGCCGAGGCTTCGTCGGTGACGTTCGCGCCTTCATCCAGCGCGCGCTGCAGGCACTGCTTGAGCAGCGGCAGCGGAAACAGCTGCGGCGTCAGCGCATGCCACAGATCCTGCCGTTCGACGGTGTGGGCGATGGTTTCGCGGCCGGGTTCGGCGCGCTTCATGGTGTCGCGCACCGGGGCGGCGAGAATGCCGCCGACCTTGCTGTGTACGGTGATCGCCAGCAGGCGCTCGAGATCGTCGGCGTGCAGGCAGGGGCGCGCAGCGTCGTGCACCAGCACCCAGTCCGCATCGCCCGCCAGCTTCAGCCCGGCCATCACCGAATCGGCGCGCTGTTTGCCGCCCTCAGTGACGATCACCCGCGGATCCTGGGCGATCGGCAACTGTTCGAACTGGCGATCTTCGGGGCCGATCGCCACGATCACCCGCTCAATGCGCGGATGACGCAACAGGGCGTGGATGGCGTGCTCGACGATGCTGTGCCGGCCGATGGTTAAATATTGCTTCGGGCATTCCGCCTGCATGCGGCTGCCGATACCGGCAGCGGGCAGGACGGCAATCACCGAGGGAAAGGTGCCTGCGGAGTGATTCATGCGTTATTTTTGTGCGTTATTTTGCGAGGAAGACGCCGCGTTGCGTCTGGATTGGTCAGGAACCAGACGATAGAAAGTCTCACCGGGCTTGATCATGCCCAGCTCATTACGCGCTCGCTCTTCGATCGCTTCCTGACCGCCGTTCAAATCATCGATTTCGGCAAACAGCTGATCGTTACGCGCTTTCAACTTGGCGTTGCTGCCCTGCTGGACCGCAACGTCTTCATTGACTCGCACGTAATCGTGAATACCATTTTTGCCCAGCCACAGTGAATACTGTAACCAACCGAGCAATGCCAGCAATAGCAGCGTAAGTTTTCCCATCTCCGCCCCCTGAAAAACCGACCAATCATCCCACAACTTCTCGTTGGACTCCACACTGAGAGCGGCATTTCAACGCCAAATTCAGAATACGGATGAAGGATTCCCGAGTTTATCGACTAATTCCACGGCGAAAGCGGCAAAAAAAGCCCCTTTTGCCCGATGCGCGCGACGCGTTTTGCAATGAAGCATACCCTGCCCTTCACCCATTATGCAGCAAGAACCACTGCACAGCCGCCTCCTGACCCATCGCTTACGCCACAGCAACGAAAAAAGTGAATATTTAACACCATAGAAAGAATAATCCTTATACAGGGGTTGTACTTTCATTCATTGAAGCTTATTTTTATGCACTCATAGTGCATAAATAATTCCAATATATAACCTTTCATTATCGGGGATCGCGATGTTAAAACGTTTAGTTCTGATCGGCGCCTGCCTGGCCGCCACCTTCTCCACCGTCGCGTTGGCGGCTGAAACTACCTACGTCGTCGGCTCCGGCGGCACCTATCGGCCGTTCGAGTTTGAAAATAGCCAAAAGCAGCTGGAAGGTTTCGACATCGACATCATCAAAGCGGTAGCCAAGGCCGAAGGTTTCCAAATCAAACTGATCAATACGCCGTGGGAGGGGATCTTCGCCACCTTGAATTCCGGCGATCGCGACATCATCATTTCCGGCATCACCATCACCGACAAACGCAAACAAATGGTTGATTTCTCGGCGCCATACTTCCCGGCCGAGCAGGCCATCGTGGTGCCGAAAGACTCGACGGTAGACTCCATCGCCGCGCTGAAAACGCTGAAGGTCGGCGTGGTGAACTCCAGCACCGGCGATATCGTGGTGTCCGACGTGCTGGGCAAAAACAGCACCGCCATCAAGCGCTTCGATAATACCCCGCTGATGCTGCAGGAGCTGTATGAAGACGGCATCGGCGCGGCGGTCGGCGACGTTGGCGTGGCCAAGTTCTATATCAAGACCCATCCGGAGAAAGCCTTCAAACTGGTGCCCGACGCCAAGTTTGAGCGCCAGTATTTCGGCATCGCCGTCGCCAAAGGCAACGACGAACTGCGTAACAAGATCAACGCCGGCCTGAAGAAGATCGTCGCCGACGGCACCTACGCCAAGATCTACCAAACCTGGTTCGACAGCAACGTGCCGACGCTGCCGGCGGAATAACACTCTGTCGCCGGCGCCCGCCAGGCCGTCGGCGCGCCACCGTTTCAGCACACCAAGAAGGAATACCCTTTGAACTTCCGCTGGGAGATCATCCAGGAATACGCGCCGCTGTTTATGGAAGGCGCCTGGATGACCATCAAATGCACCATTATCTGCGTACTGCTCGGCACCACCTGGGGCTTGATCCTCGGGCTGGGGCGTTTGGCGCAGGCGCCGCACGGCATCTGGAAACCCATCCTGCATTACGGCGTTCAGTGGCCGGTACGCATCTACATCAGCGCCTTTCGCGGCACGCCGCTGTTCGTACAAATCATGGTGGTGCACTTCGCGCTGGTGCCGCTGTTCATCAACCCGCGTGACGGCCTGCTGGTCACCAGCGGCCTGATGAGCGTCGATTTCGCCCGTGCGCTGCGCGCCGATTACGGTGCCTTTCTTTCCTGCGTGGTGGCGATCACGCTCAACGCCGGCGCCTATGTGTCGGAGATCTTCCGCGCCGGGATCCAGTCGATTGACCGCGGCCAGATGGAGGCTTCGCGCTCGCTGGGCATGAGCTACGGCAAGACCATGCGCCAGGTGATCCTGCCGCAGGCCTTCCGCCGCATGCTGCCGCCGCTGGGCAACAACGCCATCGCCATCGTCAAGGATTCGTCGCTGGCCTCCGCCATCGGCCTGGCGGATCTGGCCTATGCCGCCCGTACCGTCTCCGGCGCCTACGCCACCTACTGGGAGCCCTATCTGACCATTTCGCTGGTCTATTGGGTCATCACCTTCCTGCTCTCACTGCTGGTGCAACACATGGAAAAGAGGTTCGGTAAAAGTGATTCGCGTACATAACCTGCAAAAACAGTTCGGCGAGAGCCACGTGCTGCGCGGCATTTCCTGCCGGATCGCCGCCAACGAAGTGGTATGCGTCATCGGCCCCTCCGGCTCGGGAAAAAGCACCTTCCTGCGCTGCATCAACGCGCTGGAGACGCTCTCCGGCGGCGAGATCGAGGTGAATGGCTTCGCCGTCCACGATCAGAAAACCGACCTGAACAAGATGCGTGAAAGCGTGGGGATGGTGTTCCAGCGCTTCAACCTGTTCCCGCACATGACGGTGTTGGAAAACATCATCATGGCGCCGGTGAGCGTGAAGAAGCAGCCGCGCGCCGAAGCCATCGCACAAGCCGAGCAGCTGCTGCACAAGGTCGGGCTGCTCGACAAGATAGACGCCTACCCCAACAGCCTGTCCGGCGGCCAGCAGCAGCGGGTCGCCATCGCCCGCGCGCTGGCGATGGAGCCGAAGATCATGCTGTTCGACGAACCGACCTCCGCGCTCGATCCGGAGCTGGTGGGCGAAGTGTTGGCGGTGATGAAATCGCTGGCACACGAGGGCATGACCATGGTGGTAGTCACGCATGAGATGGGCTTTGCCCGCGAGGTGGCCGATCGGGTGCTGTTTATCGATCAGGGGATCATTCAGGAGGAAGGTGCGCCGCAGCAGATCTTCAGCCATCCGGCCAATCCGCGCACACAGGCGTTTCTGAGCAAAGTTTTGTAACCTTCGGCACCGCTTTGCAATCCTTCGGGCGCCGGCATCGGCGCCCGCTCTCTCACCACCCGGTTAAGAAGCTGAACACCAGCCAGAACAGGCACAGCACGATGGCGCCAGTCAGCAGCAGCGTCAGGATCAGACGGCCGCGCAACAGCGTGCTGAGGGTGATGCCGATCAGCACCGACAGCGGCATCAGCGCCAGGAAGAACGGCCAGGTATAGAGCAGGAAAAACAGCGTGTTGGAACCGTAAACCAGGAACGGCAACGCGAACGCCAGCCAGTAGAAAACAAAGCCGCTGACGCCGCCCAGGAAAGAATAAGAAGGCTCCTCTCTCTCCTGTTTTGACTGCTTGGAGTCGATCAAGATAGGCGTGACATTTTGCATAGTGATCCCTGGTTATTCGGCTCGCTCTGCGGCGGCTTAGAGTAAAAAGCGCATGGCGAAAAACGCCACACGCTTTTTTTGAATTCAGGGTTTGATAATAGCCTGACCACGCAACACGTCTAACAATTGCGCAATCAAATTTGTTACCAATTGTTGGCCATCGAGGTGGATTTCAGGCCGCTGCGGCGCCTCGTAAACCGCGTCGATGCCGGTGAAATTGCGCAGCTCGCCGGCGCGCGCTTTTTTATACAATCCCTTCGGATCGCGCGCCTCGCAGATCGCCAACGGCGTGTCGACGAACACCTCGATAAAGCGATCGTCGCCGAGCATCTCGCGCACCATCTGCCGCTCGGCGCGGTGCGGCGAAATGAACGCGGTCAGCACCACCAGCCCGGCGTCCACCATCAGTTTGGCCACTTCCCCCACCCGGCGGATGTTTTCGCGGCGATCTTCGTCGGAGAAGCCGAGATCGCGGCACAGGCCGTGGCGCACGTTATCGCCGTCCAGCAGATAGGTGCTGACGCCGAGCCCGTGCAGTGCCTGCTCCAGCGCGCCGGCGACGGTGGATTTGCCCGAGCCGGACAGCCCGGTAAACCACAGCACCACGCCGCGGTGGCCGTTGCGCGCTTCGCGATCCGCGCGCGTCACGGCGTGCGGATGCCAAACCACGTTCTCATCGTCCGGCCCGGTCGCCCTCAGTTCGGCGGCCACCTTATCGACCACCGAGCAGATCGCGTGCGCCCCAGTGCGGGAAGTGCTTGCGCACCAGCGCATTCAGCTCCAGCTCGAAGGCGCTGAACTCGCCGTGCGCCGCCGGAGTGGCCTGCAGCGTTTCACGCACCAGACCGGCACCGACCGTGACGTTGCTCATGCGATCGATGAAGATCAGCCCGCCGGTGTCGTGATTGCTCTGGTAGCTGTCCAGCATCAGCGGTTCGTCGAACGTCAGCTCCACCAACCCGATGCCGTTAAGCGGCAGGGTGTCGGCCGGGTGTTGCGCCAGCGTATTGATCTCCACCTGATGACAAATGCTCTCCACGCGTGCGCGGGTCTTTTTACCGGCGATCTTGATGTCGTAACTCTGGCCCGGCACCAGCGGCTGCTCCGCCATCCATACCACGTCCACCAGCGCGCTCTGCGCCGCCTGCAGGCTTTCGCCGGCGTCGACCAGCAAATCGCCGCGGCTGATGTCCACCTCATCCTTCAGCACCAGCGTAATCGCCTCGCCCGGCACCGCCTCTTGCAGATCGCCGTCGAAGGTCACGATGCGCGCCACGCTGGATTCCACGCCGGAAGGCAGCACCTTGACCCGTTGCCCCACCCGCACCACGCCGGCCGACAGCGTGCCGGCATAGCCGCGAAAATCGAGGTTCGGGCGGTTGACGTACTGCACCGGGAAGCGCAGCGGCTGGTTTTCACGCTCGCTGACCACGTCCACGCTCTCCAGCACTTCCAGCAGCGTCGGGCCGCTGTACCACGGCATATGGGCGCTTTCGCTCGCCACGTTGTCGCCGTCCAGCGCCGACAGCGGCACGAATTTGATATCCAGATCGCCTGGCAGCTGCTGGGCAAAGGTCAGGTAATCCTGTTTGAACTGCTCGAACACCGCTTCCTGGTAGTCCACCAGATCCATTTTGTTCACCGCCACCACCAGATGGCGAATGCCCAGCAGGGTCGCGATAAAACTGTGGCGGCGGGTCTGATCCAGCACCCCTTTGCGCGCGTCGATCAACAGGATCGCCAGATCGCAGGTGGAGGCGCCGGTGGCCATGTTGCGGGTGTACTGCTCGTGTCCCGGGGTATCGGCGATGATAAATTTGCGTTTTTCGGTCGAGAAATAGCGATAGGCCACGTCGATAGTGATGCCCTGCTCGCGCTCGGCCTGCAGGCCGTCCACCAGCAGCGCCAGATCGAGCTTCTCGCCCTGGGTGCCGATGCGTTTGCTGTCGCTGTGCAGCGTCGACAGCTGATCCTCGTAGATCTGGCGGGTATCGTGCAGCAAGCGGCCGATCAGGGTGCTTTTGCCGTCATCGACGCTGCCGCAGGTCAGAAAGCGCAGCAGGCTCTTGTGCTGCTGCGCGTGCAGGTAAGATTCGACGCCGCCCTGGTCAGCGATTTGTTGTGCAATTGCGTTGTTCATCCGGCGGCTCCTTAGAAATACCCTTGACGCTTTTTCAGCTCCATCGAGCCGGACTGATCGCGGTCGATCATCCGCCCCTGGCGTTCGCTGGTGGTGGAGACCAGCATCTCTTCAATGATCTCCGGCAGGGTTTGCGCCTGCGAATCCACCGCGCCGGTCAGCGGCCAGCACCCCAGGGTGCGGAAACGCACCATGCGCTGGCTGATCACTTCACCCGGCTGCAGATCGATGCGATCGTCGTCCACCATCATCAGCATGCCGTCGCGCTCCACCACCGGGCGAGGTTTCGCCAGGTACAGCGGCACGATGTCGATCTTTTCCAGGAAGATGTACTGCCAGATATCCAGCTCGGTCCAGTTCGACAACGGGAAGACGCGGATGCTCTCCCCTTTGTTGATCTGGCCGTTGTAGTTGTGCCACAGCTCCGGCCGCTGGTTTTTCGGATCCCAGCGGTGGAAGCGATCGCGGAACGAATAGATGCGCTCTTTGGCGCGCGATTTCTCCTCGTCGCGCCGCGCACCGCCGAAGGCAGCGTCGAAACCGTACTTGTTCAACGCCTGCTTCAGGCCCTCGGTCTTCATGATGTCGGTATGCTTGGCGCTGCCGTGCACGAACGGGTTGATGCCCATCGCCACCCCTTCCGGGTTTTTATGCACCAGCAGCTCGAAGCCGTACTCCTTCGCGGTGCGATCGCGGAATTCGTACATTTCGCGGAACTTCCAGCCGGTATCGACGTGCAGCAGCGGGAACGGCAGCGTGCCGGGGAAGAACGCCTTGCGCGCCAGATGCAGCATCACGGAAGAGTCTTTACCGATGGAATACAGCATCACCGGGTTGGTGAATTCAGCGGCGACTTCACGGATGATATGGATACTCTCCGCCTCCAATTGCCGCAAATGAGTGAGTCGTTTTTCGTCCATAACAGGTCCTTAAAAGCCTTGCTTATGCCAAATTCACGACGGCCGGGCGCGCGGCCCCTTCCGTCTGCGATTGATGCCCGAACCAGGCGATTTGATGGTGCAGTTCCACCACTTCGCCAATCACCAGCAGCGCCGGCAGCGGCGCCCGGTGGGCCAGATGTTCCAGTTGATCCAACGTACCGATCTGCACCTGCTGATCGGCGCGCGTGCCGCGGCTGATCACCGCCACCGGCGTATCGGCAGCGCGGCCGTGGGCGATCAGGCGTTGGCTGATGTCCGCCGCCTTCATGGTGCCCATGTAGATAGCCAGCGTCTGCCGCGCCCGGGCCAGATCGGCCCAGTCCAGGCCATCGCCGTCGGGGCGGCAGTGGCCGGTGATAAAGGTCACGCTCTGCGCGTGATCGCGGTGCGTCAGCGGAATGCCGGCGTAGGCGGTCGCCCCCGCCGCGGCCGTGACGCCCGGCACCACCTGGAACGGAATGCCGGCGGCGGCGGCTACCTGCAGCTCTTCGCCGCCGCGGCCAAAGATGAACGGATCGCCGCCCTTGAGGCGCACCACGCGTTTGCCCTGCTGCGCCAGCTCCACCAACAGCCGGTTGGTCTCTTCCTGGATCACCGAGTGCGCGCCGGCGCGCTTGCCCACGCAGATGCGCTCGGCGTCGCGGCGCACCAGATCGAGGATCTCGCCGCTGACCAGGTGGTCATACAATACGACGTCCGCCAGCTGCATCACCTGCAGCCCGCGCAGGGTCAACAGCCCCACGTCGCCCGGCCCGGCGCCCACCAGGGCGATCTCGCCCTGCGCGCCTTCATCGCCTGCGGCGAAGCGGTGTAAATCCTGCTCCAGCTGCCGCTCCGCCTGCGCCGTTTGGCCGTTGGCCACCAGCGTGGCGAAACGGCCGCCGAAGGCTTTCTCCCAGAAACGGCGACGCTCGCCGATCGAGGCCAGCCGCTGTTTGACCTGGCCACGCCAGCGGCCCGCCACCTGCGCCATCTGCCCCAAACTGGCGGGCAGCAACGCCTCCAGCTTTTCGCGCAGCAACCGCGCCAGTACCGGCGCCTGGCCGCTGGACGATACGGCCACCACCAGCGGCGAGCGATCGATGATCGACGGGAAGATGAACGAGCAGCGCGGCTGGTCGTCCACCACGTTGGCCAACACCCGGCGTTTATCCGCTTCGGCGAACACCGCGGCGTTCAGCGCGTTGTCGTCCGTGGCGGCGATCGCCAGAAACACGTCGTCCAGCTGTTGCGGGTCAAAGGTTTTCCCCAGCCAGAGCAATTGCCCTCGCTGACGTTGTTGTTCCAGTTCCGGTGAGAGCGACTGCGCAACTATCCGTATTTCAGCCCCGGCGCGCTGAAGCAGATCGACTTTGCGCGCAGCCACGTCACCGCCGCCAACGACCAGCACCGGGCGTTGTTTCAGGTCGGCGAATATTGGTAGATAGTCCACAACAGCCTTTTCATATAACAGAAAGATAGTGTGACTATACGGGCTGAGATTTAGCCTCTGAAATGACGAAAAGGAATGATTAGTTCCTTTATGGAATATAGGCCGCAACGCCAGAGGCAAACGGTGATAACTGCGGCGACGGTTTGCGCGTTAGCGCGAAAATTAAGAGACGGGGAAATTGTGTAATGCCGCCCGGCGTCTCATACTGGGTGCCGCAGAAAAATGATCGGCAGCGCCGATAGCAAAGAAGGATTTTTCGGTATGTTTTCCCGTTTTTACCTGAAGACCAGCCTGCTGGCCCTCGCACTCGGCGGCGTCTTCAGCGTTTGTGCCGCACAGCCCGCAAAAGACGCGCCAATGGGCCGTTTCGCCGCCGAACAGACCCGCCACATCGCCACTTATTTCCCCGGCCGCATGGCGGGCAGCCCGGCCGAATTGCTCACCGCCGACTACCTGAAGCAGCAGTTCGCCAAGATGGGTTACCAAAGCGACATTCGCAGCGTCAACACGCGCTATCTCTACACCAGTAAAGACGGCAAGAAGAACTGGAACAACGTCACCGCCAGCTCGGTGATCGCCGCCCGCAACGGCGACAGTCCGAAACAGATAGTGATCGTCGCCCACTTCGACACCTACACGCCGCAGAGCGACGAAGATCTGGATAACAACCTCGGCGGCCTGACGCTGCAGGGCGTCGACGACAACGCCTCCGGCATCGGCGTGATGCTGGAGCTGGCGGAGCGCCTGAAGAGCATCCCCACCGCCTACGGCCTGCGCTTCGTCGCCACCAGCGCCGAAGAGCTCGGCTCGCTGGGCGCACAGAACTACCTGCAACGCATGAGCGCGGAAGAGAAAAGCAACACCGTGCTGGTGATCAACCTCGACAGCCTGATCACCGGCGATCGCCTGTACTTCAACGCCGGGCGCAACACGCCGCCGCAGATGGCGAAACGCTCCCGCGATCGCGCGCTGGATATCGCCCATCGCTACGGCATCGCCGCCGCCAGCAATCCGGGCAGCGCACAGCATCCGAAGGGCACCGGCTGCTGCTCCGATCAAGAGGTATTCGATGCGGCGGGCATCCCGGTGCTGTCGGTGGAGGCCACCAACTGGTCGCTGGGCGACAAGGACGGCTACCAGCAGCGCGCCGTCAGCCCGCACTTCCCGCAGGGCATCACCTGGCACCGCCCGCAGTATGACAACCTGCAGTACCTGGATCGCTACCTGCCGGGGCGGATCGACAAACGCAGCCGCGACAGCGTGCAGATCCTGCTGCCGCTGATCAAAGAGCTGGCGCAGGCGCACCCGCCGAAAGCACAGAAGAAAAAGTAGCCCGCAAAAAAACAGGGCCCAGCATTGCTGAGCCCTGTCGTGTGATTCGCCTCGTTTAGCCTTCGTGCAGGCCGCACTCGCGCTTCAGCCCGAAGAAACGCGTCTCTTCCTCGCTCATGCCCGGTTCCCACTTCTGGGTGGTGTGGGTATCGCCTACCGACAGGTAGCCCTGCTCCCACAGCGGGTGATAGCTCAGCCCGTGCTCGGTCAGATACTGGTAAATCTTGCGGTTGTCCCAGTCGATGATCGGCAGGATCTTGAACACCCCGCGCTGCACCGCCAGCACCGGCAGATTGGCGCGGCTGCCGGACTGCTCGCGCCGCAGGCCGGCGAACCAGCTCTGCGCCCCCAGCGTCTCCAGCGCGCGGTTCATCGGCTCAACCTTGTTGATCTGGTTGTACTTTTCAATCCCTTCCACACCCTGTTCCCACAGTTTGCCATAGCGCGCCTCTTGCCAGGCGGGAGACTGTTCGGCGCGGAACACCTGCAGATTCAGCTTCAGCTGGTCGGTCAGTTGATCGATAAAGCGGTAGGTTTCCGGGAACAGGTAACCGGTGTCGGTCAGGATCACCGGGATATCCGGCCGGATGCGCGTCACCAGGTGCAGACATACCGCCGCCTGAATGCCGAAACTGGACGAGAGTACGAACTCGCCGGGCAGATGCTCCAGCGCCCATGCAACGCGCTGTTCGGCGCTGAGGGTCTCCAGTTGGCCGTTGACCACCGCCAATGCCAGCGCCTGCCCGGATTTGGGCAACGCGTTCAGCGCCGCCAGATCGAATTCAGCCATGTTGTCTCTCCTGCTACTTGAAATTACCTGTGCGGCCCCTCTGCCCAGGGGCCGCCCGGCCTCACTCCCAGAAATCTCGCGCCGGGTCCAGCACCGGTTTGACGATGCCAGCGCGAACGGTGAAGTCGCCGAAGCCTTCGCCGGCGTTGCGCTCCTTCGCCCAGCGCCCCACCAACAGGTCGATCTCGCTCAGGATCTCGTCTTCGTTGATGTTCTCGCGATACATACGCGGAATGCGCGTGCCTTCGCGATTGCCGCCCAAATGCAGGTTATAGCGGCCGACCGCCTTGCCCACCAGCCCCAGCTCCGCCAGCAGCGCGCGGCCGCAGCCGTTCGGGCAGCCGGTGATGCGCAGCACGATATGCTCGTCGCCCACCCCGTGCCGATGCATGATCCCTTCCACCTTGGTGACGAACTGCGGCAGGAAGCGCTCAGCCTCCGCCATCGCCAACGGGCAGGTCGGGAACGATACGCAGGCCATCGAGTTCTTGCGTTGCTCGCTGATCTCATCGTCGATCAGGCCATGATCGCGCGCCAGGGCTTCGATCTTCGTCTTCTCGCTTGCCGGCACGCCGGCGATGATCACGTTTTGGTTCGCCGTCAGGCGGAAGTCGCCTTTATGGATCTTGGCGATCTCCGCCATGCCGGTCTTCAGCGGGCGCCCCGGATAGTCCAGCAGGCGGCCGTTCTCAATAAACAGCGTCAGGTGCCACTGATCGTCGATGCCCTTCACCCAACCGATGCGATCGCCGCGGCCGGTGAATTCATACGGCCGGATCGGCGCGAAGGTGATGCCGGCGCGCTTTTCCACTTCGGCGCGGAAAACGTCCACCCCGACGCGCTCCAGCGTGTATTTGGTTTTGGCGTTCTTGCGATCGGTGCGGTTGCCCCAGTCGCGCTGCGTGGTCACCACGGCCTCCGCGACCGCCAGCGTATGTTCGAGCGGAATGTAGCCGAACTCGCTGGCCTGGCGCGCGTAGGTTTTCTTGTTGCCGTGTTCGATGGACAACCCGCCGCCCACCAGCAGGTTGAAGCCTACCAGCTTGCCGTTTTCGGCGATCGCCACGAAGTTCATGTCGTTGGCGTGCAGATCGACGTCATTCTGCGGCGGGATCACCACCGTGGTTTTGAACTTACGCGGCAGGTAGGTCGGCCCCAGAATCGGCTCTTCGTCGGTAGTGGCCACCTTCTCCTGATCCAGCCACACCTCGGCGTAGGCGCGGGTGCGCGGCAGCAGGTGTTCGGAGATCTTCTTCGCCCACTCGTAGGCTTCCTGATGCAGCTCGGACTCCACCGGGTTGGAGGTGCACAGCACGTTGCGGTTCACGTCGTTGGCGGTCGCCAGCGCGTCCAACCCCAGACGGTTCAGCAGCTGGTGCACCGGTTTGACGTTGCCTTTCAGAATGCCGTGAAACTGGAACGTCTGGCGGTTGGTGATGCGAATGCTGCCGTACAGCGTGCTCTCCTGCGCGAACTTGTCGATGCCCAGCCACTGCTGCGGGCTGATGATGCCGCCCGGCAGGCGGCAGCGCAGCATCATGGCGTGGCGCGGCTCCAGCTTCTGCTCGGCGCGTTCGGCGCGAATATCGCGGTCATCCTGCTGATACATGCCGTGAAAACGGATCAGCAGGAAATTGTCGCCGTTGAAGCCGCCGGTCAGGCCGTCGTTCAAATCTTCGGCGATGGTGCCGCGCAGGAAGTGGCTCTCCTTCTTCATGCGCTCCGCATCGGCCAGTTTGCCTTCGACTACCAAAGGCCCGGGGTGTTTATCACTCATCAGTAAACATCTCGCTGATAACGGCGCTCAAGGCGCAGCTCACTTAAAAATTCATCCGCCTGCTCGGTATCCATGCCACCGTGCTCGGCCACCAGTTCCAGTAATGTGTTTTCCACGTCTTTCGCCATGCGATTAGCATCGCCGCAGACGTAAATGTGCGCGCCTTCCTGAATCCAGCGCCACACTTCCGCGCCCTGTTCGCGCAGTTTGTCTTGTACGTATATTTTATGTTGTTGGTCGCGGGACCAGGCCAGATCGATGCGGGTCAGCAGGCCGTCTTTCACGTAGCGCTGCCATTCGACCTGATACAGGAAATCTTCGGTAAAGTGCGGGTTGCCGAAGAACAGCCAGTTCTTG
Source organism: Serratia sp. Nf2 (assembly GCF_003028435.1). Taxonomy (NCBI): domain Bacteria; kingdom Pseudomonadati; phylum Pseudomonadota; class Gammaproteobacteria; order Enterobacterales; family Yersiniaceae; genus Serratia; species Serratia sp. Nf2. The sequence goes on along the minus strand of NZ_PYTW01000002.1, from coordinate 526,909 downwards.
CCGCCGGCGCCGTCGGCGTCGCGCTGCTGCATAAAGGCGCGGAACGGCGCGATGCCGGTGCCCGGGCCGATCATGATCACCGGCGCTTCCGGATTGGCCGGCAGGCGGAAGTTGTCGTTGTGTTCGATAAACACCCGCACGTCGCCGTCCTCCTCCAGGCGATCCGCCAGGAAGCCGGAGGCGCCGCCGCTGCGGGCGCGCCCGTCGATGTCGTAACGCACCACGCCCACGGTGATGTGCACTTCGCTTTCGTTCTCCGCCTGCGAAGAGGCGATGGAGTACAGGCGCGGCGTCAGCGGGCGCAGCAGACCGACCAGCTGTTCGGCGCTCAGGTCCGCCGGCGCCTGACGCACCATGTCAACGATCGGCGTGTTGTGCGCATAGTGCTGCAGCGCGGCTTTATCCGCCAACAGGCCGATCAACGTTTCGTCGCGCGACAGCGCGGCGTATTTATCGACGATAGGCGTGGTGTTCTGCGTCAGCTCGAAATGGCTGCGCAGCGCCTGCGCCAGCGGCAGGGTTTGCCCTTCCACCTCGACCGGCTCGTCGCCTTTCAGCCACAACAGCTGCACCAGTTCGTCCACCAGCGCCGGATCGTTGTCGAACCAGACGCCGAGCGCATCGCCCGGCTGATAGCGCAGGCCGGAGTCGCCCAGATCGATCTCGATATGGCGCACGTCTTTATCCGACGCGCGGCCGGTAATTTTCTGATTGACCGCCAGTTGGGCGGTGAGCGGCTGTTCCTTGCTGTACGGGCTGCTGTCGATCAGATCGACCGCGCCGCTGGCCAACACGCCCGGCGCGGCGCTTTCCGCCGGCGCGCGCGCCTTCAGCACCGATACCACCTGTTTACGCCAGGCGGCGGCCAGTTCCTGGTACTCCACGTCGGCATCCACGCGCTCCACCAGGCGCTCGGCACCCAGCTCGGCCAGCTTGCCGTCGAAATCCTTACCAGACTGGCAGAAATTCTCATAAGAGGTATCGCCCAGCCCGAACACCGCAAAAGCGGTATCATTCAGCTTCGGCGCCTTCTTCGAGAACAGGAATTTATGCAGCGCCACCGCTTCTTCCGCCGGTTCGCCCTCACCCTGTGTGGAGGCGACGATCACCAGCAGGCGCTCTTGAGCTATCTGCTTGAACTTGTAGTCGCCGGCGCTGATCAGCGTAGCATTCAGATTGGCGGCCAGCAGATCGTCGCGCAGCTGCTCCGCCAGGCGGCGCGCATTGCCGGTCTGCGAAGCGGAAATGAGGGTGATGCCGGCGGCAGCCGCAGGGGCGACAGGCGCAATGGCCACGGCTCCGGGCTGTTGATTGACCATGCCCCAAAAATAACCGGACAGCCACGCCAGCTGCGTCGGCGAATAGTCACCGATCGTCGCCTGCAGGCGCGCCAGCTGTTCGGGCGTCAGCGGGAGCAAAGATGTTGGAGGAGCCTGAGTCGTCATTGCTGTACTTATTTCCTATACTTAGCGCCTTTCCTGCCAGGCGCGCGCCAGTGTCAGTCGCTGTCTCTTCGCTGCGTCGGGTGTGCGGAAAAGATCAGGAGAGTTTGTAAGGTTACCGAGCAGAATAGCAACGATTAAATAAGGGATAGCAATAAATCATAACCAAAATGACTAAGCTGTTTTTCTGGTAAGGGATAACGCTTAAACCGTTAAACAAAGTTTTTTATCCAGATGAAATTAAAGCGCTTTTTTTCATCGTTTTTTCACCGTTCAACATTTCGGCTCATTACCCCAGCCGATAGGTGCCGCAAACACCAAACAAAAAAAGTGTTAACCGGGCGCGGTTACCGTGGCGCTAGACCATAACGGTATAAATGGCAAGCAGACGCGCTTTCCGGTACTATGCGGCGGTTTTTGAGTCAATGAGGCCGTAATAATGGCAACCACGCTGTTTAAAGATTTTCAGTTTGAAGCCGCACACCGTTTGCCGCACGTGCCGGAGGGCCATAAATGCGGCCGCCTGCATGGGCATTCGTTTATGGTGCGTCTGGAAGTGACCGGTGAAGTGGACCCCCACACCGGTTGGGTGATGGATTTCGCCGAGCTCAAGGCTGTGTTTTCCCCGATCTGGGAACGGTTGGATCACCATTATCTGAACGATATTCCAGGATTGGAAAATCCCACCAGCGAAGTGCTCGCCGCCTGGATTTGGCAGCAGCTCAAGCCCCAGTTGCCGGAACTGACTGCGGTGATGGTGAAAGAGACCTGTACCGCGGGATGCGTATATAAAGGTTAAAAGAAAGGGCGCCGCAAAGGCGCCCTGATTTTAGGCGATGTTCAGATACTTGTGGGTCTGCATCGACAGCCGCCAGTTGCGCGCGATGCAGGTTTCGATGCACAGGCGGGTCGCCTCTTCTTTCTGACTGATCGGCTGCAGCGCAATAATCCGTGCCTTGTCGTCCTGCAGCGTCGCCAGCAGCGCGTCCAGCGCCTCGATGTCGCGCTCGCGCGCCACCGGATGCTTCACCTCGTCGGCGCGCCGCAGCGCCTGATCCAACACCTTCATGCCGCCGCGCATATTCACCTTGGGCGAAACCGTCACCCAGGTTTTGGCGGAACAGCGGATGTCGTGGGTACCGCTGGTCTCAATCTGGCAGCCGTAACCATGCTGTTCGAACAGCTCGGTCAGCGGCATCAGATCGTAGATGCAGGGTTCGCCGCCGGTGATCACCACATGGCGCGCGGTGTAGCCTTGTTGACGCATCACCGCCAGCAGCTGCTCGGCGCTGGCATTGCCCCAGGCGTCGCTCTCTTCTGTTTTGACCAGGATCCGTTGCAGGTCGACTTCCCGATTGGCTTCCTTTTCCCAGGTATGTTTGGTATCGCACCAACTGCACCCTACCGGGCAGCCCTGCAGGCGGATAAAAATGGCCGGCACGCCGGTGAAAAAGCCTTCGCCCTGCAAGGTTTGGAACATCTCATTGATCGGGTACTGCATCAGTTTCTCAATCTGGAAAAGTAAAAAGCGATTATCGCAGATTCCGGCCCGGCGACCAAACGGCCAAAATTGTATTAAATTTTATCCTCCGCGCCGCCACCAGCATATCTCACCGCCCATGGCGTTTATTTAATTTGTTCGACGGGTTCTGATCTTTCATTCACGGTGTAACCTGCTTCGCAAAAACAACATTTATTTAACGCATAAGATAAATATATTTGACATAAAGCGTCGACGCGCAGATGTATATACAAGCAAACACAAGCCGGGCGTCAGTTTCGGCCGCGTTCCATCCATCACGACTACATCTGCGTTTAGAGGGTGCCATGACTCATTCCACCAGCGAGTTGAACATTCAGCAGGCCATCGACGACAGCAAGTTTTCGCTGTTTCACTGGACCCTGATCATTCTCGGATTCCTGATCCTCGCCATCGACGGTTTCGATACCGCCGCCATGGGCTATATCGCCCCCTCGGTCGCCAAAGACTGGGGCATCGTCAAACAGGATCTGGGGCCGGTGCTGAGCGCCGCGCTGCTGGGGCTGTCGCTCGGCGCGCTGATCGCCGGGCCGATCTCCGACCGCATCGGCCGCAAGCGCGTGCTGGTGTTTTCCTGCCTGTTCTTCGGCCTGTCGAGCCTGGCCACCGCCTACGCCGGCTCGCTCAATAGCCTGACGCTGTGGCGTTTCCTCACCGGCCTCGGGCTGGGAGCGGCAATGCCCAACGCCATCACGCTGATCTCCGAATACGCGCCGCAGCGCTGCCGTTCGCTGGCGATCAACACCATGTACTGCGGCTTTCCGCTGGGCGCGGCCGGCGGCGGCGCCATTTCATCGTGGCTGATCCCGAGCTACGGCTGGCACAGCGTGCTGCTGCTCGGCGCCATTGCGCCGCTGGTATTGACGGTCTTCTTGATCCTGCTGCTGCCGGAATCAGTCAAATATATGGTCAACCGCGGGCAGGATGCGATGAAGATCAAACGCATCGCGCAACGCTTCGTCAGCCAGAGCCTCGACGGCGTAACGCGTTTTTATCTGTACGAAGAGAAGCTGACGCAGGCCAAGACCAGCGTCGGCCTGCTGTTCAGCCGCCCTTACCTGCTCGGTACGCTGATGCTGTGGCTGACCTACTTCATGGGGTTGGTGATCTACTACGTGTTGCTGAGCTGGATGCCAATCCTGATGCAGGGGCTGGGCTATCAGTTGGAACAGTCGGCGATGCTCACCTCGCTGTTCACCTTCGGCGGCACGCTTGGCATCCTGGTGGCCGGCTGGCTGATGGATCGCTGGAATGCGCACAAGGTGGTCTCGAGCGGCTTTGTCGTCACCGCCCTGTTGATCGTGGCGATGGCGACCGAAGACAGGCAGATCGTGTTGCTGGGCGCCTTTATCTTCCTGATGGGCGTCACCATGAACGGCGCGCAGTCCGGGCTGCAAACGCTGGCAGCCACCTTCTACCCCACCCATAGCCGCGCCACCGGCATCGCCTGGATGCAGGGCATCGGCCGCTTCGGCGGCGTCGCCGGCACCATGATGGGCGCCCAACTGCTGGCGATGCAGTGGGAAGTGCAGAGCATCCTGATGTTCCTGTGCGTACCGGCGCTGATCGCCGCCATCGCCACGGTGTGCAAAATGAGCCGCAAACCGATGCTGCAACCGGCCGCCTGAGCCTGGCAAGCCCGCCCACGGCGGGCTTTGTTCCTGCGGTGATAGGACTTGTTTATCCTTCGCCGCCAACTGTAATCAGTCTGTAAAAATATTGTGACTAGCCGCCCAAAAATGAGTCATTTTTAATTCATTTTTGCCGAACAGCTCACTTTTCTCCGGCTTTCCGCCCATGAGACCGGCGATTAAAAATCGCATATCAACCTGATATAAAAGAAAATAACTTTTTCTTATGCCACTTTTCAGCGGCAACTGGTCAGTGTTGCATATGCTTGTACATACAAGTATATGTTAATAAGCCCTACGCATTGTTATGCCGTGGTACTCATCCCCACCGCGGCATGGAATCTGCACCGATACTGTTTGAGGAAACTGCTGTGACTACAAATAACAAAGTTCGCAATGTCGATGTACGCGCGCCACGCGGCACACAATTAAACGCAAAAAGCTGGCTGACCGAAGCGCCGTTACGCATGCTGATGAACAACCTCGATCCTGAAGTTGCGGAGAACCCACACGAGCTGGTGGTGTACGGCGGCATCGGCCGCGCCGCACGCGACTGGGATTGCTACGACAAGATCGTCGAAACCCTGAAAACGCTGGAAGAAGACGAAACCCTGCTGGTGCAGTCCGGTAAGCCGGTTGGCGTCTTCAAGACCCACAGCAATGCGCCGCGCGTGCTGATCGCCAACTCCAACCTGGTGCCGCACTGGGCGACCTGGGAACACTTCAACGAACTGGACGCCAAAGGCTTGGCCATGTACGGCCAGATGACCGCCGGCAGCTGGATCTACATCGGCAGCCAAGGCATTGTTCAGGGCACTTATGAAACCTTCGTCGAAGCGGGCCGCCAGCATTACGACGGCAGCCTGCAGGGCCGCTGGGTGCTGACCGCCGGCCTGGGCGGCATGGGCGGCGCACAGCCGCTGGCCGCGACGCTGGCGGGCGCCTGCTCGCTGAACATCGAATGTCAGCAGAGCCGTATCGATTTCCGCCTGAAAACCCGCTACGTAGATGAGCAGGCCAACGATTTGGACGACGCGCTGGCCCGCATCAAAAAATACACCTCAGAAGGCAAAGCCATCTCCGTCGCCCTGTGCGGCAACGCGGCAGAAATTCTGCCTGAGCTGGTTCGCCGCGGCGTGCGCCCGGACATGGTCACCGATCAGACCAGCGCCCACGATCCGCTGAACGGCTACCTGCCGAAGGGCTGGAGCTGGGAAGAGTATCGCCAGCGCGCCCAGACCGAGCCGGCTAAAGTGGTCGCCGCCGCCAAGCAGTCGATGGCCGATCACGTCAAAGCCATGCTGGCGTTCCAGCAGATGGGCGTGCCGACCTTCGACTACGGCAACAACATTCGCCAGATGGCGAAAGAAGTGGGCGTCGACAACGCCTTCGACTTCCCGGGCTTCGTGCCGGCCTACATCCGTCCGCTGTTCTGCCGCGGTATCGGGCCGTTCCGCTGGGCGGCGCTGTCCGGCGATCCGCAGGACATCTACAAAACCGACGCCATGGTGAAAGAGCTGATTCCGGATGACGAACACCTGCACCGCTGGCTGGACATGGCGCGCGAGCGCATCAGCTTCCAGGGCCTGCCGGCGCGCATTTGCTGGGTTGGCCTCGGCCAGCGCGCCAAGCTGGGCCTGGCGTTCAACGAGATGGTGCGCCGCGGCGAACTGTCCGCCCCGATCGTCATCGGCCGCGACCACCTGGATTCCGGCTCCGTGTCCAGCCCGAACCGTGAAACCGAAGCGATGAAAGACGGCTCCGATGCGGTTTCCGACTGGCCGCTGCTGAACGCCCTGCTGAACACCGCCAGCGGCGCCACCTGGGTTTCCCTGCACCACGGCGGCGGCGTCGGCATGGGCTTCTCCCAACACTCCGGCATGGTGATCGTCTGCGACGGCACCGACGAGGCCGCCGAGCGCATCGCCCGCGTTCTGCACAATGACCCGGCTACCGGGGTCATGCGTCACGCCGACGCCGGTTACGATATCGCTATCGACTGCGCCCGCGAGCAAGGCCTGAACCTGCCGATGGTTGCCGCGACCCAAGGAGAAAAAGCATGAAAGCGCTGACTATTCGCCCTGGCAAACTGACGCTGGCCCAGCTACGCGACGTCTATCAACACCCGGTAACGCTGACGCTGGACGACAACGCCTACGCGCCAATCCAGCAGAGCGTGGCCTGCGTGGAACGCATCGTTGAAGAAAACCGCACCACCTACGGCATCAACACCGGGTTTGGCCTGCTGGCTTCGACGCGCATCGCCCGCGACGATCTGGAAAACCTGCAGCGCTCGATCGTGCTGTCACACGCCGCCGGCGTAGGCGAGCCGACCGACGACAGCCTGGTGCGCCTGATCATGGTGCTGAAGATTAACAGCCTGTCGCGCGGCTTCTCCGGCATTCGTCTGGAAGTCATTCAGGCGCTGATCGCGCTGGTCAACGCCGAAGTTTATCCACATATTCCGCTGAAAGGCTCGGTCGGCGCCTCCGGCGACCTGGCGCCGCTGGCGCACATGAGCCTGGTGTTGCTGGGCGAAGGCCAGGCGCGCCATCAGGGCCAATGGCTGCCGGCGACCGAAGCGCTGGCCAAGGCCGGCCTGAAACCGCTGACCCTGGCGGCGAAAGAGGGCCTGGCACTGCTGAACGGCACCCAGGTCTCCGCCGCCTTCGCGCTGCGCGGCCTGTTCGATGCCGAAGATCTGTTCGCCGCCGCGACCGTGGCGGGCAGCCTGACGGTGGAAGCGGCGCTGGGCTCTCGCAGCCCGTTCGATGCGCGTATCCACGAAGTGCGCGGCCAGCGCGGCCAGATCGACGCCGCCCTCGCCTATCGCCACCTGCTCGGCGCGCGCAGCGAAGTCTCCGACTCGCACCGCAACTGTGAAAAAGTGCAGGATCCTTACTCCCTGCGCTGCCAGCCACAGGTGATGGGCGCCTGCCTGACGCAGATCCGCCAGGCCGCCGAGGTGCTGGAAATTGAAGCCAACGCCGTCTCCGATAACCCGCTGGTGTTCGCCGAACAGGGCGACGTGCTGTCCGGCGGCAACTTCCACGCCGAACCGGTGGCGATGGCCGCCGATAACCTGGCGCTAGCGTTTGCCGAAATCGGTTCGCTGTCCGAACGCCGCATCTCGCTGATGATGGACAAGCACATGTCGCAGCTGCCACCGTTCCTGGTGGAAAACGGCGGCGTGAACTCCGGCTTCATGATCGCCCAGGTGACCGCCGCGGCGCTGGCCAGCGAAAACAAAGCGCTGGCGCACCCGTCGAGCGTCGACAGCATCCCGACCTCCGCCAACCAGGAAGACCACGTCTCCATGGCGCCGGCCGCCGGTCGCCGCCTGTGGAGCATGGCGGACAACGTGCGCGGCATTCTGGCGGTCGAATGGTTGGCCGCCTGCCAGGGCCTGGATTTCCGCAACGGCCTGAAGACCTCGGAAGGTCTGGAGCAGGCGCGCCGTCTGCTACGCGAGCATGTCAGTTTCTACGACAAGGATCGTTTCTTCGCCCCCGACATTGAAGCCGCCAGCCAACTCTTGGCGGCCGGTCACCTGACATCGCTGCTGCCTGCGGCGCTGCTGCCTAGCCAGGCATAATCATCACACACTGAATCACGCAGTTTGTTCTGCCCCGCCGGGTGCGTTCCACCCGGCGCGGGCAGCGCGTGCCTGTTCGGCAAACACTTAACGGGAAGCAACATGCGTAACGAAACGACACAACTCAGACGCGGACTAAACGCGCGGCACATCCGTTTCATGGCTCTCGGCTCGGCGATCGGCACTGGCCTGTTCTACGGCTCCGCCGGCGCCATCCAACTGGCCGGCCCGGCCGTGCTGCTGGCCTACCTGGTGGGCGGTGCAGCGGTATTCATGGTGATGCGCGCGCTGGGTGAAATGGCGGTGCACCAGCCGGTTTCCGGCTCGTTCGGCCACTACGCCAGCCACTATCTCGGCCCGCTGGCCGGGTTCCTCACCGGTTGGACCTACACCTTTGAAATGGTGATCGTCGCCCTGGCGGATGTCACCGCCTTCGGCATCTATATGGGGCTGTGGTTCCCGGACGTCGCCCAGTGGGTCTGGGTGCTCAGCATCATTCTGTTTATCGGCGCGCTCAACCTGTGCAGCGTCAAGGTATTCGGCGAGCTGGAGTTCTGGCTGTCGCTGGTCAAAGTCGCCGCCATCGTGGCGATGATCGTCGGCGGCGCGGCGGTGATGCTGTTCGGCTTCGGCCAAACCCAGCACGCCACCGGCATCAGCAACCTGTGGCAGCACGGCGGCTTTATGCCTAACGGCATGGGCGGCGTGGTCGCGTCATTGGCGGTGGTGATGTTCGCCTTCGGCGGCATCGAGATCATCGGCATTACCGCCAGCGAGGCGAAAGACCCCGCCAAAGTGCTGCCGAAGGCGATCAACGCCGTGCCGGTGCGCATCCTGCTGTTTTACGTGCTGACGCTGACGGTGCTGATGGCGATTTACCCGTGGAACAGCATCGGCCAGAACGGCAGCCCGTTCGTTGAGATCTTCAGCAACCTCGGCATCAGCTCCGCCGCCAACGTATTGAATGTGGTGGTGATCACCGCCGCCATTTCGGCCATCAACAGCGACATCTTCGGCGCCGGCCGCATGATGTACGGCATGGCGCAGGACGGCCAGGCGCCGCGCAGCTTCACCAAACTGACCGCCAGCGGCGTGCCGTGGATGACGGTGTTGGTGATGTCGGTCGCCCTGCTGCTGGCGGTGGTGCTCAACTACCTGATCCCGGAGAAGGTCTTCATGATCATTGCCTCGATCGCCACCTTCGCCACCGTCTGGGTGTGGCTGATGATCCTGCTGTCGCAGATCGTCATGCGCCGCACGCTGTCACCGGAGGAAACCCGTCAGCTGAGCTTCCCGGTGCCATGGTGGCCGGTGGCGCCGGCATTGGCGACCGCCTTTATGGCATTTGTCATCGGCCTGCTCGGCTACTTCGAAGAGAGCCGCATCGCCCTGTACGTCGGGCTGGTGTGGATCGCCCTCCTCACCGTAGCTTACTGGCTGTGGGTGCGCAAAAAAGGCGGGGGTTCACCGGTGAGCGCGGCAACGCAGCAGATGTAACGCTCGCTTCTGATAAAACCCGCTGCGGCGGGTTTTTTATTGCACCTGCGTCAACGCTTGCAAGATATCCGCCCTCAGGTCGTCGAACTCCTCCAACCCCGCGGACAGCCGCACCAGCCCCTCGCTGATGTGGTGCCGCTTCCGCTCTTCCGGCGTGTAAGCCGAGTGAGTCATACTGGCCGGGTGTTGCGCCAGGCTTTCGCAATCGCCCAGGCTGACCGCGCGCAAGATGAGCTGCAGCGCATTGAGGAAGCGAATACCCGCCGCCATGCCGCCCCGCAGTTCAAACGCCAGCATGCCGCCGGGGCGCGCCATTTGCCGCTGCGCCAACGCATGCTGCGGGAAGTTCGCCAGGCCGGGGTAATACACTCGCTCGACCGCCGGATGCTCCGCCAACATCTCTGCCAGGCGCTGCGCGTTATCGCAATGACGATCCATACGCAGCGGCAGCGTCTTCAACCCACGCAGCACCAATGCGGCGTCCTGTGCCGACAACACCGCTCCGTTCATATCCTTCAGCCCCTCCAACCGTATCTCCTGCGCCAGCGCCTCGCTCGTCACCGCTACTCCGGCCAGCAGATCGCCGTGCCCGCCGAGGTACTTGGTCGCCGAGTGCACCACGATATCGGCGCCCAGCGTCAGCGGCCGCTGCAAGTACGGCGTGCAATAGGTGTTGTCCACCAGCAACAGCGCCTGGTGACGGTGGGCGATCTCCGCCACGGCGGCGATATCGATCAATCGCATGTTGGGGTTGGCCGGGGTTTCGCAATACACCAGCCGGGTACGCTGACCGATCGCCGCGGCCAACTGCTCCGGCCGGGTCATATCAACGTGGGTTATCTTGACGCCAAAACGCGCCAGACCGTGATGAAAATAGCTGAAGGTGCAACCATACACCGTTTCATCGACGATCAGCTCGTCGCCCGGGTTGAGCAACGTCCAGCAACAGGCGGTGATCGCCCCCATGCCAGAAGCGAACGCCACCGCCGCTTCCCCTTCTTCGAGGTTGGCGATGCGCTGCTCCAGCAGATTCAGCGTTGGGTTAGCGATACGCGAATAAAAATACCCCGGCTCGGTGCCAGCAAAACAAGCACCGCCATATTCCGCCGTGGGAAAGGTAAAGGTGGAACTCATAAATACCGGCGGGCACAGTGCCCCCTGATGCTGCTGAGGATCATAGCCGTAATGAATGGCGCGGGTGGCGAAAGCGTGGCCAGTGATGGCGGACATAACGCAACTCCTTACCTGAGTGGGAAAGCTTAATTCGATGGCTCATCCTGGAGCGATGGCGGCAACGCGCTGTCCTGCGTGCGCCGGCCGATGATTTGCAGAGTACGCAGCAGCAGCATGATGCCCAGTAAAGTATCCGGATGCTTCAGCAAGGCGTAAGCCGCACGAAAATTGGCGGGCGGCGGGTTCAATTGCAGCTCGCTGTGCGCCATCTTCAACGCAGTCCCTCCCTCCCAACCGACCGTAACCAGCCCTTCAAACACGCCGGCCAGTTTCTCTACCAGCGCGTTGTCGGCGATATCCACTACGTCCGACAGCAACGACAGCAGATCGACCACGTTGTCCAACCGCCCGCCGGCCAGCAGCGGCCGCAGTTTTTCCAGCAAGCCCACCAGCGATTGGAGTTCGTCGCCATGCACCGTGCTTTCTGTCATAGCATCCCCCTTACCGTGGCCCAATAAAGGCCGCGATTAAAGCCGTTACGCAGCATGCCCCCCACCTTGGTAGCCGGGGTCGGCAGTACATCATGACGGTAGTCGTAGACCAGCGGCATGCCGGCATGCAGCCCCATTTGCGCGATCGCCTGCACCTTGCCGTCGTAATGGCTGACCGTTTGCCCCAGCCGTATTTCAGCCACGATGTTGTCGGCAATCACCGGTGCCTGGTTGTGGCAAGAACCGCCGGCTTTGCTGACCGGCAGATCCACAGTGTCGCCGATCACGTATACGCCCTGTTGGCCGTACACCTGTAACGTTTGGTGATCGGTCGGCAACCAGCCCTCACCGTTTTGAATATCGCTTAGCCCGGTATTGCGCACCGCCTCCACCGCTCGGATCGGCGGCGTCGCCATCAGGATGTCAAACGACTGTTCCTCACCTTCCGCGGAATAGGCGATGTTGCGCTGTGCATCCACCCGACTGAGGGTAAAACCGCGCTGGTGACGGATATCGCGCGCGGCAAAAATGGCGGGCAGCGCTTCGCCGGTCGGGCGCTGCAAAAACAGACAGTTGCGCAGCAGTTGGGAAATCGTCGGGTAGGTATAAACGATCTCTACCGCCTTACGTACGCCGCGCCGCCGCAGGTAATCGTCCAACATCAGCGTGGTTTCAATCGGTGCGATACCGCACTGGTGGGGCACGTTGGGCGTTTCAGGGAAAGAAACAGTGATAAAGATACGTCCTTTTTCTATGGTCGCCAGTTTATGCGCCAACCGCCTGGCGGCCTGATACTGGTAGAAATGATCGCCTGCGTGCGCCAGCCCTTCGATGCGCTCCGGCCAGGGGACACAGCCGGTAGCAAAGACCAGAAAATCATAGGAATAAAGTTTACCGCTTTGCGTGGCTAAACTTCGCTGCTTTAAATCGAAAGATTCCGCTTTATCAACAAGAAATTGTATTTCGGGCCGCAATAAACTCTGCTGTGAGCGCGTGAGTTCCTGTTTGAAAAAAGCATTGAACGCCACATACATAAACGCCGGCTTGTAATAATGCAGCGGCGAATCCGATATCATTAATAACTCGACTTTATTATTAATAATTTCCCGATGTAATTTTGCCGCCAATAGATTCGCCAGGATGGTGCCGCCGGTTCCGCCGCCGACAATGATTATTCGCTGTCGCATCAAGCCCTCGCTCAACCGGCCAGCAAGCCGGCAGTATTAACGTATTGTGATGATAGAGGTCTACGGCAGCACAGCGAGAAATAAACTGCCTCATTGGCAGTCTAGTAACGAATAATTATAAAGCAAATAAAATAGGAATATAAAATAAATGCAGTTACTATCCTTAATAAAATTATCGAGTTAAATAAGATCACGCTTTCAATAAAAAACTTATTATTAAACTAACAATTATCACGAATTTAAAACATAAAAAAACCCGCCGCAGCGGGTTTTTATTTAACAACCGAATCGGTCGAAATTATTGGCCTTTAACTTCTTTCAGGCCGTTGAACGGCGCACGGTCACCCAGCGCTTCTTCAATACGGATCAGTTGGTTGTATTTGGCAACGCGGTCAGAACGGCTCATGGAACCGGTTTTGATCTGGCCAGCCGCAGTCCCTACCGCCAGGTCGGCGATGGTCGCGTCTTCGGTTTCACCGGAACGGTGAGAAATCACCGCAGTGTAACCCGCATCTTTCGCCATCTTGATAGCCGCCAGGGTTTCGGTCAGAGAACCGATCTGGTTGAATTTGATCAGGATGGAGTTGGCGATGCCTTTCTCGATGCCTTCTTTCAGGATCTTGGTGTTGGTAACGAACAGATCGTCGCCCACCAGCTGGATTTTGTCGCCCAGAACTTTGGTCTGGTAAGCGAAGCCCGCCCAGTCGGATTCATCCAGTCCATCTTCGATAGACACGATTGGGTACTGTTTGGTCAGCTCTTCCAGGAAGTGAGTGAACTCTTCGGAAGTGAAGGCTTTGTTGCCTTCGCCGGCCAGTACGTATTTACCGTCTTTGTAGAATTCGGAAGCCGCACAGTCCATCGCCAGAGTCACGTCTTTGCCCAGCTCGTAGCCCGCCGCTTTTACCGCTTCAGCGATAACCGCCAGCGCTTCGGCGTTGGAACCCAGGTTTGGCGCGTAGCCGCCTTCGTCGCCCACGGCGGTGTTCATGCCTTTGGCTTTCAGAACTTTCGCCAGGTGGTGGAACACTTCAGAACCGATGCGCACCGCTTCTTTCAGGGTTTTCGCGCCAACCGGCTGAATCATGAATTCCTGAATATCGACGTTGTTGTCAGCGTGCTCGCCGCCGTTGATGATGTTCATCATCGGCAGTGGCATGGAGAATTTGCCTGGGGTGCCGTTCAGTTCAGCGATGTGCTCGTACAGCGGCATGCCTTTAGAGGCTGCGGCCGCTTTCGCTGCTGCCAGGGAAACCGCCAGAATGGCGTTGGCGCCGAAGTTGGATTTGTTTTCGGTGCCGTCCAGATCGATCATGATCTTGTCGATGTTCGCCTGGTCTTTGGCATCTTTACCCAGTACTGCCTGAGCAATCGGACCGTTTACTGCAGCAACGGCTTTCAGTACGCCTTTACCCAGGAAACGAGACTTGTCACCGTCACGCAGTTCCAGCGCTTCGCGGGAACCGGTAGAAGCACCTGACGGCGCAGCAGCCAGGCCGACGAAACCGCCTTCCAGATGAACTTCGGCTTCAACAGTCGGGTTACCGCGGGAGTCGATGATTTCACGACCGATGACTTTAACGATTTTGGACATTAGGTTTTCCTCAGTACAAGTTAAACTAAAACTCCAGACAAACAGCGCGCGGTTCTCACCGCGCGCCGCCTACCAAATATTTTATTTCACCTGGCGCTTCTGATGCTCGCCTGCGGCTTTCACGAAGCCGGCGAACAGCGGATGCCCATCACGCGGCGTAGACGTAAATTCCGGGTGGAACTGACAGGCTACAAACCACGGGTGATTCGGCAGTTCAATGATCTCGACCAGCTTGTTGTCGGCGGAACGACCGGCGACACGCAGCCCTGCGGCTTCGATCTGCTTCAACAGCATGTTGTTAACTTCGTAACGGTGACGATGACGCTCGACAATGGTCGGTTCGCCGTACAGCTGGCGCACCAGGCTGTTGTCGCTCAGGTTGCACTGTTGGCCACCTACGCGCATCGTGCCGCCCAAATCGCTTTCTTCGCTACGTACTTCGACGTTGCCTTCTTCGTCACGCCATTCGGTGATCAACGCTACCACCGGGTACTTACAGTCTGGCATAAACTCAGTGGAGTTGGCGTTCTCCATGCCCGCCACGTTGCGAGCGAACTCCATCAACGCCACCTGCATGCCCAGGCAAATGCCCAGGTAAGGAATGTTGTTCTCGCGCGCATAGCGTGCGGTCATCACTTTGCCTTCCACGCCGCGGTAGCCGAAGCCGCCCGGGATCAGGATCGCGTCCAGCCCTTTCAGCACTTCCACGCCGCGGGTTTCCACGTCCTGCGAATCGATCAGCTTGATGTTCACGGTCAGACGGTTTTTCAGCCCGCCGTGCTTCAGCGCTTCGATCACCGACTTGTAGGCGTCCGGCAGCTCAACGTATTTGCCGACCATACCGATGGTCACTTCGCCGCCCGGATTGGCTTCTTCGTAGATCACCTGTTCCCATTCGGCCAGGTTGGCTTCCGGTGCGTTCAAGCTGAATCGTTTACAAATATAATCGTCCAGCCCCTGAGATTTCAATAGGCCTGGGATTTTATAAATAGAATCAACGTCTTTCAGAGAGATAACCGCTTTTTCCGGCACGTTGCAGAAAAGCGCGATTTTAGCGCGTTCGTTAGCAGGAACCGCGCGATCGGAACGGCAAATCAGCACATCCGGCTGAATACCGATGGAAAGCAGCTCTTTTACGGAATGCTGGGTCGGCTTGGTTTTCACTTCGCCGGCCGCCGCCATGTACGGCACCAGCGTCAGGTGCATGTACAGGGTGTGCTCACGGCCCACTTCCACCGCCATCTGACGGATGGCTTCGAGGAACGGCAGCGATTCGATATCGCCGACGGTGCCGCCGATTTCCACCAGTACCACATCGTGGCCTTCGCCGCCTTCGATGATGCGCTCTTTGATCGCGTTGGTGATGTGCGGAATGACCTGCACGGTCGCGCCCAGATAGTCGCCGCGGCGTTCTTTACGCAGCACGTCGGAGTAGATGCGGCCGGTGGTGAAGTTGTTGCGACGCGACATTTTGGTGCGGATGAAGCGCTCGTAGTGACCCAAATCCAGATCGGTTTCTGCGCCGTCTTCGGTGACGAAAACTTCCCCATGCTGAATCGGGCTCATGGTGCCCGGATCCACGTTGATGTACGGGTCCAGTTTCATGATGGTAACGTTGAGGCCACGGGCTTCAAGAATAGCCGCCAGAGAGGCTGCGGCAATGCCTTTACCCAGAGAGGATACGACCCCGCCGGTCACAAAAATATAATTAGTTGTCATGCTGAACCTGAGAGTTTAGGTTTAAAGACGATGGAAGAACCAAGACGGGAAAGTAGTATACCCGAACCTCTCCTGACCTACAAACGATCGTTTTGCTGTCCATCATCTCGGCCGCCTTCCCGTGTTCATCAGGGTTTACTCCACCGGCGCCGCATAAACCCTCCAGATAAAACAAAGAGTTAGCTGAGAAAATTTCTTTTTACCGCCCCTCAGGAGCGATAAAACGCCTTAGATTTCAGTTTGTTGCCCTTTTTCTGCCGCCGGCAGCCATGCGCCTCTGACCTGACTGAAAGCTTAACCGTTTCAGCTCGAGCGAACCTTGTCGGCGATCAACATTGTCGCGGCGATTCAACTTTCCTGCCGTTTCACCTGCTGCCAGGCCTCTTCCATCTGCTCCAGCGTGGCGTCTTCAAGCCGCAGCCCGTTTTGCTTTACGATCGCTTCCACCTGGCGGAAACGGCGCTCGAACTTGCGGTTCGCCGCCTGCAGCGCGTTCTCTGCCTTGTGGCCTAAATGGCGCGACAGGTTCACCGTGGCGAACAGCAGATCGCCGATCTCCTCCTCCAGCTTGCTCTCGTCGACCACCGCCTGGCGGGCTTCGTGCATCACTTCGTCGATCTCTTCGTACACTTTGTCCAACACCGGGCCCAGGGTGTTCCAGTCGAAGCCGACCGAGGCGCAGCGTTTTTGGATCTTGTGCGCTTTCATCAACGCCGGCAGCGCCTGCGGAATGTCGTCCAGCACCGAGTGCAACTCTTTTTCGGCGCGCTCGCCGGCCTTCAGCTGCTCCCAGCGCGCCGCCACGGCTTCGCTGTCTCCGCCCTCGGCATCGCCGAAGATGTGCGGGTGACGGCGCTCCAGCTTGTCGCTGATAGCGGTGCACACCTCATCGAAATCGAATAGCCCCTGTTCCTGCCCCATCTGGGCGTAGAACACCACCTGAAACAGCAAGTCGCCCAGCTCGTCGCGCAGATCGGCGTAGTCCTGCCGCTCGATGGCGTCCAGCACTTCGTAAGTCTCTTCCAACGTATAAGGCGCAATGGTGGAGAAAGTTTGCTTGCGGTCCCACGAGCAGCCGATCTGCGGGTCGCGCAGCGTTTTCATGATGTTCAGCAGGCGCTGCAGCGGAGTGGATTGGGTCATAAAAAATCTCTGAGAAAGCATGGGGGCGCAGGGGAGCGCCCGCCGAATTCATGGATTTCGGGCCGCATCCGCTATCGATACGGCCCGAAAGGCGATGTGGGCTTAGTTACCGTGCAGACGCTTGGCGTCTATCACGTCCGGCAGCTGGTTCAGCTTCGCCAGCACCCGGCTCAGCACCTGCTGGTTGTAGATTTCGATATCCATGTCGATGGTGGCCAGCTGCTTCTTGGTGTCGCTGCGGCTGGCGACGCCCAGCACGTTGACCTTTTCGTTGGCCAAAATGGTGGTAATGTCACGCAGCAACCCGCTGCGATCGTTGGCCATCACGCGCACCACTAACGAATAACCGCTGGAGTAGCTTTCTCCCCACACCGCATCGACAATGCGTTCCGGCGCGTGCGATTGCAAATCGACCAGCTGATCGCAGTCCGCACGGTGGATCGAGATGCCGCGCCCCTGGGTGATAAAGCCGACGATGTCATCACCCGGGATCGGCTGGCAGCAGCGGGCGATATGGTGCATCAGGTTGCCCACGCCCTCCACTACCACTCGGCCGTTATCCTTGTTGCGGGTCGGCGGCGGCGCTTTCTGCTGCACCAGCTGGCGCAGCGCCTCGCGATCCTGCTCTTCGGCGCTCGGCTTGTTGAACTTGCCCTGCAGGTAATTCACCATCTGGTTCAGGCGAATGTCCCCACCGCCGATCGCCGCCAACACCTCGTCCAGCGAGTTCATGTTGTAGCGCGGGATCAACAGCTTCTCAGCCTCTTTCAGGCTGATGCCGAGGTGTTCCAGTTCGTTGTCCAACATCTGGCGGCCGGCGAGAATGTTCTTGTCGCGGTCCTGCTTGCGGAACCAGTTGTGGATCTTCGAGCGCCCGCGGCTGGTGGTCACATAGCCCAGGTTCGGGTTCAGCCAGTCGCGGCTCGGGTTTGGCTGTTTCTGGGTGATGATCTCAATCTGATCGCCCATCTTCAGCTGATAGGTAAACGGCACGATGCGGCCGCCGATCTTGGCGCCGATACAGCGGTGACCGACGTCGCTGTGAATGTGGTAAGCGAAATCGAGCGGCGTGGAGCCGGCCGGCAGATCCACCACGTCGCCTTTTGGCGTAAACACATACACCCGATCGTCGAACACCTGGCTGCGCACTTCGTCGAGCATCTCGCCCGAGTCCGCCATCTCTTCCTGCCAGGCGATGAGCTTACGCAGCCAGGCGATGCGTTCTTCGTAGCCGGAGCGCACGGTTACGCCTGCGCCTTCTTTGTACTTCCAGTGCGCGGCCACGCCCAGCTCGGCGTCTTCATGCATTTGCCGGGTGCGGATCTGAATCTCGACGGTTTTGCCGCGCGGCCCCAGCACCACGGTGTGGATCGACTGGTAGCCGTTGGGTTTCGGGTTGGCGACGTAGTCGTCGAACTCGTCCGGCAAATGGCGGAAGTGGGTATGCACGATGCCCAACGCCGCGTAGCAATCCTGCAGGCGCTCCGCCACGATGCGCACCGCGCGCACGTCGAACAGTTCGTCGAACGCCAGATGTTTTTTCTGCATCTTGCGCCAGATGCTGTAGATGTGTTTCGGCCGGCCGTAGATCTCCACCCGAATGCCTTCGCTGGCCATTTCGGCGCGCAGCCCGGCGACGAAGTCGTCGATGAACTGTTCGCGATCGATGCGGCGCTCATGCAACAGCTTGGCGATGCGCTTGTATTCTTCCGGATGCAGGTAGCGGAAGCAGAAATCTTCCAGCTCCCACTTCAGTTGGCCGATGCCGAGCCGGTTGGCCAGCGGGGCGTAGATGTTGGAACACTCTTTCGCCGCCAGCACGCGTTCGTCTTCCGGCGCGTCTTTCACCTCGCGCAGGTGAGCGATGCGCTCCGCCAGCTTGATGACCACGCAGCGGAAATCCTCCACCATCGCCAACAGCATGCGGCGCACGTTGTCGACCTGTTCGGAGGCCATCGAGTCGTTTTGGGTGGCTTTCAGTTGGCGAATGGCGTCCATGTCGCGCACGCCGTGCACCAGCGCGACGATGCCGTTGCCGAACGCTTCGGTCAGGGTCTCTTCCTGCACGATGCCGGCGTCCACCAGCGGGAACAGCAGCGCAGCGCGCATGCTGTCGTTGTCCATGCTCAGCGTCGAGAGGATTTCCACCATCTCCAGACCTCGCCACAGCAGCAGCGAGGCGTCGGGGTGATTCTGGGTCTGCTGCTCACAATAACGCCAGGTTGCGGCCAATCGCTCACATGACTGCGGGTTAGGTAGCCCCAAGCCGGCTATCCACTCATCGAGAGCGAACTCACCCGCCGTATTCAGATGTGCACTTCTTACCGCAACCATAACTTCTCCCTACTTTGCAGCGACCTCTGGCGCGCGCTCGTTGATAAACAGCGCCATTGATTCAAGATGCCCCGTGTGCGGAAACATATCCAACATCCGCACGCGCGCAAGACGATAACCGGCGCTCAACAGCACTTTGCTGTCGCGAGCCAGCGTGGTGGGGTTACAGGAAACATACACCACCCGCGCCGGCGCCAGTTTTACAATGTGTGACATCACCCCGGCCGCACCGGCGCGGGCGGGATCCAGCATCACCTTATCAAACCCTTGTGCTGCCCAAGGTTGCCGCGCAACGTCGTCCTCCAGATTCTCGTGGAAGAACGACGCATTATTCAGCTTATTCTTATGTGCATTATATTGCCCATTCGCTACCAGCGTGGCAACACCTTCGATGCCCACCACCGCAGCGGCGCGGCGCGCCAACGGCAGGGTGAAGTTACCCATGCCGCAGAACAGGTCCAGCACCCGATCATTGGGTTGAATATCGAGCCATTCAAGGGCCTGCGCCACCATTTGTTGGTTTACGGCGTCATTGACCTGAATAAAGTCGCGCGGACTGAAGTCTAAGCGTAGCCCGTCAACCTGATAATACGGCGTGTCACCGCACAGTTTCTCCACGCGATCGCTGTCCGGTGCCAGATAAACGGCGACGTTTTCCCGCTCGCCAAACGCCAACAGCGCCTGCCGATCCGCCTCTTTCAGCGCGTCGAGATGGCGCAGCACCAGCAGCGGGCCGTTGTCCGCCAGCACCAGCTCCACATGCCCCAGCCGCCGGACCGCCTGCAGCCCGCTCAGACAGGCGCGCACCGGCGCCAGCAGCTGTTCCAGCTCAGGCCGCAGCACCGGGCAGTGATCCACCGCCACCAGCTCGCTGGAGGCCGCCTGCCGAAAGCCCATCATCAGGCGCTGCAGCTTGGGCTGCCACGCCAGGCTCAGGCGGGCACGGCGGCGATAGCCGTATTCCGGGCCGGCGATCACCGGCTCCTGCTGCGGGGTCACTCCGGTTTCGCGGGCGATCATGCGCACCAGCGCCGCTGCCTTGCTCTGCTGTTGCAGCCCCTCATCCGCATGCTGCTGCTGGCAACCGCCGCACACGCCAAAATGCGGGCAGCGCGGTGCCACCCGTTGCGGGCTGCGGCTCAGCAAACGCTTGAGTTTGCCTTTGGCGAACTGGCGCTTGTCTTCGGTCAGCTGGATTTCCGCCTGCTCGCCCGGCAATACGCCCGGCACGAACACCGCTTTGCCGTCGTGGCGCGCCACGCCCTGGCCGAAAGGATCGAGATCGCTCACCGTCACGGTGAAGATTTGTGAGCTCTGCCGGGTCGTCACGCGGCGTTTGGGAGAGTAGAATTGCGCCATATTTGTCGATTGTATGCTGGTTCATTAAGCTAGTGTCAGCTGTCAATTCTCCCACATTGGAATCCCATGACCAAATACAGCCTGCGTGCGCGCATGATGATCCTGATTCTGGCCCCGACCTTGCTGATTGGTTTGCTGCTCAGCACCTTCTTCGTCGTGCACCGCTATAACGAGCTGCAGGAGCAATTGGTCGACGCCGGCGCCAGCATCATCGAGCCGCTGGCGGTGGCCAGCGAGTACGGCATGACGTTCCGCAGCCGCGAATCGGTCAGGCAATTGGTCAGTCTGTTGCACCGCCGCCATTCGGACATCGTGCGTTCGATCACCGTGTTCGATGCGCAGAACAACCTGTTCGTCACGTCCAATTATCACCACAACTTCGCTCAGCTGCAGTTGCCGAAAGGCGTGCCGTTGCCCACCGAACTGATGCTCACCCGACGCGGCGATTCGCTGATCCTGCGCACGCCGATCCTGTCGGAAAGCCAGTATCCGGATGAGACCGCCGACGGCGGCAGCCATCCCGACAACAACCTGGGCTATGTGGCGATCGAGCTGGATCTGCAGTCGGTGCGGCTGCAGCAATACAAAGAGGTCTTCGTCTCCACCCTGCTGCTGTTGCTGTGCATGTGCATCGCCATCCTGTTCGCTTACCGCCTGATGCGCGACGTGACCGGTCCGATCCGCAACATGGTGAACACCGTCGACCGCATCCGCCGCGGCCAGCTCGACAGCCGCGTGGAGGGCTACATGCTCGGCGAGCTGCACATGCTGAAGAACGGCATCAACTCGATGGCGATGTCGCTCACCGCCTATCACGAAGAGATGCAGCAGAACATCGATCAGGCCACCTCCGACCTGCGTGAAACGCTGGAGCAGATGGAGATCCAGAACGTCGAGCTGGATCTGGCGAAAAAACGCGCGCAGGAGGCGGCGCGCATCAAGTCCGAATTCCTGGCCAACATGTCGCACGAGCTGCGTACTCCGCTCAACGGCGTGATCGGCTTCACCCGCCAGATGCTGAAAACCGATCTGAGCGCGACCCAGACCGATTATTTGCAGACCATCGAACGCTCGGCCAACAACCTGCTGACCATCATCAACGACGTGCTGGACTTCTCCAAGCTGGAGGCCGGCAAGCTGGTGCTGGAGCATATTCCGTTCGCCCTGCGTGAAACGCTGGACGAAGTGGTGGTGCTGCTGGCGCCCAGCGCCCACGATAAGGGGCTGGAGCTCACGCTGGATGTGCACAACGACGTGCCGGAGCAGGTGATCGGCGACTCGCTGCGCCTGCAGCAAATCATCACCAACCTGCTGGGCAATGCCATCAAGTTCACCGAAACCGGCAATATCGACATTCGCGTCGAGCTGCGCAAACAGCTGGATCGCCGGGTGGAAGTGGAGGTGCAGATCCACGACACCGGCATCGGCATCTCCGAACGCCAGCAGTCGCAGCTGTTCCAAGCGTTTCGTCAGGCGGACGCCAGCATCTCCCGCCGCCACGGCGGCACCGGGCTGGGGCTGGTGATCACGCAAAAACTGGTGAAGGAGATGGGGGGCGATATCTGCTTCCACAGCCAGTTGAACCGCGGCTCGACCTTCTGGTTCCACATCACGCTGGATCTGAACGAGGGCATGCTGTCGCTGGCGCCGAGCCTGCCGGATCTGAACGGCAAAACGCTGGCCTACGTCGAATCCAACCCGACGGCGGCGCAGGCGACGCTCAACATGCTCAGCGTTACGCAGTTGGTGATCACCCATTCGCCGACGCTGGCCCAACTGCCACCAGGCCATTATGACTTCCTGCTGGCCGGCGTGCCCATCCCGTTCCGCGCCAACATGGCGCAGCACGAGGACAAATTGCTGGCCTCGCTGAAGCTGGCCGATCGGGTGATTCTGGCGCTGCCGTGCCAGGCGCAGATCGATGCCGAGCTGCTCAAGCAACAAGGCGCACTCGGCTGCCTGATCAAGCCGATCACCAGCACCCGGTTGTTCCCGCTATTGAGGATGGAGGCGCCGGCGCGCCTCACCGCGCAGCCTGAGCGTAAACGCCTGCCGCTGACGGTGATGGCGGTTGACGACAACCCGGCCAACCTGAAGCTGATCGGCACACTGCTGGGGGAACAGGTAGAAAAAACCCTGCTGTGCGAGAGCGGCGAGGAAGCGCTGGCGCTGGCGCGCGACAACGTGCTGGATCTGATCCTGATGGACATTCAGATGCCGAAGATGGACGGCATTCACGCCAGCGAGCTGATCCGCCAGTTGCCGCATCACAACTCCACGCCGATCGTCGCCGTTACCGCCCATGCCGCCAGCGGCGAGCGCGAGCACCTGCTGCAGGCCGGGATGGACGACTATCTGGCCAAACCGATCGACGAAAAAATGCTGACCCGCGTGCTGTCGCGCTACCACAGCGGCGACGTGGAAAACGCCATCGCCGACGACACGCCGCTGTCGCTCGACTGGCCGCTGGCGCTGCGTCAGGCGGCCAACAAACCGGACCTGGCGCGCGATTTGCTGCAAATGCTGCTCGATTTCCTGCCGCAGGTGCGCGAGCGGGTACAGGCGCTGCTCGACGGCCAGCATGACGACGAGATCCTCGATTTGATCCATAAGCTGCACGGCAGTTGCAGTTACAGCGGCGTGCCACGCCTCAAGCAGCTGTGTTTCTACCTCGAGCGGCAGCTGCGCCAGGGCATCACCAACGACGAACTGGAGCCGGAGTGGCTGGAGCTGTTGGATGAGATTGAACTGGTGATCCACGCGGCGCGCGCGCATCTGGCGCAACCCGCCTGAATTCTCAGGCCATAACGCAAAAAGGCACGCCGCAGCGTGCCTTTGCTTTTTAACGCCTGACGCTTATCACTGCGCCAGCAGGTACAGCTGGCTCTCGCCGCGCTGAATATTCAACGCCAGCACCGACGGCTTGCTGTCGAGGATTTTACGCAGCTCGCCCAGGTTCTGGATCGGCTGCTGGTTCACGCCCAGGATCACATCGCCCTTTTTCAGGCCGATACGCGCCGCGGCGCTGCCGGCTTTCACGCTGTCGACCTTGACGCCCTTCACGTTGCCGACCTGGGTGTTGCTCAGCTCGGCGCCTTCGATGCCGGTGTAGATATTGCCCGAGGCCACCTGGGTCTGCGCGCTTTGCTCCAGCGTGACGTCAATCGTTACCGGCTTGCCATCGCGAATAATGCCCAGCGACATCTTGCTGCCGACCGGCAATGTACCGATCTCCGCCCGGAACGAGGCGAAGCTGGAAATGGCCTTGCCGTTCATGGTGACGATCACGTCGCCGGCCTTGATGCCCGCCTTCGCCGCGGAAGACTTCGGCATCACCTGGCTGACGAAGGCCCCGCGCTGCGCGTCGACCTTCATCGCCTTGGCCAGCTCAGAGTTCAGCTCGGTACCCATGATGCCCAGCTCGCCGCGTTTCACCTGGCCATACTCGACCATTTGCGCCGTCAGGTTTTTCACCATGTTGCTCGGAATGGCGAAGCCGATACCGATGTTGCCGCCGTCCGGCGCCAGGATCGCGGTGTTGATGCCGATCAGCTCGCCGTTCAGATTAACCAGCGCACCGCCGGAGTTACCGCGGTTGATCGCCGCATCGGTCTGGATAAAGTTTTCGTAGTTTTCGATGTTCAGGCCGCTGCGCCCCAGGGCGGATACGATGCCCGAGGTGGCGGTTTCACCCAGCCCATACGGGTTGCCGATCGCCACGGTGTAATCGCCGACGCGCAGCTGATCGGAATCCGCCATCTTGATCGCCGTCAGGTTCTTGAAGTCTTTCAACTGGATCAGCGCGATATCGGAACGCGGATCCTTGCCGATCACCTTGGCGTCGAAACGTCGGCCGTCGCTCAGCTGCACCTGGATCTTGTTGGCATTGTCCACCACGTGGTTATTGGTCACCACGTAGCCCTTGGCAGCATCGATGACCACCCCGGCGCCCAGCGCCTGGAATTTCTGCTGCGTGCCCTGCGGCTGGCCATCCGGCCCAGGCTGTTCGCCGCCCTGACACATCGGCGAGCCCTGGAACGGCGAACCGTCCTGACAGAACGGCGAATCTTCGCCGAAGAACTGTTGGAACTGCTGCGGCATGCGCGGCGTATTGACCGTGGTGCTGCCCTCAACGTTAATGCTCACCACGGAAGGCATTACCTTTTCCAGCATCGGCGCCAGGCTCGGCAGCTGTTGGGTGCTGGATGAGGCGGTTTCAGCGGCGCTGGCCGTGACCGGGCCCATCGCCATACCGATACTGAATGCCAGTGCGCTCAGAACTAATGCGGTTTTTTTCATCTGTGTGTCTCTTATAAAGTCGTTCAAAAAGAATGATTGTCTTGCGTGCTTATTCAGAGTTAATTAATAGCCCGAAGTTCCGGCACAGATGATTGGCAATAGTAAACAAATATTGTCCGTCTTTACAAAACTCGAGACAGCCAACCGGTTGGAATTGCTGAAATTATTCTTCATATCAATTATTCCGCCGCCATCAATCGACGATATTCATCATAGGCGTAAAGGTCGGTCATTCCGCTGATATAGTCCTGCAATAAACGCGCGCGGAAATAATATTCCCGAATGGCTTGCTGCTCCGGCGATAAATGCTGCAGCCCCTCTACCGCCTCCGCATACGCCAGCCGATGCTTGGTGGACAGCTTGTGGAACAGGCGCGTTTCGATCGGGTAAGCGCGATGACTGTCCTCGTGCACCAGCTGGCTGAAGTCCGCCAGCGACATCGCCAACAGCGGGCTGTAAATGTCCAGCAGGCCGCTGATCACCCGGTAGCCTTGCAGCTCGAGCTGCTCGACCTCCGGGTGGTTGAACACGTGCTTGAACGCCACATTTTTAAATATTTTCAGCAGCTGGTACGCCGGGCTGGAGTCCTCCAGCAGCGCCTGATTGAAACTGCCCTGATAGACCGCGTCCAGATTGTCGATAAAGCGCTGCGCCGCGTGCGGCACCAGCCGCGCCACGGTAAACACCCGCAGATACATGAAGAACTGATCTTCCGCGCTGCGCCGCGCGCCGCCGCGATCGATCTTGCGAAACGCGCTGGCGACGGTCTTGTCGAACAGATCGCCCGGCACCACCTCGCCCCACTCCTGAATCAGGTGCTGATACAGCTGCTCGACGGTGAAAATGCTCTTCTCCACCGCGTCTTCCAGATCGGCCACGCAGTACGAGATATCGTCGGCGGCTTCCATGATATAGGTCAGCGGGAAACGATCGAACTCGCCCATGTGCAGCTCGCGCCGCAGCCGATCGACGAAGGCCTCTTCCGCCAGATAGTAGCCGGGCTTTTTCATCAGGTAACTGTGGCTGGCGGGGATGTCGCTCGCCCAGTAGGCCGGGCGGGTGTATTTCAAAATGCAGCCGACCTGCGCGTAGGTCAGGTTGAGCTTGAGCAGGCTGTACACCATGCGGATCGCTTGGGCATTGCCCTCGAAGTGGCTGAGATCCTGACGGATCCGGCTGCGCAGCCGGTTCAGATCGCTCTCCCCCTCATGCAGGCGCAGCGTCGCCACCTGGCAGCGATCGTGGCTGCCCGGCTCGCTGCCGCAGCTGGCGGGATCGAGCCGTTGGGCAAACCAGTCGTTGATCGCCGACTCGCCGAAGTGACCGAACGGCGGATTGCCGATGTCGTGCATCAGGCAGGCCATTTCCACGATGCTTTCAAACGGATCGAGCAGCCGGGTCAGGCCGAGCTCATCAATTCTCCCCGCCTGTTTGAAGCGGTTGAGGATCTCTTTGGCGATGTGGCGCCCAACCTGCTGCACCTCCATCGAGTGCGTCAGGCGGCTGCGCACCGCCGCGTTGCGCTCCAGCGGAAACACCTGGGTTTTTTGCTGCAGACGGCGAATGGCGGCCGAGTTAACGATGCGCCCGCGATCGCTCTCGAACTGCCGCACGATGTCGTACTCTTCCTCGGCCTCGATCGGTTTGCTGAAAGGCCGTTGAAAGCTGATTTTTTGCTTGAAGTCGATCCCGGACATCTGTTTCTCCGCCGTTGCGCCCTGCCCCCGTGATAACAATTCCCGGCAGCGGATGCAACGCATTATCTCTCATACACAGCCATGATAGACTATGCCGCAATTCTCACGGCCAATCAGCGAGTGTTATTTATGAAAGTAGGCATCATCGGCGCAATGGAGCAGGAAGTCACCCTGCTGCGCGATCAAATCGAAAACCGTCAAACTATCCAGCGCGCAGGCTGCGAAATCTACACCGGCCAAATTGGCGGCGTTGACGTGGCCCTGCTGAAATCCGGCATCGGTAAAGTCTCGGCGGCCATGGGCACCACTCTGCTGCTGGAGCACTGCAGCCCGGACCTGGTGATCAACACCGGTTCCGCCGGCGGCCTGGCCAGCACGCTGCGCGTGGGCGATATCGTGGTATCGGAAGAAGTGCGCTACCACGACGCCGACGTCACCGCTTTCGGCTACGAGCCGGGCCAGATGGCCGGCTGCCCGGCGGCGTTCGTCGCCGACGACGCGCTGATCGCGTTGGCGGAAGGCTGCATCAAACAGCTGGATCTGCACGCGGTGCGCGGCCTGATCTGCAGCGGTGACGCCTTCATCAATGGCGCCGAACCGCTGGCGCGCATCCGCGCGACCTTCCCGCGCGTCGCCGCCGTGGAAATGGAAGCCGCGGCGATCGCCCACGTCTGCCATCTGTTCGGCACGCCGTTCGTGGTGGTGCGCGCCATTTCCGACGTCGCCGACAGCGAATCGCACATGAGCTTTGACGAGTTCCTGGTGGTAGCGGCCAAGCAGTCTACGCTGATGGTCAACGCCATGCTGCAAACCCTGGCCAAGCGCGGTTGATGTGAGGCTGCGCTTCACCTCGATGCTCTGTCTGTTGGCGCTCTGGCTGGCCATGCCGGCCGGCGCCGCTCAGCGGGTGATCAGCCTGGCGCCCAACGCGACCGAACTCGCCTATGCCGCCGGCATGGGCGATGTGCTGGTGGCGGCGAGCGCCTATTCCGATTATCCGCCGCAGGCCGCCAAGCTGGAGCAGGTGGCCTCCTGGCAGGGCATCAATCTGGAGCGGGTGCTGGCGCTCAAGCCGGACCTGATCCTCGCCTGGCGCGGCGGCAATCCGCAGCGCGTGCTGGATCAGCTCGCCGCGTTCGGCATCCCGATCTTCTATGCGGACGCCGATAATCTCGAAGGGATCGCCGGCTTGCTGGACAAGCTGGCGCAATACAGCCCGCACCCGGAGCAGGCGCATCAGGCGGCGGAAGGCCTTCGCCGCCAGTTCGCCGCTCTCAAACAACAGTATGCCGCTAACCCATCGCGGCGCGTGCTGCTGCAGTTCGGCACCCAGCCGCTGTTCACCAGCGCCGGCGCCACATTGCAAAGCCAGGTGCTGGCGCTGTGCGGCGGGCAGAACGTCTTCGCCGACAGCCGCACCCCTTGGCCACAAATCAGCCGCGAGCAGGTGTTGGCGCGCCAGCCGCAGGCCATCGTCATCACCGGCGGCGCGAAAGAAGCCGCCAATGTGAAAGCCTTCTGGGCGCCGCAGCTGCAGGTGCCGGTGATCGCGCTGAACGAAGACTGGTTCAACCGCGGCGGGCCGCGCATCCTGTTGGCGGCGCAGCAGCTGTGCCGCCAGCTGGCGGAGATCCGCTGATGCTGGTGTTCTGGTTGGATATTCTCGGTACGGCGGTGTTCGCCATCTCCGGCGTACTGCTGGCCGGCAAGTTGCGCATGGATCCGTTCGGCGTGCTGGTATTGGGCGTGGTCACCGCGGTCGGCGGCGGCACCATCCGCGACATGGCGCTGGCCAACGGCCCGGTGTTCTGGGTCAAGGATCCCACCGATCTGGTGGTGGCGATGATCACCTGCGTCTTGACGCTGCTGCTGGTGCGCCAGCCGCGCCGTCTGCCGCAGTGGGTGCTGCCGGTGCTGGACGCCGTCGGGCTGGCGGTGTTCGTCGGCATCGGCGTCAACAAGGCCTTCGCAGCCGGCACCGGCCCGCTGGTGGCAATCTGCATGGGGGTGATCACCGGCGTCGGCGGCGGCATTATCCGCGACGTGCTGGCGCGCGAGATCCCGATGATCCTGCGCACCGAAATTTACGCCACCGCCTGCATCATCGGCGGCATCGTGCACGCCACGGCGTTTTACACCTTCAGCATGCCGCTGCAACAGGCCATGATGCTGGGCATGATCATCACCCTGGTCATTCGACTGGCGGCCATCCGCTGGCACCTCAAACTGCCCGCCTTTATTCTCGAACGCTGAGCCGTCGCCCTGTGGGGCGACGCTTGGCAACGCCGCACCTGGTGATTTATTAGACTAAAAACGGGTTTGGTGATATTATTTTCGTCCGAAAAATAGCGTAGCGACGATGTAAAATTCTGTTATCCGCAGGTTAATCCCCTCCCCGCGCTGTTAAAACTTTTTAACTTTTTGCCGATAAGTCATCACAAGATGGCTTACGGATGACTATTCCCGCAATGATGAAAAAAATGCTGCTTGCCTGCTGTGGTGCCCTGCTGAGTGGCACCGCGTATGCCGATGCCGTCAGCGGCCAGATCGGCGTTACCCTGACCATTGAACCGCAATGCGCCGTGCGTCTCGAGGCCGACATCCCACAGGCCGAATGCAGCCACGCGACGGCGCAGCCGAACATCATCCACAGCCCACCGGCACAGGAGAACGGTGCGGAAGTGATCCTCGTGGAATGGTAGGCATAAAAAAACCCGCCGGCCGTAAGGCGAGCGGGTTGATATTCTGACTGGCAAACTCAGATGCTGAACGACGAACCACAACCGCAGGTGGTTTTGGCATTCGGGTTGGTCACCACGAAGCGCGACCCTTCCAGCCCTTCAGTGTAATCCACCGAACCGCCGACCAGATACTGTAGGCTCATCGGATCGACCACCAGCGCCACGCCCTGCTTCTCGATGGTCATGTCGCCATCGTTGACCTTGTCGTCAAAAGTGAAGCCGTACTGGAATCCGCTGCAGCCGCCGCCGGTAATGTAAACCCGCAACTTCAGGTTCGGATTTTCTTCGTCAGCAATCAGGAACTTAACCTTGCTTGCTGCTGCCTCGGTAAATTGCAGGGGCAGTGCCGTTTGATCACTCATACTCTTTACTCCCAACATTGTTCAGCATCAGATCGCGACTATGGCTGCCTGATTAATATTAACGATTATCCGATACCTGAGTGTTGCGTTCAAGTATTCACCGCATTTGTTGTATTTTCCTTACCTGTTTTCTCCGCCGCTTCCCGCGCCAGCTGCGCCTCCTGTCTTTGCAGCGTGCGGGCCAGGATCGACGAATACAGCGGCTTGCCGCCGAGCAGCTGCGCCACCACCGTAGCGCCGAGGCAAGTGATGATCATCGGTAAAATCAGTTGGTAGTTGTCGGTCATTTCCAGCACCAGCACGATACCGGTCAGCGGGGCGCGCACCGTGGCGGCGAACAGCGCCCCCATGCCGGCGATGGCGAAGGTGCCCGCCTCGATGCCGTACTGCGGGAACAGGTGCGCCCCCGCCAGCCCAAAAGCGGTGCCGAACAGCGTGCCCAGCGCCAGCATCGGCGCGAAGATGCCGCCCGGCGCGCCGGAGCCGAAGCACAGCAGCGTAGTGAAGATGCGGGTGATAAAGATGAACATCAACATGCCGACGCTGTAATTGCCCGCCGCGGCGATGGGGATCAGCCCAAAGCCGCCACCCGCCGCCTCCGGCTGGATCAGCCCCAGAATACCGCACACGCCGCCGAGCAGCCCGCCCATCAGCAAGACATTGCGCATTCTGCCGCCGTGCAGGCGCGCAAACATATCCTGAGTGCGGAAGATCAGCGCGTTGAATCCCACGCCCACCGCGCCGAATATCGCCCCCAGCACCAGATAGAGCCACAGGGTATTAATGGGCGCCGAAGAAAGTTTATCGACCGCGATCACCGAGCCCTGGCCGTTAAACAGCTGGAACACCACGCTCGACATGATAACGCCGATAAACACCGCTTTAATCGAGATCAGGTTGTAGCGGAACTGCGGCCGCATCTCTTCGATGATGAACAAGATGCCGGCCAGCGGCGCGTTGAACGCGGCGGACAGCCCAGCGGCGGCCCCGGTCGCCAGCAGCGTATGACGCGCCTCGGCGCCGCGAATGCGCAGCACGTCCAATACCATGCGCCCGACGTTGCCGCCCATTTGCACCGTGGGCCCTTCGCGCCCCAGCACCATGCCCGCCCCCAGCGTGCCCATGCCGCCGATGAATTTCACCGGGATCACGCGCCACCAGCGCACTGGCCGCAGCTCCTCCAGCGCGCCTTCGATCTCCGGAATACCCGAGCCGCCCGCCTCAGGCGCAAAGCGCCGCACCAGGTAATAACCCAGCGCCGCCAGCGCGGCGGACAGGATAAACGCCAGCGGCCACACCAGGCTCCAGGAATCGGCGACCTGCGCCAGTGAAGCCAGCCGCTGCTGCTGCACCCACTCCACCGCCTTATCGAAGGCCACGCCGAGCAAACCGGCCAGCGTCCCCACCAGCGCGGCCATCACCAGGATCGCCACCGGGGTCTTATCGCGGCGAATAAACTGACGCACCGCATCGCTGCGGCTAAGACGCGGGCTCAACGTCCCGACTGGCTGTGATTGTGATTCTGTCATCGCGAATGATTCGTCAGGTAATTTGTAATACAAATAGGCAGGGCGGTTATTCTACCCCAACCCGGCGGCGGGCGCTGCCGTTAATGGTATCTGACTGTGATCGTTTCATAACGCGGCGCTCTCCTCTAGAATAGCGCGGTCAAATCATTCAAAAGAGAATCCAGGAGCCGATTTATGAGCCTACACAGCAAGTCCGAAAGTCTGTACGCCCAGGCGCAACAGTTGATCCCCGGTGGGGTGAACTCTCCGGTGCGTGCATTCACCGGCGTAGGCGGTGTGCCGCTGTTTATCGAGCGGGCAGACGGGGCTTACCTGTTCGATGCCGACGGCAAGGCCTATATCGACTATGTCGGTTCCTGGGGGCCGATGGTGCTGGGGCATAACCACCCGGCGATCCGCGACGCGGTGATCGAAGCGGCGCAGCGCGGCCTGAGCTTCGGCGCACCGACCGAGATGGAAGTCAAAATGGCGCAGTTGGTCACCGAACTGGTGCCGACGATGGATATGGTGCGCATGGTGAACTCGGGCACCGAAGCCACCATGAGCGCCATCCGCCTGGCGCGCGGCTACACCAACCGCGACAAAATCATCAAGTTCGAAGGCTGCTACCACGGCCACGCCGACTGCCTGCTGGTGAAAGCCGGTTCCGGCGCGCTGACCCTCGGCCAGCCGAACTCACCGGGCGTGCCGGCCGACTTCGCCAAGCACACCCTGACCTGC
The DNA here is from genome assembly GCF_003028435.1 of Serratia sp. Nf2. Taxonomy (NCBI): domain Bacteria; kingdom Pseudomonadati; phylum Pseudomonadota; class Gammaproteobacteria; order Enterobacterales; family Yersiniaceae; genus Serratia; species Serratia sp. Nf2. The sequence continues at coordinate 494,856 of NZ_PYTW01000002.1, read as the reverse complement.
ACCTATAACGACCTGGATTCGGTGCGTGCCGCCTTCGAGCAGTACCCGTCCGAGATCGCCTGTATCATCGTCGAACCGGTTGCCGGCAACATGAACTGCGTGCCGCCGCTGCCGGAATTCCTGCCGGGACTGCGCGCCCTGTGCGACAAGTACGGCGCGCTCTTGATCATCGATGAAGTGATGACCGGCTTCCGCGTGGCGCTGGCCGGCGCACAGTCCTATTACGGCGTCGAGCCGGATCTGACCTGTCTGGGCAAAATCATCGGCGGCGGCATGCCGGTGGGCGCCTTCGGCGGCCGCCGCGACGTGATGGACGCGCTGGCGCCGACCGGCCCGGTCTACCAGGCGGGCACCCTGTCCGGCAACCCGATCGCCATGGCGGCGGGCTATGCCTGCCTGACCGAAGTATCACAGGTAGGCGTGCACCAGACGCTGACCGAACTGACCGAAATGCTGGCCGCAGGCCTGCTGCATGCGGCGCAGGAAGAGAATATCCCGCTGGTGGTCAACAACGTCGGCGGCATGTTCGGCCTGTTCTTCACCGACGCGCCGACAGTGACCTGCTATCAGGACGTGATGCAGTGCGACGTGGAACGCTTCAAGCGCTTCTTCCACCTGATGCTGGAGGAAGGGGTGTATCTGGCGCCGTCCGCCTTCGAAGCGGGCTTCATGTCCGTGGCGCACAGCAAGGAAGACATTCAGCGCACCATCGACGCCGCGCGTCGCTGCTTCGCCAAGCTGTAATCCCGGCCGAATGGCCAAAAAAACGGGCGCCTCGGCGCCCGTTTTGTTTTTCGCAGCCGCTTAAAGCAGCGTGCCGTAAATGGTCAACAGCGCCACTACCACCACGATGATCATCGTCACCTTGCGCGCCAGCGTCACCGCCGCCCGCGGCGTTTGCACCGGATCCATATGCGGATCGCGCGCCAGCGAGAACTGCGCCAGCCGCGTCAACACCTGATACGACGACGAATGCCGATCCCCCAGCGAGGCGAACCAGGCCGGCAGCGCACGCTCGCCGTGGCCGAACAGCGCATAGGCCACCCCAGCCAAACGCACCGGGATCCAGTCCAGCCAGTTCAGCAGGTGATCGATGCCCGATTGCGAACGCTCCAGCGGCGTATTGTGGCGCGCCAGCCAGGTTTGATAGGCGCGCAGGAAGGCATACCCCGCCAACGCGATCGGCCCGTAAGGCCCAAAGACCACGAACCAGAACAGCGGCGCCAGGTAATAGCGGAAGTTGATCCACAGCAGCGCGTTTTGCAGCTCGCGCAGGCGCAGCTCTTCGCTGCAGTCCACCGGCAAACCGTGGATCAACGCCAGCTCTTCCGCCATCTGATCGCTGGCGTGGGTATCGCCCTGCCGCGCCGCTTTCAGGTAGGCGCGGTAGTGTTTGCGCTTGATGCCGGCGCCGACGCACAGCAGATCGATGACAATCCACAGCAGCAGCGTCACCACGCCGAAGAACAACCCGTGCGACAGCCACAGAACGCCCCAGACGATCACCATCCAGGCGGCGGTCATCGCCAGCGTCTGCGCCAGCGAAACCCGATGCAGCCGCTGAAACACCACTTCGAGACGGTGATCCAGCTGCCAGTGTTCTCCCAGCTTAAACAGGCGCTCCCAGGCCAAAACCAGCAACAGCGTAAACAGCGTCATTAGCGATTCCTCTCCCTTTTTCTTGTCTCAAGCATAGCGTCGGCGGGCGCGCCGCGTTGTTCCAGAGATGCCAGATAGCGATCCCAATCGAACGCCGGTCCGGGATCGGTCTTGCGGCCGGGAGCGATATCGCAATGCCCGGCGATATTGGCCACCAGCGGCGGATAACGTTCGGCCAGCAGCGCGGTGACCGCCTGCAGCCTGTGGTATTGCGCCTCGGTGTAAGGCAACAGATCGGTGCCTTCCAGCTCGATGCCGATGGAGAAATCGTTGCACCGATCGCGCCCCTGATACAGAGAAACGCCCGCGTGCCAGGCGCGTTGGTCGAAGGGCACATACTGCACGATCTCCCCGTCGCGGCGGATCAGACAGTGCGCCGACACCCGTAGCTGATGGATCTCGGCGAAATAGGGGTGCTGCGCGGGATCGAGCGTGCCGGTAAACAGCTGGTCGATATAGGGGCCGCCGAACTCGCCGGGCGGCAGGCTGATGTTGTGGATGACCAGCAGCGAGGGGGGCTCGTCATCCGGGCGCCGATCGCAGTGCGGCGAGAGCACTCGCGTCACCCCGACAATCCAGCCATTTTCCAACTGCATCAGACACCTCTCTACGGTGGTACTTATTCCTGCAACAGAGTAGCATGTTCCCCTACGATCTAACCGTCCATTTCGGAGTTTTCCATGCCGACACGCCGCTACAGTGCCGACAGTCGCCGCACCGAGCTTCTTGAACGAATTGAAAGTGATATTCCCTATGCCGTCGCCCAGGCGCTGCGCGAAGACTTGGGGGGTGAAGTCGACGCCGGGCGCGATATTACCGCGCAATTGTTACCGGCGGACAAGCAGGCCGAAGCCACCGTCATCACCCGCGAAGCCGGCGTGTTCTGCGGCCGCCGCTGGTTGAACGAAGTCTTTATTCAGTTGGGCAACCAGGTGCAGGTGGAGTGGCTGGTGGCGGACGGCGACCGTCTGACGCCGAACCAACCGCTCTGCCGGCTGCACGGCCCCGCGCGGGTGATGCTGACCGGCGAGCGCACCGCGCTGAACTTCGTGCAGACGCTCTCCGGCGTGGCGACCGAGGTCAGCCGCTACGTGGCCCTGCTGGAAGGCACCCGGACTCGCCTGCTCGATACCCGCAAGACCTTGCCCGGTCTGCGCACCGCGCTGAAATACGCCGTGCTGTGCGGGGGCGGCAGCAACCACCGGCTGGGGCTGTCCGACGCCTTCCTGATCAAGGAAAACCACATCATCGCCTCCGGCTCTATCAAGAACGCGGTGGAAAAAGCCTTCTGGCTGCACGCCGATGTGCCGGTGGAAGTGGAAGTCGAATCGCTCGATGAACTGCAGCAGGCGCTGGACGCCGGTGCCGACATCATCATGCTGGACAACTTCAGCGTCGAGATGATGCGCCAGGCGGTCGCCCAAACCCAAGGGCGCGCCCAGTTGGAAGTGTCCGGCAACGTCACCAGCGAGACGCTGCGAACCTTTGCCGAGACCGGCGTAGATTACATATCGGTCGGCGCACTGACCAAGCACATCACTGCACTCGATCTGTCAATGCGCTTCAAATGATCCCCTCGCCCCCGGCCGCTGTCGGGGGCGTCACCGAAAAATTGCGAACCCCCTCGCATCGTTTTTTTCACCGCTGCAAACGACATCATTACTGATGGAAGCGCGCCGAGAAACGCGTAAAAGCCCCTCGCCGTGCCCCCGAGCAAGCCGCTACCGTTGTCTTCCACACCCAATGGAGGAAACAACGCATGGAAACGCAACGCGGCTTTACCCTGATAGAACTGATGGTGGTGATCGCCATCATCGCCATCCTCAGCGCTATCGGCATTCCCGCCTACCAACGCTACATCCAGAAAGCGGCGATGACCGACATGCTGCAAACCATGGCGCCGTATAAACTGGCGGTCGAGCTGTGCGTGCTGGACGAGGGCGCACCCACCGGCTGTGAGGCCGGCAGCAAAGGCATTCCCACCGGCGGCACGTCGCGTTACGTCAGCGGGGTGAAAGTCGTCAAAGGCGTGATCACGCTGACCGGCATCCAAACGCTGCAGGGGCTGGCGGTGGCACTAACCCCCAAATCGAACGCCGAGGGGCTGACCCGCTGGAGCCGGCTGTGCAGCAGCGAAAACGCAACGCTGGTTGAAGTGTGTCAGGAAGTCTTCCGCTTCGACAATGCGGCGGAGTAACGGCGATGAACGCGCAAATCAGCGAAGAGGTTCATGCCCTGTGCCGGCGCTATCAGGCGCTGGCGCTGAACGAAGATCCGACCACCCTGACGGTCGCGCTCAACGAAGAAGCGCCGCAGGGGCTGCTGGCGGCGCTGCGTTTCGCCACCGGCAAGCGCATCCATCTGGAACACTGGCCGGCGGCCAGGCTTGAGCAGGCGCTGAACCAACGCCACGAATCGCTGCCGGCGCCGCTGGCAGCCGAAGAAGACACCGCCGACATCGCCTACCTCGACGACGGCGATGCGCCGGTGGTGCAGTTCATCAACCAGACGCTGCGCTTGGCTATTCAGCGCCGCGCCTCGGATATCCACTTCGAGCCCTTTCGGCAGCATTTTCGCATTCGTCTGCGCATCGACGGCGTGCTGCAAACCCTCGCCTCACCGCCGCCACAGCTGGCCGCGCGCCTCATCGCCCGGCTGAAGATCCTCGGCCAGTTGGATATCGCCGAGCGCCGTCAGCCTCAGGACGGGCAACTCAGCCTGACGCTGGATAGCGCGCGCTATGCCATGCGTATCGCCACCCTGCCGACGCTGCACGGCGAAAAGGTAGTGCTGCGCGTTCAGCAGGGTGAGCAGCAGGAGCTGCCGCTGGATCAACTGGGCATGAGCCGGGCAGATCTGGCGCGCTACGCGGCGGCGCTGGCCTGCCCGCAAGGTTTGATCCTGGTGACCGGCCCGACCGGCAGCGGCAAGACGGTAACGCTGTACAGCGGTCTGCGCCAGTTGAACGATGCACAAAGCAACCTGTGCAGCGTCGAGGATCCGATCGAGATACCGCTGTTCGGCGTCAATCAAACCCAGATCAATGCCAAAACCGAGCTGAGTTTCGCCCGGGTGCTGCGCGCCCTGCTGCGCCAGGATCCGGATGTCATCATGATCGGCGAGATCCGCGATGCGGAAACCGCCGAGATCGCGGTCAAGGCCGCGCAAACCGGCCACCTGGTGCTGTCGACGCTGCATACCAACTCCACCGGCGAAACCCTGACACGCCTGATGCACATGGGCATCCCCGGCTACCTGCTCGCCGGCTGTCTGAAGCTAGTCGTTGCGCAGCGGCTGGTGCGCAGGCTGTGTCGCCACTGCCGCTACCCGCACAGCCTGCCCACGCATTTTCCCGCAGCGGTCTGGCCAGATCCGCTGACCGCCTGGCGCGCCGACGGCTGCGAGCATTGCTTCGGCGGCTACTATGGTCGCATCGGCGTGTATGAGCTGTTGGCCATTACGCCGGAAATACAGGCGGCGTTGCTGGCGAGCGCCGCGCCCAGCCTGCTGGCAGATGTCGCCCGCGAGCAGGGGCAGCTTTCGCTGCTGCAGGCCGGGCTGGCGCTGGCCGCCGAAGGCACGACCTCGCTGGAAGAACTGTACCGTGTGATCGACGTCGTCCAGCTCGGCGTAACCGCACCATGAAAGCGCGCCGGCTGTTTCTGTGGCAGGCTTTCGACGCTCAGGGCGCCTTGCGCCGCGGCGAACTGATGAGCGATGAAAAACGACAGGTGAGCCGATTACTGATCGAACAAGGCATGCAACCGTGGCGGATCGGGCACGGCAAGCGCGTCACGCCTGGCCAGTGGCGCGGAGAACCCTTAATCCACTTCACCCGCCAACTCGCTACCCTGTTGCAGGCCGGGCTGCCGCTGGTCAATACGCTGCAGCTTCTGGCGGCAGAGCACCCTTCGCCAGCCTGGCGTTGCCTGTTGCGCCAGTTGGCAGAACAGGTGCGCGAAGGGCTGCCGCTCTCCGAAACCCTTGCCGCGCAACCAGGCATTTTTCCGCCTATTTATCGCCAGCTGATCGCCATCGGCGAACTGACCGGTAACCTCGATCGCTGCTGCCTGCAGCTGGCACAGCAGCAGGAAGCCCAGCTGATGTTGCGCCGCAAAGTGACCAAAGCGCTGCGCTATCCCCTCTTCATCTGTGCGGTGGCGCTGCTGGTCAGCGTGCTGATGCTGGTGATGGTGCTGCCGGAGTTCGCCAAGGTTTATCAATCGTTCGATGCGCCGCTGCCCTGGTTTACCCAAGGGATATTGAGGTTATCCGCGCTGCTGATCGCCGTTGGCCCCTATTTGGCGCTGCTGCTCGGCGCATTGCTGTTCGGCTACTGCCGCTGGCTGCATCCGCGCCCTCCGTGGCGCCAACGTGAACAGGCTGCCTTGCTGCGCCTGCCGCTGATCGCCCGGCTGGTGAGCGGCGGCGCGTTGAGCCAAACGTTTCGTATTCTGACCATGACCCAACGCGCGGGGCTGACGCTGGTGGAAGGTTTGAACGCGGCGGCGCTGGCGGCTGACCATCTGCTGTACCGACAGGCGCTGGAGCAGGTGCAGCGGCGGATCGCCGAAGGTGAGGCGTTTCATCATGTCCTTGGCCTGCAACCGCTGTTTCCGCCGCTGTGTCGGCAGCTGGTGCGGGTGGGCGAAGAATCCGGTTCGCTGGACGCCTTGCTGGATAAATTGGCGCAGTGGTACGAACGGCAGACGCACGAGTTGGCCGATACGCTGGCGCAAACGCTGGAGCCGCTGCTGATGCTGGTGGTGGGCGGGATTGTCGGTGCTTTGGTGATCGCCATGTACCTGCCTATTTTTCAACTGGGCAGCGTGCTGGGATAAAGAAAAGGATAACGGGCGCCGCTGTGCGCTGCGCCCGAATGCAAGGTGTGGCTTATTTGCTGCCGAAGACGCGGTTTTCCTGCTCCGCCACGCGGATAAAGGTGGTGCGCTTGGTCAGCTCTTTCAGGCGCTCGGCACCGACGTAGGTACAAGCGGAACGCAGGCCGCCGAGGATATCGCGCACGGTGAACTCCACCTCGCCACGCAGCGGCAGCTTGACGGTTTTGCCTTCGGCCGCGCGATACTCCGCCACGCCGCCGACGTGGCGCTTCATCGCCGACTCGGAGCTCATGCCGTAGAACAGCATGAACTTCTCGCCGTTCTCTTCCACGACGGTGCCTTCGCACTCGTCGTGGCCGGCCAGCATACCGCCCAGCATCACGAAGTCAGCACCGCCGCCGAAGGCTTTGGCGACGTCGCCTGGCACCGAGCAGCCGCCGTCGCTGACGATTTGACCGCCCAGCCCGTGGGCCGCATCGGCGCATTCGATCACCGCCGACAGCTGCGGGTAGCCCACGCCGGTTTTCACGCGGGTGGTACAGACTGAACCCGGGCCGATGCCGACCTTAACGATGTCGGCGCCGGAGAGGATCAGCTCTTCCACCATCTCGCCGGTCACCACGTTACCGGCGCAGATCACGTGATTCGGGCAGGCTTCGCGCGCTTTCTGCAGGAAAGCGACGAAATGTTCAGAGTAGCCGTTGGCCACGTCGATGCAGATGAATTTCAGCGCCGGAGATAGAGCCAGGATCTGTTGCATTTTGGCGAAGTCGGCTTCGGAGGTGCCGGTGGACACCATCACGTGGCGCAGCACCGATTCCGGCATACGCTGCACGAAGTCAGCCCATTGCTCGACGCTGTAATGTTTGTGTACCGCGGTGAGAACGTCGAAAGAAGCCAGGGCCTCAGCCATGCGGAAGGTGCCCACCGTGTCCATGTTGGCGGCGATAATCGGCACGCCGGACCAGCTGCAACCTGAATGCTTGAAGGTAAACTGACGTTCCAGTTCAACCTCGGAACGGCTTTTCAGCGTGGAGCGCTTAGGGCGGATCAACACGTCTTTAAAGCCCAACTTCAAATCTTCTTCAATACGCATGACTTATGATTTCCTGGTTAATGGCGACGGATCGCAAGGAGGATGTTCGAATCTCTGCCCGACGACTTTCCAGTGGCGCAAAAAGACGGCGGCGAGATTAATGCCAGTTCCAGTGACGTTATAATACGCGCTAATAATCGCCGAACAAGACTGCGAATTCGCCTTTATTTACGCTACAATCCGACAAATTTACCTGCATAATCGCAGTGTGATTGCCCGCTCATTTTTGCCGTGCCGCTGCGCTTTTTCTCGCCGTCCGATCGGTGCCGATGCGCAAGCGCCGCCTGCCGACTTGCACTTCTGCGCGATCGCTTTATGATTCGACTATTATTTTTTTATGAACATCGGATGCACCTAACACCATGGCCTACATTGTTGCGTTGACCGGGGGTATAGGCAGCGGCAAGACGACCGTCGCGAACGCCTTTGCGCGCCACGGCGCAACCCTTGTTGATGCTGACGTGATCGCCCGTCAGGTCGTCGAGCCGGGCACCCCTGCCTTGACCGCGATCGCCGAGCGATTTGGTAATGAAATGTTGCTGCCGGACGGCGCATTGAATCGCGCTGCGCTGCGTCAGCGCATCTTCAGCCATCCCGATGACAAAACCTGGCTGAACCAGCTGCTGCATCCGCTGATACACCGTGAAACCCAGCGCCAACTGGCGCAGGCCACCAGCCCGTACGCGCTGTGGGTGGTACCGCTGCTGGTGGAAAACGGTCTGCAGGATCGCGCCGATCGGGTGCTGGTGATCGACGTTGACGCCGAAACCCAGCTGGCTCGCACCATCGCACGCGACGGCGTCAGCCGTGAGCAAGCGCAAAGCATTCTCGCCGCCCAGGCCACGCGCCGGCAGCGCCTCGCCGTGGCGGATGACATTATTGACAACAGCGGCGCCGCTCAGGGGATAGAGCCACAGGTCGCCGCACTGCATCGTCGCTACCTTGAACTGGCGGCAACAGCGCCCCAACAGGATTAAACTGCATGAGTGATGTTTCCCCAACCGTTCTCTTTGAACACCCGCTGAACGAAAAAATGCGCACCTGGCTACGCATCGAATTTCTGCTGCAACAGCTGCACGGCCAACGCGCCCTGAGTGAAACCGCCATCGCCCTCACCTTCTTTCGCACCGTCTCCGACTTGCTGGACGTGCTGGAGCGCGGCGAAGTGCGCACCGAACTGCTCAAAGAGCTCGAGCGCCAGCAGCAGAAACTGTTGGCCTGGGCCGATGTGCCGGGCGTGGATATGGCGCTGATCGACCAGTTGCGCAGCCAGTTGAAGTCGCGCTCATCGGCGCTGATGGCGGCGCAGCGCCTCGGCCAGGCGCTGCGCGAAGATCGGCTGATCGGTCTGGTGCGCCAGCGGCTGAACATTCCCGGCGGCTGCTGCAGCTTCGATCTGCCGACCCTGCACATGTGGATGCACGCGCCGCAGCAGGATCGCGATGCCGACGTCGCCGCCTGGCTGCAGTCGCTGGATCCGCTGAACCAGGCGCTGATCATGGTATTGGATCTGATCCGCCAATCCGGGCCGTTCCGCAATCAAATCAGCCTGAACGGCTTTTTCCAGGACAACGCCGAAGGGGCGGATCTGCTGCGCCTGCGCCTCCATCTGGCGCCGCAGCTTTATCCGCAGATTTCCGGCCACAAGACGCGCTATGCCATTCGCTTCCTGCCGCTGGATAGCGAAAATGGCGTGGTGCCTGAACGCCTGACGTTCGAACTGGCCTGTTGTTGAACTTGTGCAAGAAAGCCTTCTCAGCACTGACAGAAGGCGTAAGGAACCGTTATGACGACCGTAGTGAAATGCCCAACCTGTGGCACCGGCGTGGTTTGGGGCGAAGTCAGCCCGTTCCGGCCGTTTTGCAGCAAGCGCTGCCAGCTGATCGATCTCGGCGAGTGGGCCGATGAAGAGAAGCGCATTCCAAGCAACAGCGATCTGTCGGAAAGCGAAGACTGGAGTGAAATGGACGACCGTTGATCGTCCGCGATTGGCCTGGTGCCCGCCAGGCCAATCTTGTTATTGCGCGGCGTTAGCCTGCGCTACCAGCAGTTGAATAATGCCGACGTTGGCTTCCGGGAACTCGTCTTCACGCAGATCTGCCTGTTTTACCCAGCGCATCGGTTGCCCCTCGCGGCCGAACGGCTCGCCCGCCCAGGCTTCCACCAGATAAAAATTCAGCGTCACGATACGGTCGCTGAAGCGGTGCTCCACCACCTCCAGCAGTTCGGCGCGTTCGGCTTCGATACCGGTCTCTTCCCGCAGCTCGCGGCTCAGCGCCTGTTCCGGCGTTTCACCCTGTTCGATCTTGCCGCCGGGAAACTCCCAGAATCCGGCCATGTGCACGTCGGCGGCGCGGCGGGTAATAAAGATCTCCCGTTGCGCATTACGGATGATGCCCACGGCGATATTCAAATGTTTCATCTCACCCTCCTGATGGGTGTCAAAAAACAGGGGCTCAGCAAGCTGAACCCCTGGGTGTTATCGGTTAACCGCAGCCGGCATTACTGCAGGCGGCCGTGGCACTGCTTGTATTTCTTGCCGGAGCCGCATGGGCACGGATCGTTGCGGCCCACTTTACGCTCGGCGGTCGCCGGTGCGTTCGGATCTTCGGTCACCAGCGCGTTCTCGTCGTGGTGGCTCAGCTGTTGGTGCTGCGCCAGGCGCTCGGCTTCTTCACGGCGCTGCTGTTCCAGCGCTTCCACCTCTTCCGGCATCCGCACCTGAACCTTGCTCAGCACGCTGATCACTTCATATTTCAGCGATTCCAGCATGGTGGCGAACATGTTGAAGGATTCGCGCTTGTACTCCTGCTTCGGATCCTTCTGCGCATAACCGCGCAGGTGGATACCCTGACGCAGGTAGTCCATCGCCGCCAGGTGCTCTTTCCACAGGGAATCCAGCGTCTGCAGCATCACGCCCTTCTCGAAGTTGCGCATCATTTCGCTGCCGACCACGTCTTCCTTACGCTGGTACTGCTCTTTGGCGTTCTCCAGAATACGTTCGCGCAGCGTCTCTTCGTGCAGCTCCGGCTCTTTATCCAGCCATTGTGCGATCGGCATTTCCAGATCGAAGTCGTTCTTCAGGCGTTCTTCCAACCCCTGAATGTCCCACTCTTCTTCCAGCGACTGCGGCGTGATGTAGTTGTCGATGGTGCTCTTGAACACATCCTCGCGGATGCTGGCGATGGTTTCGCTCACGTCGGACACGTTCAGCAATTCGTTACGCTGGCTGTAGATGGCGCGGCGCTGATCGTTGGCGACATCGTCGTATTCCAGCAGCTGCTTACGGATGTCGAAGTTGCGGCTCTCTACCTTGCGCTGGGCGTTGGCGATCGCCTTGGTCACCCACGGGTGCTCAATCGCTTCGCCTTCTTTCATACCCAGTTTACGCATCATGCCGGATACGCGATCCGAGGCGAAGATACGCATCAGGGCATCTTCCATTGACAGGTAGAAGCGGGATGAACCGGCATCGCCCTGACGACCGGAACGGCCGCGCAGCTGGTTATCGATACGGCGCGATTCATGGCGCTCGGTGCCGATGATATGCAGGCCGCCCGCCGCCAACACCGCGTCGTGGCGCACTTTCCAGGCCGCTTTGATGGCTTCGATCTGCTCTTCGGTTGGCTCTTCCAACAGCGCCACTTCGGCCTGCCAGCTGCCGCCCAGCACGATATCGGTACCACGGCCCGCCATGTTGGTGGCGATGGTCACCGCACCGCTCTGGCCGGCCTGGGCGACGATGTCCGCTTCCATAGCGTGGAATTTGGCGTTCAGCACCTTGTGCTCGATGCCCGCTTTGGTCAGCTCATGGGAAACCACTTCGGATTTCTCGATTGAGATGGTACCCACCAGCACCGGCTGGCCTTTGGCGGTACGCTCGCGGATGTCTTCGATGATGGCGCCGATTTTCTCTTTCTCGGTCATGTACACCAGATCCGGCATGTCCTTACGGATCATCGGACGGTTGGTTGGCACCACGATGGTGTCCAGCTTGTAGATCGAGCTGAATTCGAAGGCTTCGGTATCGGCGGTACCGGTCATCCCAGCCAGCTTCTCGTACAGACGGAAGTAGTTCTGGAAGGTGATCGAAGCCAGCGTCTGGTTCTCGTTCTGGATCTCCACGCCTTCTTTGGCTTCCACCGCCTGGTGCAGGCCATCGGACCAGCGGCGGCCCTGCATGGTACGGCCGGTGTGTTCGTCGACGATGATGACTTCACCGTCTTTCACGATGTAGTCAACGTCGCGGGTGAACAGCACGTGGGCGCGCAGCGCGGCGGTAACGTGGTGCATCAGCATGATGTTGGTCGGTGAGTACAGCGACTCTCCCTCATCCATGATGCCGGCTTCCACCAGCATCTCTTCAATCAGGATCAGGCCGCGTTCGGTCAGGTGGACCTGGCGCGCCTTCTCATCCACCGAGAAGTGCCCTTCTCCCTTGAAGGTGTCGGAGTCTTCTTTTTCCTGGCGGATCAGTTTAGGGATCAGCTTGTTGACCTTGATGTACATCTCGGAGCTGTCTTCGGCCGGGCCGGAGATGATCAGCGGCGTACGCGCTTCATCGATCAGGATGGAGTCCACCTCATCCACCAGCGCATAGTGCAGTTTGCGCTGCACGCGCTCTTCCGGGCTGAACGCCATATTGTCGCGCAGGTAGTCGAAGCCGTATTCGTTGTTGGTGCCGTAGGTGATGTCGGCGGCGTAAGCTTCACGCTTGGCCGGCGCCGGCATGCCCGGCAGGTTGATGCCGATGCTCAGGCCGAGGAACTCGAACAGCGGACGGTTGTTTTCGGCGTCACGCTGCGCCAAATAGTCGTTGACGGTCACAACGTGCACGCCGCGGCCGCTCAGGGCGTTCAGGTAGGCCGGCAGCGTCGCAGTCAGGGTTTTACCTTCACCGGTACGCATCTCGGCGATGCAGCGGTCGTTCAGCACCATGCCGCCCAGCAGCTGCACGTCGAAGTGACGCATGCCGAACACGCGCTTGCTCGCCTCACGCACCACGGCGAAGGCTTCAGGGATCAGGCTGTCCAGCGACTCGCCTTTCTCCAGGCGCGCGCGGAACTCGTTGGTTTTCGCTTTCAGCTCGTCATCGGACAGTTTTTCCATGTCCGGTTCCATGCGGTTGATCTGCTCAACCACTTTGCGCATGCGGCGCAGAGTACGATCGTTACGGCTGCCAAAAACTTTGGTTAATAATTTCACTAACATGATGTTTGATATCTCTGTCATGACGGCCGAATACGGCAGTCAACTTGCTATTATTTATGGTTTTTGTGCCCTAAGGGCGGAGTCAGACGAGCGCGGCAGGCCCGGCACGAATGCCCTGTACCTGCGCCACCCACAGGCCGGTCTGGTGCCGTGCCAGCGTTGGCAGCACCTCAAGGTGGGTGTGGCGAATGATGGTCGGCGGCTTCGGCTCGTGCGTCAGCAGCGCGTTGAGGGTAGAAAGCAGCGCCAGTTGCGCGACCTGCAAAGGCGGTTCCACTTCGGCTTCGCTCTCCTGCACCCGCGCATAAACCGCCTGCGGCGCCAGCGCGAAAGAGAGGTGACGAATGACGGTGCGCAGCGCATGTTGCTGCCAATAATCTACGCTGAAGGTAGGACGGCGATGCGCGTCCTGCAGCAGGGCCAGGCTGTTGAAGGTGCCGTTGGCCGAATTTTGCCGGTTTAGGCTGGACGACGCATTCGGCAGTGCGGCCTGATCGGGGGCGCCGGACAAATTGGAAGACGCGCCAAGCGTGGCCGCAACCATCCCTAACAGGAGATGGGGCCAGAAATAACGTCTGCCAAATTGTCGCCAACGATTTAGAATACCGATCACGAGTTTATAATCCGCCGGAGCCCATTATGCGCGATAGCCGTCCACAATTATTAGATGTCCTGTTCGACGACGCGTCTGCCGGCAGCAAAGGGCCGCTGCATAACGTCCAGCAACGCGCGGTGGCGCTGCTCAAGCTTAACCGTGCAGTGAAGGGCCTGTTGCCCGCTCCCCTGCATCCCTGGTGCCGCGTCGCGAATTTCCGACAGGGTATTTTAGTGCTCGAAACGGCAAATGCCAGCTGGATGATGCGCTTGCGCTACGAACAACCCGCTCTGCTGTCTGCACTACGAGCGCAAATTCTACCATCATTGTCGTCGATCGACATCAGGATTAATCCGGCCTTGATGGCGAAAGGCAGCCACCAGGTGCAAAACGCAGAGAAAGCGCCGGTAAAACCCGTGCCGATGCGGCATTTGAGTCTGGAAAGTGCGGAAGAGCTGAGAGGGTTGGCGAGCCGTAGCCCGGAGAAACTGCGCAAGATATTGGAACGGCTGGCTGCATTGGCCGGAGAGGGTACCAACACAACCAGTCGTGATAAGTGATCAGCGACACAACTGCAAAACATCAGACGGCATCACGAGCCTGAATTCTCAGGCTCTCAGAGGATGCGCCTGCCGTTATTCTGCAGCAGGCGAGGAATTCAGACCTTACGCCAATACGGTGGACGGTGCCTTGAATGCCAACGGCATTTCGGCTTCGTCCTGGAAGGTCACGTATTCCCACGCTTCCTGCTTGGCCAGTACGGCCTGCAGCAGTTTGTTGTTCAACGCGTGGCCAGACTTGAACGCGGTGAACGCGCCAATGATGTTGTGGCCGCACATGAACAGGTCGCCGATGGCGTCCAGCATTTTGTGACGTACGAATTCGTCTTCGAAACGCAGACCGTCTTCGTTCAGCACGCGGTAGTCATCTACCACGATAGCGCAATCGAAGCTGCCGCCCAGGGCCAGGCCGCGAGACTGCAGGTATTCGATGTCGCGCATAAACCCGAAGGTGCGCGCGCGGCTGATTTGACGCACGAACGACTCAGCCGAGAAATCGAGACGATAGCGCTGAGAGCTGGCGTCGATAGCCGGGTGGTTGAAGTCGATGGTGAAGTCCAGGCGGAACCCGTTATGCGGGGACAACTCGGCCCATTTGTCGCCATCTTCAACACGCACGGTCTCTTTCAGACGCAGGAATTTCTTCGCCGAGTTCAGTTCTTCGATGCCGGCATCCAGCAGCAAGAACACGAACGGACTGGCGCTGCCGTCCATGATTGGGATTTCAGCGGCGTCGACTTCGATGACGATGTTGTCGATGCCCAACCCAGCCAGCGCGGCGTTGAGGTGCTCAACGGTCGAAATACGCACGTCATGCTCATTCACCAGGCAAGTACAGAGCATGGTATCACGCACGGATTTTGCATCAGCCGGAAAATCAACCGGTGGATTCAAGTCAGTGCGACGATAGATGACCCCGGTATTAGCCGGCGCTGGGCGCATTGTCAGCGTGACTTTCTTGCCGGTATGCAAACCGACACCAGTCGCCTGAACAATACGTTTTAATGTCCTTTGTTTGATCATCGTTTTATCTCGCAATGTTATCCATCCTACCAGCCAAGCATACAGCATGGCTGGCGGGACAGTTTAGCACAAAGAGCGGAGATTCCAAATTCTCAGGATATTCTTAGTCTGCCTGCTTACGCAGGAAGGCTGGAATATCAAGATAGTCGGGCTCTTTATTCGGCTGCGCAGCTTGGTCGTTGACCACCTTGGCGGCAGGTTTCACTTCCTGCGGCAGAGGCGACATGCCGTGCTGCTGATAACGGTGATCCATCACCGGCTGGCTGGCCTGCTTATTGGTCACCAGGGTGATTTCAGGACGCTTGTCCATACCGATACCGGTTGCAACCACGGTTACGCGCAGTTCGTCGTTCATTTCCGGATCCAGCGAGGTACCGATAACCACGGTAGCGTTGTCGGACGCGAACGCACGGATGGTGTTACCCACGGTTTCGAACTCATCCAGACGCAGGTCGAAGCCGGCGGTAATGTTAACCAGCACGCCGCGCGCACCGGACAGGTCGATGTCTTCCAGCAGTGGGCTGGAGATCGCCATTTCGGCCGCTTCTTCGGCACGGTCTTCACCGCAAGCCACGCCGGAACCCATCATCGCGTAGCCCATTTCGGACATCACGGTGCGCACGTCGGCGAAGTCGACGTTCATCAGGCCCGGACGGGTGATCAGCTCGGCGATACCCTGCACCGCGCCTTTCAGCACGTCGTTGGCCGCGCCGAACGCGTCCAGCAGAGAGATGCCGCGACCCAGAACTTTCAACAGCTTGTCGTTCGGGATGGTGATCAGCGAGTCCACGTGTTTGGACAGCTCAGCGATACCCTGCTCCGCGAATGCCATGCGCTTCTTGCCTTCGAAGTTGAAAGGCTTGGTCACCACGGCCACGGTCAGAATACCCAAATCTTTAGCCACTTCAGCCACCACTGGCGCCGCACCGGTACCGGTACCGCCGCCCATGCCGGCCGCGATGAAGACCATGTCTGCGCCGTCCAGCGCTGCGCGCAGGGCTTCGCGGTCTTCTTCCGCTGAATTGCGACCCACTTCCGGGTTCGCGCCCGCACCCAGACCTTTGGTAATACCGCTACCGATCTGGATGGTTTGGCCAACCGCCGTTTTGCGGAGCGCCTGGGCGTCCGTGTTCACAGCGAAGAATTCAACACCTTCGATGCGCTCGCGCACCATGTGTTCAACGGCGTTGCCACCGCCGCCGCCGACGCCGATGACTTTAATCACCGCGTCATTGGTTAGTTCCATTGGTTCAAACATAGTTTCTCTCCGTTTTGTGCCTGTCGCTGCGAGATCATAAAAAGATTACTCAGCATGATCTCTTTGTTGAAACATTAAAACTCTTTTCTCAGCCAGCTATTGATGCGTTTAAACCAATTGCCCACCGAGGCGCGTTTTTCTACTTCCGTCTCACCGCTCAGGTGAGACTCTTTTCCATAGTGCAGCAGACCTACCGCTGTCGAGTAGTAAGGCTCCTGCGCATAATCCGTCAGACCCGTGATGTTCAAGGGTTGGCCGATGCGTACCTGGGTGTGGAACACCCGTTGCGCACAGGCTGCCAGGCCATCAATCTGGGCGGCGCCACCGGTCAGCACGATACCGGCTGCCAGATGATGCTTCACCCCTTGCTGACGCAGTTGCTCCTGCAATTGCAAAATTTCATCGTTAACCAGATTCAACAGTTCGGTGTAGCGTGGCTCAATGACTTCAGCCAGCGTCTGTCTTTGCAGACTGCGCGGAGGACGTCCCCCGACGCTAGGCACCTCTACATTCTCATCCTTGCTAACAATCGACCCAAGCGCACAGCCGTGTCGAACTTTAATCGCTTCCGCGTCGGTCGGCGGCGTGCCGAAGGCGTAGGCGATATCGCTGGTGACCACGTTCCCGGCGTAAGGGATCACTTTGGTGTGGCGCAGCGCACCGCCGGTATACACCGCCATATCCATGGTGCCGCCGCCGATATCCACCACGCAAACGCCGAGTTCGCGTTCATCTTCGGTCAGCACCGCATAACTCGCGGCCAGACCGGCGAAAATAAGTTGGTCAACTTTCAGGCCGCAACGTTCCACGGCCTTGACGATGTTCTTCGCCATATCGTTATGGCAGGTAATCAGATGCACCTTGGCCTGCATGCGCACGCCGGACAGCCCAACCGGGTTCTTGATGCCTTCCTGATAATCGATGGCGTATTCCTGAGGAATCACGTGCAAAATGCGGTGTTCGTCGCGCACGCGCACCGATTTGGCGGTGTGCACCACGTTCTCCACGTCGTCCTGCGTCACTTCCTCTTCCGAGATCGGCACCATGCCGATTTCGTTCTGGCAGCTGATGTGTTTGCCCGACAGCGCCAGGTACACCGAGGAGATCTGGCAGTCCGCCATCAGCTCGGCCTGATCAATGGCGCGCTGTACGCACTTCACCACCGACTCCAGGTCGTTTACGCCACCCTTATCCATGCCGCGAGACGGGCAGCTGCCCACCCCGATAATGTTGACCATGCCATCGGGCAGAACTTCCCCTACCAACGCGGAGACTTTTGCAGTACCGATCTCCAGTCCAACTACCAGTTTTCTGTCCGTCGACTTGATCATTGTTGTTTTGCCTGTGCCTGATTCTGTTGCTGATTACTGTTTTGCTGACCGCCAAGCGCCTGCGGATCGACCAACACCGGAGCCCACCCTACCGAAGCGCCGGACTCGTAGCGCAGATCGACATAGCTGACACGCTTGCTCTCCGCCTGGCCCTGCTGCTGCAATACCGGGTAAAGCTCGATAAACCGCTGCAAACGCCCATTGCGGTCATCGCGCCCCAGCTCAAGCCGGACATCGTTGTCCAGCGCCAGCTGCCAGGAATGGCGCGCGGTCATCGCCGCCATTTTCAGCGTATATTTGCTGGCCGCCAACGTGGCGCTCATCGCCCGATAGCCTTCCAGCACATCCTGCTCGCTCCCTTCCGGCCCGTAGAGCAGCGGCAACTTCTGTTTACCCGCTCGCTCCGCCGGCACGCTGAACGCTTTGCCTTCGGCGTCCACCATGTGCAAATCGTTCCAGCGCGCCACCGGGACGTACTCCACCAGATGGATCTTCAGCTCATCCGGCCATTGTTTGCGCACGCTGGCCTGCTTGATCCACGGCAGACGTTCGATCTGCTGCTGGATGACGTCCACATCCTGCGTCATAAAGGTGCCGGGCGCGCCCAGCGCCAGGATCGCCTGACGAATATCATCGTTGGTGGTGTAGTGGCGTTCGCCGGTCACCACCAGCCTTGAGAGCGGCAGGCGGCTGGCGTCTTTCATCCAGCCAAGCACCGCCCAACCGCTCCACACGACCGTTCCCAACACCATCAGCAGGAAAATCACTCCCGCCAACTGGGTTCCATTGCTGCGGCGCGGGCCGTTATCCACCTCGCGATCGCGCGCATTCAGGGCAGCTTGCGACATATCAGTCGGCCAACTCCAAAATTCTCGCCACCAACTGCGAGAAGCTTAATCCAAACTGGCGCGCCGCCATCGGCACCAGGCTATGACTAGTCATGCCCGGAGAGGTGTTCACCTCAAGCAGATAGAAGCTGCCATCGCTGTCTTGCATCACGTCGACGCGGCCCCAGCCGCTGCAGTCCAGGCCGCGGTAAGCGCGCAGCGCCAACGCCGCCATCTCGGCTTCCTGCTCGGCGCTCAAACCGCTCGGGCAGAAGTACTGCGTGTCGTCCGAAATGTACTTGGCCTGGTAGTCGTAAAACACGCCGGCCGGCTGGATGCGGATCGACGGCAGCACCTGGTCGCCCAGCATCGCCACGGTATATTCCGGGCCGCTCAGCCACTTCTCCACCAATACGTCGTCATCATGGCGGAAGGCCTCTTCCAACGCGGCTTCCAGCGCGGCGCTTTCGGTGACCTTGCTCATGCCGACGCTGGAGCCTTCGCGGCTCGGCTTGACGATCAGCGGTAGGCCAAGCTCCGCCACGCGCGCCAGCAGCGCCGCTTTTTCGCCGCTGAGGTACAGCTGGCGATTCAGCGCCACGTAAGGCGCCACCGGCAAGCCCATCGACTGCCACACCATCTTGGTGCGCCATTTGTCCATGGTCAGCGCCGAGGCCATCACGCCGCTGCCGGTATAAGGCAGTTCGAGGAACTCCAGCAGCCCCTGCAGGGTGCCGTCCTCGCCGCCGCGGCCATGCAGCGCGATAAACACTTTGGTGAACCCCTGCTCTTTTAACTGGGTCACCGGGAAATCGCGGGTATCGACGCCGTGCGCATCGATACCGGCTTCGCGCAACCCGGCCAGCACCGCGGCGCCGGATTGCAGAGAGACTTCACGTTCAGCGGAGGTGCCGCCCAGCAGAACTGCAACTTTATCAGCCATGGTGCTCCTCCTCTTTCTTCGGCGGCTGCAGCTTCAGCTCGGCCAGTTTACGGGCGATTTTGCCCACGTTGCCGGCGCCTTGCACCAGCACCAGGTCTTCATTCTGCAGCAGCTGCGCCAGAGTTTCCGGCACGGTATCGGCATCGGAAACCAGGATCGGATCCAGCTTGCCGCGGCTGCGGATGGTGCGGCACAGCGAACGGCTGTCCGCCCCCGGGATCGGCGCTTCACCGGCGGCGTACACGTCGAGCATCAGCAGCACATCCACCTGCGACAGCACGTTGGCGAAATCGTCGTACAGATCGCGGGTGCGCGTATAACGGTGCGGCTGGAAGATCATCACCAAACGCTTGTCCGGCCAGCCGGCGCGCGCCGCTTTCAGCGTGGCATCCACCTCGGTCGGATGGTGGCCGTAGTCGTCCACCAGCATCGCGCTGCCCGCTTTGCCGTTGACCGGCTCCAGCGGGAACTCACCGAGGAAATCGAAGCGACGCCCGGTCCCCTGGAAGCCCGCCAGCGCGCGCAGGATATCTTCGTCGTCGATGCCTTCCTCGGTCGCTACCGCCACCGCCGCTGCGGCGTTCAACGCATTGTGGCGGCCCGGCGCGTTCAGCGTCACCGTCAGCAACGGCTTGTCCTGACGGCTCAGGGTAAAGTGCCCCTGCGGCCCAATCTGCCGGTAGTCTTCGATGCGCACATCGGCATCTTCACTGAAGCCATAGGTGGTGATGTGGCGACCCACGCGCGGCAACAGCTCGCGCACTACCGGATCGTCGATGCACATCACCGCACGGCCGTAGAACGGCAGGTTGTGCAAGAAATTGATAAACGTCTGCTTCAGGTTCTCGAAGTCACCCTGGTAGGTATCCATGTGGTCGGCTTCGATGTTGGTGACCACGGCCACCATCGGCTGCAGGTGCAGGAACGACGCATCGCTCTCATCCGCTTCCGCGATCAGATAACGGCTGGAACCCAGTCGCGCGTGGGTGCCCGCCGCCTTCACCAGCCCGCCGTTGACGAAGGTCGGGTCCAGGCGGGCTTCGGCATAAATGCTCGAGACCATCGCCGTGGTGGTGGTTTTGCCGTGCGTGCCGGCGATAGCGATGCCGTGGCGAAAACGCATCAGCTCCGCCAGCATTTCAGCGCGGCGGATCACCGGGATGCGCGCTTCACGAGCGGCGACGATCTCCGGGTTGTCGGCAGAGATGGCGGTAGAAACCACCACCACGCTCGCATCCAGCACGTTTTCCGGACGGTGATTGAAATAAATCGTCGCCCCGAGCGCGCTCAACTGTTGGGTCACCGGATTCGGCGCCAGGTCGGAGCCGCTGATCTGATACCCTTCGTTTGCCAACACTTCGGCGATACCACCCATGCCGGCACCACCGATGCCGACAAAGTGAATGTGCCGGACGCGACGCATCTCGGGCACGATAGTACGTAGTTTCGCCAGTTGTTGTGTATTCATCACTCTCTCTAATCCGGATCCGGTACCCCGGCCCTACATCACATTGCTTTTATTCAGGTTCGGCATACCGAACCCCTGCACTCGTTACTTGGCGAGCCGCACCAACTCCGCCGCCACACGCTCGGTGGCATCCGGAATGGCGACCGCGCGCGCTTTCTCGGCCATGGCCAGCAGCGTCTTGCGATCCCAGCTCGCCAGCAGTTCGGCCACCACATCGGCGTTGAACTGCGGCTGTTCGATAATCTTCGCCGCGCCGGCTTCTTCCAGCGGGCGTGCGTTCCAGTACTGCTGACGGTCCTTGTGCATGAACGGCACGAAGATCGCCGGCAGCCCCGCCGCCGCGATTTCGCTGACGGTCAACGCGCCGGAACGGCAAACCACCACATCGGCCCAGGCGTAAGCGGCGGCCATGTCGTCGATGAACTCGGTCACCTTGTGCTGCGTCTGCCCTACCCTCTCGTAGTCGCGCAACACCGTTTCCAGCGCGCCCTTGCCAACCTGATGCCAGAGCGTAATTCTATCGCCCAAACGCGCCGCGACTTCAGGAACTGTCTGATTCAGCACCCGCGCGCCCTGACTTCCGCCAATCACCAGCACGCGGATCGGGCCTTCGCGCCCCTGCAACCGCTCCGCCGGCAACGGCAGCGCCAACACATCGGTACGCACCGGGTTGCCCACCACCTCGGCGTTCGGGAACGCACCGGGGAAGGCCTGCATCACTTTGGCGGCGATGCGCGCCAGCCAGCGGTTGGTCAAACCGGCAATGCCGTTCTGTTCGTGCAGCACCACCGGGATGCCACACTGCCAGGCTGCCAGGCCGCCAGGGCCGGAAACGTAACCGCCCATCCCCAGCACCACATCCGGCTGATAGCTGCGCATGATGGCTTTCGCCTGGCGCACCGCCTGCCAGATCCGCAGCGGCGCAGTCAGCTGGGCCTTCAGGCCTTTGCCGCGCAGGCCGGAGATGCGGATAAAATCAATCTCGATCCCGTGCTTCGGCACCAGATCGGCTTCCATTCGGTCTGCGGTTCCGAGCCAGCGCACCTGCCAGCCCTGCGCCATCAGATGATGCGCGACCGCCAGCCCCGGGAACACGTGCCCACCGGTACCGCCTGCCATCACCATTAAACGCTTAGGTTTCCCGCTCATCCCTTACCTCTTCACAAACGCCTGAGCCTTGGTCAGGCGCGTTTCATAATCAATTCGCAGCAACAGCACGATGGCCGTCGACATAATCAGCAAGCTCGAACCGCCGTAACTAATCAGCGGCAGCGTCAGACCTTTGGTCGGCAGCATGCCTGCCGCGGCGCCGACGTTAACCAGCGCCTGGAAGCTGAACCACACGCCGATCGCGCAGGCCAGGAAGCCGGAGAAGCGTTGGTCGATCTCCAGCGCGCGGCGCCCGATGGACATCGCGCGAAAAGCGACGAAGAATACCATTAACAGGGCTAAAACCACACCGATATAGCCCAGTTCTTCACCCAAAATGGAGAAGATGAAGTCGGTGTGCGCCTCCGGTAAATACTCCAGTTTCTGCACCGAGTTGCCGAGCCCCTGCCCCCAGAACTCGCCGCGGCCGAACGCCATCAGCGACTGGGTCAGCTGGTAGCCGCTGCCGAACGGATCGGCCCACGGGTTCCAGAACGAAGTCACGCGGCGCATACGGTACGGTTCCGCGATGATCAGCAGCACCACGGCGAACACGCCGGAGCCGATGATCGCCAGGAACTGCCACATTTTCGCACCGGCCAGGAACAGCATCGCCAGCGTGGTGATGAACAGCACCACCACGGTACCGAGGTCCGGCTGCGCCAGCAGCAACACCGCCAGCACCACCATCACGCCCATCGGCTTGCAGAAGCCCCAGAAGTTGCTGCGCACCTCTTCCACCTTGCGCACCAGGTAGCTCGCCAGGTAGCAGAACAGCGACAGCTTGGACAGCTCCGCCGGCTGAATACGCAGCGGGCCGAGCGCGATCCAGCGCGAGGCCCCGTTCACCGAGCTCCCCACCACCAGCACGATCAGCAGCATCACGATCGACATCAGCAGCATCACGTTGCTGTAGCGCTGCCAAATTTCCATCGGGACGCGCAGCGTCACCAGCGACAGGCCGAACGCCAAGCCGAGGTACAGTGCGTCACGTTTGGCGAACAGGAACGGATCGTCCGCCAGGCGTTGGCCGATCGGCATCGACGCCGAGGTCACCATCACGAAGCCGATGATCGCCAACCCGAAGGTCAGCCACAGCAGGGTGCGATCGTAGAGCACCATGTTGACCGCGTCGTTATCGCGCGCGCCGGTCACCCAGTCTTTCAGCCGCTCTGTCAGCCCGAAGTTCGGCAAGCGTAGTTTCATCCGCCAAGCTCCTGCGCCAAGCGGGCGAACTCATCGCCGCGCACTTCAAAATTACGGAACTGATCGAGGCTGGCGCAGGCCGGCGACAGCAATACCATGTCGCCGGGCTGTACGCGGCTGGCGATGGTGCGCATCGCCTGCTCCATGGTCTCGGTCAGCGTCGCCACTTCCGGCCGCAGCTGTGCCAGCTGGGCGCCGTCGCGGCCAAAGCAATACAGACGCACGTTGTCGCCCTGCAGATAGCGCGCCAGCGGCGAGAAATCGGCGGATTTGCCGTCGCCGCCGAGCAGCAGATGCAGCGTACCGTCCACCTGCAGGCCGTTCAGCGCCGCTTCGGTGCTGCCAACGTTGGTGGCTTTGGAGTCGTTGATCCAACGCACGCCGTTGTGCTCCCAGGCCAGCTGGAAGCGGTGCGCCAGGCCGGTGAAGGTGGTCAGCGCCTTCAGGCTGGACGCGCGCGGGATGTTGACCGCATCCGCCAACGCCAGCGCCGCTAGGGCGTTGGTGTAGTTGTGGCGGCCGGTCAGTTTCATCTCGCGCGTATTCAGCACCTTCTCACCGCGCACCCGCAGCCAGGTTTCCCCTTGCTGACGGTTCAGGTGATAGTCGCCCACGTCGGCGCCGAAGCTGACGCAGCGCTCGTCGGCGCCGCGCACCGGCATGGTCAGCGCGTCGTCCGCGTTCACCACGCACACGGCGGCGTTTTCATACACGCGCAGCTTGGCGCCGCGATACTGCTGCAGGCCAAACGGATAGCGGTCCATATGATCTTCGGTCACGTTCAAGATGGTCGCCGCCGCCGCCCGCAGGCTATACGTCGTTTCCAGCTGGAAGCTGGACAGCTCCAGCACGTAAAGCTGGCACTCCTGACGCAGCAGGCTCAGCGCCGGCAGGCCGATATTGCCGCCCACGCCCACCGCCCAACCGGCAGCTTTCGCCATCTCGCCCACCAGGGTGGTGACGGTACTTTTACCGTTGGAGCCGGTGATCGCCACGATCGGCGCCTGCGCTTCACGGCAGAACAGTTCGACGTCACCGACGATTTCCACGCCGGCGTCCGCCGCGGCGCTCAATGCCGGGGTCGCCAACGCGACGCCCGGGCTGGCAACGATCAGATCCGCCGCCAGCAGCCAATCCTGGTTCAGATCGCCCAGATGGCGCTCCACGCTTTCAGGCAGTTTGTCCAACCCTGGCGGCGCGATACGGGTATCCATCACGCGCGGCGTTACGCCGCGCGCCATGAAGAAATCGACACAGGACAGGCCGGTAAGGCCCAATCCGATGATGACGACTTTTCTACCCTGATAGTCTGCCATGATTAACGCACCTTCAGCGTTGCCAGGCCAATCAGCACCAGCATCAGCGAAATGATCCAGAAGCGCACGATAACGCGCGGTTCCGGCCAGCCTTTCAATTCATAGTGGTGGTGAATCGGCGCCATGCGGAAAATGCGTTGCCCGCGCAGCTTGAACGATCCCACCTGCAGGATCACCGACAGCGTCTCTACCACGAATACGCCGCCCATGATCACCAACAAGAACTCCTGACGCAGCAGCACCGCGATGGTGCCCAGCGCGCCGCCCAGCGCCAACGAACCGACGTCGCCCATAAACACCTGGGCCGGGTAAGTGTTGAACCACAGGAACCCGAGGCCGGCGCCGACGATGGCGGTACACACGATCACCAACTCACCGGCATGACGCAGATACGGAATATGCAGGTAGTTGG
The DNA here is from genome assembly GCF_003028435.1 of Serratia sp. Nf2. NCBI lineage: Bacteria > Pseudomonadati > Pseudomonadota > Gammaproteobacteria > Enterobacterales > Yersiniaceae > Serratia > Serratia sp. Nf2. Next base: position 469,961 of record NZ_PYTW01000002.1, on the reverse strand, counting down.
CGAAGTTCATGTTACCGGTCGCCCAGGCCACCAGCGCGAAGCCGGCCGCCACGAATACCGTCGGCATGATAGCCAGGCCGTCCAGGCCGTCGGTCAGGTTGACCGCGTTGCTGGTGCCGACGATCACGAAATAGGCCAGCAGGATATACAGCAGGCCCAGCTGCGGCATCACGTCCTTAAAGAACGGCACAACCAGCTCGGTGGCTGGCGTGTCTTTTCCTACGGCGTACATGGCGAATGCGACAATCAGCGCAATCACCGACTGCCAGAAATACTTCCAGCGGGCGATCAGCCCTTTGGTGTCTTTGCGCACCACCTTGCGGTAGTCGTCGACGAAACCGACGATGCCGTAACCCACCAGCACGAACAGCACGCACCAGACATACGGGTTGGACGGGTAGGCCCACATCAGCACCGAAATGGTGATGGAGGTCAGGATCATGATGCCGCCCATGGTCGGCGTGCCGCGCTTGCTGAAGTGCGACTCGGGGCCGTCGTTACGCACCACCTGGCCGAAGGACATTTCTTGCAGGCGCTTGATCACCCGCGGGCCCATCCACAGCGACAGGAACAGCGCGGTCAGCAGGCTGACAATGGCTCGGAACGTCAGATAAGAAAAGACGTTGAAGCCTGAGTAATACTTGACCAAATGCTCGGCCAGCCAAACTAACATGGTGCTTTCTCCTGTAACGCGCGTACTACCTGCTCCATTGCGGCACTACGTGAACCTTTGATTAACACGGTAATGACCGCATGTTCCGACAGTAATTCCGCCACGCGCGCGATCACTGCTGTCTTGTCTTGATAATGTTCGCCATTGCCGGACGCTTCGCTCAGCACGCGGCTCAAACCGCCGACGCTGATCACTTTGTCGACCCCGGCCAGACGGGCGGCTTCGCCCACCTGACGGTGGCATTCTTCCGCTTCCGCACCCAGCTCGGCCATATCGCCGACCACCATCACGCGGTAGCCCGGCATCTCTGCCAGCACCTGCGCCGCCGCGGTCATCGACCCGACGTTGGCGTTATAGCTGTCGTCCAGCAGCAGCTTGCCTTCGGCCAGTGCCACCGGGAACAGACGCCCCGGCACCGCCTGCAGCTGTTTCAGCCCCTGACGCACCGCTTCGAGGGTGGCGCCCACCGACATCGCCAACGCCGTCGCCGCCAGCGCGTTGGCCACGTTGTGGCGCCCCGGCAGCGGCAGCGCGATCTCGGCGGTGCCGAACGGGCTGTGCAGCGTGAACTGCGTGCCTGCACCGTTCACCCGCACGTCGTCCGCGAAGAAGTCCACGCCTTCGGCAGCCTGCGGCGAGAAGCGCCAGACGGTTTTGCCGCCCAACATGCTCTGCCAGTGCGGCCAGTCGTTGTTGTCGGCGTTGATGATCGCCACGCCGTCGGCCGGCAGGCCGGTAAAGATTTCACCTTTCGCCTGCGCGACGCCGGCCAGCGAGCCGAAGCCTTCCAAGTGCGCCGCCGCCAGGTTGTTCACCAAAGCGGTCTGCGGACGGGTCAATGCGGTGGTGTAAGCGATTTCGCCAATATGGTTAGCGCCCAGCTCTATCACGGCAAAATCATGCTGCGGCTCCAAACGCAACAGCGTCAGCGGCACGCCGATGTCGTTATTGAAGTTGCCGGCGGTATACAGCACTTCGCCGCATTCGCGCAGAATGGCGGCGGTCATTTCTTTCACCGATGTCTTGCCCGAGGAACCGGTCAGCGCCACCACGCGCGCCGGCACCTGCTGACGCACCCAGGCGCCAAGCTGCCCCAGCGCCAGACGGGTGTCTTGCACCACCAGCTGCGGCACGTCCACCAATAAGCGCTTACTGACCAGCAGCGCCCCGGCGCCTGCGACTATGGCATCCGCCGCGAAGTCGTGAGCGTCGAAACGCTCGCCTTTCAGCGCCACAAACAGGCAACCGGCGGTCACCTTGCGGGTGTCTGTCGTCACCTCGACAATTTGGCAATCGGCGCCAATCAGTTCAGCGCTCAATACCTCAGCCAGTGTCTGAAGAGAGACAGGGATCATGCCAGCACCCCCAGCAGTCGGGCGACCGTCGTGCGGTCGGAGTAATCCAGGCGGCGGTTGCCCACCAGCTGATAATCTTCGTGGCCTTTGCCTGCCACCAACACCACATCCTGTTCCTGCGCCTGCATGATGGCGCTGGTCACCGCTTCGGCGCGGCCGTGGATCACCAGCGCCTGCCCGGCGTCCAGCAATCCGGTCAGGATGTCGTTGATAATCGCGCGCGGCTCTTCGGTACGCGGGTTGTCATCGGTGATCACCACGCGATCGGCGAACTGCTCGGCGATGCCGCCCATCAGCGGACGCTTGCCTTTGTCGCGATCGCCGCCGCAGCCGAACACGCACCACAGCTGCCCCTGGCAGTGCAGGCGCGCGGCTTCCAGCGCTTTCTCCAGCGCATCCGGCGTGTGGGCGTAATCCACCACTACCGTCGGTTTGCCCGGCGCGTTGAACACTTCCATGCGGCCGCAGACCGGCTGCAGACGGCTGCCGGTTTCCACCAGCGCCTCCAGCGGATAGCCCAGCGACAGCAGCGTCGCCAAGGCCAACAGCAGGTTGCTGACGTTGAACGCGCCCATCAGGCGGCTTTCGATTTCGCCGTCGCCCCAGCTGGAGCTGAAACGAACGGTGGCGCCGTTGTCGTGATAATCGACCGCCGTGGTTTTCAGCCAGCGGCCGTGGCAGCCCGGCTGCAGGTTGTCCTGCATCGTCACCGCCACCGCATCCGGCAACTTGCTCAGCCAGCGCTGACCGACGTCATCGTCGGCATTGATGATTGCCTGCCCCACGCTGTGGCCGGCGAACAGCGACCATTTGGCCGCCTCGTAATTGGCCATGTCACCGTGGTAATCAAGGTGATCGCGGCTCAGGTTGGTGAAGACCGCCGCGGCGAACGGCAGCGCCGCCACCCGGTGTTGCACCAGACCGTGGGAAGAAACTTCCATGGCGGCGAAGGTCGCGCCCTGTTCCGCCAGCTCGTTTAATACGTGTTGAACATCCACCGCAGAACCGGTGGTATTCTCGGTCGGACACACCTGGCCCAGCAGGCCGTTGCCGACGGTGCCCATCACCGCGCTGGTTTCGCCCAGCAGTTGGCTCCACTGCGCCAACAGCTGCGTGGTGGTGGTTTTGCCGTTGGTGCCGGTCACGCCGACCAGACGCAGACGCTCGCCCGGCTGGTGGTAAAAACGCCCGGCCAGCGCGGAAAGGCGCTGGTTCAGTTGGCTCAGGTAGATAACCGGCACGCCGTGCATTTCAACGATGGCGCCGTCTTCGGCCTGGCCGTCAGCTTCGGCGATCACGGCGGCGACGCCCTGCGCGATGGCCTGCGGAATATAGCGGCGTCCATCCGTTTGATGGCCGACAACGGCGACAAACAGATCCCCGGCAGCCGCCACACGGCTGTCTAATGTCATTTCCCGCAGCGCGCGCCCGGGTGCCGTCGGCACCCACGGGGCGAGTAAGTCGCGCAAATTACGATCTGCCACCTGAACCCTCTTTCTTGTTAATCACTAATTCGCTTTTGTCACCGGTAGGCAACGCGTCAGGCTCGACGTTCATGGTGCGCAATACGCCACCCATGATGGCACCGAACACCGGCGCGGAGATTGCGCCACCATAGTATTTCCCGCCCTGCGGGTCGTTGATGACGACCACCAGGGCAAAACGGGGATTACTTGCCGGCGCGACGCCGGCGGTATAAGCGATGTATCGGTTGACGTACTTGCCGTCCGGGCCCACTTTTTTCGCGGTACCGGTTTTGATGGCGATACGGTATCCCTTGATGGCGGCTTTCACGCCGCCGCCGCCCGGCAAGGCCACGCTTTCCATCATGTGCACCACGGTGCGCACCAGAGGTTCAGGGAAAACGCGTTCGCCGGCGACCGGAGGGTCAACCTTGGTGATCGACAATGGGCGATACACGCCCAGGCTGCCGATCGTTGCATAGACTCGCGCCAACTGTAACGGAGTTACCATCAGCCCGTAGCCGAAAGAGAAGGTGGCCCTCTCTATGTCAGACCACCGTTGTTTTTTTGGGTATATGCCACTGCTTTCTCCGACCAGCCCCAAATTGGTCGCTTTTCCCAGCCCAAAACGAGAGTAAGTATCTACTAACGCTGAGGACGGCATCGCTAACGCCAGCTTTGAAACACCGACGTTACTCGACTTCTGCAAGATCCCGGTCAATGACAGCTCCGAGTACCGCGCCACGTCTTTGATCTCGTGGCCCTGAATGCGGTACGGGATGGTGTTCAGCACGCTGTTTTCTCTCACCACGCCGTTTTGCAGCGCGGTCATCACCACCATCGGCTTCACGGTTGAACCGGGTTCAAAAATATCGGTGATGGCACGGTTACGCATGGTCTCTTTCGGCGTACCGGCCATGTTGTTCGGGTTGTAAGACGGGCTGTTGGCCATCGCCAGCACTTCGCCGGTGTTCACGTCGATCAGCACCGCGGTGCCCGACTCGGCCTTGTTGAACGCCACCGCGTTGTTCAGTTCGCGATACACCAGCGCCTGCAGGCGTTCATCGACACTCAGCACCAGGTTGTGCGCCGCCTGGCTGTCGACGGAAGAGATATCTTCGATCACCCGGCCGAAGCGGTCCTTACGCACCGTTCTCTCGCCCGGTTGCCCGGTCAGCCAGCGGTCAAAGCTCTTCTCAACGCCTTCGATGCCTTGCCCGTCAATGTTGGTCACGCCGATGATGTGCGACGTCACCTGCCCTGCCGGATAGTAACGGCGTGATTCCTGCCGCAGATAGATCCCCGGCAGCTTGAGCTTGTGGATGTAGTCGCCGATCGCCGGGTTCACCTGGCGAGCCAGATAAACGAAGCGCCCTTTCGGGTTGGCGTTGATGCGGTTGGAGAGTTGGTCCAGCGGGATGTTCAGCGCATCGGAAAGCGCTTTCCAACGGCTGTCCAGGGTGATGCCGCCGCGCTCGTTCAGCTCTTTCGGATCCGCCCACACCGCATTGACCGGCACGCTGACCGCCAACGGCCGGCCGGCGCGATCGCTGATCATGCCGCGCGCGGTCGGCACTTCCTGCACGCGCAACGAACGCATGTCGCCTTCTTTTACCAACCGATCGGGGTTGATGACCTGCAGGTACGCGACGCGCAGCATCAGGCCAACCATCGCCAGCAAAATGCAGCCGCACAGCAACGCAAAACGCCAGCTGACAAAGCTGGCCTGATCTTCCTGGCGTCTCAACTTACCGGGGCGCGCTGCTTTCATGCGTTTCCTTTCTACTCCGTGTCATTATTCCGGTTAAACCATTCATTGTTTAACGATGATATTTTCCTGCGATGGATCAACGTGTTGCATCTGCAGTTTTTCTGTCGCGATACGTTCAACCCGGCTGTGATCGCCGAGGGCGTTCTCTTCTAAAATCAGGTTGCGCCACTCGATATCCAGCGCATCGCGCTCCAGAACCAGCTGTTCGCGCTCGGCGGTCAGCAGGCGGGTACGGTGCGCGGTGGTCACCACGAAAACCGCAGAGACCAGTGACGCAATCAGTAAAATCAGGGGGATCTTGGCGTTGCGCAGCAGATCGCCGCCAATCACCCCGACCAGGCCGTGACGTTCGTTGCCAATCACGCGGGCATCCTCTCAGCAATACGCAGCACCGAGCTGCGCGCACGCGGGTTGTCCGCCACTTCCGCTTCCGACGGCATCATTTTGCCCAGCGCTTTCAGCGTTCGCCCGCCCATGCTGCGCAGTTGCTCTTCGGTCAACGGAATGCCCGCCGGCACCTGAGCGCCGCGGCTGTGGTGACGCATAAAGCGTTTGACGATGCGGTCTTCCAGCGAGTGGAAGCTGATGATCGACAAACGGCCCTGTGGGGCCAGCACTTCCAGCGCGCCGTCGAGCGCACGCTCGATCTCTTCCAGCTCGCTGTTGATATAGATACGAATCGCCTGGAAGCTGCGCGTCGCCGGATGCTTGTGCTTTTCACGGAACGGGCTGGCATCGGCAATCAGATCCGCCAACTCTTTGGTGCGCGTCATCGGCTCCACGCGGTTTCTTTCCACGATGGCGCGTGCGATGCGCTTGGCGAAACGCTCTTCGCCAAAGGTTTTCAGCACCCAGGCGATGTCGTCCGCTTCGGCCTTCATCAGCCACTCCGCGGCGGACAGGCCGGTGGACGGATCCATACGCATGTCCAGCGGACCGTCGCGCATAAAGGAGAACCCGCGCTCTGCGTCGTCAAGCTGCGGCGAGGAAACGCCCAGATCGAGCAGAACGCCGTCGATCTTGCCCACCAGTTCACGTTCCCGCACGTAGTGCGACAACTCGGAGAATGGGCCGTGTACGATGGTAAAACGAGGATCTTCAATAGATTTGGCGGCTGCAATCGCCTGAGGGTCACGGTCAATCGCCAGCAAGCGCCCTTCCGGCCCCAGCTGGGACAGAATCAGACGAGAATGGCCACCGCGACCAAAAGTACCGTCGATATATATGCCGTTGCTGCGGATGTTGAGGCCGTTGACGGCTTCGTCCAGCAGGACGGTGGTGTGTTTATAGTTTTCCAACATGCTTATAGCGACAAGTCCTGTAGCCGCTCAGACAACGGTTCCTGAGTCGACTGTTCAGCGTCAATATCATCCTTGACTTGTTGATACCAGGTCTGTTCATCCCACAGTTCAAACTTGTTGAACTGACCGACCAGCATCACTTCTTTCGTAAGTCCGGCGTGCTGCCGCAGCGTATTGGCTAACAGCAAACGACCGGCACTATCCATCTGACACTCACTGGCATGCCCCAGCAGCAGGCGCTGAACGCGGCGCTCGGCGGGATTCATGCTCGACAGACGTGATAATTTTTGTTCAATAATTTCCCATTCGGGCAAAGGATAAAGCAGCAGGCAGGGCTGATGGAGGTCAATGGTACAGACCATTTGGCCTTGCGATTCCTCGTTGAGCAATTCCCGATATCGGGTAGGTACGGCGAGCCGCCCTTTGCTGTCGAGGTTGACCATCGTCGCTCCACGGAACATTCCTGAGCTACCCCTTAGTGACCGTTTTCACCACTTTACCCCACAAATTCCCACACAATGGAGTTTACGGAGGGTATGAAAACCTTGTCAAGCCAGAGCGCCAGCGCTTTGGCAATATTTCTCTGGTCATTTTGGGAGCTGACTCGCGAAAGAAACTCTGATAATTCGACGATTAAAAATTAACACCATGATAATCGGAGAGAATTTTCTAAGCGGAAAGAATCTGATTAAAAACCTGACGAACTGGCGATTAATTAACTCATTACTTCCTTCTGCAAGCCATGTCTCATTTTTCAGCTCGGCAATCTCAGGGCTGTAACCGCTGCCGCCCCGCGCCCGCCAAGGCTCGGCGCCTGACGAATCGACCGCAGAATAAGGCCATAACCCCTTGAGTTAATAACGCTCAATCGTTATTCACCGTGAAACTGCGCGCTATTTTACTTCAATTTGTACCGCCATGATGAGAGCACGGCGAAAATAAATGGCTCGGATATTACGAGCAGAAGTAATTTCGATTTAAATCAATTTGGTAAGATTATTCCCAAAATACCTGTTTACAATTATGGTTTCATTTTCTTACACCTTTATTTCCACAATTTTTGCCGGAAAAAATCCTCTTCAAACACCAAAAATCGCAACTGCATGTTTTTAATGGACTTATTTAAAAACACCGATTTTAATCTCCCCGCCCCATCCTGTGCCCCAGTTCTGCGGGACAAAAACCGAACAAATGTTAAAAATAAAAATATAAATCTAGTTAAAAAACACACGACGGATTAGTACACTATATAAAACGCAAAAAACTAGAATTAACAACCACAAACAATAAATCCAACAGAATATTAACAAAGAAAGGAGAGAGTGCATGCTTTCGCCCGCCGTTCACTGGCGTAGCGCCGCTGCCGATACGTTCGCGCTGGTGGTGTACTGCTTTATCGCCGGTATGGCGATAGAAGTGTTGATCTCCGGCATGAGCTTCCAGCAATCCCTCTCTTCGCGCCTGCTGTCGATCCCGGTCAACATTCTGATCGCCTGGCCTTACGGCCGCTATCGCGATCTGTTTATTCGCACTGCGCGCCGCTGCCCGCGCGGCCAGTTCCTGCTGCGCAACCTTGCCGATCTGCTGGCCTACGTCAGCTTCCAGTCGCCGGTTTATGCCGCCATTCTGTGGAGCGTAGGCGCCGACGGCCCACAAATGCTGGCGGCGGTGACCAGTAATGCGCTGGTTTCCATGGCGATGGGCGTGGTGTATGGCTATTTCCTGGAATATTGCCGACGGCTGTTCCGGGTGGCGGGCTATGTCTAAACCAGGAGCCCGCCAAAGCGAGCTCCCGTAGTGCGAACTATTTGCGGCTCAGGCTGCCGCGGCGGAACAGATTGCGGCGGATACGCGTCAAACCCGGTTTGGGTTTACGCGGTTCGTCCAGACTGGCCAACACCAGCTCCAGCACGCGTTCGGCCACGTCACGATGGCGCTGCGCCACCGCGAGCACCGGGCACTCGAGAAAATCCAACAGTTCATGGTCGCCGAAGGTGGCAATCGCCAGATCGGTCGGCAAACGGCCACGTTGCTTCAGCGTCACGTCCATCACGCCCTGCAAAAGCGAGAACGAGGTGGTAAACAACGCCTGCGGCATCGGGTGTGTTTTCAGCCATTCGGCAAACAGCGCGCCGGCGGCTTCACGTTCATAGCTGTTGGCGTACAGGTAATCGACGTGGCGGGGATCCTCTTGCCAGGCCTGACGGAACCCCTGCTCGCGCAGGAAGCTCACCGAAAGCTCCGGCAAGGCGCCCAGATACAGCACCGATTCCGCCGGGAAGGTGCGCAGCTCCTGCGCCAAAGCAAAGGCATCTTCCTGATCGGCCCCGACGACGCTGATGAAATGCTCGCGATCCAGCGCGCGGTCCAGCGCGATGATCGGCAGCGGATCGTTGGCCCAGCGTTGATAGAAGGGATGCTCCGGCGGCAAGGCGGTGGAGACGATAATGGCATCCACCTGGCGCTGCAGCAGGTGCTCGATGCAGCGCATTTCGTTGTCCGGCTGATCTTCGGAACAGGCGATCAGCAATTGGTAGCCACGCTGGCGCGCCTGGCGTTCCAGGTAGTTGGCGATGCGGGTATAGCTGGTATTTTCCAGATCCGGGATCACCAGACCGATAGAACGGGTACGCCCGGCGCGCAGCCCCGCCGCGACGGCATTCGGGTGATAGTTATGCTCCCTGACCACGGCCATCACTTTCTCGACGGTTTTATCGCTGACACGATACTGCTTCGCCTTGCCGTTGATGACATAACTGGCCGTCGTGCGCGAAACGCCCGCGAGACGCGCGATTTCATCCAGTTTCACATGAACCCCTTAATGACGCTGAAAATAGAAGTGAAGGCTGTGCTCGGATTAACCATGACATCCCGTGCGGTTATTCAATCCAGCCTCTGCGATCTAACAGCAGAAAACACTGCCTAGCAACCGCTTTTGCCGAAAGGTGCCAGCAATCGGGCAAAAAATACCGAAAAACAAAGGGCGCAGCCACGCCGCGCCCCCGATTATTCACCGCCAGAGCGCGCTCAGCGCATGATTTTGTCGCCGCGCGACACGCCAACCACGCCGGAACGGGCCACTTCCACGATCTCCGCCACTTCACGCACCGCGCTGAGGAAGGCGTCGAGCTTGTCGCTGGTGCCGGCCAGCTGTACCGTGTACAGCGTCGCCGTCACATCGACGATCTGGCCGCGGAAAATATCGGCGCAGCGCTTCACCTCTTCACGGCCGTAGCCGCTGGCCTGCAGCTTCACCAGCATGATCTCGCGCTCGACGTGGGCGCCCTGCACCAGCTCGCTGACGCGCAGCACGTCCACCAGCTTGTGCAACTGCTTCTCAATCTGCTCCAGCACTTTCTCGTCGCCGACGGTCTGGATAGTCATGCGCGACAGCGTCGGATCGTCGGTCGGCGCCACCGTCAGGCTCTCGATGTTATAACCGCGCTGGGAAAACAGCCCGATCACGCGCGACAAGGCACCGGATTCGTTTTCCAGCAAGACAGATAAAATACGGCGCATGATCAGGTCCTCTCCGTTTTGCTAAGCCACATTTCGTCCATGCTTCCGCCGCGGATCTGCATCGGGTAAACATGTTCAGTTTCATCGACGGTCACGTCGACGAACACCAGCCGCTCTTTTTCCGCCAGCGCCTGCGCCAGCTTGCTCTCCAGTTCATCCGGCGTGCGGATGGCGATGCCGACATGGCCGTAAGCCTCGGCCAGCTTGACGAAGTCCGGCAGCGAATCCATGTAGGACTGCGAGTGACGGCCGGAATAAATCATGTCCTGCCACTGTTTCACCATGCCCAGATAGCGGTTGTTGAGGTTCACTACCACCACCGGGAGGTTATATTGCAGCGCGGTGGACAGCTCCTGAATATTCATTTGAATGCTGCCGTCGCCGGTCACGCACACCACGGTTTCCTCCGGCAGCGCCAGCTTGACGCCCAATGCCGCCGGCAAACCGAAGCCCATGGTGCCGAGGCCGCCGGAGTTGATCCAGCGGCGCGGTTTATCGAACGGATAATAGAGCGCGGCGAACATCTGGTGCTGGCCCACGTCCGAGGTGACATAGGCGTCGCCTTTGGTCAGGCGGTGCAGGGTTTCGATCACCGCTTGCGGTTTGATGGTGCCGCTGTGCTTGTCGTAACCCAGGCAGTCGCGGGCACGCCACTGCTCGATAGACTGCCACCAGTCACGCAGCGCGTCGTGATCCTGCGCTTTCTCGCCCTGAGCCAACAGCTCCAGCATCTGTACCAGCACCTGCCTGGCATCGCCGACAATCGGAATATCGGCGTCCACCGTTTTGGAGATCGAGGTCGGATCGATATCGATGTGCAGCACGGTGGCGTCAGGGCAGTATTTGGCCAGATTATTGGTGGTACGATCGTCGAAACGCACGCCGACGGCGAAGATCACATCAGCATGGTGCATGGTTTTATTGGCTTCATAGGTGCCGTGCATGCCGAGCATGCCGACGCTCTGGCGATGGGTACCGGGAAAAGCGCCCAATCCCATCAGGCTGCTGGTCACCGGCAGGTTCAGCTGTTCCGCCAACGCCAACAGTTCGGCTTCGCAACCGGCGTTGATCGCGCCGCCGCCGACGTACATCACCGGCTTTTTGGCCGCCAGAATGGTTTGCAACGCGCGTTTGATCTGCCCGCGGTGGCCCTGCACCGTCGGGTTATAAGAACGCATGCTCACGTCCTGCGGGTAGGCATAAGGCATCCGCACCGCCGGGCCGACGATATCTTTCGGCAGATCGATCACTACCGGGCCGGGGCGGCCGCTGGAAGCCAGGTAGAACGCCTTCTTCAGCACCGCCGGGATGTCTTCGGTACGTTTTACCAGGAAGCTGTGCTTCACCACCGGGCGCGAAATCCCCACCATATCGCACTCCTGGAAGGCGTCGTAGCCGATCAGCGAGCTGGGCACCTGCCCCGACAGCACCACCATCGGGATCGAGTCCATGTAGGCAGTGGCGATGCCGGTAATGGCGTTGGTGGCGCCGGGGCCGGAGGTCACCAGCACCACGCCCACTTCACCGGTGGCGCGTGCGTAGCCGTCGGCCATGTGCACCGCGCCCTGCTCATGGCGCACCAGAATATGATCGATCCCTCCAACCGTATGCAGGGCGTCGTAGATATCGAGCACCGCCCCGCCGGGGTAGCCGAATACATGCTTAACGCCCTGATCGATCAACGATCGGACGACCATCTCGGCTCCTGACAACATCTCCATGGGTTTGCCTCCAGGCTTGCTTATTCTTGTCTGGCGCCGGAACGTAGCGCCTGCTGCGGGGCAATGCCCCAAAGTTTTTATGGGTTGTCGCTATCGAATTAACATAACGTCAGAATATGGGGCAGGCAAACGGCAAAATGGCTTAACGGTAGCGGGGTTATTGGCAAGCGGCTGGCGATCGCGGCTTTATAAAAACAATGCGCTAGCCTCAGGGTTGTCAGGCTAGGCATTGTTTCGAACAGGGGGGAAATTACAGAACTAAATCAGGTGAAGGATATGCCGCTTTTTTCACCGGATGCATGGCCCGGCGGCGGCGTCAGGCCTGTTCCTGGTACATCGAGTCGATTTCGCGCTGATAGCGCTGCAGGATCACCTTGCGGCGCAGCTTGAGCGTTGGCGTCAACTCCCCCAGCTCCATCGAAAAGGCCGCCGGCAGCAGCGTGAACTTCTTCACCTGTTCGAAGCGAGCCAGCTCCTTTTGCATCTCGCGCAGGCGCTTTTCGAACATCTCGAGGATCTCGCCGTTGCGCAGCAGTTCCAGGCGATCCTGGTATTTCAGGTTCACTGACTTCGCGTACTCTTCCAACGACTCAAAGCACGGCACGATCAGCGCGGAAACGAATTTACGCGCATCGGCGATGATCGCCACCTGCTCGATAAAGCGATCCTGCGCCAGCGTGCCTTCCAGCATCTGCGGCGCGATATATTTGCCGCCGGAGGTTTTCATCAAATCCTTCAGGCGTTCGGTGATGAACAGGTTGCCCTCTTCATCGATCGCCCCGGCGTCGCCGGTTTTCAGCCAGCCGTCCTCGGTAAAGGTCGCGGCGGTTTCCAACGGTTTGTTGAAATAGCCGCGCATCACGATCGGCCCGCGCACCTGGATTTCATTTTCCTCGCCAATGCGCACCTCGACCTCCGGCAGCGGTTTGCCGATGGAGCCGAAGCGGAAATGCCCCTCTTCCCAGCAGGAGACGGTCGCACAGGTTTCGGTCATGCCGTAACCGTACTTGATGTTGACGCCCATCGCCTGGAAAAACAGGATCACATTGTCGTCCAGCTTAGCGCCCGCCGCCGGCAGAAAGCGCACCCGGCCACCGAGGATACCGCGCAGCTTGCTCAACACCAGCTTATCGGCCCAGCGATGGGTGAAGTCGAACACTTTGCCCAACGGTTTGCCGGCGCGCTCCTGCAGGAATTTGCGCTCGCCGCAGACGATCGCCCAGTGGAACAACGCACGGCGCAGCCAAGGCGCGCGCGCCACTTTTTCGTGCACCGCGCTGAAAATCTTCTCGTAGAAACGCGGCACCGCACACATCAGCGTCGGGCGGACCTGCCCCATCGCTTCCCGCACCCAGTCGGTGTTCGGCAGGAAAACGTTCTGCGCGCCGGAATGCATCACAAAGAAGCTCCAGGCACGTTCGAACACGTGCGACAGCGGCAGGAAGCTGAGCGACACATCCTCTTCGCCGACCGTCAGTCTTTCATCATGCAGGTAGAGCTGCGCCGCCAGGTTGCGGTAGTCCAGCATCACCCCTTTCGGCTCGCCGGTAGTACCCGAGGTATAAATCAGGGTGAAGAGATCCTGCAGGTCGCACTCTTCAATACGCTGCAAACGTTGAGCGGCAAAAGCCGCCGGATCGGCAGCGCGTTCGAAGGCGCTCAGATGCTGTGCGATCTCGCAGCCGCGCAGATCGGTATCCTCGTCGAAGACGACAATATGGCGCAGCTGTGGGCAGACGCCGCGCAGCGCGATGGCGGCGTCAAGCTGCGCCTGCTCGCCGACGAACAGTATACGGATGTCGGCGTCGTTGGTGACGAACGCCGCCTGCGCCGGCGTATTGGTGGAATAGAGCGGTACGCTGATGCCACGCAGGTGAAGGATAGCGAGATCGGTCAACGCCCAGGCCATCGTGTTATTGGCGAAAATACCGATGCGTTCTTGCACTTCGACGCCCAACCCCAGCAGTCCGGCAGCAATGCGATCGATGCGGGTGGCGGCCTCTCCCCAGGTCAGTTGCAACTCGCCGTTGGGCGACCATTGGCGAAAAGCTGTGCGATCGGCTCGGTGGATGATTTGATGCTGTATACGATGGATCAAATGGTATTGCAGCAGATTAGTGATCATAGTGCTCTAAGCCTGAAATGAATCAAACAGTTAAGCCTGAACGACGCCTTACGGCCCTCATCTCAGCTTACACGTGTTTACTTTTTTCTGCGCAGTCTACCTACTCTCAGGCAGAGGGCAAAGCGATTTCAGCGTAGAAGTGTGAGCCAAAACTCAGTCCGACTTCCGCACTTTCATCGGTTGGACAAAACGGGGAGGAAAAGGTTTGCTGATGGCAGTAAAACGCGGCCCGTTCGGGCCGCCGCATCGAGTTAGTTTAAAATACCAGTCGAAAAGTAAAAATCAGAATATTAATTTATATTAATTATTTTTGCTGAACGAACAAACTCACTCTGAAAATAAGTTATTTTATCGCCGTAAAACCAAGAAACATCTTAATAAAAACACAGATAGTTCTTAGTTTTTATCATGAGAAAAAAACGCTCAGTTGAATATTATCTTTATGTGGCTTCCATTTTTTATCGCTTTACTTTGGGTTGCCTGCCTCAATCAGGACGGATTTCATCCACTGATGGCCTTTATCCCGCTCGGAGGATTCATGCCAAGAGAGATAGCAGGTGGCTTTATTATCATTGCCACATAAAGGAACCGCCTTTATTTTCAATGCCTCCGTCTGCTGTCGCACCAACCAGGCGGGCGCAATCGCCACCATTTCCGTTTGCGACACCATATTCAACACGCTGTAGAGATCCGTGCACTGTTGCGTCACGGCGCGCAGCATCGGCTCCTCTAAATAAAAAGGTTTACTGAACGATCCAAAACTTTCCAGGGAAACCACGGCGTGCTGCTCGGCCAGCATGTGCTCCGGCGTCGCCTCCTCGCCCATTCTCGGGTGCGCCTGCGCAACCGCCAGCACTAATTCGTCGTCGAACATCGCCAGGCTGCGAAACTCCGCTGATTCGAAACGGCTGTAGCCGATGACAAACTCGACGTCCTGATAACGCAATTGATGTTCGATATTATTGTTAATGTATGACTTTATTTGCAGATTAAGCTGCGGTGCGATCTGTTTGACGTGATTGATTATCCCGGCGCCCAGGCGCAAGTCGAGCGGGCTGCACAGCGAAAGAGAGAACGCTCGCGTGCTGGTCAGCGGCTCGAACTCGGCACCCGGCAACTCATTCTGCACCAGCTGCAGCGCTTGCCGCACCGGACCAAACAGCTGCCTGGCCCGCATGGTGGGCTGGATCCCGCGCCCGCAGCGCACGAACAGTTCGTCGTTGAACATCACCTTCAGGCGCGCTACCGCGTTGCTCACTGCCGGCTGCGACATCCCTAACGAATTAGCGGCTCGCGTAATATTTTGCATTTGCATCACGGCGTCAAACACCGTCAGCAAATTAAGATCGACGCTGCGCAAATGAATGTCCGCCGGCTCTTTGACCATGGCGATTTCTGAATCATATTCAGCCATATTTCACTCCACTAAATCCTGTGTAGATAATCTAATCCTTATGCTCGACAAACAATGAAACGCCGCATTGTCTTATCTTTGCACGACAAATCCTGCCATTACCGTCATCAACCGATAAAAAACCTCGTGTTATCGACACGATATAAGTCGTATATGGAATACATGTCAGCAGCTTCCCCCGTCAACGAGAAGAATGCCACCTGGGTAGTACTAATAATTAGGTATCAACAATGATTAATACAATTAAACAACGTAGCCGCGCTGTATGAGACAAACTATAAAAACACATCATAAGCAATCAAACCATCTAAAAACACCGCTCACTTTGTGTAAAAACGCATTATTTTGTTATATTATGACTAAAACAATCAATTGTTCATATGGATTCAATTTAAATCATTTGTATTAAAAATGTTATTTTATTACTCCCCGTGATTAATCCCTCTTATTTTTTCATCACAAATCTTAACGCAACGAAATCCAGAAGCAATTAGCGCAGTCTATATTCGATTCGTTTATGCTAAGCAGCACGCAAACTGGACCCGTTTTTTCTCTAGGGCGTCGCTTTTTTGCCGCATGATCCTCTGTTCGGCCGATTAGCCGATGCATTGTCCCCGCATTCAATCAGGTGTTGACATCGCCAGGGCAATCACGTATCAAATTAGGCAGACACCCCATTTAAGAGAAGCTGAACCCTTATGATCCGTACTCACCGTCTACTAGGCCTACTACTTAACGCATCTTGTTTGCGCGGTATGCCTGTGGACGAAGTTCGGAGCTGACTCAGCCGATCACCCATAAGAAACCCGCGCTACTGCGCGGGTTTTTTTTTTGCCCGCTTAGCGTGAAGTCAACACGATAAGGAATGCACCGATGAGCCAACAAGTCATTATTTTCGATACCACGCTGCGTGATGGCGAACAGGCATTGCAGGCCAGCCTGAGCGTAAAAGAGAAGATTCAGATTGCGCTGGCGCTGGAGAGAATGGGCGTCGACGTGATGGAGGTCGGCTTCCCGGTCTCTTCGCCAGGCGACTTCGAGTCGGTGCAAACCATCGCGCGTCAGATCAAGAACAGCCGCATCTGCGGCCTGGCCCGCTGCGTGGATAAAGACATCGACGTGGCCGCCGAAGCGCTGCGCGTCGCCGAAGCGTTCCGCATCCACGTATTCCTGGCCACCTCGACCCTGCACATCGAATCGAAGCTGAAACGCTCGTTCGACGAAGTGTTGGAGATGGCGGTGCGCTCGGTCAAACGCGCCCGCAACTACACCGACGACGTAGAGTTCTCCTGTGAAGACGCCGGCCGCACGCCGATCGACAATCTGTGTCGCGTGGTCGAAGCCGCCATCAACGCCGGCGCCACCACCATCAATATTCCGGACACCGTCGGTTACACCACGCCGAACCAGTTCGGTGGCATCATCACCACCTTGTATGACCGCGTGCCGAACATCGACAAAGCCATCATCTCCGTGCACTGCCACGACGATTTGGGCATGGCGGTCGGCAACTCCATCGCCGCGGTCCAGGCCGGCGCCCGTCAGGTGGAAGGCACCCTGAACGGCATCGGTGAGCGCGCCGGCAACTGTTCGCTGGAAGAGGTGATCATGGCGATTAAAGTGCGCCAGGACATCATGAACGTGCACACCAACATCAATCATCAGGAAATCTTCCGCACCAGCCAGATCGTCAGCCAGCTGTGCAACATGCCGATCCCGGCCAACAAGGCGATCGTCGGCTCCAACGCCTTCGCCCACTCCTCCGGCATTCACCAGGACGGCGTGCTGAAGAACCGCGAAAACTACGAAATCATGACCCCGCAGTCGATCGGCCTGAAAGACGTGCAGTTGAACCTGACCTCCCGCTCCGGCCGCGCGGCGGTGAAACACCGCATGGAAGAGATGGGCTACCAGGAGCAGGACTACAACTTGGATACCCTGTACGCCGCCTTCCTGAAGCTGGCCGACAAAAAGGGCCAGGTATTCGACTATGACCTGGAGGCGCTGGCCTTCATCAACAAACAGCAGGAAGAGCCGGAGCACTTCAGCCTGGGTTACTTCAGCGTGCAGTCCGGCAGCAGCATCATGGCCACCGCCTCGGTGAAACTGATCTGCGGCGGCGAAGAGAAAGCCGAAGCCGCCACCGGCAACGGCCCGGTCGATGCGGTTTATCAGGCAATCAATCGCATCACCGACTACCCGATCGAGCTGGTGAAGTACCAGCTGACCGCCAAGGGCCATGGCCGCGACGCGTTGGGCCAGGTGGATATCGTGGTCTCTTACAACGGCCGCCGCTTCCACGGCGTAGGTCTGGCGACCGACATCGTCGAATCCTCCGCCAAGGCGATGGTGCACGTGTTGAACAATATTTGGCGCTCACAGCAGGTAGAAAAAGAAAAGCAGCGTCTGCAGCAAAACAAACATCAAAATAATCAGGAAACGGTGTGAACATGACGAAGACTTATCACATTGCCGTCTTGCCCGGAGACGGCATCGGCCCGGAAGTAATGGCTCAGGCGCGCAAAGTGTTGGACGCGGTGCGTCAACGCTTTGATATTCGCATCACCACCGCCGAGTACGACGTCGGCGGCATCGCCATCGATCGCCACGGCAGCCCGCTGCCGCCGGCGACCGTCGCCGGCTGCGAGCAGGCCGACGCCATCCTGTTCGGATCGGTAGGCGGCCCGAAATGGGAACATCTGCCGCCGGCTGAGCAGCCGGAGCGCGGCGCGCTGTTGCCGCTGCGCAAGCACTTCAAGCTGTTCAGCAACCTGCGCCCGGCGCGCCTGTATCAAGGGCTGGAGGCATTCTGCCCGCTGCGCGCCGACATCGCCGCCCGCGGCTTCGACATTCTGTGCGTACGCGAACTGACCGGCGGCATCTACTTCGGCCAGCCGAAGGGCCGCGAAGGCCAGGGCATGCAGGAGCGCGCTTTCGATACCGAGGTGTATCACCGTTTCGAGATTGAACGCATCGCGCGCATCGCCTTCGAATCCGCCCGCAAGCGCCGCCACAAAGTGACGTCGATCGACAAGGCCAACGTGCTGCAAAGCTCCATCCTGTGGCGTGAAGTGGTCAATCAGGTCGCCAAAGATTACCCGGACGTGTCGCTGTCGCACATGTATATCGACAACGCCACCATGCAGCTGATCAAGGATCCGTCCCAGTTCGACGTACTGCTGTGCTCCAACCTGTTCGGCGACATCCTGTCCGACGAGTGTGCGATGATCACCGGCTCGATGGGCATGTTGCCGTCCGCCAGCCTGAACGAGCAAGGCTTCGGCCTGTACGAACCGGCGGGCGGTTCCGCGCCGGATATTGCAGGCAAAGGCATCGCCAACCCGATTGCGCAGATCCTGTCCGCCACCCTGCTGCTGCGTTACAGCCTGGGCGCCGATGAAGCGGCCGACGCCGTGGAGCGCGCCATCAACCAGGCGTTGGAACAGGGCTACCGCACCGCCGATCTGGCCGGTGATGGTAAAGCCGTCAGCACCGATGAAATGGGCGACATCATCGCTCGCTTTGTAGCTCAGGGGGCATAACATGGCCAAAACCTTATACCAGAAGCTGTACGACGCCCACGTGGTGCACGAAGCGCCGAACGAAACGCCGTTGCTGTATATTGACCGTCACCTGGTGCACGAAGTCACTTCGCCGCAGGCGTTCGACGGCCTGCGTGCCATGGGCCGCAAGGTGCGCCAGCCCGGCAAAACCTTCGCCACCATGGATCACAACGTGTCGACCCAGACCAAAGACATCAACGCCAGCGGCGAGATGGCACGCATCCAGATGCAGGAGCTGATCAAGAACTGCGCGGAATTCGGCGTTTCGCTGTATGACCTGAATCACCCGTTCCAGGGCATCGTGCACGTGATCGGGCCTGAGCAAGGCATGACGCTGCCGGGCATGACCATCGTCTGCGGCGACTCGCACACCGCCACCCACGGCGCTTTCGGCTCGCTGGCGTTCGGCATCGGCACCTCCGAGGTGGAGCACGTGCTGGCGACCCAGACCCTGAAACAGGGCCGCGCCAAGACCATGAAGATTGAAGTCACCGGCGACGCCGCCAAGGGCATTACCGCCAAAGACATCGTGCTGGCGGTGATCGGCAAAACCGGCAGCGCCGGCGGCACCGGCCACGTGGTGGAGTTCTGCGGCAAGGCAATCGAAGCGTTGAGCATGGAAGGCCGCATGACCCTGTGCAATATGGCGATCGAAATGGGCGCCAAAGCCGGGCTGGTCGCGCCGGACGACACCACCTTCGCCTACCTGAAAGGGCGTCAGTTCGCACCAACCGGCGAAAACTGGGAGCAGGCGGTCGCCTATTGGCGCACGCTGAAGTCCGATGCCGACGCCCAATTCGATACCGTGGTGACGCTGCACGCCGAAGAGATCGCGCCGCAGGTCACCTGGGGCACCAACCCCGGCCAGGTGATCGCCGTCAATCAGGCGATCCCGGCGCCGGAATCGTTCAGCGATCCGGTCGAGCGCGCCTCCGCCGAGAAAGCGCTGGCCTATATGGATTTGAAGCCGGGCATCAAGTTGACCGACGTGCCGATCGACAAAGTGTTCATCGGTTCCTGCACCAACTCACGCATCGAAGATCTGCGCGCGGCGGCGGCGATCGCCAAGGGGCGCAAGGTCGCCAGCGGCGTGCAAGCTATCGTGGTGCCGGGCTCCGGCCCGGTGAAAGCCCAGGCGGAAGCCGAAGGGTTGGACAAAATCTTTATCGAAGCCGGTTTCGAATGGCGTTTGCCGGGCTGCTCGATGTGTCTGGCGATGAACAACGACCGTCTGAATCCGGGCGAGCGCTGCGCGTCCACCAGCAACCGTAACTTCGAAGGGCGTCAGGGCCGCGGTGGGCGCACCCACCTGGTCAGCCCGGCGATGGCCGCCGCGGCCGCCGTTGCCGGTCACTTCGCCGACATCCGTGATATTCACTAAGGGGCTAACGTGGCTAAATTTACTCAACATACCGGCTTAGTGGTGCCTTTGGATGCGGCCAACGTCGATACCGACGCCATTATTCCCAAACAGTTTTTACAGAAGGTCACCCGCACCGGCTTCGGCCAGCACCTGTTCAACGACTGGCGTTTCCTCGACGACGCCGGCCAGCAGCCGAACCCGGAGTTCGTGCTGAATAAACCGCGCTATAAAGGCGCGAGTATCCTGTTGGCGCGCGAGAACTTCGGCTGCGGTTCCTCGCGCGAACACGCGCCCTGGGCGCTGACCGATTACGGGTTCAAAGTGGTGATCGCGCCGAGCTTCGCCGATATCTTCTACGGCAACTCGTTCAACAACCAGCTGTTGCCGGTGACGCTGAGCGAGCAGCAGGTGGATGAGCTGTTCAAGCTGGTGGACGCCAACGAGGGGACGGCGTTCGTGGTGGATCTGGAGAACCAGACGGTCAACGCCGGCGGCAAAAGCTATCCGTTCGAAATCGACAGCTTCCGCCGCCACTGCATGATCAACGGGCTGGACAGCATCGGTCTGACGCTGCAGCACGAAGCGGACATCTCCCGCTACGAAGCGCAGCAGCCGGCGTTTCTGAACTGATCGTCGGCGAATACCCTAAATAATTGGAACTGCGGCAAGGCGGCAAGTCAGTCAATCCCCTGGAGCTTAGTGTACTAAGTGACAGGGGTGCACTTACACAGCCAACACGGCGGCAGTTTCAAGTATGACGGGTATCACCAGTAGCCCAGCAGCTTCCACCACGCCCCACCGATCAGGATCCAGATCAACAGGTTAACCACGCTCATCACCCATCCCGCTTTCCACCATTCCCCCAGCGTCACGTAGCCGGAGCCAAAGATGATCGGCGCGGTGCCGGTGCCGTAATGCGTCAGCGACATCATCAGCGAGGAAGAGAACGCCAGGATCAGGCCCAGCAGCGCCGGTGGCGCGCCGAGCGCGATGCCTGCGGCGAAGAAGGCAGCGAACATCGCCGTCACGTGCGCGGTGGTGCTGGCGAAGAAATAGTGCGAATACAAATAGATGAGGGTCAGCAAGATCGTGCCGCCCACCCAGCTCATGCCCATATGGTCGATGCCGTTGCCCACGGTTTGCGACAGCCAGCCGATCAGCCCCAGCTTGCCGAGGAAGCTGGCCATCATCACCAGCGCCGAGAACCACACCACGGTGTCCCACGCGCCTTTATGCTTGAGCACATCCTCCCAGCTCAGCACGCCGGTGGCCAGCAGCACCGCCAGGCCGATCAGCGCCGCGGTGGTGGGATTGACCGCCAGCGCCGGACCGAAGATCATCGCCGGAATGCCGGCCCACAACGCCAGCAACAGCGCGAACACCCCGAGGGTGATTTTCTCCGGCAGCGTTATCGGCCCCAGCGCCTGCAGTTTGTCGCGCGCGAAACGCGGCGCGTCCGGAGTACTTTTTACCTCCGGCGGATACAGCAGGTAGATGACCAGCGGCATCACGATCAGCGAGCACAGCCCCGGCACCAGGGCGGCAATCGCCCACATCGACCAGGACAGCTCGAAGCTGCCGTGGGTGCCTTTGGCGATCAGGCTGACGATCAGCGGGTTAGGCGCGGTGGCGGTGATAAACATCGCCGAGGTAACCGGGTTGATGTTGTAGTTTACCAACGACAGGTAGCGGCCGATTTTGCCGGAGGTATTGAGCTCGGGTTTAGAGCCGAAGCTGTCGGCGATCGACTTCATGATCGGGTGAATGATGCCGCCGCCGCGCGCGGTGTTGCTCGGCGTCACCGGCGCCAGCGTGGTTTCCGCCAGCGTCAGCGCATAGGCGATGCCCAGCGTTTTCTTGCCGAACAGCGAAATGAAGTAGTAGCCGATGCGCGCGCCCAGCCCGGTTTTGTTCAGGCTGAGGGAGATCATGATCGAAAAGCCGATCAGCCAGATCAGCGGGTTGGAAAAGCCGCTGAGCGCATCGTCCAGCGCGGCGCCCGGCTTGCCGGGATTGGTGACGCCGGTCACCGCCACCAGAGCGATGGCGATCACCGAAACCGCGCCGATCGGCATCGCTTTGCCAATGATGGCGATGATGGTGCCGATAAACAGCGCCAGCAGTTGCCAGGCGTTGGGCGCAACGCCCTCCGGCACGGGAATGAGGAACCAGATGATCAGCGTGGCGGCAAGGGCGCACAGGGAAGGAAGCGGTTTGAGCGGTGTGAGTTTATCCATAACGTTCCCACTGTTCTAAACGACAAGGCGGCATCTCAATAGCGAGACGGGCGTGAACGCAACGATCGCGCTCCATATGCCTCCAGCTTGGGCGTCCGCTTCTGCCTTCTCAATGACTTGCATCAAGAATGCCGTCGTTTGACCTCACACTTCACGCACTTTGGCGCTCATCCCGAGCGCCGCCAGCGCCAGCAGCGCCGCCATCCAATATACCGAGCCATGACCGAAATTTTCCACCAGCGCGCCCTGCAGCACCCCGGCCAGGATCACCCCGGTAGAGATGCTGTTGGTGAACAAGGTGGTGGCGGCGCCCGGTCGGCCCGGCATCAAATCCTGAAAATAGAGCATGCCGATACCGGCGACGATGCCGATAAACACCGCGTTGAGCAGCTGCAGCGCAATCAGGGCCGGCTTGGCCGCCAGCACCGTCAGCCCGAGGTAAAACAGCACGCCTGCCGCCACCGCCAGCAGCATCATGTTGCGCTTGCCGAAACGTTTGACGTAATAACCGGCCAGCAGCATCGCCGGGATCTCCAGCCCGGCGGCGGTGCCCATCAGCACCCCGGCCAACCCTTCCGGCAGGCCGAGATCGGCGGTGATATACAGCGGCATATCGATGATGTACAGGGTGTTGCAGGTCCACATCAGCATCGAGGCGATGAACAGCAACCGCACGTCGCGATTGCGCCAGGCGCTGGCGGGCGCGATCGGCGCAGACACCCCACTCTGCAGCCCCTCATTTCCCGCCGCGCGCGGCACCGAAGGCAGCATAAATCCCACCAGTAGCACGCAAAGCGCGAAGGTGGCGGCGGCGATCAGGAACATCACGGTAAAGCCGTAGTTCAGCGCCAACGCAAACGACAGCGGCGGGCCAATCACCCAGGCCAGCGAAAGCTGGGCGCGCATCACCGAGCTGAACATCACCACTTCACGCGCCTCGCGGTCGGCATATTCCCGCGCCAGCGCGAAAATCTGCGGCATGGCGGTGTTGGCAACGGCGGACATCAGCACCCCGGCGGTGATCAGCGTCAGGTAGTCGCGATTAAAGGCGAACAGCAGGCAGTTGCCGACCGCCATCAGGCAGCACAGCAAGATCAGCCTGCGCCGATCGCCGCGGGTGTCGGAGCGCTTGGCCAGCAGGAAACTGACGACGATGCCGGCCACCGCGTTGGCGGTGTAAAACAGCCCGACCCACAGCGGCCGCACCTTGACCTCGGTGGTCAGAAACAGGCTGAGCGTCGGCGTCAGCAACGCGCCGGCGATGCCGGAGAGGAAAGCGATCAGCAGGAATGCGGCAAAGATGGGGTTAATGCGCAGTGACAACCGGCTCAGGCGTTGCATATCGTCTTCCCTGACCTCAAAGCAGAAGAAAGAACCTTAGGCCACGGCGAGAAAAATGCAAGCGCATCGCCATGACCACGCATAAAAAAACCAGTGGGTCGCCCCACTGGCTGGTGAAACAGCACCATTACTCAGAAATTGGTTGCCGCGGCCCCTACAGGTGCTCGCGATACTGCTTATCGGTCATCTCTTTAATGTCCCATTGTGTCAGGTGCGCCAGCATCGCCAGCCGCGCCTGTTCGGGCACCACGCTCAGCCAGTCGGCGCGCTGGCGGCGCACAGCACTGAAGTAGCGCTGATAGAACTGTCTGGATAAGAAAGCTTTCATGATTACGCCCTCCCCTTTCATTGATGAAAATTATCGGCGTAATATAGGGAAAGAAAAATTGACGAGTTGAGGCAGGAGCGTTCCTCTTTTATGTCCACGTCCCGATTGCAGCAGCAGTTCATCCGTCTGTGGCAGCGCTGCCACGGTGAAACCACCGACACTACGCTGCAGGCGCTGGCGGAGGTGCTCAGCTGCTCGCGGCGCCACGTGCGCTCCCTGCTGAGCGCCATGCAGCGGGAAGGCTGGCTCACCTGGCAGGCGGAGTCGGGGCGCGGCAAGCGTTCGCGGTTAACTTTCCACTACACCGGCCTGGCGCTGCAGCAACAACGGGCCGAGGAGCTGCTGGAACAGGACCGCATCGATCAGTTGGTGCAGCTGGTGGGCGACAAAAACGTGGTGCGCCAGATGCTGCTGTCGCAGCTAGGGCGCAGCTTCCGACAGGGGAAACACATCCTGCGGGTGCTCTACTACCGGCAGCTGTACAACCTGTTGCCCGGCTCGGCGCTGCGGCGTTCGGAGACCCATTTGGCGCGCCAGATCTTCAATGGCCTGACGCGCATAAATGAGGAAAACGGGGAACTGGAGTCCGATCTGTCTCACCATTGGCAGGCGCTGACCCCGCTGCACTGGCGGTTTTACCTGCGCCCGGCGATCCATTTTCATCATGGCCGCGAGCTGGAGATGGCGGACGTCATCACTTCCCTCTCGCGTCTGACCTCGCAACCGCTGTTCTCGCATATCGAGAGCGTCACCTCGCCGACGCCGTTCGTTATCGACGTGCAGCTGCGCAGCCCCGACCACTGGCTGCCCTGGCTGCTGGGCAGCGTGCAGGCCATGATCCTGCCGCGCGAATGGCGTGAACTGCCGGATTTCGCCCGCCATCCGGTCGGCACCGGCCCCTACCGCATGGTGCGCAACCATCCCAGCCAGATGAAGATCCACGCCTTCGACGACTATTTTGGCTACCGGGCGCTGATCGACGAGGTGAACATCTGGGTGCTGCCGGAGTTTTCCGAAGAGCTGGTGCACTCCGGCGTGCAGCTGCAGGGCGATGAAACCGGCAACAGCGAGCTGGAAAGCCGGCTGGAAGAGGGTTGCTATTTCCTGCTGTTCGATCAGCGTTCACCGCTGGCCGTCGACCCCGCCATTCGCAGTTGGCTGTGCGAATTGATCAACCCCATTTCGCTGCTGAGCCACGCCGGGCCGCTCTACCAGCGCTATTGGTCGCCGGCGTACGGCCTGCTGCCGCGCTGGCACCACAACCGCACGCTGGCGCAGCAGCCCAAGCCCGCGGGCCTGACCGAACTGACGATGACCCACTTCAATGAACATTCGGAGTTTCACGCCATTCGCCAGGCGATCGAACCGCTGCTGGCGCAGCACGGCATCCGTCTGATCGTGCAAAGCGTGGATTATGCCACCTGGCACCAGGGCGACGCGCGCAGCGATCTGTGGCTCGGCAGCGCCAACTTCTATCTGCCGCTGGAGTTTTCGCTGTTCGCCACGCTGTACGAACTGCCGCTGATGCAGCATTGCATGAACGAAGATCTGGCGCAGGACGCAGCGCTGTGGCGCGCCAACCGCTTGCCGCTGGCCGAGTTCTGCCAGCGTCTGGTCAGCAACCACCAGCTGCATCCGCTGTTCCACCACTGGCTGCAGCTGCACGGCCAGCGCAGCATGCGCGGCGTGCGGATGAACACCCTCGGCTGGTTCGACTTCAAGTCCGCCTGGTTTGCCCCGCCGGAGGCATAAGCGCCTTTCGCCCGGGTCGGTTAATCTTTACAATAGCGCCGTCTCAACGGGGTGCGGTAAGTCGGGCCGCGTGATAAGCCCGATTTTCCGCTGAGAGCACACCCGTCGAACCTGATCCGGTCAATACCGGCGGAGGGATTTGAGCCCAGCGAACCGGCGACGCCGCCTCGCCCCCTCAGATGCCCTTGCCCCCTTATTTTTCAGGAGTGCAACGTGGTCAAAACATTTCTGCCCTGCTTATTGCTGCTGTGTGCCGCGCCGGTGTTGGCCAAGCCGACGCTGACGGTTTACACCTACGATTCCTTCGCCGCCGACTGGGGCCCAGGCCCGGCGGTGAAAAAAGTCTTTGAAGCCGAGTGCGACTGTGAACTGAAGTTCGTCGCGCTGGAAGACGGCGTCTCGCTGCTGAACCGCCTACGCATGGAAGGCAAGAACAGCGCCGCCGACGTGGTGCTGGGGTTGGACAACAACCTGTTGCAGGCGGCGCAGCAAACCGGCCTGTTCGCGCCGAGCGGCGTCGACACCGCCAAACTGACGGTGCCGGGCGGCTGGCAGGACGCGACCTTCGTGCCATACGACTACGGGTACTTCGCCTTCGTCTACAACAAAGAAAAACTGAAGAACCCGCCAAAAAGCCTGCAGGAGCTGGTCAGCGGCGATCGCAACTGGAAAGTGATCTACGAAGATCCGCGCACCAGCACGCCGGGCCTCGGCCTGCTGCTGTGGATGCAAAAAGTGTATGGCGACAAGGCGCCGGCCGCCTGGCAGCAACTGGCGAAGAAAACCGTCACCGTCACCAAAGGCTGGAGCGAAGCCTACGGCCTGTTCCTGAAGGGCGAAGGCGATCTGGTGCTCAGCTACACCACCTCTCCGGCCTATCACCTGATCGAAGAGAAAAAAGATCTCTACGCCGCCGCCACGTTCAGCGAAGGGCACTACCTGCAGGTGGAAGTGGCGGGCAAGCTGAAGGCCGCCAAACAGCCTGAGCTGGCGGAGCGTTTCATGCAGTTCATGGTGACACCGGCGTTCCAAAACGCCATCCCGACCGGCAACTGGATGTACCCGGTGATCAACACCCCACTGCCCGTCGGCTTTGAGCAGATGAACGTGCCGCAGACCGCGCTGCAATACAGCGCCGAAGAGGTGGCCAAACAACGCGGCGGTTGGATCCGGGCATGGCAAACCGCCGTCAGCCGCTGATCCCCCGCTGGCTCTGGCCGGGGCTGTTGGCCGCCGGCGTGATCCTGCTGGTCGCCGCGCTGGCGATGGGCTCGCTGTGGCGTCACGCGCCGGACAGCGACTGGCGCGGCCTGTGGCAGGACAGCTACCTTTGGCACGTGGTGCGCTTCACCTTTTGGCAGGCGCTGCTGTCGGCGCTGATTTCGGTGCTGCCCGCCGTTCTGCTGGCGCGCGCGCTCTATCGCCGCCGCTTCCCCGGCCGGCAGCTGCTGCTGCGGCTGTGCGCCATGACGCTGGTGCTGCCGGTGCTGG
This sequence comes from Serratia sp. Nf2, assembly GCF_003028435.1. Classification (NCBI taxonomy): domain Bacteria; kingdom Pseudomonadati; phylum Pseudomonadota; class Gammaproteobacteria; order Enterobacterales; family Yersiniaceae; genus Serratia; species Serratia sp. Nf2. The sequence goes on along the minus strand of NZ_PYTW01000002.1, from coordinate 442,544 downwards.
TGGCGGTGTTCGGCCTGCTCAGCGTCTATGGGCGCCAAGGCTGGCTGGCGACGCTGTGCGGCTGGCTGGGCATCGAATATGGCTTCTCGCCCTACGGTCTGCAGGGCATTCTGCTGGCGCACCTGTTCTTTAACCTGCCGCTGGCCACCCGCCTGTTGCTGCAGGCGCTGGAGAATATCCCGGTGGAGCAGCGCCAGCTGGCCGCCCAGCTGGGCATGAATGGCTGGCAGCAGTTCCGCTTCGTCGAATGGCCGGCGCTGCGCCGCCAGATCCTGCCGAGCGGCGCATTGATCTTCATGCTGTGCTTCGCCAGCTTCGCCACCGTGCTGTCGCTGGGCGGCGGGCCGCAGGCTACCACCATCGAACTGGCGATCTATCAGGCGCTGAGTTACGACTACGATCTGGGTCGCGCCGCCATGCTGGCGCTGATCCAGTTAAGCTGTTGTCTGGGGCTGGTGTTGATCAGTCAGCGCCTGAGCCAGGTATTGCCGGTGGGGCATACCCACGCCCAGCGCTGGCGCAATCCGGAAGACAGCCTGTGGCGACGCGTCGGCGATTTTCTGCTGATCGCCGCCGCGCTGTTGCTGCTGCTGCCGCCTCTGCTGGCGGTGATCGCCGACGGCGCCAATCAGGCCGTCGTCAGCGTGCTGCGCCAGCCGGTGCTGTGGCAGGCGCTGTTCACGTCGCTGCGCATCGCCCTCGGCGCCGGGGCGCTGTGCGTGGCGCTCACGATGATGCTGCTGTGGAGCAGCCGCGAGCTGAAGCTGCGGCAGCATCTGCGCGGCGGCCAGGCGCTGGAGCTGAGCGGCATGGTGATCCTGGCGATGCCGGGCATCGTGCTGGCCACCGGCTTTTTCCTGCTGCTGAGCGATACAATCGGGCTGCCACAGTCGCCCTATGCGCTGGTGATCCTCACCAATGCGCTGATGGCGGTGCCCTATGCGCTGAAGGTGTTGGAGAACCCGATGCGCGACCTCGCCGAACGTTACAACCCGCTGTGCCTGTCGCTGGATATCCACGGCTGGCAACGGCTGCGGCTGATCGAACTGCGCGCGCTGCGTCGCCCGCTGGCGCAGGCGCTGGCCTTCGCCTGCGTGCTGTCGATCGGCGATTTCGGCGTGGTCGCCTTGTTTGGTAACGAGCATTTCCGTACCCTGCCTTTTTACCTGTATCAGCAGATTGGCGCCTACCGCAGCAACGACGGGGCGGTGACCGCGCTGCTGTTGCTGCTGCTGTGTTTCCTGCTGTTTACCCTGATCGAACGCTTACCGGGGCGCCATGCTGACGCTTGAAAAACTGACCTATCTGTATGAACACCTGCCGATGCGCTTTGATCTGCGCATCCAGCCGGGCGAGCGCGTCGCGGTGCTCGGCCCCAGCGGCGCCGGTAAAAGCACCCTGCTGAGTTTGATCGCCGGTTTTCTGCCGGCGGCCAGCGGCCGGCTGCTGCTGAACGACGAAGACCACACCGCCACGCCGCCGGCCAAACGGCCGGTGTCGATGCTGTTTCAGGAGAACAACCTGTTCGCGCACCTGACGGTGGCGCAGAACATCGGGCTGGGGTTAGATCCCGGTCTGCGCCTGACTGAACAGCAGCGCCAACAGCGGGCGCATATCGCCCGTCAGGTCGGCCTGGAGGAGCACCTGGAGCGCCTGCCGTCGCAGCTTTCCGGCGGCCAGCGCCAGCGCGCCGCGCTGGCGCGCTGTTTGATTCGCCAACGGCCGATCCTGTTGCTCGACGAGCCCTTCTCGGCGCTCGATCCGGCGCTGCGCAACGAAATGCTGCAGCTGCTGCAGACGGTGTGCGAACAGCGTAACCTGACGCTGCTGATGGTGTCGCACAACCTCGACGACGCCGCGCGCATCGCGCCGCGCACGCTGCTGGTGGTCGACGGCCGCATCTACTACGACGGCCCGACGCAGGCCCTGCTGGACGGCAGCGCGCCCGAAGCGCGCGTGCTGGGCATCTTGGGTAAAGCGTGATCTGACGCGCGTTTTTTATGCTGCGCCAATAAACCTGTTGTGCGAATTTTGCGCCTGTGCTTTTATAAAAACCTGACTTTTTTTACTGATGATAAGGTTCCCTGTGATCGCATCCTCGCTGACTTCGACCCTACTATTTACCGCGCTACCAGCCGCGGTGGTCGTCGTGCGTGTGGTGGTGGTCGTCGGCAATGCGCCGTAGGGTCCGAATCAACGCATCGATTCCCAAACCCCGCCGGCGCAAACCGGGCGGGGTTTCTTGTTTTAGCACCCTGCCCAGAAAAGCTCACCGGCCTTGAGAAAGGACAGGAACATGGCAACTTCGGGCACGCCTCAGCCGGGCACCCGCTTCACCGGCGCACAATTGATCGTTCATCTGCTGGAGCGGCAGGGCATCACCACCGTCGCCGGCATCCCCGGCGGCGCGGCGCTGCCGCTGTATGACGCGCTGAGCCAAAGCACCCGCATTCACCACGTGCTGGCGCGCCACGAACAGGGCGCGGGCTTTATGGCGCAGGGCATGGCGCGCGCCAACGGCAAAGCGGCGGTGTGCATCGCTTCCAGCGGGCCGGGCGCCACCAACCTGGTCACCGCCATCGCCGACGCCAAGCTCGATTCCATTCCGCTGGTGTGCATCACCGGTCAGGTGCCTTCTTCGATGATCGGCACCGACGCCTTCCAGGAGGTGGACACCTACGGTATTTCCATCCCAATCACCAAGCACAACCATCTGGTACGCGATATTCGCGAATTGCCGCAGGTGATCGTCGACGCATTCCGCATCGCCGAATCCGGCCGCCCCGGCCCGGTCTGGATCGATGTGCCGAAAGACGTGCAGACCGCCACCATCACCCTGGAGGAGCTACCGCCGATCGCCGTGCAGGACGCCGCACCGAGCTTCGATCCGGCGCTGGTTTCGCAGGCCGCCGCGATGATCAACCAGGCGCAACGCCCGATCCTCTACCTGGGCGGCGGCATCATCTGCGCCGACGCTCACCGCCAGGCGCTGGAACTGGCCGAACGCGCCGGTCTGCCTACCACCATGACGCTGATGGCGCTGGGGGCGATGCCGGTGGAACACCCGCTGTCGCTGGGCATGCTGGGCATGCACGCGGCGCGCAGCACCAACTTCATTCTGCAGGAGGCCGATCTGCTGATCGTGCTGGGCGCGCGCTTCGACGATCGGGCAATCGGCAAAACCGAGCAGTTCTGCCCTAACGCCGCCATCATTCACGTGGATATCGACCGCGCCGAGCTGGGCAAGGTCAAACAGGCCAACGTGGCGATCCATGCCGACGTCGGCCAGGTGCTGCAACAGCTGCTGCCGCAGATCGACACGCAGCCGCGCAGCGCGTGGCTGAGCACCGTCAATGACCTGAAGCGCGAGTTCCCGTTCAACATGCCGAACGCCGACGATCCGCTGAGCCATTACGGCCTGGTGCTGGCGGCCGCGCGCTGCGTGGACGACAGCGCCATCATCACCACCGACGTGGGCCAGCATCAGATGTGGGTGGCGCAGGCCTATCCGCTGAGCCGGCCGCGCCAGTGGCTGACTTCGGGCGGCCTGGGCACCATGGGCTTCGGTCTGCCGGCGGCGATCGGTGCGGCGTTGGCGGAGCCCGAGCGCAAAGTGCTGTGCTTCTCCGGCGACGGCAGCCTGATGATGAACATTCAGGAAATGGCCACCGCGGTCGAACACGATCTGGACGTGAAAATCATTTTGATGAACAACCAGGCGTTGGGGCTGGTGCACCAGCAGCAAACCCTGTTCTACCAGCAGCGCATCTTCGCCGCCGCCTATCCGAAGCGCACCGACTTCCTGAAGATCGCCGCCGGATTCGGGCTGGATACCTGCGATTTGAACGCCGCGGAAGATCCGCAGGCCGCGCTGGCCGAAGCGATCCAACGCCCGGGCCCCTGCCTGATCCACGCGCTGATCGACATCAACGAAAAAGTGTTCCCGATGGTGCCGCCGGGCGCCGCCAATATCGACATGATTGGAGAATAAGCCATGCTGCAACCACAAGATAAACCCCAGGTGATCCTGGAGCTGGCCGTGCGCAACCATCCCGGCGTCATGTCGCACGTTTGCGGGCTGTTCGCTCGCCGCGCGTTCAACGTCGAAGGCATTCTGTGTCTGCCGCTGAAGGACGGCCAGCAGAGCCGCATTTGGCTATTGGTCGCCGACGATCAGCGGCTGGAGCAAATGATCAGCCAGGTGGAAAAGCTGGAAGACGTGCTGCAGGTGAAGCGCCACAGCGAAGACGTGCGGGTATTTGAACAGCTGGAAGCGTTCTTCCAGTAATACGAAGGGGGCTTACGCCCCCGCAATCATTGCCCGGACAGCACCTGCCACAGCAGGTGCCGATACACCGGCATCAAGGGCTGCTGGCTCAGTAGATAACCGACTGCCAGCGCCGCCAGCCAGCTCAATCCGCACACCACGCGCAGCCGCAGCGGCGTCAGCCAACGGCTCAGCCGATCGGCGCTGCGCTTATCCTCACGCCACCAGCGCCAACTCAGCCACACAGCCAGCCAGATCGTGAGCGCCGCGGCGAGCAGCAACCACTTGAACATCGCGCTGTTGGCGCCTGCGGGAATGTCGATCGCCACGCCCGCCAGGATGCCGGGGAAGAAATAGACCGGCGGCCAGGTCAGGCAACCGATGATATTCGGCAAGGCAAACTTGTACGGCGGTAGATCGAGCATGCCGGCCACCATCGGCACCAGCGGGCGCGTCGGGCCAACGAAGCGGCCGATCAGAATGGTCGCCATGCTGTGCTGGTGCAAGGCGTGTTCGGTTTTGTCGAGCAGCGCTTTGTTCTTCTTCAGGAACGACCAGCGGTGCAAGGGCCCTTTGAAGGCGCGACCGACGAAATAGGAGATCCAGTCGCCGAGCAGGCAGCCGACGATCCCCGCCGCCCAGGCGTAGTAGAAGTCCACCTTGCCGCTGCCGATCAGGGCGCCGATGCTGGCCATCATCACCGTGCCGGGCAGCAGCAGCCCCACCAGCGCCAGCGACTCGAGAAAAGCGACCAGCAGGACGACCATCAGGGTGAAAGCCAGTGACTGGGTGATCAAATCTTGTAAATAGGCTTCCATTACACCTCTGCGGATTATTCGGCCAAACGGGGCCGAGGATTTTCCAGCGGCGCCGCTGGCGAGTCAATCGATGAATTGTATGCGTATTTGGCAGCGCCGAACGCCGATGGACAATGACTGTATAAAAACACATACTATAATTTATCTATATTAGCGCCAAAACCGACATCTCGCTGGATGTCGCGCACGCCGCCCGGCGGAAGACGAAGGGGTTATGACAGCACTGCAACAGGGTTTCCTGCTCACTCGCCACTGGCGCGACACGCCCGCCGGCACCGAGGTCGAATTTTGGCTGGCGACCGACGCAGGCCCGCGTCAGCTGCGCCTGCCGCCGCAAACCTCGGTAGCGTTTATCCCCGCCGAACAAAAGCCGCGCGCGGAACTGCTGCTGCGCGAAGAACGGCAAGTCGAACTGAAACCGCTGGCACTGACGGATTTTCATCACCGCCCGATGCTGGGGCTGTACTGCCGCCAGCACCGTCAGCTCATCAAGCTGGAAAAACTGCTGCGGGAAGGCGGCGTTACGGTCTACGAGGCCGACATTCGCCCACCCGAACGCTACCTGATGGAGCGCTTCATCACCGCGCCGGTGTGGTTCAACGGCCAGGCCAACGGCGGCGGGCCCTTGCTCAACGGCCAGATGAAGCCGGCGCCGGACTACCGCCCGACGCTTAGGCTGGTGTCGCTGGATATCGAAACTACCGCCCACGGCGAACTTTACTCTATCGCGCTGGAAGGCTGTGGCCAGCGGCAGGTCTACATGCTGGGGCCGGCCAACGGCGGCGATGCGCCGCTGGATTTCGATCTGGAATACTGCGCCAGCCGCCCCCAACTGCTGGAACGGTTGAACGCGTGGCTGGAGCGCCACGATCCTGACGCCATCATCGGCTGGAACCTGGTGCAGTTCGATCTGCGGGTGCTGCAAAAGCACGCCGAACGCTACCAGATCCCGCTGCGGCTGGGGCGTGGCGGCAACCTGTTGGAGTGGCGCGAGCACGGCTTCAAACAGAACCACTTTTTCGCCGCTGCCGCCGGCCGCCTGATCATCGACGGCATCGAAGCGCTGAAGTCCGCCACCTGGAACTTCCCCTCCTTCAGCCTGGAATACGTTTCGCAGGCGCTGCTGGGCGAAGGCAAGGCGATCGACAACCCTTATCAGCGCATGGCGGAGATCGACCGACGCTTCGCCGAAGACAAGCCGGCGCTGGCCCGCTACAACCTGAAGGACTGCGAGCTGGTGACGCGCATCTTCGCCAAGGCCGACCTGCTCAACTTCCTGCTGGAACGCGCCACCGTCACCGGGCTGGCGGCCGATCGCAGCGGTGGATCGGTGGCGGCCTTCAGCCACCTCTATATGCCGCGCATGCACCGCCTGGGCTTTGTCGCCCCCAACCTCGGCGAACAGCCGGAGGAACACAGCCCCGGCGGCTTCGTGATGGACTCCCAGCCCGGCCTGTACGATTCGGTGCTGGTGCTGGACTATAAAAGCCTGTATCCGTCGATCATCCGCACCTTCCTGATCGATCCGGTCGGGTTGGTGGAAGGCATGCGCCACCCAAACGACGCCGATTCGGTGCCCGGTTTTCGCAACGCCCGCTTCTCGCGCAGCAAACACTGCCTGCCGGCGATCGTCGAGCAGATCTGGCAGGGGCGCGAAGCCGCCAAGCGCCAGCACAACAAGCCCCTGTCGCAGGCGCTGAAGATCATCATGAACGCGCTGTACGGCGTGCTGGGATCGAGCGGCTGCCGCTTCTTCGATCCGCGGCTGGCGTCGTCGATCACCCTGCGCGGCCACGAGATCATGCGCCAAACCCGCGAACTGATCGAAGCCGAAGGGTATCAGGTTATTTACGGCGACACCGATTCCACCTTCGTGTGGCTGAAACAGCCGCATGACGAGCTGCAGGCGGCGCAGATCGGCCGAGCGCTGGTGCAGCGGGTCAACGCCTGGTGGCAGCAGCATCTGCAGCAGCAGTTCGGGTTGGAGAACGCGCTGGAGCTGGAGTTCGAAACCCACTATTCCCGCTTCCTGATGCCGACCATTCGCGGCGCCGAACAGGGCAGCAAGAAGCGCTACGCCGGCCTGATCGCACGCGCCGGCGGCGAGGAAGAGATGGTGTACAAAGGCCTGGAAACGGTGCGCACCGACTGGACGCCGCTGGCGCAGCAGTTCCAGCAGCAGCTCTATCAGCGCATCTTCAAACGGCAGCCCTATCAGGACTATGTGCGCGACTACGTCGGCAAAACCCTGAACGGCGACTTCGACGATCAGCTGGTGTACCGCAAACGCCTGCGCAGAAAGCTCGACGACTATCAGCGCAACGTGCCGCCGCACGCCCGCGCCGCGCGCATCGCCGACGACTACAACCGCAGCCAGGGGCGGCCGCTGCAGTATCAGAACGGCGGCTGGATCAGCTACGTGATGACCGTCGCCGGGCCGGAACCGCTGGAGACGCGCCATTCCCCCATCGACTATCAGCATTACCTCGAACGCCAGCTGCAGCCGGTGGCAGACGCTATACTCCCTTTCTTGCACGACGACTTCACCACGCTGGTCACCGGGCAGATGGGGCTGTTTTGAGATTGCGCCAGGTTAAGAAAAATCATCCGGTTTTGCAGGTGACGAACGCGCCGCCTTCCATTACCATAGCGCCCTTCCCAAAACTGAACCACGCTTAGCCCTGCCGTCTCACGACGTCTGCATGGCGTGAATGGCTATTGCCCGTCAAATTTAAAACAAACCGGGATTAGCAGACGTTCAGTACAGGTGCCGCGGCCCTTCCCGCCCGGTAACAAGACTTACTTACAAAGAATCGAGCCGACAATATATGCCTTTTACTCTTGGTCAACGCTGGATCAGCGATACGGAAAGCGAATTAGGACTGGGCACCGTCGTGGCGCTGGACGCGCGCATGATTACCCTGCTTTTCCCCGCCACCGGTGAAAACCGCCTCTATGCCAGAAACGATTCGCCGATCACCCGCGTGATGTTCAACCCGGGCGATACCGTCAGCAGCCACGAGGGGTGGCAGCTGCAGGTGGAAGAGGTGAAAGAGGAAAACGGTCTGTTGACCTATATCGGCACCCGCCAGGACACCCAGGAAAGCGGCGTGGCGATGCGTGAAGTCCTGCTGGACAGCAAGCTGACCTTCAGCAAACCGCAGGATCGCCTATTCGCCGGCCAAATTGACCGCATGGACCGTTTCGCGCTGCGTTTCCGCGCGCGCAAATACCAGAGCGAGCAGTATCGCCTGCCGTTCGCCGGCCTGCGCGGCATGCGCGCCAGCCTGATCCCGCACCAGCTGCACATCGCCCATGAAGTCGGCCAACGCCATGCCCCGCGCGTCCTGCTGGCGGACGAAGTCGGCCTCGGCAAAACCATCGAAGCCGGCATGATCATCCACCAGCAGCTGCTGGCGGGCCGCGCCGAGCGCGTGCTGATCGTGGTGCCGGAAACGCTGCAGCACCAGTGGCTGGTGGAGATGATGCGCCGCTTCAACCTCTACTTCTCGCTGTTCGACGACAGCCGCTACGCCGAAGCCAAGCTCGACAGCAGCAACCCGTTCGAAACCGAACAGCTGGTGATCTGCTCGCTGGACTTCGTGCGCCGCAACAAGCAGCGCCTGGAAGAGCTGGCGGACGCCCAGTGGGATCTGCTGGTGGTTGACGAAGCGCACCACCTGGCCTGGAGCGAAGAAGCGCCGAGCCGCGAATATCAGGTGATCGAGCAGTTGGCCGAGCATATCCCCGGCGTGCTGCTGCTGACCGCCACCCCGGAGCAGCTGGGCCAACAAAGCCACTTTGCGCGCCTGCGCCTGCTCGATCCGAATCGTTTCCACGACTATGGCGAGTTTGTCGCCGAGCAGCAGAAATACCGCCCGGTGGCCGACGCCGTCACCCTGCTGCTGAGCGGTGAGCGCCTGGCCGATGACAAGCTGAACCTGCTGGGCGAGCTGATCGACGAGCAGGACATCGAACCGCTGCTCAAAGCCGCCAACAGCGAAGGCGACAACGCCGAGCAGGCGCGCCAGGAGTTGGTTTCCATGCTGATGGATCGCCACGGCACCAGCCGCGTGCTGTTCCGCAACACCCGTAACGGCGTGAAGGGCTTCCCGCACCGCAACCTGCACCAGATCAAGCTGCCGTTGCCGACCCAGTACCAGACCGCGATCAAAGTCTCCGGCATTATGGGCGCCAAGAAGTCCGTCGAAGCGCGCGCGCGTGACATGCTATACCCGGAGCAGATCTATCAGGAATTCGAGGGCGAAAATGCCACCTGGTGGAACTTCGACCCGCGCGTCGAGTGGCTGCTGGACTACCTGCTGGCCAACCGCAACGAAAAAGTGCTGGTGATCTGCGCCAAGGCCGACACCGCGCTGCAGCTGGAGCAGGTACTGCGCGAGCGTGAAGCGATCCGCGCCGCGGTGTTCCACGAAGGGCTGTCGATCATCGAGCGCGACCGCGCCGCCGCCTACTTCGCCTCCGAAGAGGAAGGCGCGCAGGTGTTGCTGTGTTCCGAGATCGGCTCCGAAGGCCGCAACTTCCAGTTCGCCAGCCAACTGGTGATGTTCGATCTGCCGTTCAACCCGGATCTGCTGGAGCAGCGTATCGGCCGTCTGGACCGTATCGGCCAGATGCACGATATCCAGATCATGGTGCCTTACCTGGAACACACCGCACAGGCGGTGCTGGGGCGTTGGTTCCACGAGGGGCTGGATGCCTTCGAACACACCTGCCCGACCGGCCGCACCATCTACGACAGCTGCTACGAGCAGTTGATCGGCTATCTGGCCGCGCCGACCGAACAGGAAGGCTTCGACGAATTCATCCACGCCTGCCGCCAGCAGCACGATCAGTTGAAAGCGCAGCTGGAACAGGGCCGCGACCGACTGCTGGAGATGCACTCCAACGGCGGCGACAAAGCCCAGGCGCTGGCCGCCGCCATCGCCGAGCAGGATAACGACGTCAACCTGGTGGGCTTCGCGCTCAACCTGTTCGACATCGTCGGCATCAATCAGGAAGACCGCAGCGACAGCCTGATCGTGCTGACGCCGTCTGACCATATGCTGGTGCCGGACTTCCCGGGCCTGCCGCAGGACGGCTGCACCGTCACCTTCGACCGCGATCAGGCGCTGTCGCGCGAAGACGCGCAGTTCGTCAGTTGGGAGCACCCGATCATCCGCAACGGCCTGGATCTGATCCTGTCCGGCGACACCGGCAGCTGCGCGGTATCCCTGTTGAAAAACAAAGCGTTGCCGGTCGGCACCCTGCTGGTTGAGCTGGTCTACGTGGTGGAGGCCCAGGCGCCGAAACACCTGCAGCTGACGCGCTTCCTGCCGCCGACGCCGATCCGCATGCTGATGGACCGCAAGGGCACCAACCTGGCGGCTCAGGTCGAGTTCGAAAGCTTCAACCGCCAATTGAACGCAGTCAACCGCCACACCTCCAGCAAGCTGGTCAACGCCGTGCAGCAAGACGTGCACGCCATGCTGCAGCAGGCGGAAAGCCTGGTGGAAGCGCAGGCGCGCACGCTTATCGAACAGGCGAAGCAAGAGGCGGACGACAAGCTGAGCGCCGAGCTGGCGCGTCTGGAAGCGCTGAAGGCGGTCAACCCGAACATCCGCGACGACGAAGTCGAAGCGCTGGAGTTCAACCGCCGTCAGGTGCTGGCCAACCTCAATGAAGCAGGCTGGCGCCTGGACGCCATTCGTCTGGTGGTGGTCACCCACCAGTAACCGGCGCGACGCGGGGAGGCAGCCGCCTCCCCGTTCGGCCCTTTTCGCGGAGCCAAGATGGAACCCTACAATCCCCCGCAGGACCCGCTGCACATCCTGTATCAGGATGAACACATCATGGTGGTCAACAAGCCCAGCGGCTTGCTGTCGGTGCCCGGCCGCGCGCCGGAAAACAAAGACAGCCTGATGACCCGCATTCAGGCCGATCACCCGGCCGCCGAATCGGTGCATCGGCTGGACATGGCCACCAGCGGGGTGATCGTGGTGGCACTCAACAAGGCCGCCGAGCGCGAGCTGAAGCGTCAGTTCCGCGAACGCGAACCGAAGAAATCCTATATCGCCCGCGTTTGGGGGCATATGGCGCATGACGAAGGGTTGGTGGACTTGCCGCTGATCTGCGACTGGCCGAACCGGCCGCTGCAAAAGGTGTGTTTTGACACCGGCAAAGCGGCGCAAACGGAGTATCGGGTGCTGTCACGCGACGCCGACGGCAGCACCCGCGTGATGCTGACGCCGATCACCGGCCGCTCGCACCAGCTGCGGGTGCACATGCTGGCGCTGGGGCACCCAATCCTCGGAGACGGCTTCTACGCCCCGCCGGAGGCCAAGGCGATGGCGCCGCGGCTGCAACTGCATGCGCAAGAGCTGCGCATCACCCATCCCGCTTTTCAGACGCCGATGCACTTTCGCGCCGAGCCGGATTTCTAAGCGCATCACCCAGGGATACCCTAAATAATTCGAGTTGCAGGAAGGCGGCAACTAAGCGCAGCCCCGGGAACGTACAAAAAGTACGTGACCGGGGTAAGCGCGGGCAGCCAACGCACCTGCAGCTCGAAGTATGACGGGTATCGTTATTTGAAGCCTTTCTCGCGTTTGATCAGGTCGTACGCCGCCTGAATCTCCTGCGCTTTCTGCTTGGCCATTTCCATCATCTGCGGCGGCAAGCCTTTCGCCACCAGCTTATCCGGATGGTGTTCGCTCATCAGCTTACGGTAGGCGCGTTTGATGGTGGCGGCATCGTCGCTGCTGCGCACGCCGAGCACCTTGCACGCGTCGTCGAGCGTCGGGCCGCGCTGAGCCTGCTGATAGCCACCCTGCGAATACCCGCCCTGCTGACCGCCGCCGAACTGGCGCCCGCCCTCCATCATGCTGAGGAACTGGTCAAACTGCGCGCGCGAAATGCCCAGCTCTTCGGCGATGACGTACAGCACCTGACGTTCGTTCGGGTGCAACGAGCCGTCGGCGAACGCCGCCTGAATCTGAATTTCCAGAAACATCCGAATCAGATCGAAGCGGCCAAAACAGATGCTGCGGAACTGCTGCAGCGTCTCACGCAGCGGGAACTGGCTCTGTTTGCCCTCGCGAAACGCCTGCTGCGCCGCGGTGCGCGCTTCGCCGTGCAGTTGCAGGCGATCCATGAACAGGCTGGCGATCTGGATATCCGCCTCGGTAACGCGTCCTTTGGATTTGGTCAGGTGGCCCATCACCTGAAAAGTGGTGCGGAAAAATAGCGTTTGCCGCGTTTGCTGGTCGGTGAAGAACCCCCGGCTGCGCTTGTTGCTGCGCGCCGTATCGATCATGTGACCGATAATCAGCCCCAGAACTACACCCCAGAATCCCGCGCCAGACCAGATGGCGACGATGACGCCGAGCAGTTTTCCCCAATACTGCATATACTCCTCAATTATCATGCCGAAAGCCGCCGTCCCCCTTCGCTTCAGGAAAGGGTGCAGGCGATTTTTCCTAGAATTTGGATTATCATACCTGTCATTTATCTTTGCGCCTAACGACGACGCAAGTAAACGGCTGGATTTAGCACTAGCGCAACGCAGATGAGTAATATAGTCTCTGACCGTTTGCCGGACATGACGCCTCTGATGACGGAACACCAAAACCGCGTATGAAAAAAAGTTTCCCAACACTGCTGGCCACGATGATTTGGACGGCACTCTACAGTCAGCATGCGCTGGCTGATCTGGCCGAGCAATGCATGCTTGGCGTTCCCGTTTACGACAAGCCTTTGGTCAGCGGCGATCCGAACAGCCAACCGGTGACCATCAATGCCGATGACTCGCGCGCCGACTACCCGAAAAGCGCGCTGTTCAGCGGCAACGTGCATGTCGAGCAGGGCAACAGCACCCTGACCGCCAAAGAAGTTGAGCTAAACCAGACGCAAAACCCGGGCCAGGCGGAGCCGGTCCGCACCGTCACCGCCACCGGCGACGTGCACTACAGCGACAATCAGATCAAACTGAAAGGCCCGAAGGCCTGGTCGAACCTGAACACCAAAGATACCGATGTCTATGAAGGCGACTACCAGATGGTAGGCCGTCAGGGGCGCGGCGACGCCGACAAGATGAAAATGCGCGGCGCCAACCGTTACACCATTCTGGAAAACGGCACCTTTACCTCCTGTCTGCCAGGTGATGACAGCTGGAGCGTGGTCGGTTCAGAAGTGATCCACGATCGCGAAGAGCAGGTGGCGGAAGTATGGAACGCCCGCTTTCGCATCGGCGGCGTGCCGGTGTTCTACAGCCCGTACCTGCAGCTGCCGGTCGGCGACAAGCGCCGTTCCGGCTTCCTGATCCCGAACGCCAAGTACGGCAGCAACAACGGCTTCGAGTTCATGTTGCCGTACTACTGGAACATCGCGCCGAACTACGACGCCACCATCACGCCGCACTATATGTCCAAGCGGGGCCTGCAGTGGCAGACCGAGTTCCGTTATCTGGTGCAGCCGGGCCTCGGCCTGATGGAGTTCGACTGGCTGCCGGACGACAAGGAATACGGCAAAGACAATGACGACAGCAAACGCTGGCTATTCTACTGGAACCACAACGGCGTCATGGATCAGGTGTGGCGCTTCAACGTCGACTACACCAAGGTCAGCGACTACAAATACTTCACCGATCTGGACTCCAAATACGGCTCCACCACCGACGGCTACGCCACGCAGAAATTCAGCCTCGGCTACGCCAACGAGAACTGGAACGCCACGCTGAGTTCCAAGCAGTTCCAGATCTTCGACACCACCGACCGTACCCGGTCTGACACCTATAAGGTGCAGCCGCAGCTGGATCTGAACTACTACAAAAACGACCTCGGCCCGTTCGATTTCCATATTTACGGCCAGGCGGCCAAGTTCACCAGCGTCAACCCGTACAGCCCGGACGCCACCCGTCTGCATATGGAACCGACGCTCAACCTGCCGCTCACCAACGGCTGGGCCAGCCTGAACACCGAAGCCAAGCTGATGGCGACCCACTACCAGCAGGATATTCCTGACGGTTTCGCCGCCAACTATGAAAGTCGTAAGAGTACGCAGAACAATCCGGTTACTGCGCCAAACCTCGACAACTCGGTCAACCGTGTGCTGCCGCAGTTCAAGGTCGACGGCAAGCTGGTGTTCGAACGGCCGATGATCTGGGCCGAAGGCGCCACCCAGACGCTGGAGCCACGCGTGCAGTACCTGTACGTGCCGTACCGCGACCAAAGCAACATCTACACCTACGACACCACCCTGCTGCAGACCGACTACTCCGGCCTGTTCCGTGACCGCACTTACAGCGGCCTGGATCGCATCGCTTCGCAGAACCGCGTGTCTACCGGTGTGACCACCCGTATTTATGATGACGCGCTGGTTGAACGTTTTAACGCTTCCGTGGGTCAAATCTACTACTTCAGCCGTTCGCGCACCGGTGACCGGATGACCGGTTACGACAACAACGACGACACCGGCAGCGTGGCCTGGGCCGGCGATACCTATTGGAAAATCGACGATCGTTGGGGCCTGCGCGGTGGCCTGCAGTACGACACCCGCCTGAACAGCGTCTCGCTGGGCAACGGCGTGGTGGAATACCGCCAGGATGCCGAGCGCGTGGTGCAGCTGAACTACCGTTACGCCACGCCGGAATACATCAAAACGGCGCTGAACACCAATGAGATTCCGGCCTACCAAGACGGCATCTCGCAGGTGGGCATCACCGGCAGCTGGCCGATCGCCGATCGTTGGGCGGTGGTCGGGGCGTATTATTACGACACCCGCGCCAAACAATCCGCCGATCAGCTGGTGGGGCTGAAGTACAACACCTGCTGCTGGGCGGTGACCCTGGGCTATGAGCGCAAGGTTACCGACTGGAACAACAGCAACAATACCAGCGTTTACGACAACAGAGTTTCGTTCAACGTCGAACTGCGCGGCCTGAGCAGCGATCATAGTCTCGGTTCCGCAGAAATGCTGCGCTCCGGCATTCTGCCGTATCAGCGTGCATTCTGACGCTTTGCAACACTTTGAAAACGAGAACTTTCACCCGCATTTGCGGATTACATAATGGGAAATGTATGAAGAACTGGAGAACGCTTATTCTCGGATTGGTGGTTTGCGCCAATGCCGCGTTCGCAGCACCCCAAGAAGTGGATAAAGTCGCCGCCGTCGTGGATAACGGCGTGGTACTCGAAAGCGACGTCAACGGTCTGTTGCAGTCAGTGAAGCTCAACGCCCAGCAGGCCGGCCAACAGCTGCCGGACGACAAGACGCTGCGCCATCAGATCATCGAACGCCTGATCATGGATAACATCCAGCTGCAGATGGCCAAGAAAATGGGCATCACCGTGTCCGACGCCGATCTGGACAAGGCGATCGCCAATATCGCCGCACAAAACAAGATGAGCGTCGATCAGCTGCGCAGCCGTCTGTCGTACGAAGGGTTGAACTACAACACCTACCGTTCGCAGATCCGCAAAGAGATGCTGATCTCCGAAGTGCGTAACAACGAAGTGCGCCGCCGCGTCACCATCCTGCCGCAGGAAGTGGACGCGCTGGCCAAACAGGTGGGCGCGCAGAACGGCAGCGACACCGAAATGAACATCAGCCACATCCTGATCCCGCTGCCGGAGAACCCGTCGCAGCAGCAGGTCGACAAAGCCGAAGAGCTGGCCAAACGCCTGGTGGGCGAAATCAACAGCGGCGCCGACTTCGGCAAGCTGGCGATCACCTACTCCGCCGATTCTCAGGCGCTGAAAGGCGGCAATATGGGCTGGGGCAAACTGCAAGAGATCCCGACCCTGTTCGCGGAACGTCTGGTGAGCGCCAAGAAAGGTGACGTCGTCGGCCCAATCCGTTCCGGCGTCGGCTTCCACATCCTGAAGGTGAACGACATTCGCGGCGCCAGCCAGTCGGTGTCGGTCACCGAAGTGCACGCCCGTCACATCCTGCTGAAACCTTCGGTGGTGCTGACCGACGATCAGGCGCGCGCCAAGCTGCAATCCGTTGCGGAAGCGATCAAGAGCGGCCGCGCCAAGTTTGCCGACGAAGCCAAACAGTTGTCGCAGGATCCGGGTTCCGCCATGCAGGGCGGCGATCTGGGCTGGGCTTCCCCGGACATCTACGATCCGGCCTTCCGCGATGCGTTGCTGAAGCTGAGCAAGGGTGAAATCAGCGCGCCGGTCCACTCTTCCTTCGGTTGGCACCTGATTCAGCTGCTGGATACCCGTCAGGTGGATAAGACCGACGCCGCGCAGAAAGATCGCGCTTACCGCATGCTGTTCAACCGTAAGTTCGCCGAAGAGGCGCAGACCTGGATGCAGGAACAGCGCGCCCAGGCTTACGTGAAGATCCTCGATGGCAGCGATGCACAGCAATAAACGCGTCGTCATTACCCCCGGCGAACCCGCCGGGGTAGGGCCGGATTTGGTGGCAGCGCTGGCGCAACAGGATTGGCCTGTTGAGCTGGTGGTGTGCGCCGATCCGGCCCTGCTGCTTGAACGCGCCCAACGTTTGGGCCTGCCGCTGACGCTGCGCGACTACCAGCCGCAGCAACCGGCCAAGGCGCAACGCGCCGGCACGCTGACCGTGCTGCCGGTCCCGCTCGCTCACCCGGTCACCGCCGGGGAGCTGTACGTCGGCAACAGCGCCTACGTGGTGGAAACCCTGGCGCGCGCCTGCGACGGCTGCCTGAACGGCGAATTCGCGGCGCTGATCACCGGCCCGGTGAACAAGGGCGTGATCAACGACGCCGGCGTGCCGTTTATCGGCCATACCGAATTCTTTGCCGATCGCAGCCGCTGCGATCGCGTGGTGATGATGCTCGCGACCGAAGAGCTGCGCGTGGCGCTGGCGACCACCCACCTACCGCTGCTGGCGGTGCCGGGCGCCATCACGCAACAGAGCCTGTTCGAAGTCATCCGCATCCTCGATCACGATCTGAAAACCAAATTTGGCATCGCCCAGCCGCACATTTACGTTTGCGGTCTGAACCCCCACGCCGGGGAAGGCGGCCATATGGGGCACGAAGAGATAGACACCATCATCCCGGCGCTCGACGCGCTGCGCGCTGACGGCATCCATCTTGTCGGCCCGCTGCCGGCGGACACCCTGTTCCAGCCCAAATATCTGCAAGATGCCGATGCGGTGCTGGCGATGTATCACGATCAGGGGCTGCCGGTGTTAAAATACCAAGGGTTCGGCCGCGCGGTGAATATCACCCTCGGTTTGCCTTTCATACGCACCTCGGTCGACCACGGTACCGCTCTGGAACTGGCCGGCACCGGCACCGCCGATGTCGGCAGTTTCCAAACGGCCCTGAATCTCGCCATTAAAATGATAATTAATTGTAATGAATAACAGAGTCCACCAAGGGCACTTTGCCCGCAAACGCTTTGGACAAAACTTTTTAACCGATCAGTTTGTCATCGATAGCATTGTCTCCGCCATTCACCCGCAGCCGGGCGAAGCGGTGGTCGAGATCGGCCCCGGCCTCGGCGCACTGACCGAGCCGGTCGGCGCGCGCATGGACCGCATGACGGTGATCGAACTGGACCGCGATCTGGCCACCCGGCTGGAGAACCACCCGCGGCTGAAAGACAAACTGACCATCCACCAGCAGGACGCCATGACGGTGAATTTCGCCGAACTGGCCGAGGAAGCTGGCCAACCGCTGCGCGTATTTGGTAACCTGCCGTACAATATTTCGACGCCGCTGATGTTCCACCTTTTCAGCTATACTCAGGCAATCCGCGACATGCACTTTATGTTGCAAAAAGAGGTGGTCAACCGTCTGGTGGCCGGCCCGAACAGCAAGGCCTATGGGCGTTTGACCGTAATGGCGCAGTACTACTGCAACGTCATTCCGGTGCTGGAAGTGCCGCCGACCGCGTTCGCGCCGCCGCCGAAGGTCGATTCCGCCGTGGTGCGTCTGGTGCCGCACAGCGTGCTGCCGAACCCGGTGGGCGACGTGCGCATGCTGAGCCGCATCACCACGCAGGCGTTCAACCAGCGGCGGAAAACCATCCGCAACAGCCTGGGCGACCTGTTCACGCCGGAGCAGCTGACGGAGCTGGGCGTCGATCCTTCGCTCAGAGCAGAAAATATTTCTGTGGCGCAATACTGCAAGCTGGCGAACTGGCTGTCAGCCAATCCGACGCCGCAGCAATAAGGAGTTGTTGTCATGATTGATTCGCCCCGCGTGTGTATTCAGGTTCAGAGCATCTATGTGGAATCACAGTCGATCCCTGAAGAAGAGCGTTACGTCTTCGCCTATACCATCACCATCCGCAATCTGGGGCGGAGCGACGTGCAACTGCTGGGCCGTTACTGGCTGATCACCAACAGCAACGGCCGCCAAACCGAAGTTCAGGGCGAAGGCGTGATCGGCGAACAGCCCGTCATTCCGCCCGGCGGAGAGTTTCAGTACACCAGCGGCGCCATTCTGGAAACGCCGCTGGGCACCATGGAAGGCCATTACGAAATGGTGGACCATCAGGGTCAACCATTCCGCACCGCTATTCCCGTGTTTCGCTTAGCCATTCCAACGCTGATCCATTAATTATGTCGACATACCTTATCGGCGACGTTCACGGTTGTTACGATGAACTGAAGTCGCTGCTGGCTCAGGCTGCTTTCGATCCCGAGCGCGATCGGCTGTGGCTGACCGGCGATCTGGTGGCGCGCGGCCCCGCCTCGCTGGACGTGCTGCGCTTCGTGCGCTCACTCGGCCCGGCGGTGCGCATGGTGCTGGGCAACCACGATCTGCACCTGCTGGCGGTCTACGCCGGCATTAGCCGCAACAAGCCCAAAGATCGCATCACCCCGCTGCTGGAGGCGCCGGACGCCGACGAGCTGATCAACTGGCTGCGTCGCCAACCGGTGCTGCAGGTGGACGATGAGCAAAAGCTGGTGATGGCGCACGCCGGCATTACCCCGCAGTGGGATATCGACACCGCGAAAATGTGCGCGCGCGAAGTGGAAGCGGTATTGAGCAGCGACAGCTACCCGCTGTTTCTCGACGCCATGTACGGCGACATGCCGAACAACTGGGCACCGGAACTGAGCGGCCTGGCGCGCCTGCGTTTCAGCACCAATGCGTTCACGCGCATGCGCTACTGCTTCCCCAACGGCCAGCTCGACATGATCTGCAAAGATGCGCCGGGCACAGCGCCCGCGCCGCTGAAACCGTGGTTCGAGCTGCCGCGCCTGGTGGATCCGGAATACACCATCGTCTTCGGCCACTGGGCCTCGCTGGAAGGCAAGGGCACGCCGGAAGGCGTGATCGGGCTGGATACCGGCTGCTGCTGGGGCGGCGACTTGACGATGCTGCGCTGGGAAGACCGCCGTTACTTCACGCAGCCCGCCAATCGCGGCGAGGCGCCTGATCACGCCGGCAGACTGGCCGCATCCTGAAATCATAAAGGCGGCCCCAGGCCGCCTTTGTTCCCTTTACCGCTTTACGCCCCAATCACCCCGCCATCTTCGCGCGTGATCATCAATACCGATGAACGTGGGCGCGGGCTGTTGTTCGGGAAGTGCGAATCGCCCTCTTCTCCCGGATGCTGTACGTTGACGAACATCGTCTTGTAGTCCGGAGTGAAAGTGATACCGGTCAGTTCGCAGGACTTCGGCCCCACCATGAAACGGCGAATTTCGCCGCTGACCGGATCGCCCACCAGCATCTGGTTGTTGCCCTGCCCGGCGTAATCCCCCTTGTTGCTGTACTTGCCGTCGGTGAGGATCCACAGGCGGCCGGCGCGATCGAAGCCCAACCCGTCCGGGCTGTTGAACGTGTTGTCCGCCGTGATGTTCGGCGTGCCGCGGTTGACGCCTTCCGGGTGGGCAATCGGGTTGCCACACAGCGCATACATGTCCCAGGCAAAGGTGCCGGCGGTGGCGTCGCCGCCTTCGTCCCAGCGAATGATCTGGCCATAGATGTTGTTCGGCCGCGGGTTGGCGGCGTTCAGCGGCATCCCTTCCTCACCGCGCTTGCTGTTGTTGGTCAGCGTGCAGTAAGCGCGGCCGTCATGCGGGTTCACCGCGATCCACTCCGGGCGATCCATTTTGGTGGCGCCGACCTGCTGCGCCGCCTTGCGGGCGAAGATCAGCACTTCGGCCTCATCGCGGAAGCCGTTCTCCGGCGTCAGGCCGTTCTTGCCGAACTCGAGCGCAATCCAGCGTCCTTTGCCCTTCAGCGGCGTGCCGGCTTCGTCGCCGTCGAACAGCGCCACGTACAGCGTTCCCTCGTCCAGCAGCGTGCGATTATTGGCCGGATTGGCAGCGTCGACCACGCCTTTGGAAACGTACTTGTAGATATGCTCGCCGCGCTCGTCGTCCCCCATGTACACCACCAGGCGGCCATCTTTGGCCACGGTCACCGCCGCATTTTCATGCTTGAAGCGGCCCAGCGCGGTGTGCTTGATGGGCGTCGAGGTCGGATTCAGCGGATCGATTTCCACGATCCAGCCATGGCGGTTGAATTCGTTGGGGTTCTTCGCCACGTCGAAGCGCTCGTCATAGTCCGGCCAGTTACGCTCCGGCTCGCTGACCTTCAGCGTGTAGCGCTTCTGTTCCGGCGTGGTTGGGTAATCGGCCTGGCGGGTGCCGAAGTAGGTATCGAAGTTTTCTTCGCAGGTCAGATAGGTGCCCCACGGCGTCTTGCCGTTGGCGCAGTTGCCGAAGGTGCCCAGCACCTTGCGGCCGCTCGGATCGGCGGCGGTCTGCAACAGCGGATGCCCGGCGGCCGGGCCGCTGAACTGCATGTCGGTGTTGGCGGTGATGCGGCGGTTATAGCGCGACGGGCGCTCCACTTCCCACCGCTGGCCGTCGCCGACGCGCTTTACCGCCACGATGGAAACGCCGTGCGCCGCCTGCGATTTACGCACCTCTTCCAGGCTGGTGGCCTTGGCGCCGCCGTGAGCGAACAGGTACTGCTCGTTGACGTATTCGTTATTGATGGCCATCACACCGTGGCGATCGTCGATCGGGAAGAAGCTCATGCCGTCGTTATTGTCGCCGAACTGTTTTTCCTGATCGGCGGCGCTGTTGTTGCCCTGCGGATCAAAGGCCGGCGCGCCGTCCACCAGCGGTTCCCCCCAGGAGATCAGCACCTCCGCGCGGTAGCCCGGTGCAATGGTCACCTCGTCGGCGGTAGAGGCGGCGATGCCCTGAAAGCCCAGCAGTTTGTTCGGCGGCAGATCCTCGGCCAACGCCTCGGCGGAGACCGACCAGATGCCGCCGCCGAGAAAGCCGGCCAGGCCGACGGCACCGGCGCTGCCGAGCAGCAGTTTGCGGCGAGTGGGATCGATCAGGCGGTCGGCGTCTAATTGCTCAATTTGCTTGGTCATAGCGTGGTTACCTTTTTAGTTATGGCGCCGCGGTCAAGATTCACCAGAGTTGCCGAGGCGCTCGGAGTTGGGCTTCATACTAATCAGGTAATGTGACGGAAAGGTTACGAACGACGGGCGCAAAAAGGCCGGGGGCGCAATTGCTTGCGCCCCCGGGGAGAGTTGGCTAACGCGCTGAAATCAGCGGCGCTGCAGGATCTCGAAGCAGTAACTGTGCGAGTTCAGATCGTCGGCGTCGTGGAACTCGCTGAACGTGGTTTCCCATTCGTCCGGCTCGTAATCCGGGAAGTGGGTATCGCCGCCGACCTCGGCGTCGATGTGCGTCAGGTACAGGCGATCGGCGCGCGGCAGCAGCTGGGTATAGATGCGCCCACCGCCGATCACCATCACTTCTTCCACGTCGCCGGCGGCGGCCAGCGCTTCATCCATCGAGGTCACCCAGGTCACCCCGGCTTCGCTGCCCGGACGGCTGCTCAAAACGATATTGTGGCGGCCCGGCAGCGGGCGGCCGATGGACTCGAAAGTCTTGCGGCCCATAATAACCGGCTTATTCAACGTGTTGCGTTTAAACCACGCAAGGTCCGCCGGCAGGTGCCACGGCATGGCGTTTTCCATGCCAATAACGCGATCCGCCGCCAAGGCAGCGATCAGGCTGATAATCATTGTTTAACCCTGTGTAGGCAGCAAAATTGGTGACACTATACGTAAAGGCCTGAGTGCCGTCGATAGGCTAATCAAGCAAGATGAATATATAAGATAGCTCTTATCAGTATATCTAATAACCAACGATCTCCGGCCTAGAAATTTCACACGCCGGGGCGTTTGCGGTACAGCCACAGGCCCGGTAACGACAGGCCGATCGACAACGCGCCGACGATGAAACTGGCCTTGAGAAAGTTGGTGATCATGGTCTCCATCAGGGCTTCGCTGTAGCCCAGATGCGAGATCTCTACCACAGTTATCATCGCGGTATAGGCGGAAATGCCGGGGAACATCGGGATCACCGCCGCCACGGTGAACACCTTCGGGTGCGCCAACAGCCAGCGCGACCAGTAGATGCCGATGATGCCGATCAGGATCGCCGCCAGCAGCGAGGCCCACTCGATGTTCATACCGCCGTGCATCATCAGCATGCGCGAACCGCGCCCGATGGCCCCAAGCAGCGCGCAATAACGCAGCGCGCGCAGCGGCACGTTGAACACCATGGCGAAGCCCAGCGCCGGCACCGCCGCCAACAGCATTTCCTGCAACAAGGCCCACAGCAGACTCATGACCACCCCCGCAGATCCCACAACGACATCGCCATCACCACCCCGATGCAGGTCGCCAGCGTCAGCAGGCTGGCCATCGCCCAGCGCGCCAGCCCGGTATTGACGTGCCCCTTGAACATATCGGCCACCGCGTTGATCAGCGGGAAGCCCGGCACCAGCAACAGCACGCTGGCGGCCATCGCCACGCTCGAGGTGTCTTTAAACGCCGGCAGGCGCAGCAGCAGCCCGGAGATCGATGTAGCGACAAACGCCGTCAGGCAAAAATTGATCAGCGGATTCATCTGGCGGGCGGTGAGAATTTGGCGCACCAGCATCGCCGTGCCGCTGGCGATAAAGGTCACCAGGAAGGCGTCAGAGCCGCCACCGTTGAGCATGCTGAAGCACCCGCAGGACAACCCCACCATCAGTACCACCAGCCAGCGCGGGTAGCGCAACGGCCGGATCCTTTCAAAACGGCGCGCCACGTCGTGCGCATCCGCCAAGTGGTGTTCGGCGAGGATCACGATATGCTGCACTTCGGTCACCACCTGCATATTGATGCCGCGATCGACGTTCTTGCGGGTGGTGGTCAGACAGGCGCCGTGGCTGAGGGTGGTCAACACCACCGCATTGGCGGAGATCGAGCTTTCCACGCTGTCCATCCCCAGCGCCAGCCCCAGGCGGGTCGACAGCTGTTCCACCACCGTGCTCTCGGCGCCGTGCTGCAACAGCAGCAGCGCGCATTGAATGCACAGGCGGGTAATTTCACGCTGTTGCCGGTGCGGCTCCGGCCTCTCTGTGGCGGTAGTCTGCTGCATGGTGCTCCATCGCTGGCGGTAGATGAATAATTATCATAGAGCCTAACAATACCTCATTGGGTTGATGCGCATCAGAGGAAGCGGCGTTATTATCGCCAGAACTCTGTCTTTTGCGCGAGACGCTCCCATGCTTGAAACTTCGCTGTTCGTCGCCGGCATTGCCGCCCTCGGCATGCTCTCCCCCGGCCCGGATTTTTTCCTGGTGATCAAAAACGCCGCCCGCTATCCGCGGCTGGCCGCCATGATGACCGCCTTCGGCGTGATCTGCGGCGTCGCCACCCACATGTCCTACTGCGTCGCCGGGCTGGCGGTGGTGATCACCACCACGCCGTGGTTGTTTAACCTGCTGAAATACGCCGGGGCGGTCTATCTGGTGTGGATCGGCATCCATGCGCTGCTGTCGCGCGGCGGCGGCAAGATGAACGTCAGCAATCTGCCGCAGCAGCAGGTCAGCCTGAAGAGCGCCTTTGCGCAAGGCTACCTGTGCAACCTGCTGAACCCGAAAGCCACCCTGTTCTTCCTGGCGGTATTTACCCAGGTGTTGCAGATCGATTCCGGCCTGGGCGACAAGCTGTGGTACGCGGGGATTATTCTCGGCCTGTCGGTCATCTGGTGGCCGCTGCTGGTGTTCCTGATCCAGAGCGGGCCGGTGCGCCGCGGGCTGGAAAAGACCCAGAAGATCGTCGACAAGCTGCTGGGCGGTATGCTGATCGCCTTGGGCATCAAGGTCGCGCTGAGCTAAGCAAAAAAAGGGGCGCCATCACGGCGCCCCTACTCTTATCCTTTGGCTTCCACCACGTCGTCCTCCGGCGCCTTGCCGTCGATACTGCCGCGCCAGCCGGTCTGCTGCACCCGTGCCAGCCGATTCTGATCCTGCTCGATGGCCGCGCTGAGCATCTCCTTGGCCCGCTGCAGGCTGGCGATGCGGAACTCGGTGTCCTGATAATTCTCCAGCGTATCTTCCAGCATCTTCAGGTTATAGCGGCGGAACGTGTCCGCCTTCTCGCGCGCCTCATAGGCGTCCAGCCCCAGCAGTTCCAGCGTTTCACGGCCGATGCGCAGCGAGCTTTCAAAGGTTTCGCGCTCCGGTTTTTCCACCCCCAGCTGCCGCAGCTGATACCAGTGATCGACGTCGCGCGCTCGCGCCACCACCTTCAGATGCGGGAAGTGCTGCCTGGCCAGCTCGGTTAACGCCAGGCTGTCTTCCACGTCGTCGATGGCGTTGATCAGCACCTTGGCGTGGGCGGCGCCGGCGGCCTCCAGCAAATCGGCGCGCGTGGCGTCGCCGTAGAACACCTTGGTGTCGAATTTGCGCAGCGTCTCGATATGGTCCGGATCGTGATCCAGTACCACGGTGTGTACGCCGTTGGCCAACAGCAAACGGCCGGCGATCTGGCCGAAACGGCCGAAGCCGGCGATGATCACGCTGGCATTCTCGTCGTCGATAACGTCAGCCGGGCGCTCCTCTTTCGGCGCATTTTTCTCCAGCTGCGCGGCGATCACCAGCAGCAGCGGGGTAGCCGCCATTGACAGCGCCACCGCCAGCGTCAGCGACTTGGCCCATTCAGGCGGCAGTACGCCGGCCAGCTGCGCGGCGCTGAAAATCACGAAGGCGAATTCACTGCCCTGCCCCAGCAGAATGGCGAACAGGCCGCGCTGGCGCTTCGGCACGCCGAGCAGCGGCCCTATCAGCCACAGCAGCGCCGCCTTGATCAACATAAAGCCCAGCAGCAGCGAGGCGATCAGCAGCGGATGATGGAACAGCGTGCCGAAGTCGATCGACATGCCAACGCCGATAAAGAACAGCCCCAGCAGCAGCCCCTTGAACGGCTGAATATCGCTCTCCAGCGCGTGGCGGTATTCCGAGCTCGCCAGTAGCACCCCGGCCAGGAACGCCCCCATCGCCATCGACAGCCCGGCCATCTCCAGCAGGATGCCGAAACCGAACACCAGGAACAGCGCCACGGCGCTGAACACTTCGCGCATGCCCGAACGGGCGACGAAGTGCAGCAGCGGGCGGGTGACGTAGCGGCCGAGCAGTACCACTATCGTCAACGCGCCCACCACTTTGGCCGCCGACAGCACGAAAGCGCCCAGCGTGGTGGTGGCGCCGCTGCTGGCCAGCAGCGGGATCATCGCCACCAGCGGGATCGCCGCAATATCCTGGAACAGCAGCACCGCAAACGCGCTGCGGCCGATCGGCGACGGCGTCAGGTTGCGTTCGCTCATCGCCTGCATGGCGATGGCGGTGGATGAGAGCGCCAGCGTCAGGCCTATCAGCAGCGCCACCTTCCAGTTAAGGCCAAGGAAATAACAGAAGGCGCTCAGCGCCAGGCCGCAGCCCACCATCTGAATGCTGCCGCCGCCGAACACCGAGGCGCGCAGCGTCCACAGCCGCTTGGGATCCAACTCCAGGCCGATGATAAACAGCATCAACACCACGCCGATCTCGGCGAAGGTCAGGATCGACTCGGCGTCCGACACCAGCTTCAGCCCCCAGGGGCCGATAATGCAGCCGGCGATCAGGTAGCCGAGCACCGAGCCCAGCCCCAATCGCACCGCGATCGGCACGAACAGCGCCGCGGAGCCGAGGTAGATCAGCCCCTCGATCATCATGTGGTGGTTATCCATGGCTGGCCTCCCGAGTTTCAGCTTCGGCATGTTCCATCAGGTAGTCGACCAACCGCTGCCGGTAGGCTTCGCCGGCGGCAAGCAGCGCCGGTTCGTTGCAGGTAAAGGTGTTATGCAGGGCGAAATAAGGCTGCCAGTTCATGCCGCAGTAAATCGCCGTGGCCTGCAGCGGCTGCGCCAGCGCGGCGAAGTTGGGAAAGTCGCCCAGCTCGAAGTGGTGCTCGTCGCCGCCGCTTGTCACCGCCCACAGGCAATCTTTACCCACCAGCGCATTGCCGTCGTGGCCATAGGCCCAGCCGTGCTCCAGCACTTTGTCGATCCATAGCTTCAACAGCGGCGGGAAGCTGTACCACTGCATCGGATGCTGCAGCACCACCATGTCGGCGCGCGCCAGCGCCCGCTGCTCGGCGTTGATGTCGATATTGAAATCGGGGTACAGCTCATACAGCGAGCGCACCTCTACCTCGGGAAGATCCCTCACCGCCTGCAGCAGGCGCTGATTGGCATGCGAATGCCGGGGATACGGGTGAGCATAAATTATCAGAATCATTGTTATCGTCGTTCCTTCGTTCCTTGCCAATACACCAAGCATATACCAATCACACAGGGTGACAGTTTGCCCACTGATTGATAGCGGAAATTTTTAACGCCTGCCGACAAATTCGCTGAATAAAAAAGGGCGCTGCATCTGCAGCGCCCCTGGCCTAGCGTTATCGCACGGTTACTTGCCGATGCGCGCGTGCATTTCCTGCACCGACGTGACCTGCTCGGTCGGATCCGCTTTCAGCGCCATCGCGGTGGCGAAGCCGCCGTTCAACGTGGTGTCGTAGTGCACCTTGTACTGCAGGGCGCTGCGGCGAATCAGCTTGGAGTCCTCAATCGCCTGACGACCGGCCGTGGTGTTGACGATGTAGGTGTACTCGCCATTCTTGATACGGTCCTGGATGTGCGGACGCCCTTCGTGCACCTTGTTGACCAGGCGCGGGTTGATGCCCGCTTCGCCCAGCACCACCGCGGTGCCGTGGGTGGCGTCCAGCTCGAAGCCTTGCTTCAGCAGGCTGGCGGCCAAATCGACCACGCGAGCCTTGTCGCCTTCACGCACCGACAGCAACGCGCGGCCCTGTTTCTTCATGCCCGAGTTGCTGCCCAGCATCGCTTTGGAGAAAGCCTCCGCGAAGGTGCGGCCCACGCCCATCACTTCCCCGGTAGAGCGCATTTCCGGCCCCAGAATCGGGTCGACGCCCGGGAATTTGTTGAACGGCAGCACCACTTCTTTCACCGAGTAGTACGGCGGGATAATTTCTTCGGTCACGCCCTGCTCGACCAGCGTTTTGCCCGCCATTACGCGCGCGGCCACTTTAGCCAGCGGCACGCCGGTCGCTTTGGACACGAACGGCACGGTGCGCGCGGCGCGCGGGTTCACTTCAATCAGGTAGACTTCGTTGTCTTTCACCGCGAACTGCACGTTCATCAGGCCGCGCACCTGCAGCTCGAACGCCAGTTTTTCCACCTGTCGACGCATCACGTCCTGAATTTCCTGGCTCAGGGTGTATGCCGGCAGCGAACACGCGGAGTCGCCGGAGTGCACGCCCGCCTGCTCGATGTGCTCCATGATGCCGCCAATCAGCACGCGCTCGCCGTCGCAGATGGCGTCGACGTCCACTTCCACCGCGTCGTCCAGGAAGCGGTCCAGCAGCACCGGCGCATCGTTGGACACGCTGACCGCGGTCTGGAAGTAGCGGCGCAGATCGATTTCGTCATAGACGATTTCCATCGCTCGGCCGCCCAGCACGTAGGAAGGGCGCACCACCAGCGGATAGCCGATGCCCGCCGCCTTCTCCACCGCCTGCTCGATGGCGGTGACGGTGGCGTTGGCCGGCTGCTTCAGGCCCAGACGGTTAACCGCCTGCTGGAAGCGCTCGCGGTCTTCGGCGCGGTCGATGGCGTCCGGGCTGGTGCCGATGATCGGCACGCCCGCGGCTTCCAGCTCGCGCGCCAGCTTCAGCGGGGTCTGGCCGCCGTACTGCACGATCACGCCCTTCGGCTTCTCGATGCGCACGATCTCCAGCACGTCTTCCAGCGTTACCGGCTCGAAGTACAGGCGGTCGGAGGTGTCGTAGTCGGTGGAGACGGTTTCCGGGTTGCAGTTGACCATGATGGTCTCGTAGCCGTCTTCGCGCAGCGCCAGCGAGGCGTGCACGCAGCAGTAGTCGAACTCGATGCCCTGGCCGATACGGTTCGGCCCGCCGCCCAACACCATCACTTTCGGCCGGTCGTTGGTCGGGTTGGACTCGCACTCTTCTTCATAGGTGGAGTACATGTAGGCGGTGTCGGTGGCGAATTCCGCCGCGCAGGTATCCACACGCTTGTACACCGGATGCAGGCCGTGGCTGTGGCGCAGCTTGCGAATTTCGCTCTCGGCGACGCCGGCCAGCTTGGCCAGACGCGCATCGGCGAAGCCCTTGCGCTTCAGGGTGCGCAGGAACGCTTTGTCCAGGCCGTTGATGCCCGCTTCGGCCACCTGCTCTTCCAGGCGCACCAGTTCTTCAATCTGCACCAGGAACCAGCGGTCGACGTTGGTCAGGTTAAAGACGCCGTCAACCGACAGCCCGGCGCGGAAGGCGTCGGCGATATACCAGATGCGGTCAGAGCCGGCGTCTTTCAGCTCGCGGCGGATCTTGGTCAGCGCTTCCGGATCGTCCAGGCTCACTTTCGGATCGAAGCCGGTGGCGCCCACTTCCAGACCGCGCAGCGCTTTTTGCAGCGACTCCTGCTGGGTGCGGCCGATGGCCATCACTTCGCCGACCGAC
Organism: Serratia sp. Nf2; assembly: GCF_003028435.1. NCBI lineage: Bacteria > Pseudomonadati > Pseudomonadota > Gammaproteobacteria > Enterobacterales > Yersiniaceae > Serratia > Serratia sp. Nf2. The sequence continues at coordinate 413,604 of NZ_PYTW01000002.1, read as the reverse complement.
TTCATCTGGGTGGTCAGGCGGTCGTTGGCGCCGGCGAACTTCTCGAAGTTGAAGCGCGGGATCTTGGTCACGACGTAGTCGATGGACGGTTCGAACGATGCCGGGGTGCGGCCGCCGGTGATGTCGTTCATCAGCTCATCGAGGGTGTAGCCCACCGCCAGCTTGGCGGCGATCTTGGCGATAGGGAAGCCGGTGGCTTTCGACGCCAGCGCCGAAGAGCGCGACACGCGCGGGTTCATTTCGATAACGATCAGGCGGCCGGTTTTCGGGTTGACCGAGAACTGCACGTTGGAGCCGCCGGTTTCGACGCCGATCTCACGCAGCACCGCCATCGAGGCGTTGCGCATGATTTGGTATTCCTTGTCGGTCAGGGTCTGCGCCGGTGCGACGGTGATCGAGTCGCCGGTGTGGATGCCCATGGCGTCGAAGTTTTCGATGGAGCAGACGATGATGCAGTTGTCGTTCTTATCGCGCACCACCTCCATCTCGTACTCTTTCCAACCGATCAACGATTCATCGATCAGCAGCTCGTTGGTCGGTGACAGGTCGAGGCCGCGTTCGCAGATCTCTTCGAACTCTTCGCGGTTGTAGGCGATGCCGCCGCCTGTGCCGCCCATGGTAAAGGAAGGGCGGATGATGCACGGGAAGCCGACGTCAGCGGCTACCGCCAGCGCTTCTTCCATGGTGTGCGCGATGCCGGAACGCGCGGTGTCCAGACCGATTTTCTTCATCGCCACGTCGAAACGGCGACGGTCTTCGGCCTTGTCGATCGCATCGGCGGTCGCGCCGATCATGGTAACGCCGAACTCGGCCAGCACGCCCTGACGCTCCAGCTCCAGCGCGCAGTTCAGCGCCGTCTGGCCGCCCATGGTCGGCAGCACCGCATCCGGGCGCTCTTTTTCGATGATCTTGCGCACCACTTCCCAATGGATCGGCTCGATGTAGGTCGCGTCGGCCATTTCCGGGTCGGTCATGATGGTCGCCGGGTTGGAGTTGACCAGAATGACGCGGTAACCCTCTTCGCGCAGCGCTTTACACGCCTGGGCACCCGAGTAGTCGAACTCACACGCCTGGCCGATAACGATCGGGCCAGCGCCGAGGATCAGGATGCTTTTTATGTCTGTACGTTTTGGCATTTTTTACTGCTCCTGATTATTTGGCGTTAGAACGGTAAGTCTCAATCAGTTCGATAAAGTGATCGAACAGCGGCGCGGCATCGTGCGGGCCAGGGCTGGCTTCCGGGTGACCCTGGAAGCTGAACGCCGCTTTGTCGGTGCGGTGAATGCCCTGCACCGTGTGGTCGAACAGCGATTTGTGCGTGACGCGCAGGTTCGCCGGCAGGTTGTTTTCATCGACGGCGAAGCCGTGGTTCTGCGCAGTGATCATCACGGTGTTGTTGTCCAGATCCTTCACCGGGTGGTTGCCGCCGTGGTGGCCGAGCTTCATCTTCATGGTTTTCGCCCCGCTGGCCAGCGCCAGCAACTGGTGGCCCAGGCAGATGCCGAACACCGGAATGTCGGTTTCCAGGAACTGTTTGATGGCGGCGATGGCATAGTCGCACGGCTCCGGGTCGCCCGGGCCGTTGGACAGGAAGATGCCGTCCGGATTCATTTTCAACACCTCGTCGGCCGGGGTCTGCGCCGGCACCACGGTCAGGCGGCAGCCGCGATCCACCAGCATGCGCAGGATGTTGCGCTTGGCGCCGTAGTCGTAAGCCACCACGTGGAACGGCAGTTCCGCGGCGGTTTTGGCTTCAGGCAGGTCGCCTTCAAGCGTCCAGCTGCCTTGCTGCCAGCTGTAAGCCTCTTGGGTGGTGACCTCTTTCGCCAGATCCATACCCTTCAATCCCGGGAAACCTTGCGCTTTGGCCAGGGCCAGCGCGGCGTCCGGCGAGTCGGCGGCGATGATGCAGCCGTTCTGGGCGCCCTTCTCGCGCAGCAGGCGGGTTAATTTACGGGTATCGATATCGGCGATCGCCACGATGTTGTGACGCTTGAGGTAGTCGGACAGGCTTTCTTCGTTGCGGTAGTTGCTGGCGATCAGCGGGAGGTCACGAATGACGAGGCCTTGGGCGTGTACTGCGGAGGATTCTTCGTCGGAAGCATTGGTGCCGACATTGCCGATATGAGGATAAGTAAGAGTAACGATCTGGCGGGAATAGGAAGGATCAGTGAGGATTTCTTGATAACCGGTCATCGACGTATTGAAGACCACTTCCCCCACTGCCGTTCCCTCTGCCCCGATGGCCCGACCGTGGAATTGGGTTCCGTCTTCCAGAACCAATAGCGCTGACTTTATCAAAACATCCTCCGAGGAATAATCAATCACAATATTTGCATATTAATTCAGATATCGCGATCTAAATCAATGCAAAAACCGTCCGCGAGGCCAATTTTTGGCAAATTGGGCGCATTTTAATGATGAGTGCTCGGCTTGTCTACCCAAACTGCCGTTTTTTGTTTTATTTTTGCAGTTCTCGGCGTTCATGCGGCTTGAGCGGCGATAAAAACACAGAAAACCGGGGCTGGAAAACGGTTGCGGGAAAGAATGATGGGAAACGGTGCCAGAATGGGCTCAAAAAGACGCTAAAATGAGACTCAGCGGATAAAAACGGGACGATCAGCAAGATAAACACCAACAAATAACAATCAAAACAACAAAGTCTTACCAAAGCCTCATTTTTCATGTTAAAAAAAAGGACAATAAAATTATTGTCCGATTATCATAGCATTATGATCAATACAACCACATCACGATGGTATGCAAATCAATTATAATTGGTCAAGATTCAACACATCTCGCATATCAAACAGACCTTTATCCCGGTTATGCAGCCAGCTAGCCGCGCGCACCGCGCCGCTGGCAAAAGTCATCCGGCTGGAGGCCTTATGGGTGATTTCCACCCGTTCACCGATGTCGGCGAACATCGCGGTGTGTTCGCCGACGATGTCGCCGGCGCGAATGGTGGCAAAGCCGATGCTTTTCGGATCGCGTTCGCCGGTATGGCCTTCGCGCGCATAGACCGCGCAGTTTTTCAGGTCGCGCCCCAACGCGCCGGCGATCGCTTCGCCCATGGCCAGCGCCGTGCCCGACGGCGCATCCACTTTGTGCCGGTGGTGCGCCTCGACGATTTCGATATCGGTATAGTCGCCCATTACCTGCGCGGCCTTCTCCAGCAATTTCAGCACCAGGTTGACGCCGACGCTGAAGTTGGCGGCGAACACGATGCCGATATGCTGCGCCGCATCGCGGATCGCCTGTTTGCCGGCGTCATCGAAGCCGGTTGTGCCAATCACCATCGCCTTGTGGTGCGCCACGCAAAAATCCAGGTAGCCCCGGGTGCTCTCCGGGCGGGTAAAGTCGATCAAAACATCGAACTCGCTCGCCACCTTCTCCAGACTGTCGCTCACTTTGATACCCAGCGCGCCAATGCCCGCCAGTTCGCCGGCGTCGACGCCGACCAGGCTGGAGCCAGGGCGCGACAGCGCCGCCCCCAATAACACGCCTTCCGCCTGCTGCACCGCCTGGATCAACTGACGGCCCATCCGGCCGCCGGCGCCCGCAATCGCAATGCGGATTTGTGAATCACTCATGCTTGCTCTCTTCTTGATTTGACGCCTATCCCATTAGGCTATCGATTCAGGGTAACCGCCCCGCTTCAGCGTCGCCAGAGGATTCATTTCATAATTAGAAAATTATGATATTCCTCCGTTCTCATCAGCGGCGCTGTCGTGAGATTAACATTCAACCGATTTGGCGGCCTGCGACGATTGTACATAATCATGCAGTTTCCATGGCAAAAAAATGCATAAAAAAGGCGCCAAAAACGGCGCCTGGGGAAAGGAGAACGGCGAGGTCAGGCGGTAATGGCCGCCACTTCGTTGGCGATCGCCGTCAGCGCGTCGTGGCGGGCATAATCCTCACGCACCAGCGCCGCGCGTTGCCGATAGATCGGCTGTTGCAGAATGCGCGTCGCCGCCGCCAGGATCTGTTCGGCGGTCGGTGTGCTGGTATGCAGACTGATGCCGCAGCCGGCGGCCACCACGCGCGCGGCCGCCTCAAGCTTGTCCTCACCGGTACCGGCGACGATCAGCGGCACGCCGCTGTCCAGCGCAGCGTTGATCGAGCCGTAACCGCCGTTGGTGATCAGCAGCGCCGCCTCCGGCAGCCAGCGTTCGAAGGAGATAAATTCCCGCACTCTGGCATTGCCCGGCAGCGCGTCCATCAGCCCTTCCGTCGCCCGCCCGCCGGTGGTGGCCAGCACCCGCACCGGCAGATGCGCCAGCGCTTGCAGCGTCGGCACGATCAGCTGATGCAGATCGACATTGGCCAGCGTGCCCTGAGACACGATCACCAGCGGCCGACGATCGTCCGCCTCCCACAGTGTCTCTTCCGCCGCCGGCTGGCCGCCTCTGCGCAGCGGACCGACGAAGCGCACGCCGCTCGGCAGATCGTCACGCTCATATTCCAGCGCCGTGGTAGCCAGCTGCAGGAAACGCTCGCAGTCGCCGATCAGCGCGTCGGTGAACGGGCGATCCAGCGCCCGCCCGCCCGCCTGCACCAGCGCCGCATCGAAGCTCTGCTGTACTTCATCGAGCAGCACGCGCGTTTCTTCATCCACCAGCTGCTCACGGGTCAACGCCTGCGGCAGCAGCGCCGGCGGGATACGCGGGCCATAAAAAATAGCATCGCGCGAAGAATACGACAGCGGCGTGACGCCGATACCGAAGACCGGCGGCCGCTCGGCGGACTGCAGCAGCGGCAGCACGCCGTAGAAGCAGTTCTCCACCATCAGCAGATCGGTCTTTTCGGCAGCGATGGCCGCACGCAGTTGCCGATCCAGCAACGGGATCGGTGCGGCGAAGAAATCCTTCAGCGCCAGCGCCATCTGCGCATTGCCCGGCGGCAGCGCGGCGCGCGCCGGAAAGTGCTCTTCCAGGTGGCGATAATCGAAATCCACCTGCGCGTCGAATGGCACGAAGTTTGCCCCAGCCGCCTCAGCGCGTTCGCGAAACAGCGCGCCGGTCATCACTCGCACCTGATGCCCTTGGGTAATCAGGTGGCGAGCGATAGCCAACATCGGGTAGACGTGCCCCGGAGTGGCGACCGCCGCCATCAGTATCCTTGCCATAATGCTCCTTTACGCTTCTGCGTTGGCCGGCTTCAGCGCCAGATTGGCGCACACCGGGTTGCTCTGAATATGCACGCGCTGCAAATGACGCGCGGAACGGGCGGTAAAACCCTCACGGCCGTGCAGCAGCGAGAAGTTGTCCGCCACCACCACGTCGCCCTGCTGCCACTGATGGGCATAATAGTGACGCGGATCGTACAGGTGCTGCTGCAGAGTGTGATGGAACTGTTCCTGCTGTTGTTCCGGCACGCCGTGGTATTCCAGCGCATGCTGATTGAGGAATTTTTTCCCCTCCGTCGGCGGTTCATTGTAGCGCATGATCAACCCCCTGCCGTTCGGGTGCTGCACCACCAGTGGCGAACAGACTTCGCCGCCGTAATGCACCACCTGCTTGATGCGGTAGGTGATCGACACCGACAGCCACTGATCCAGCAGCACTTCGTCCGCATTGGCCAACAGCCGCGTGGTATCGACGAAGGTAGTGCACCCGCCTTCGTCCTGCGACGGCGCCGCCACGCAGTGGAACAGCTGGAACTCGGGGATGGTCGGCTTATACATGCCATCCCAATGCAGCGGGACGTAGCTGCTGTCGAAAATATGATCTTTGGCGTCCGGATGCTCCTTCACGTCCAGCACCGCACCGAACGGCCACATCATGATCTCGCCCCACTGCTCGGCGTAGCGAGTCAGGACTTCCGCCTCGCTGAAACCGGAGTCGAATCCACGCAGCACCAGCAAGTGATGTTCCTGCGCCAGCGCCCGCAGCGCCGCCACCGGCAGTTCGCCGATCTTTTGCCCCGGATGCTGCGGCGTCAGGATCGCGCCAAACGGGGTATTCGGTTGAATATGGCAATTAAGCGGTTGGTTGTTCATCGGTGATTCTCCTTGCATCGAATGTGCTGCTCACACGGCAACGTGCCGTCAAAAAAGCCCCCGCAGGATATCGGGGGCAAAAGCCCGCAGCGGCCTCAGGCCACCTGCGGTTGTTCGATCAGGTAATGGCTCGGCGTGCCGCGGATTTCCACCAGTTCGCCGTCCAGGCTCTGCGCGTCTTTACGCTTCATCAACACGAACTGGCCGTTCACGTTGGCCGCCACACCGTGCCACGGCGTCAGCCAGTCGTCTTTGGTCGGCATCATGTGGATGCCCATTTTCAGGCTGTCGACCGGCTGCGGGTGAATCGACAGGCGGATCGCCGCCGGAAAATGCTGCGCCAGCAGGTTGCCCCAGGCCCAGCTGCGTTGGATCACCCCGCAGGCGCGCTGCTTGGCGTCTTTCTGCAGCGCGGCGTTGGAACCGCTGTAGCCCGGCAGTTGGCTGTCTTCATACAGGAAACGCGTGATGGCGCGGTACAGCAAGAGGCCCTGTTCGTCCTGCATCAGCTGTTGCTTGATCGCCTCTTCCGATTCGGCGTAGCCCTCCACCAACAGCCGGCGCAGCAGATCGTAATCATCGGTATGCTCCGCCAGGCCTTTGACGTCGCCGAGGTTAAACACGCTCAGGTGCGTCGCGCCCACTTCATGCAGCAGGCTTTCAATCTCACGCTGATAGTGGTTGATCGCGTCGTCGCTGACGCGGATCAGATCGCCGAACACGTGGCCATCGGAGCAGATAACGATATGCGCCCCCGGCGGGTAATAGAGCTGAATGCGCTGGCACAGCGAGTTGAGGAAGATCAGCGACAGCCGCTCCGCCATGTCCGGCACCGCACCGATCACCTTGTTGGTGTTGGGCGACTTGGTGGGAAAGGCCGGCAGCACGAATTCGATACGTTGCTCGTTTTCGATGAATGCCCGAATGCGCGGCAATTGCACCTGAGTGACCCGCCGCTCTTCTTCGGCGATCGAGGTGTCGTCGCCGGGGAAACGGCGGCGGTATTGCAATAATTCACGTAGGATCTTTAACGATATTTCTTCTTTCTGAGCGCTGTCCACAATGAGCTCCTGTTGCGATGTGGCGCGGGTGTATTATTGATAAGCGCAATAAGATTTATCAAAAAGAGAAAAAATCCCTGCAAAATAATAATCAGCCCGGCGTTTATATGCTTCAGGCAATATAGAAGAGATGGTGCTATATTATTAGCCCGTATAATTCACAATCTTGGTTAAGTTGTGCTTAACAAACTATGAGCAATATTTTAAAACGCATGGCCATTTTCTCAAAAGTGGTCGATTGCGGCGCATTCAGCATGGCGGCAAAAGAATTGGGCATGACGACCTCCGCCGTCAGCCAACATATTCGCCAGCTGGAGGAGCATCTGGGCATTCAATTACTGCTGCGATCGACGCGTTCATTGAGTCTGACCGAAGCAGGATTGTGTTTTTATGAGGATTGCCTGCTGATGATCCACGCCGCCGAACGTGGCCAACAACGGATCGCCGCATTGCGCGGCGAGCTGGTCGGCGAACTGCGCGTCGCCACCTCCACCGAATTCGCCACTCACTATCTGGTGCCGGCGCTGCAAAGCTTTCTCGACGAGCATCCTCGGCTCACGCTGCGGCTGGAGATCCACGATGAGAAGATAGACCTGATCGCGCAACGCATCGATCTGGCGATACGCGGCGGCGTGCTGGCCGACTCCAGCTACGTTTCCACGCGGCTGGCGCGTTGCCGCGAAGTGTTGTGCGCCTCGCCGGCCTACCTGGCACACCACGGCGTGCCGGATTCGCCGCAGGCGCTGAGCCATCACCACTGGGTGACCTTTACGCCGCTCGGCAACCCGCAGTTTGTCCGTCTTATCCATCGCAACGGCGGTGAACACCGCATGCGCATGACCGGGCGTTTGTTCACCAACAGCGGTATGGCGATGAAGGAGTTGGCGCTGACCGGCAAGGGTATCATTCGCAATTTCTTCGCCAACGTTGAACGTGAATTGCGCAGCGGTGAATTGATTGAAATATTACCCGATTGGCGGTTACCGGAAATTAATTGCTATGCCATTATGCCGCGCAGGGAGATCCAGCCATTAAAAGTCAGACGGTTGCTGGAACATATGAAACTCTATTTGCAGGAGAAGGGATTAACCGCCGTAGAACATATTCGGCAGGAATAAAATAAGAAACATCTGCAACATCTATTATTGTAATTATTGTAATCACCTTGCCAACACTGGGCCCTATTTAGATTGCAGCCTAATGATATTCTTATTAATGACTTTTCGCCAGCCTATATAATTAATCACACCGATGTTACTTCAAATACTCAGAATAAATTTGACTTTAGTTAGCAGAAAATTTGAATATGCATGAAGTGTTATTTTTTTATGCGGCACGTTTTCCAAAAAAAACGGGAAGCCTAAGCTCCCCGTTGTCATCCACCGGCATATGTCAGTCTATCTGCCGAACATCCACGCGCAGCTCTTTAGGCACTTCAAACACGATGTTCTCTTCACGCCCGCTGATTTCATGCACGTCCAGGCCCCCCAGCGCTTTCAGGCGAGAGATCACCTCCTGCACCAGCACGTCCGGCGCAGAGGCGCCGGCGGTAACGCCGATATTGCGCGCTTCGCTCAGCCAGCCTTCCTGAATATCCGCCGCCGAATCGATCAGATAAGCCGGTTTGCCGACGCGCTGCGCCAGTTCCGCCAGACGGTTGGAGTTGGAGGAGTTCTTCGACCCCACCACCAGCACCACGTCCGCATCGCCGGCCAGGTTACGCACCGCTTCCTGACGGTTGGTGGTGGCGTAACAAATATCATCCTTGCGCGGGCCGATAATGCTCGGGAAGCGCTGACGCAGCGCGTCGATCACGTCCGAGGTATCATCAACCGACAGCGTGGTCTGCGTCATGAAGCACAGGTTGTTTTCGTCTTTCACCTGCAGCTTCCACACGTCTTCCGGCGATTCGACCAGATACATGCCGCCCTTCGGGTTGCTGTACTGGCCCATGGTGCCTTCCACTTCCGGATGCCCGGCGTGGCCGATCAGGATCGCTTCGGTACCGCGGCGGCTGGCGCGCGCTACTTCCATATGCACCTTGGTCACCAGCGGGCAAGTGGCGTCGAACAGCATGGTCAGATCGCGCGCCTTGGCTTCGGCGCGCACCGCCTGAGAAACGCCGTGCGCCGAGAAGATCAGGATAGAGCCGTCCGGCACCTCGGCGATCTCTTCGATAAACACGGCGCCGCGCTCACGCAGGCTGTCGACCACGTAGCGGTTGTGCACCACTTCATGCCGCACGTAGATCGGCGCGCCATACAATTCCAGCGCGCGTTCCACGATGCTGATCGCACGATCAACCCCGGCGCAGAAGCCGCGCGGGTTAGCCAGCAATATTTGCATGCGTCTCCTCCTGCTGCGGATCGATCTCCAGTACTTCAATATCGAAGGTCACCGGATGGCCCGCCAGCGGATGGTTGAAATCAACGGTGATTGAATCCTCCGCCACCGCGCGCACCACGCCGGGCATTTCACTGCCGTCGATGGCGGTAAACAGCATGATGGTGCCCACGTCCGGCACGCCGGTTTCCGCGAAGTCGCGGCGCGAGAAGAACTGGACCAAATCCGGGTTCTCCGCGCCGAACGCCGCTTCCGGCTGCAGGGTAAAGGTGCACTTGTCGCCCGCGCGCAGGCCGAGCAGTTGCGCTTCCAGCGGCGCCGACAGGCTGCCGTCACCCAGGCGGAACAGCGCCGGCTTGCCGCTGTTGCGGGTGGATTCGGCGGTCGAACCGTCTTCCAGTTTCAGCGTAAAGTGAACCAGCACCGCGCTGTCACTGATAACCTGAGCCGTCATATTACTCACCTTTACTCTTTGCGCCTTTGTTCGCCGGCGACAGGAAACCTTCCAGCACGATCATCGCCGCGCCCACGCAGATAAAGCTGTCCGCCAGATTGAAGGTCGGGTAGTGCCAGTCACCGACGTAGAAGTCGATGAAATCGACCACGAAACCGTGCCACAGGCGATCGAACAGATTGCCCAGCGCCCCGCCGATAATAAAGGCATAGGCGATGTTGTTCAGCTTCTGCTGCGCCGCGCTGCGGTACATCATCACCAGCAGCACCGCAACGATGGCGATGGCGATGCCGGCGAAGAACCAGCGCTGCCAGCCGCCATGGTCGGCGAGGAAGCTAAACGCAGCGCCGTAGTTGCGCGCGTAAAACAGGTTGAACGACGGGATCAACGGCTGGGACTGGCCCAGCGTAAAGTTAGCGAGGATCCACTGCTTGCTGCCGAAATCCAGCGCCAGCACCGCCACCACAACCCACAGCCAACGCAGGCCGGTCGAACAAATTGATTTACTCATCAGGCGCGAATTCTCAGGCAAAGTTACGCTTCTCGCCGTCACCGGCGACGTTGCTCACACAGCGGCCGCAGATATCTGCGTGCTCCGCCACCAGGCCGATATCGGTGGTGTAATGCCAGCAGCGCGGGCACTTCTCACCCGGCGCCGTGCTGAAGGCGATCTTCAGCCCTTTCAGCAGCTCAGAAGCCTGCGCGTCGGCCGGCGCATCCGCCAATGGCGCAACGCTTGCCGCAGAGGTCAGCAGCACAAAGCGCAGCTCATCCTGCAGGCTGTTCAGGCGTGCCGCCAGCTCGCTGTCGGCATACAGCGTCACCGCCGCTTCCAGCGAACCGCCGAGGCGTTTGTCGGCACGCGCCTGCTCCAGCACCTTGTTCACTTCACCGCGCACTTTCAGCAGCTCGGCCCAGAAAGCGTCGTTCATCGGCTCGCCTTCCGCCAGCCCGAACAGGCCGTCGTACCACTCTTCGGTGAACACGTACTGCGCGCGTTTGCCCGGCATGAAGCCCCAGATCTCGTCCGCAGTGAACGACATGATCGGCGCCATCCAGCGCACCAACGCTTCCACGATGTGATACAGCGCGGTCTGGCAGCTGCGACGAGCGACGCTGTCGCTCTTCGCGGTGTACTGACGATCCTTGATGATATCCAGGTAGAAGGAGCCCATCTCGACCGAGCAGAACTGCATCAGACGCTGCACCACTTCGTGGAAATCGTAGTTGGCGTAAGCCTGTTCGATATCCTGCTGCGCAGCCAGCGCACGGCCGACCGCCCAGCGATCCAACACCACCATGTCTTCCGGCGCCACGCAATCGGTGCTCGGCTCGAACCCGTTCAGGTTGGCCAGCAGGAAGCGCGCGGTGTTGCGGATGCGGCGATAGGAGTCGGCGGAACGCTTGAGGATCTCGTCGGAGACCGCGATCTCGCCGGTGTAATCGGTCGATGCCACCCACAGACGCAGGATGTCGCCGCCCAGCTTGTTCATCACGTCCTGCGGGCTGACGGTGTTGCCGATCGACTTGGACATCTTGCGGCCCTGGCCATCGACGGTGAAGCCGTGAGTCAGCACTTCTTTATAAGGCGCCTTGCCTTTCATCGCGGTGGAGATCATCAGCGATGACATGAACCAGCCGCGGTGTTGGTCGGAGCCTTCCAGATACATGTCGGCGCTGTGGCCCTGGAACTCAGGACGCACGTCAACCACAGAGGCATGGGTGGAACCGGAATCGAACCACACGTCCAGCGTATCCGGCACTTTCACGTAGTCGGCGGCTTCCGCGCCGAGGATGTCGGCCGCGTCCAGATCCCACCAGGCCTGAATGCCGTCTTGCTCGACGCGCTTGGCCACTTCTTCCATCAGCTCAACGGTGCGCGGGTGCAGCTGCTCGGTTTCTTTGTGCACGAACAGCGACATCGGCACGCCCCAAGTGCGCTGACGCGAGATGCACCAGTCCGGACGATTGGCTACCATCATTTCGATGCGCGCCTGGCCCCAATCCGGGATCCACTGCACGCCTTTGATCTCTTCCAGCGACTGCTGACGCAAGCCTTTCTGATCCATGCTGACGAACCATTGCGGCGTAGCGCGGAAGATGATCGGCGTCTTGTGGCGCCAGCAGCACGGATAGCTGTGCAGGAACTTCTCGACGTGCAGCAGCGCGCCTTTCTCACGCAGCAGGTCGACGATCAGATCGTTGGCCTTGAAGACGAACTTGCCGTCCAGCAGCGGGTAGGTGCCGGTCAGGTAGCAGCCGTTTGGCCCTACCGGGTTGGCCACTTCCAGGCCGTATTTCTGGCCGATCACGAAGTCGTCCGGGCCGTGGCCTGGCGCGGTGTGCACCGCACCGGTACCGGCGTCCAGCGTTACGTGCTCGCCGAGGATCGCCGGCACGTCGAAGTCCATGAACGGGTGTTTGAAGCGCAGCAGCTCCAGATCGGCGCCTTTGCAGCTGCCCAGCACCGTCCATTCGGTGATGCCGGCGCGTTTCATCACGCTTTCCACCAGCTCGGCCGCCAGGATCAGGCACTGGCCGTCAACCTGCACCAGTTGATAGGTGAAGTCCGGATGCAGCGAGATCGCGCGGTTGGCCGGCAGGGTCCACGGGGTGGTGGTCCAGATAACCAGAGAGATGGCGCCGCTGAAGTGGCTCACGCCGAACTTGGCCGCCACGGCAGCCGCGTCGGCCGCATGGAAGCTCACGTCGATCGACGGCGAAGTCTTGTCGTAGTACTCCACTTCCGCTTCCGCCAGCGACGATCCGCAGTCGGTGCACCAGTGAACCGGCTTGGCGCCTTTCAGCAGGTGGCCGTTGCTGATGATCTTGCCCAGCGCGCGGATGATGTTGGCTTCGGTTTTAAAGTCCATCGTCAGGTATGGACGATCCCAGTCGCCCAGCACGCCCAGGCGGATGAAGTCCTTCTTCTGGCCTTCAACCTGCTCGGCCGCGTACTCGCGGCACTTCTGGCGAAACTCGGCCGCCGTCAGCTTCTCGCCCGGCTTGCCGTACAGCTGTTCAACCTTCAGTTCGATCGGCAGGCCGTGGCAGTCCCAGCCCGGCACATAAGGCGAGTCGAAGCCGGCCATCCCTTTCGACTTGATGATAATGTCTTTGAGAATCTTGTTAACCGAGTGACCAATATGAATGCTGCCGTTCGCATACGGAGGACCGTCATGCAAAATGAAGGTTTTTTTGCCCTTTTTGGCAGTACGAATAATCCCGTACAGATCCTGTTCATACCAACGTTGCAGCATGCCAGGCTCGCGCTTGGCGAGATCGCCGCGCATCGGGAACCCTGTTTCCGGCAAGTTCAGGGTATTCTTGTAGTCACTCATGAGATTCTCGTTTCCGTTTTCGGCTATTTACCCGTCACACTTCAAGCTGCATCTTTGTCGGCCGCCCTTTCTTACCCGAATCACTTGCCAGTGCAAGCTCATCGGGGTTCGCGCGGTTGCCGCCGCGATGCAACTCGAATTGTTTAGGGTAAACGATTAAACCAGTGTTTTTAACCCGAAGAACTTCCGGGCCGTCACCACATCATTGGCGATTTGCTGCTTCAGGGCATCGAGCGAAGCAAACCGTTGTTCATTGCGCAATTTTGCGCGAAGCACCACCTCAATATGGCGCCCATAAAGATCCATTGTGACATCCAGCAGATGCACTTCCAGCTGCTGGCGCACGCCGGCGACGGTCGGGCGCGTACCGATATTGGCCACGCCCGGCAGCGGCTGCGGCCCCAGGCCGTACACCTCCACCGCATACACCCCTTTCACCGGCGCCACCAGGCGCTTGAGCGGCAGGTTGGCGGTCGGAAAGCCGATGGTGCGGCCCAGTTCATCGCCGTGCACCACGCGCCCGGAAATGCTGTACCGGTGGCCCAGCAAGGTCTCCGCCAACGGCAGATCGTCCTCGCTCAGCGCGGTGCGGATCGCGGTGCTGCTGATGCGCCGATCGCCTTCGCGGAAGGTCGGGGTGCTAACCACTTCGAAGCCGTACTCTTTTCCGGCCTGCTGCAATAGCGGGAAATCGCCCTGGCGCCCGGCGCCAAAGCGAAAATCATCCCCAACCATCAGGAATTTGACGCCCAGTTTTTCCACCAGCAGCTCGGCGACGAACGCCTGTGCGGTGTTGGCGGCAAAACGCGGATCGAACTTGACGCACAGCAGGTAATCGACGCCCGCCTGCGCCAGGTAATTGGCCTTGTCGCGCAAGCGCGTCAAGCGGGCCGGCGCCTTGTCTGCGGCGAACATCTCCAGCGGCTGCGGCTCAAAGATCATGACCATCACCGGCAGCCCGAGGCGTTGCCCTTCTTGCTTCAACTGCTCCAGCAACGCCTGATGACCGCGATGCACGCCGTCGAAGTTGCCGATGGTGAGCACGCAACCATGGTGGCGCGCCCGGATATTGTGAATGCCGCGAATTAGCTCCATAGCTGGCTCAAAACAGTGGAAATCGGCGGATTATACCTTGTACAGCCGGTAAGGTTAACCCGCGATTGGTGCCTTTATGTAATAGACATACCATACCGGAGATAATCTGTGCGTGAAACGGCTTCGCCGCAGTTTATCCGGCGCCGCCGGGCCGATTCTCGACCGTGGCCAACGGCTTGCATCCGCCGCGGCAAAACATTGGCGAATTTTCTCGCGAAACACTGTATTCCCAAGAGCGAAGCTGGTAAAATCCTGCGCCATCACAACGTAGCGAGTGCCGCCTGTACAAACGGCGCTTATTTGCACAAATCCATTGACAAACGAAGGCTAAAAGGGCATATTCCTCGGCCTTTGAATTGTCCTCAATAGAATATATTTGGGAGTTGGACCTTGGCTAATATCAAATCAGCTAAGAAACGCGCCGTACAGTCTGAGAAACGCCGCAAGCATAACGCTAGCCGTCGCTCAATGGTGCGTACCTTCATCAAGAAGGTAGACGCAGCTATCGCAGCTGGCGACAAAGAAGCAGCACAAACTGCATTCCTGGTAATGCAGCCACTGGTGGACCGTCAGGCAGCTAAAGGCCTGATCCACAAAAACAAAGCAGCGCGTCATAAGTCAAACCTGACTGCACGCATCAACGCAATGCAATAAGCATTTCGTTATCTGCTTGATAAAAAAACCGGCTCAGGCCGGTTTTTTTACGCCCTGCGTTCAGTGAACCGCTAGCAGGAAAACAGCGCCGAGAAGTCTTTGTTGCATACGCGCTGCACCGCCGGATGCTGGATCATGCGCTCGGCAAAGATGATGTAATACTCCTCCTGCACGCTGTCAATGCGCCCAATCTCCACCACGTTGTCATCGTTGTAGGTATCCTGCGCATACAGCGTCGGCGCCACGAAGATCGCATTGTGGTACATGCCGAAGGCCTTCATCAGCGCCGCATCGTCGAACTCGCCCAAAATCTCCACCTGAATGCCCTGCGTATTGAACCAGTTGAGCAGCTTGCGCCCCAGCATCGAGCGGCGGCCGGGGATCAGCAGTTTGCGCTGCTCCAGACAAGCCGGGAACGGCAGCTCCGGCGCCGGCTGGCGACAGAAGAAGCTGATGCCGCACTCGCCCAGCTTCAGCGAGAACAACCCTTCCTGCTGGCTGGAGTCCACCGGGCAATCCGACAGGATCATATCCAGCTTGTGCTGGCTGAGCTGCTCCAACAGCATCTCGTGCGTCGATTCAAAACAGCGCAGGTGGATCTGTTCGTTGTCCACCACCACCGCCGTTTCCAACACCTGGCTGACCAGACGCTTCGACAGCGCGTCCGCCACGCCGACGTCGAACAGCAGGTTCGACTCTTTACGGTAGTTGACGATATCCAGCATTTCCTGGCTGAGCATAAACATCTTGTCGGCATAGCGGAACACCAACTGCCCCAACTCCGAAGGCACCAACCCGCGCCCCTGGCGTTTGAACAGCTTGCCGTCCAACCGCTCTTCCAGCGCTTTGATCTGGCCGGTAATGGTTTGCGGCGTCAAAAACAACGCTTCGGCGGCACCGACCACGGAACCGGCCTTGCAGACCTGCCAGAAATAGTAAAGGTGATTAAAGTTGATATGCGACATCCTCACGAGCGGCTCTCCTTAACAACGTTTCGCAGCGGCAAACGGTGTGCCGTGACGAGCGACAAACTTCCTTTCCCTGCTTCAGACAACGTATAGCCCCATTAGTCCCAACGAAGAACGGCCGAAGCTGCACATATTTTATACCGCGCAGCTCCGACCAGCCATTTTATTATGTGCCCTTACCGGGCACATTCAGGATTAACGCACGCGCGGCAACGCCAGACGCAGCAATCCATACCCTACCACCGCCGCCGCGGTGGAACCCAACAGGATCCCCAGACGGGAATAGGTGCTGAGCGCCGCATCCGCATCGCCGAACGCCAGCGAGGCGATGAAAATCGACATGGTGAAACCAATACCACACAGCACCGAAACGGCAAACACCTGTTTGAAACCGATCCCCTCAGGCAAGCGAGCGATGCCCATTTTCACCGCCAGCAAGCTGAAGAGGAAAATCCCCAGCGGCTTACCGATAAACAAGCCGGCCGCAATCCCTACCGGCAGCAGCGACGTCAATCCTTCCAGCGATACACCCTGCAAAGAAACCCCGGCGTTGGCGAATGCAAACAGCGGCAGGATCATAAACGCGACCCAAGGGTGCAGCTCATGCTCCAGCGTTTCCGATGGCGACGGCCCCTTCTTGACGTTCAGCGGGATCATAAAGCCGACGATCACCCCGGCCAGCGTCGCGTGCACCCCGGACTTGAGTATCGCGACCCACAACACCAGGCCGACCATCATATACAGCGAGGTTTTACCCACGCCACGCCAGTTCATCACCGCCAGCAGCACCGTCGCCGCCGCCGCCACGCCCAGCGCCACCATCGACACTTCGTGGGTGTAGAACAGCGCGATGATGATAATCACGCCCAGGTCATCGATAATCGCCAACGCCAGCAGGAACACTTTCAGGCTGGTCGGCACGCGGTTGCCCAGCAGCGCCATTACGCCCAGCGCGAAGGCGATATCGGTCGCGGCCGGGATCGCCCAGCCCTGGCGGGTGACTTCATCCGCGCCGTTGAACAGCAGGTAAATCAGCGCCGGTGCCAGCATGCCGCCCAGCGCGGCGATCGCCGGAAATACCGCTTTGTCGCGCCCGGACAGCGAGCCTTGCATCAGCTCGCGCTTGACCTCGAGCCCCACCACCAGGAAGAAGATGGCCATCAGGCCGTCGTTGATCCACAGCAGCAGCGGCTTGGCGATCTCCAGCGAAGCAATCTTCACCATCACCGGCAGGTTAAGGAATGCCTGATAGATCCCCTGCGCCGGCGTGTTGGCCATGATCAGGGCGACGATCGCCGCCGCGATCAGAATGATGCCGCCCGCGGCTTCCTGACGTAAAAATTGACGAATGATGTTGGTCACAGTACGTCTCTCCAAATCTGTGCAGGACGTAGCGCCCTGCGAATCACAGTCATGAAGTGAGTATAGAGGGCGTTTTAGTTCGAAAAAATAAGTTTATAAATGCTAAATAACTCGAAAAAACCGATCAAAAGCACGAGTAAATCACATTATTATTAGGGAATTAGCGTTGTGACGAGTAAATAAAAACCCCGGGACAGGCGCCCGGGGTTCCAACATAAACCAACAGAAACAGCAGGTTAGCGAGTCAGGTCGTCAAAGAACTTTTTCACTCCGTCGAAGAAGCTCTTCGAACGCGGGCTGTTCTTGTCGCCGGATGGGCCGCCCAAGCTCTCTTCCAACTCACGCAGCAGCTGCTTCTGCTTGTCGTTCAGATTGACCGGGGTTTCCACCACTACGCGGCACAGCAGGTCGCCCTGACTGCCGCCACGCACCGATTTCACACCCTTGCCGCGCATGCGGAACAGCTTGCCGGTTTGGGTCTCCGAAGGCACCTTCAGTTTTACCCGGCCGTCCAGCGTCGGCACTTCGATCTCGCCGCCCAGCGCCGCCATGGCGAAGTTGATCGGCACTTCACAGTACAGGTTGTTGCCTTCGCGCTCGAAGATCGGGTGCGCCTTCACCTGCACCTGAACGTACAGATCGCCCGCCGGTGCGCCGTGCTCGCCGGCTTCGCCTTCACCCGCCAGGCGGATGCGGTCGCCGGTATCGACGCCGGCCGGAATTTTCACCGACAGCGTTTTGGATTTTTCTACCCGGCCGTGGCCATGGCACTTGTTGCACGGATCTTTGATGATCTGACCGCGGCCATGGCAGTGCGGACACGCCTGCTGCACGGTGAAGAAGCCCTGACGCATCTGCACCTGGCCCTGGCCGTGACAGGTTGGGCAGGTGACCGGCGAGCTGCCCGGCTTGGCGCCGCTGCCGTGGCAGACGTCGCACTCTTCCAGCGTCGGGATGCGGATCTCTTTGGTGACGCCACGTACCGCTTCCTCGAGGGTCAGCTCCATGTTATAGCGCAGATCGGAACCGCGGCTGGCACGCTGACGGCGGCCTCCGCCGAAGATGTCGCCAAACACGTCGCCAAAGATATCGCTGAAGTCGGCGCCGCCGCCAAAGCCGCCGCCGCCCATGCCGCCCTGCTCAAAGGCCGCGTGCCCGTACTGATCGTAGGCTGCGCGTTTCTGGTCGTCGGTCAGGACTTCGTAAGCTTCTTTAACTTCTTTAAACTTGGTTTCGGCGTCTTGCTCCTGGTTGCGGTCAGGATGGTATTTCATCGCCAGGCGTTTGTACGCCTTTTTGATCTCACGTTCATCCGCCGTCTTGCTGACGCCGAGAATCTCGTAATAGTCTTTCTTCGCCATTCTTTCGCTTACCCTTAACATGCGTGCACGGGCGCAGAGTTGCCTCGACGCCCGTGCTGGTTTCCGGGAGCGGCACCTCGGCCGCCCCGTGCCCGCTTAAGGGCGATTATTTTTTGTCTTTAACTTCTTCAAACTCGGCATCAACCACGTCGTCGTCTTTCTGCGCCGCGTTGTCCGCGCCGGCGTCAGCACCCTGCTGCGCCTGAGCCATTTCCAGCAGTTTGCCGGAAACCTGCACCAGAGCCTGAGTCTTCGCTTCGATCTCGGCTTTATCTTCGCCTTTCACCGCTGCTTCCAGATCTTTCAGCGCCGCTTCGATCGCCGTTTTATCTTCCGCCGGCAGTTTGTCGCCCGCTTCTTCCAGCTGCTTGCGAGTGCCGTGGATCAGGTGATCCGCCTGGTTACGCGTCTGTACCAGCTCTTCGAACTTGCGGTCAGCTTCAGCGTTCAGCTCGGCATCGCGCACCATTTTCTGGATTTCGTCTTCGTTCAGGCCAGAAGATGCCTTGATGGTGATCTTCTGCTCACGACCGGTGTTCTTGTCTTTGGCAGACACGTGCAGGATGCCGTCGGCATCGATATCGAAGGTCACTTCGATCTGCGCCATGCCGCGCGGTGCCGCCTGAATGCCGTCCAGGTTGAACTGGCCCAGAGATTTGTTATCGCTGGCGCGCTTACGCTCACCCTGCAGCACGTGGATGGTTACTGCAGACTGGTTGTCTTCCGCAGTAGAGAACACCTGGCTGTGCTTGGTCGGGATTGTGGTGTTTTTGGTGATCAGCGGCGTCATCACGCTGCCCATGGTTTCGATACCCAGCGACAGCGGGGTCACGTCCAGCAGCAGAACGTCCTTCACATCACCGGCCAACACGCCGCCCTGTACCGCAGCGCCTACGGCAACCGCTTCGTCCGGGTTCACGTCTTTACGCGGTTCTTTGCCGAAGAAGTCTGCGACTTTCTTCTGCACCATTGGCATACGGGTCTGGCCGCCCACCAGGATCACGTCCTGAATGTCGGAAACCGACAGGCCTGCGTCTTTCAGCGCCACTTTCAGTGGCTCGATAGAGCGCGCAACCAGATCTTCAACCAGCGACTCGAGTTTGGCGCGAGTCACTTTGATGTTCATGTGTTTTGGACCGGTCGCGTCTGCAGTGATGTACGGCAGGTTAACGTCGGTCTGCTGAGCGGAAGACAGCTCAATCTTCGCTTTCTCAGCGGCTTCTTTCAGACGCTGCATCGCCAGCGGATCGTTGCGCAGATCGATACCCTGATCTTTCTTGAACTCTTCCACCAGGTAGTTGATCAGACGGCTGTCGAAGTCTTCGCCACCCAGGTGGGTGTCACCGTTGGTCGCCAGCACTTCGAAGGTTTTTTCGCCGTCAACGTCGTCGATTTCGATGATGGAGATATCGAAAGTACCGCCGCCCAGGTCATAAACCGCGATGGTGCGGTTGCCGACTTCTTTGTCCAGGCCGTAGGCCAGGGCTGCAGCGGTCGGTTCGTTGATGATGCGCTTGACTTCCAGACCCGCGATGCGGCCGGCGTCTTTGGTCGCCTGACGCTGGGCGTCGTTGAAGTAAGCCGGTACGGTGATAACCGCTTCAGTTACCGGTTCGCCCAGGTAATCTTCCGCCGTTTTCTTCATTTTTTTCAGCACTTCCGCAGAGATCTGCGGCGGAGCCATTTTCTGGCCTTTCACTTCCAGCCAGGCGTCGCCGTTGTCGGCTTCGACGATTTTGTACGGCATGATCGCTTTGTCGCGCTGCGCTTCTTCATCCTGGAAGCGGCGACCGATCAGGCGCTTGATGGCGAACAGGGTGTTTTCAGGGTTGGTCACTGCCTGACGCTTAGCCGGCTGGCCAACCAGAGTTTCACCGTCCTGGGTATATGCGATAATAGAAGGAGTGGTGCGGTCGCCCTCGGCGTTTTCCAGCACGCGTGCCTTGGCACCATCCATAATTGCTACGCAAGAGTTGGTCGTACCCAGGTCGATACCAATAATTTTGCCCATCTAAACGTCTCCACTAAAAAATTCATAATCAGTCAGGTTGCTAACCTATATGCGGGCGATTTTTTGCTTTTCAACTGCCCGATATCTCAGTGCGACCCGCGGTTAGCAACTGCGGTTGCAAATAAGATGGGGCCATCCAATCCGGCATCAAGGGGCAAGGCGAAAAAAATTTCTTTTTTTATCGTCATTCAGATCATTGTTTCCGGCTGCGGGGATCATTATGATGCGCGCGCTCTGGTGGAAAACTTCGATTTTTTGGCCATTCAGACCATTTATTATTTTACTTCGCTGTTTCCGTTAATTTTCTGTTATCGCAGAGGACTTATGCACACCAACAAGTTGGCGAATCCCGGCCCTCTCGGCCTGATGGGCTTCGGGATGACCACCGTCTTGCTGAACCTGCACAACGCGGGCTTTTTCCCACTGAACTCCGCCATTATCAGCATGGGGATTTTCTTCGGTGGCCTGGCCCAGATCCTGGCCGGTCTGCTGGAATACAAGAAGGGCAACACCTTCGGCATGACCGCGTTCACCGCCTACGGCAGCTTCTGGCTGAGCCTGGTTGGCCTGCTGCTGCTGCCGCGCCTGGGCCTGGCTGAAGCCACCGAGGCGCACGTGCTGGGCATCTACCTGGCGCTGTGGGGCATCTTCACCCTGTTCATGTTCTTCGGCACCCTGGGCGCCAACCGCGTGCTGCAGTTCGTGTTCGCCAGCCTGACGCTGCTGTTCGCCCTGCTGGCCGTCGGCAACATCACCGGCAACCACGCGCTGCTGACCTTCGCCGGTTATGAGGGCATCATCTGCGGCGCCAGCGCCATCTACCTGGCAATGGCCGAAGTGCTCAACGAGCAATACGGTCGCACCGTGCTGCCGATTGGCGAGCCGGCCCCGGCCCGCGTCGCGACCTCGCCGGTCACGGCGTAATCGCCCTTCCCTGACGAAAAGCCCTGCAGTGCAGGGCTTTTTTTTAGCTGTAGGAATCGGCTCGCCGCTCCCCGGCTTCGCTGTTCAGATCGCGATGCAGGTAGACACCGAGCAACAGCCCGATGAGCGACAGCGCCAACACGTAGTAAGCGGGTGCTAACGGGGTCAATTTCATGATCAGCGTCACAAAAATAGGGGTTAAACCGCCAAAAATAGCGTACGAGACGTTATATGAGAACGAGATGCCGGTAAACCGCACTTCCGCCGGGAACGCCCGCACCATCACGTACGGCACGGCCCCCACCACGCCAACGCTGAATCCCACCAGGGCATAGCAGGCGAACAGCATTTCCGGGTGTACGCCCACCGTCTGATAGAACAGCCAGCTGCAGCCGGCCAGCAGCACACTGCCGACCACCAGCGTTTTGCTGGCGCCGAAGCGATCGGCCGACAAACCGGCGACGATGCAGCCGGCGATCAGCATGATGGTGGCGATGCTGTTGGCCTGCAGCGTCAAGGCCGGCGCAATGCCGAACTGTTTTTGCAGATAGGTCGGGGTCATCAGGATCACCACCACGATACCGGCGGAGAGCAGCCAGGTCAGCAGCATCGACACCGCCACTTCCCGTTTGTGGTTGAGCACCACCGATTTCAGCGGCAGCTCCTCGGCCAGCGCTTTACGCGCCTGCATTTCGATGAAGATCGGCGTTTCCTGCAGCCAGCGGCGCAGGTACATCGCCACCAGGCCGAACATGCCGCCCAACAGGAAAGGAATGCGCCAGCCGCCGCCGGCGATGCTCTGCGGGCTGAGCGTAGTATTGATCACCGTCGCCACCACCGACCCCAACAGGATGCCCACCGTCAGCCCGGCGGTCAGCGTGCCGCAGGCGAAGCCGATGCGCCGGCGCGGCACGTGTTCAGCGACGAAGACCCAGGCGCCCGGCACCTCACCGCCAATCGCCGCGCCCTGCAGTACACGCATCAGCAGCAGCAACAGCGGCGCAGCGATGCCGATGCTGGCGTAGGTCGGCAGCAGGCCCATCGCCAGCGTCGGCAACGCCATCAGCAGAATACTCAGGGTAAACATCTTCTTGCGGCCAACCAGATCGCCGAAGTGTGCCATCACGATGCCACCCAGCGGGCGGGCCAGATAGCCGGCGGCAAAGATGCCGAAGGTTTGCACCAGCCGCAGCCACTCCGGCATGTCCGCCGGGAAGAACAGATCGCCGACCACGGCGGCGAAGAACACGAAGATGATGAAGTCGTAAAACTCCAGCGCACCGCCCAACGCGGCCAACGTCAGCGTTTTGTAGTCTTGCCGGTTCAGCCGGCGATTATTGTCGTGAGGCATAGGGCACCGTCGGTAAAGGCTGTAAAAATAAAAGCCGCAGGCTTTCTGTAAAAGAATCCTTACTATAGCGGCAAATTATTTTCACACCAGACGGGCTGAAGCCGATCTCGCAGAACGCTGAAATTTAGAGGTTTATCTCGCGACGCGCGCTCTTTGGCCGAAATGCTGCTACCACCGCGGCGTGCGTTTCGACGTAAGGCCCATCGAGCAGTTGAATGCAATAAGGCACGCTGGCGAAGATGCCGTGCACCACCGCATTGCCCTGCTCATCCTTTACCCCTTCCAGCGTTTCCCTGATCGACTTCGGCTGGCCGGGCAGGTTGATGATCAACGCCTGTTTGCGGATCGCCCCCACCTGGCGAGAAAGAATTGCCGTTGGCACATAGTGTAGGCTGATCTGACGCATTTGCTCGCCGAAGCCGGGCATCACGCGATCGGCGATCGCCAGCGTGGCATCGGGGGTGACATCGCGGCGCGCCGGCCCGGTGCCGCCGGTGGTCAGCACCAAATGGCAGCCCATTTCGTCCACCAGTTCGCACAGCGTCTGTTCAATTTGCGTCTGCTCATCGGGGATCAACCGGGTTTCCAGCTTGAACGGCGTCGCCAGCGCGCCGCTCAGCCACTCTTCCAGCGCCGGGATGCCTTTATCCTGATAAACGCCGCCGGAAGCGCGGTCGGAAACGGAAACCAAACCAATACGTAAAATATCCATGCGTAACCTCTACAGCCTGATGGGGTCCGAACGGGTTCATCTCCCGTTCTGTTGTCATTGCCGAGAGTATAAGGGCTTCCCCCGCCGGCGGGTGCGTCAGGCATAAAAAAAGGTGGCCTAAGCCACCTTTTTACTGCGCGATCTGCGGGAATTACAGCAGGTCGGCGATCATTTTTTCCAGTTTGCCCTGGTCTACGGCGAACTTGCGGATACCGTCGGTCAGTTTCTCAACCGCCATCGGATCCTGGTTGTGCTGCCAGTAGAACTCAGGTTCGGTCAGTGCGGCAGGACGCGCCTTCACTTCACCGGTGTAAGACAGTTTGCGCTCCAGCGCGCCTTCGCTCTCCGCCAGCTCTTTCAGCAGCGCAGGGGCGATGGTCAGGCGGTCACAGCCGGCCAGTTCGATGATTTCGCCGACGTTACGGAAGCTGGCGCCCATCACCACGGTGTTGTAACCGTGCTGTTTGTAGTACTGGTAAATTTCGGTCACGGAGATCACGCCCGGATCTTCGTGCGGGGCGAACTCTTTCTTGTCGCCGTTGGCTTTGTACCAGTCGAGGATACGGCCGACGAACGGCGAGATCAGGTAAACGCCGGCTTCGGCACAGGCGCGAGCCTGAGCGAAGGAGAACAGCAGCGTCAGGTTACAGTTGATACCTTCTTTCTCCAGCTGCTCCGCCGCGCGGATGCCCTGCCAGGTCGAGGCCAGTTTGATCAGAATGCGATCGTTGCTGATGCCGGCTTCGTTGTACAGTTTGATCAGGCGCTTGGCTTTGGCCACGCTGGCGACGGTGTCGTAAGACAGGCGTGCATCCACTTCGGTGGAGATGCGGCCCGGAACCAGTTTGAGGATTTCCAGACCGATGTTGACCGCCAGCTTGTCGGCGGCGTCGGCGATCTGCTGCTCGCGATCGCTGCTCTGGCCGCGCGCCCAGGCGATGGCTTCGTCAATCAGTTTGCGGTATTCAGGAATTTGGGCTGCATTGAGGATCAGCGAAGGGTTGGTTGTGGCGTCCTGCGGTTGATACAGCTTCATTGCCGCGATATCACCCGTATCTGCAACCACCGTGGTCAACTGGCGCAGGGAAGTTAATTTGTCGGTCATGTTGGCATTATCTCATCGTTTGTGCATGAACTTTTGGCATTGTTCAACCATGCCCTCCCTTGATAATAACATGCGCCAAGCCCGGTGCAAGGCTGGAAAACCGCGGCGCGCAAGCATCTGTTTTATCCTTGGGCGAGCAACCGTTTACGCCGATATCTTTCGCCATAACCGAGCGGATGGAAAGGCAATAACGTGCTATTGTCCGAATAAATTATGTTAAATTCGAAAAAATTGATGCAATTCGGCCACTAATCTGCGAAAAATCTTAATCGACTGACGCCGGACCAATTCCAGCTAAGCTCTTGTAAAAAATAGGCCAATGTTTTTCACCTGCGGTGGATGCTGCAAGGTGCGCATTAAATTTCGATAAGAGGAGGGATCCCTTGACGGACCTGATGAACTTTATAAACAATATTTTGTGGGGGTCGGTGCTGATTTATCTGCTGCTCGGCACCGGCATCTACTTCACGTTGCGCACCCGCTTTATCCAGCTCCGCCACTTCAGCCACATGTTCTCGGTGTTGAAAAACAGCAATAAAAGCGACAGCGCCGGCATCTCCTCTTTCCAGGCGCTGTGCACCACGTTGGCGGCGCGCGTCGGCACCGGCAACCTGACCGGCGTCGCCATCGCCCTGACCGCCGGCGGCCCCGGCGCCATCTTCTGGATGTGGGCGGTGGCGTTTATCGGTATGGCCACTTCATTTGTCGAAAGCTCGCTGGCGCAGCTCTACAAAACCAAAGACGATAACGGCAACTACCGCGGCGGCCCGGCCTACTACATGGAAAAAGGCCTCGGCATGCGCTGGATGGGCGTGCTGTTCTCGATCTTTCTGATCATCGCGTTCGGTCTGGTGTTCAACGCCGTGCAGGCCAACTCCATCGCCCAGGCCTCCGCCGTCGCCTTCCATTTGCAGCCGCTGCACGTCGGCATCGGCCTGGTGCTGCTGAGCGGCGTGGTGATCTTTGGCGGCATCCGTTCCATCGCCAAAGTGGCCGAGCTGGTGGTGCCGCTGATGGCCGGCGCCTACCTGTTGTTGGCCCTCTGGGTGATTGGCCATAACATCGAACACATGCCGGCGATCCTGGCGCTGATCTTCAAAAGCGCCTTCGGCCTGCAGGAAGCCGCGGCCGGCGCCGTCGGTTACGGCATCTCCCAGGCGATGACCCAGGGCGTGCAGCGCGGCCTGTTCTCCAACGAAGCCGGCATGGGCTCGGCGCCCAACGCGGCGGCGTCCGCCTCGCCTTATCCGCCGCATCCGGCTTCGCAAGGCTACGTGCAAATGCTCGGGGTGTTTATCGATACCATCGTTATCTGCAGCGCCACTGCGGCGATCATCCTCTCTTCCGGCATACTCGATCAGCCGACCGACAGCATCAGCGGCATCGATCTGACCCAGCGCGCGCTGTCGACCGCCGTCGGCAGCTGGGGAGCGCCGTTCGTCGCCATCGCCATTTTCTTCTTCGCCTTCACCTCGATCATCGCCAACTATGCCTATGCCGAGAGCAACCTGGTGTTCCTCGAGCACAACCATCCGGGTGGCCTGCTGATTTTCCGCTGCGTGGCGTTGGGCATGGTGATGTTCGGCGCGCTGGCGGAGCTGCCGCTGGTGTGGAAAATGGCGGATACCTCCATGGCGCTGATGGCAATCACCAACCTGACGGCGATCCTGCTGCTGTCGCGGGTGGCGCTGAAGCTGGCCGACGATTACCATCGCCAACGCCGCCTGGGCAAGCTGCCGACCTTCGACGCCAACCGTTATCCGGAGCTGAAGTCGCAGCTGGAGCCGGGCGTGTGGGACGACCAAAAGCCGCCGCGCTGAGTTTTCCGGGGCGCGTGCAATACGCGCCCCTGCCTATTGGACCGATTGCCCCTTTTTCCCGCGCTTTTTGCTACAGTATCCGCACTTGGATAAACAGGATCTGGCCATGCTCGTTATTATTTCCCCTGCAAAAACTCTCGATTACGACAGCCCGCTGGCGACAGAACGCTTCACGCAGCCCGAACTGCTGGACAAGTCGAAACAGCTGATCAAAATTTGCCGCGAGCTGACGCCGGCGCAAATCGCCAGCCTGATGAGCATCAGCGACAAGCTGGCCGGGCTGAACGCCGCGCGCTTTAGCGAGTGGCAGCCGAAATTTACCCCGGACAATGCCCGTCAGGCGCTGCTGGCGTTCAAGGGCGACGTTTACACCGGCCTGCAGGCGCAGGATTTCAACGAGGCTGACTTCGATTTTGCCCAGCAGCATCTGCGCATGCTGTCCGGCCTGTATGGCGTGCTGCGCCCGCTCGATCTGATGATGCCGTACCGGCTGGAGATGGGCATCAAGCTGGAAAACCCGAAAGGCAAAGACCTGTACAGCTTCTGGGGGGATAAAGTCACCCAAAAACTCAACGAAGCGCTGGAGCAACAGGGCGACGACGTGGTGGTCAACCTGGCGTCCGACGAGTATTTCAAGGCGGTGAAACCGGCCAAACTGCACGGCGCGCTGATCAAACCGATCTTCCTCGACGAGAAGAACGGCAAGTACAAGGTCATCAGCTTCTACGCCAAGAAAGCGCGCGGGTTGATGAGCCGCTTTATCATCAAGAACCGCCTGACGCGCAGCGAGCAGCTGGTGGACTTCAACCTGGAAGGCTACGTCTTCGACGAAGCCGCCTCGCAGGGCAATGAACTGGTGTTCAAACGCCCGGAGCAGGCATAAAAAAAAGCCGTCGCAAGACGGCTTTTCGCATTCTAGCCTGCCGAACCTCAGGCTGGCAGCCCCATCAGGAACTTGCGCAGCTCACCGAAGCCGGCCGGCAGCGTGTGCGACAGCAGCGGCAGATCGGCCCGCAGCGCCAGCGCTTTCGGCAACGGCAGTGCCTGGCCGAGGATCGCTTCTACGCTCTCTTTAAACTTGGCCGGATGCGCGGTGCCAAGGAACAGACCGAACTCCCCTTCCTGCAGCTGATCGCGCAGCGCGCGATAGGCAATAGCCGCGTGCGGTTCGGAGATATAGCCCAGTTCGGCCAGTTCACGCATCGTTTCCTTGGTGGTCTCATCGCTGACGGCCGCGTGGCCCAGCTCTTTCAGCTGCCAGACCTTACGACGGAACAGCTCTTCCACGCGCGGCCAGTTGTTTGGCTGGCTGACGTCCATGGCGTTGGACAGCGTCGCGACCGTGGCGTGCGGCTGCCACTGGCCACTGGTCAGGAAGCGCGGCACGGTGTCGTTGGCGTTGGTGGCGGCGATAAAGCGCTTCACCGGCAGACCCAGCGACTTGGCCAGCAGCCCGGCAGTCAGATCGCCGAAGTTGCCGCTCGGCACTGAAATCACCAGCTGATTGCGCGCTTCCTGCGGCAGCTGCGCCACCGCTTCGAAGTAGTAGCAGATCTGCGCCAGCAAACGGCTGATGTTGATCGAGTTGGCCGAGTTCAGGTGCAGCGCGTCTTTCAATTCCTGATCGTCGAACGCCTGCTTCACCAGCGCCTGACAAGCGTCGAAGTCGCCGTCGATCGCGACGGTGTGAATGTTGCCGCCCAGGGTGCAGAACAGCTTCTCCTGCAGCGGACTGATTTTGCCCTGCGGGTAGAGGATCACCACCCGGACGTTCTTCAGGCCGTAGAAGGCGTGCGCCACGGCGGCGCCGGTGTCGCCGGAGGTGGCGGTCAAAATGGTCACCGGCTGATCGCCGGCCACTTCCGCCAGCATCTGCGCCATAAAGCGGCCGCCGAAGTCTTTGAACGCCAGCGTCGGGCCGTGGAACAGCTCCAGACAGGAAACGTCTTCGGTCACCTTCGCCACCGGCGCCGGGAACTCAAAGGCGGCCTGCACGCGTTTCTTCAGCGCCGCTTCCGGCACCTCTTCGCCGATAAAGGCCGACAGAATGCGGCTGCTGCGGGTGACAAAGTCCTGCTCCAGCAGGTGGTCGATCTCGGTCAGTTCGAACTCCGGCAGCTCCAGCGGGAAGAACAGCCCCTGCTGCTTGCCCAGGCCTTGTTTGATCGCCTGCGCGAAGCTCACCTGCTCGTTGTGATCCTTAAGGTTGTACAGTTTCATGCGTTATCCCAGTAGTCGAGCGCCTGCGGTATCCAGACGGCAAATATGAACAAAACCTTCGTCGTTTTGCAGATAGTGTTGTTGCAGCCAGGTGGCCATGCGTTGCGCGGTGGCGCCGTCGTTACAGACGGCGAACAGCGTCGGGCCGGAGCCGGAGATGCCGCAGGCCAGCGCACCGATGTCCTGAGCGGCCTTGCGCGCTTCGGCGAAGCCCGGCAGCAGCCGGGTGCGGTACGGTTCGGCGATCACATCCTGCATCAATTTGGCGGCCAGCTGCGGCTGCCGGGTGTGGCAGGCATGGATAAAGCCGGCCAGATAGCGGCCGTGGCTGATGCAATCCTGACGACGGTATTGCGCGGGTAAAATGGCGCGCGCTTCGGCGGTGGAGACCTTGATGCCCGGATAGGCCATGACCCACAGCCAATCGTCGAAGCACGGCACCTCCTGGCTGATGATACCTTCTTCTTCCAGCATCAGCTGCAGGCCGCCCAGGTAGCATGGCGCCACGTTGTCGTAATGCACGCTGCCGGAAATGCGGCCTTCCAGCTCGCCCATCAGGCCGAGCAGCGTCGTCTTATCCAGCGGCCGATCGCAGAATTCGTTCATCGCCATCAGCCCGGCGACCACCGAACAGGCGCTGGAACCCAGCCCCGATCCGATCGGCATGTTCTTTTCCAACCGCATCGCCACCGGCACTTCGCGGCCGATCTCCTGGCAGAAACGCTCCCAGCATTGATAAACGATGTTCTCTTTCGGCTCGGCCGGCAGCTTGCTGACGAAGCGCCCGGCATTCTGCAAACTGAACGTCTCGGCACCCTCTACGCTGACGCAGTCGCCCAGCAGCGTGCCGTCGATCGGCGAAACCGCCGCGCCCAGCACATCGAAACCGACGCTGACGTTACCGATCGAGGCCGGTGCATACACCTTAACCATATTAAACTCCCAACTTCCATGACAGTGTGCGCAGCAGATCGGCAAACACGCCCGCTGCGGTCACATCGTTACCGGCGCCGTAGCCGCGCAGCACCAGCGGCAGCGGCTGATAATAGCGGCTGTAGAAGGCCAGCGCGTTCTCGCCGTTCTTCACTTTATACAACGGATCGTTGCCGTCCACCGCCTCGATGCGCACCTTGCAGCGCCCTTCGTCGATCAGGCCGACATAGCGCAGCACCTTGCCTTGTTCGGCGGCGTTGGCCACGTTGCGCGCGAACTCTTTATCCAGCTCCGGCAGCCGCGCCAGGAACTGATCCACATCGCCCGACGCGTCGAAGGACGGCGGCAGCACCGACTCAACCTCGATATCGCTCAGCTCCAGCTTGTAACCGGCCTCGCGCGCCAGGATCAGCAGCTTGCGCGCCACGTCCATACCGGACAGATCGTCGCGCGGATCCGGTTCGGTGTAGCCGTTGGCCCGGGCCTGCAGGGTCGCCGCCGACAGCGACAGCCCTTCGTCCAGCTTGCCGAAGATAAAGGACAGCGACCCGGACAGGATGCCGGAGAAGCGCACCAGCTCATCGCCGGCGTTCAGCAGGTTTTGCAGGTTCTCAATCACCGGCAAACCGGCACCGACGTTGGTGTCGTAAAGGAACTTGCGGTGCGAACCGGCGGCCGCCGCGCGCAGTTGCTGATAATAGTTCATCGACGAGGTGTTGGCCTTTTTGTTCGGCGTCACCACGTGGAAACCGTCCGCCAGGAAATCCACATACTGATCGGCCACCGCCTGGCTGGAGGTACAGTCGACGATCACCGGGTTCAGTAGGTGATACTCCTTCACCAGCCGGATCAGGCGGCCGAGATTGAACGGCTCCTGCGCGCCGGCCAGCTCGTCGCGCCAGCTGTCCAGCGCGATGCCGTGCACGTTGGTCAGCATCACGCGCGAGTTGGCGATGCCGCACACCCGCAGGTCGATATGTTTTTGCTTCAGCCACGGCTGCTGGCGGTAGACTTGCTCGATCAGCGCCCCGCCGACGCCGCCGACGCCGATGACGAACACTTCGATCACCTGATCGGTGTTGAACAGCATCTGGTGGCTGACGCGCACGCCGGTGGTGGCGGAATCATTGCTGACCACCACCGAAATTGAACGCTCGGAAGAGCCCTGGGCGATGGCGACGATATTGATGTTGGCGCGCGCCAGCGCGGAGAAGAATCGCGCGGAGATGCCACGCAGGGTGCGCATGCCGTCGCCGACCACCGAGATGATCGCCAGGCGTTCCATGACGTCCAGCGGATCCAGCACGCCGTCTTTCAACTCCAGATAGAACTCCTCCTCCAGCGCGCGGCGGGCGCGCTGCAGTTCGCCCTGCGGCACGCAGAAGCTGATGCTGTATTCGGAAGAGGATTGGGTGATCAGCACCACCGAAATGCCGGCGCGCGACATCACGGCGAACACCCGCGCGGCCATGCCGACCATGCCTTTCATGCCCGGGCCGGAGACGTTGATCATCGCCATGTTGTTCAGGTTGGTGATGCCTTTCACCGGCATCGCGTCATCGGTGCTGTCTTTGCCGATCAGCGTGCCGGGGGCCTGCGGGTTGGAGGTGTTTTTAATCAGGCAAGGGATTTGGAACTGGGCAATCGGCGTGATGGTGCGAGGATGCAGCACTTTGGCGCCGAAATAGGAGAGCTCCATCGCCTCCTGGTACGACATCGATTTCAGCAGCCTGGCGTCCGGCACGGTGCGCGGATCGCAGGTATACACGCCGTCGACGTCGGTCCAGATCTCGCAACAGTCGGCGCGCAGGCAGGCGGCCAGCACCGCAGCGGAATAGTCGGAGCCGTTGCGGCCCAGCACCACCAGCTCGCCCTTGTCGTTGCCGGCGGTGAAACCAGCCATCAGCACGATGTGGTCGGCCGGGATCGCCGCCGCGGCGATGCGCAGCGTGGACTCGGCGATGTCCACGGTAGACTCCAGGTAGTGTCCCTGCGCCAGCAACTTCTCTACCGGGTTGATCACCGTGACCGGATAGCCCTTGGCGCGGAACACCCCTTCCATGATGGCGATGGAGAGCTTTTCGCCGCGGCAGATGATCGCCGCGTTCACGCTGTCCGGGCACTGCCCCAGCAGCGAAACGCCGTGCAGCACCTGTTTGAGCTGCGCGAACTCCTGATCGACCACGCCTTTCAGCCTGTCGTATTCAAAGCCCGGCAGCGCCTGCGCCAGGCCGCTCAGCAGATCGGCAAAGATCCGCTCGGCGTCGCTGATATTCGGCAGAATGTCCTGACCCGCCACCGTTTTGTCGATCATCGCCACCAGATGGTTGGTGATCTTTGCGGGGGCGGACAAGACCGTGGCTACCTGTCCCTGACGCGCATTACTCTCCATGATGTCGGCAACGCGCAGAAAACGTTCTGCATTCGCCACCGAGGTTCCGCCAAATTTCAGCACTCGCATGTGTGATCTCTCCGAATTTAAGCCGAAAAAAAAGCCCGCACTGATTAGGTGCGGGCTTTTTTCTGTGTTTCCTGTGCGCGTCAGCCCGCCCCGTTACCTGTGGTATCGGTGGTGGTAATAATTGTGGTTTTCAGGCTGAAATTGCGCATGTTGTCTGTCTGTCTCATGAAATACTCTGTCCCCTCTATTGGTTAAAGCAATCGCGATCCCAAGTCAAACGATTTCTTTTTTTTGCTTATTTTCCGCTCAGCGGCGACATTGCGCGATATCGGAGGTGAAAAGCAAAACGACAGAACAAAAAAACAACTTAAAGCCGATTTACTAGTGGATCACGCTGGGTAACCGTCCGATGGAGCCGCTATCACTTGGCGAGTTTTTTTTCGATGTCGTGCAGCAGCGTATGCAACATCGCCGTATCTCGCTGTTGCAGTGCGCCGAGTCGCTGGTGCAGCCAGTCGCGCAATTTTTGGTCATCGCCGACATCCAATGCGTTCAACAAGGCATCGGCGCGGTGGCGCAGCGCCTTGAGCGGCCCTTCCGACGCCGCCGTTTCCTGCGGCGTGCTGACGCCCATCAAGCTCGCCAGTTGGTAGCAGTACACCATCACCGCCTGGCCCAGGTTAAGCGACGGATAGTCTGCCTGCATCGGCACGCCGGTCAGCAAATCCGCCAGCGCCAGTTCTTCGTTGGTCAGGCCGGAATCTTCACGGCCGAACACCAGCGCGGCCTGGCCGACCCACTGCTTACGCTCACTCAACTGTTCCAGCAGCTCGGGCGGCGTGCAGTAGTAGTGAAAACGCGCGCGGCTGCGAGCGGTGGTGGCGACGGTGAAATCCACGTCCGCCAGCGCCTGCTCCAGCGTGGCGAACGTTTGCACGCCGTCGAGGATCTCGCCGGCACCGTGTGCCACCCAGCGTGCCGCCGGCTGTAGGTGCGCCTCGCTGTCGACGATGCGCAGCGACGTGAAGCCCATGGTTTTCATCGCACGCGCCGCCGCGCCGACATTTTCCGGCCGCGCCGGAGCCACTAAAACAATATGAAGCTGCATCACTTTTCCACCGAAGGCGGGCCTGCGTTTTGACGGTGGCGCAGCGCCCGCTTATATTTACAATTGCGTAACAATAAACGCGTTAATAGCAACAAACAAGATTAAACGGCTCGTTGAGCTAATAAACCCGTCGTAATAGTCATTATTCGTTCTTATGTTTTACTGCATTTATTTATCAATGAGTTAAAACAAAGCGATGATCAATAAGCGAATAATTGTATCCTATCGGGCCGGATAATGCTGAATCGTTCACAGAATTTGAGGTTCTGTGACTTAAACTGGCATTTCTGTAAGTGTTTTTCACAAATCTGTTAACGTGCTACAATTGAATTTGATATATGTCAACAAAGCGTAGTTTTGTTGGGTGATGAATTCGGCACGCGCTGTTATATTGCTGTTAATGGGGTTAGGATATGCGCCAATTTGGCACCCCAGGGGTTGTAGGGAACAGCATCCCCACCAGGCTAGCGATCTTGTTGACATGAGATGGAAAGTGCATCAAGAACGAGTTTACGTACTTTAGTCATTTGCTGAGAGGGAACGTGGCGCTATCTCTGCCCTCCTCTAAGAAAACAAAGACTTCTGTACTTCCTATTTTCTATTTTGTTGGCAATTTTAGGTAGCAAATATGCAGACCCCGCACATTCTGATTGTCGAAGACGAGTTAGTCACTCGTAACACCCTGAAGAGCATTTTCGAGGCGGAAGGCTACATTGTTCATGAAGCCAATGATGGTGCAGAGATGCACAATATCCTGTCTGAAAATGATATCAATCTGGTCATCATGGACATCAACCTGCCAGGCAAAAACGGCCTGCTGTTGGCGCGCGAACTGCGTGAACAGGCCAGCGTCGCCTTGATGTTCCTGACCGGTCGCGATAACGAAGTGGACAAAATCCTCGGCCTGGAAATCGGCGCCGACGATTACATCACCAAGCCGTTCAACCCGCGTGAATTGACCATCCGCGCACGCAACCTGCTGTCGCGCACCATGAACCTGGGCAGCCTCGGCGAAGAACGCCGCCTGGTCGAGAGCTACAAGTTCAACGGTTGGGAGCTGGACATCAACAGCCGCTCGCTGATCAGCCCGGCCGGCGAACAGTATAAGCTCCCGCGCAGCGAATTCCGCGCCATGCTGCACTTCTGCGAAAACCCGGGCAAGATCCAGTCCCGCGGCGAACTGCTGAAGAAAATGACCGGCCGCGAGCTGAAGCCGCATGACCGCACCGTGGACGTCACCATCCGTCGCATTCGCAAACACTTCGAATCGACGCCGGACACGCCGGAAATCATCGCCACCATTCACGGCGAAGGCTACCGCTTCTGCGGCGATCTGGAAGAGTAATTCCGGCCTGCCGTCATGAAAACGGGGTTCAGCATGCTGAACCCCGTTTTTTTATTTCGTCTCGGCCCACGGCATGATCGGCACCGCGCTCAGTGCGTTCTTCGGCGAGCCGTCGATCACCTTGTCGGAGTAGCTCAGGTAAATCAGCGAATTGCGCTTGGCGTCGTAGAAGCGTACCACCTGCAGCTTCTTGAACACCAGCGAGGTGCGTTTCTGGAACACCACCTCGCCTTCCGCTTTGCCGTTTTTGATCTTGTCGCTCAGCTCGATAGGCCCCACCTGCTGGCAGGAAATGGCCGCGTCGGCGGTGTCTTCCGCCAGCCCCAGGCCGCCTTTGATGCCGCCGGTTTTGGCGCGGCTGATATAACAAGTTACATTTTTAACATCCGGATCGTCGAACGCTTCCACCACGATTTTGTGGTCCGGCCCCAACAATTTAAACACCGTATCAACGGAGCCCACCTGCTCCGCCTGCGCGCTACCAACGGTTGCGCAAACCAAACCGAATAAAAATATCCAGCCTTTTTTCATTTACTTAACTCCGATATAACTTTGCCGCAAAAATAGGTTCGGCGATCGCCATCATTTATGTCTAAGCTCACGGAATCGGTTTTTTACGGGTCCGCACCGTCCGTTTTAGCACAGAGCGTGACAAAAATCTTTGAGAGTCGCGGAGTAAAAAAATTGCTATGATGCGGCGTCGTTATTTCTTTGCGCCCACTACGGTGTACCCCAATCCAACTCTGGCGCGGCATGCGCAGCAGAGGCAAAGAGTGCAACGCATAATGGCTCATGGATCGGTCTGATAGCGCAGCACCAGCGTGACGAATCAACAGTTCGGGTTCCTACCCCCAAGCTTTACGAGGAAGATCTATGGATCAAGCCGGTATCATTCGTGATCTGCTTAGCTGGCTGGAAAGCCATTTGGACCAACCCTTGTCGCTGGATAACGTGGCGGCCAAGGCCGGCTACTCCAAATGGCATCTGCAACGGATGTTCAAAGATATTACCGGTAATGCCATCGGTGCTTACATCCGGGCAAGAAGGCTGTCCAAAGCCGCCGTCGCGCTGCGTTTGACCAGCCGGCCGATTTTGGATATTGCCCTGCAATATCGCTTCGACTCGCAGCAGACCTTCACCCGCGCCTTCAAAAAACAGTTTGCGCAAACGCCGGCGCTGTACCGCCGCGCCGAAGACTGGAACGCATTCGGCATCTGTCCGCCGATCCGTCTGGGGGCCTTCACCCTGCCGCAACCGGAATTCGTCTCGCTGCCGGACAAGCATCTGGTCGGCCTGACCCAAAGCTACTCCTGTACGCTGGAACAGATCACCACGGTGCGCACCGAACTACGCTCGCAGTTCTGGCGTCAGTTCCTCGGTGACGTCGAAACCCTGCCGCCGGTGCTGTACGGGCTGCACCACTCGCGACCAAGCCAGGAGAAGGACGACGAACAGGAAGTGCTGTACACCACGGCGCTGGAACCGGATCAGGTGCCTGACAAGGTACAGGAAGGCCAGCCGCTGGTGTTGCCGGGCGGTGAGTTTGCGATGTTCAGCTACGAAGGGCCCACCGAGGGACTGCAAGACTTTATTCTGACGGTCTACGGCACCTGCCTGCCGGCGCTCCAGCTGACACGTCGCAAAGGGCACGACATCGAACGCTTCTACCCGAAAGGCGAGCGCCGTCCGCATCAGGCACCTATCGAGATCAAGTGCGATTACCTGATCCCGATTCGGCGTTAACGCTGCAGTTCATCCAACGCGGGCATGTCCAGATGCGTGACATCGCCCGCCGTTTCCACGATCCAGCCGGAAGCCAGCCACGGGCTCTGCTGGTGATCGACGCGCGACAGTGAGCAGTTGCGCAAACGCAGGCGGCGTTCCGCATAGGCCGGCAGCCCCAGCACCGTACTGATCAAACACCCCAGCGCGATGCCATGACTGACGAGCAGCGGCTTGCTGCCTTCCGGCAGCATCAGGCAGCTCTCCAGCGCGGCGCGCATGCGCTCGCCCAGCTCCTCCATGGATTCGCCTTGAGGGATACGGCCGTCAGGAGTACCATCGACCATCTGTTTGCGCCACTGCTCTTCCTGCGGCGTCAAACTGTCGATCAGGCGTTCTTCCAGAACCCCCATGTGCAGCTCACGCAAACGCGGATCGCCAATCACTTCGCAGCCACAGGCTTCGGCGATGATCTGCGCGGTGCGGCGCGTGCGCCCCAGATCGCTGGTAATGATGTGCGTAATGCCTTCTTTGCTGACACGCCTGGCGACCAGACGGGCCTGGTGTTCACCCATGGCGGTTAACGGGCTGTCGGACTGACCCTGGATGCGGCGAGCCGCGTTCCATTCCGTTTCGCCATGGCGAACGAGGTATACCTGTAACATTTTTGTTTTCCGTTATACTGCGTGAAATTTGCGTTTATCCCCGGCCCGGCGGCGCTTTTGCCGCTGCCCGGCGTATCGGCCAGAAGGATATCAAACCCGTTATGTACCATGTTGTCGCTGCAACTACCAACCCGGCAAAGATCAAGGCTATTCAACTGGCCTTCGATGACGTCTTTGGCGCAGGCCAATACCGCATTGAATCCGTTGACGTCGCCAGCGGCGTCTCGCTGCAGCCGATAGGCAATCACGAAACCCGCACCGGCTCGCGTCAACGCGTCATGGAAGCGCGCCAGGTCAGGCCCGAGGCCGATTTTTGGGTCGGCGTGGAAGCCGGGATTGAAGAGAATATGACCTTCGCCTGGATGACCATCGAGAACCCACACATCCGCGGCGAATCCCGCTCGGCGAGCCTGATGCTGCCGGAAGTCATCTTACAAGGTATTCGCGCCGGTCGCGAATTGGGCAGCGAAATGGCGGCGATCACCGGCAATGCCGAGGTGAAGCGCCAGGGCGGCGCCATCGGCGTCTTCACCGACGGCCAGCTGAGCCGCACCAGCGTTTACCACCAGGCGCTGCTGCTGGCGCTGGTGCCGTTTCACAACGCCATCTATCAGCAATAGCACATAGCACATAGCACATAGCACCGAGCCAGCTAGGGCGCGTCATGCAACAGCTGCTGCTCGAGCCACTGTTTCAGCTCGGGTGAAGCCGCTTTCAGGCTGTTCGAGCCGCGGGTGATGGTGGCGATCCCCGCGCCCAGTTCATTTTTCAGCTCGCGCTGGCTCATCTCGCCGCGCATCAGTTCCTGAATGATCCGCACCCGGGTGCCCAGCGCGGTGCGCTCGTCCGGCGTCAGCATCAGTTGCAGCAGCGGCTGATGCAGTTCTTGCGCAAACGAATTCTGCAGCAGCGCGACGAAGCGCAGCCAATCCTCATTGCCTTGTTCTGAAAGAGCGGGGTCGTTTAACGATAATTGCGTCATGGCAGCCACCATACTATTTAACTAGTACAGCAGCATACCATAGGGCCGTCAAAATCAATAACGTCTCTGCCACTCGGCGTCGGTCAGCACCTTGGCCGGCCGGTGCGTCAGATAGCGGTAAAACGCATCGTAGGCCAGTACATTCTTGACGTAGCCGCGGGTTTCCGAGAACGGAATACTTTCGATGAACGCCACCGGATCGATACGCCCCGCGCTGTTGCCCAGCCAGGTGTTCACACGCGACGGGCCAGCGTTATAGGCGGCGCTCGACAGGATACGGTTGCGGCCGAACTGCTGATAGACCGACTCCAGATAGCTGGTGCCGATGGTGATGTTGGTCTGCGGATCGAACAGCTGGCTCGGGCCGACGTAACCGGGAATATTGAACATCTGCACCGTATGCTGCGCGGTGCGCGGCATCACCTGCATCAGGCCGGTAGCGCCAACCGGCGACTGCGCCTTCGGATTCCAGGCGCTTTCCTGACGCGCTATCGCCATCGCGTAGCTGGTGGTGATCCCCTTGTCATCGGTGGCACGGCGGAACTCCTGCGGCCAGGCTACCGGGAAGCGCTCCTCCAGATGATCCCACAGCTTGCCGACGATGGTCGCCTGCACGCTCAGATCGGCCCATTTTTGCTCAAAGGCGTAGCGCGCCAGCGCCTCTTGTTCCGGCCGGCTGCGGCTGGCGACGTAAGAGCCCCACTCGCTGCGGGCCAGGTTGTCCATATTCCAGTACATCAGCTCGCGCACCCGGGCGACTTCCGGCCCGTCGGTCAGCGACGCGCGCGGCTTGGCTGCCACCGCCACCATCACCGGATAAGTGGCCTTCAGCTTCTGCGCCGCCACCATCGGATAGAAGCCGCGTTCGGTCATCAGGTTACGCAATATCTCCTCGCCTTCGGCGCGTTTCCCTTCGTCCATCAGCTGACTGGCGCGCCAGTAGCGCCACTCATCCTTGTTGCGCGACGCTTCCGGCAGACGGGCCAGCCAGGTCGCGACACCTTGCCGATCGCCGTTGCCCAGCGCCATACGCACCCGGCGCTCCAGCAGCGAAGGCGAACGGCTGCGCAGAATCACCTGATCGCGCCACTGCGCCTGTTCATAGGTAGCGTCACTGCCCATCAGGCGCCAGGCCACCGCCTCTTCCAGCCCCAGCCGCTCGTCATCGCTCATTTTCTGCAGCCGCGCGAGCGTCGGGATCATCGCCCGCGCGTTTTCCACATCCTGCCGCGCCAGGCGTTCAAAGGCGATGCCGGTGGCAGCGCGGGTGAAATCGGTCGGCCCCACGCTGCGGGCAAAGGCTTCCACGGTGGTCGGATCGTTTTGCAAGCGCACCAGGGCGTTACCCATGGTTTGATAGTCGGCCGGCAGCTGGCTGTAAAGGTTGCTGACCAGCGAACTGTTGCCCTCTTTCAACGCCAGCTTCATGCGCGCCAGAATATCCAGCGGCGTCTGCTTGCCTGCGCCGCGCCAGACGCTGAACAGCCGATCGCAGGCGCCCGGCAGCGTTTTGCCGTTCAGCCACAGTTCGTCGGCGCCGCTCCAGGCCGCCTGCTGGTCGCCGGTGGCCCACTTGGCGTAGTAATAGTTGCAGCGCGCCGCCACCGGTTTGGGCGGCTGCGGACTGAAGGCCAATAGGGTGCGCCAGTCTTCGCGCCGCGCCAGCTCATTGACGAAGCGTGGCGCCAGTGATTTCGCCGGCGGCAGCGTCGGGTTGCGCTTGATAAAGTCGTTCACCTCGGAGAACCCCGCCTGGCTCAGATCCTGTGTCAGCTTGCGGTATTCCAGGTAAGGATAAAGCGGGTAATCGCGCAGCGTCGGCATCAGCTGCGCCACCACATCCATCTGATTGCCGTCCCACGCCTGCTTGATCTGCTGGTAGCGCTGACGTTGCGCATCCAGAGAATCCGCCAGTGCCGCGCCTGAAAACGCCGTCAGGCACAGGCCCATTGCCAACAGCCGTCGCTTGTCCACCTTGACCATCCTCGCTCTTTCCTCACTGGTTGTACCGCGGGAGCCGCCCAGCTCCCCGGTGACCGCCGCGCCACAGCGCCGCGGGACAAAATAATGCCGGGCGCACGGCCCGGTCGCAGATATCTACCATAGACAGCGCAATCGCTTATCCATTCAATACTGTAGAAGAAGAAGTGTATCGTCATGACGGGAGCCAGGTAAAAAACGTTTACTTTGGCTGACAAATCAGGCCGGCGGAATATTTCTGGCTACCGGATTTTTATTAGCTGCTTCGGCGTTTATTGGGGAAGTAAAATATTTTTTAATTATTAGCTATCACATTATTGCATTTATAAGATGGCAGCGCCGTTGCGCAAATCGCCTGACAGCTGGCCAAACGCGCCAACTTTGCAGAAAAGCGGTGGCAAACCCGGGTAGGCATTTTTATACTATCAAAAATAAGTAGGATAATTCCGAGAAAACAGCACATAAAGCGCCCAACGAAGGCATCTTATAATACAATCCGCGCCAATTATGGGTTAGATAGTGTTCATTAGGCAGTGCGACTGACAGCTTTCAGCAAAACGATTGTCCCTTCAAGCGGGCCGGATTTTTCCTTGTCAGGCCACGGCCTGCGGGCGGTGGATCAGGCCGGAATGGCGGGTGAAGATGGCGAATAAAACCGCGATAGCGATGCGTTGCGCAAAAAGCCCCGTGCCGGGCTTCCTTGACGCACGCCTGAATATCGGCCGCCTGCTACTGATCGTGTTGTTGGTGCTGCTGACGTTGCCCGGGCCTGCGCACGCCGCCGATGATCCCTATCAAAAGCGTACGCACGCCGTGACGACCGTGGTGGTCGGCATCATCAGCTACGCCCGCTGGTCGCGTGAGCCCAATCCGATCCGCTTGTGCGTGACCGCACCCACCCAGTATGCCGAAGGGCTGTTCGATCCGATCCTGCTGAGCGCGCCGCGTCCGATTAAAACCGAACGCGTACCGTTTGACAGCCCAACGTTGAGTACCGGCTGTGATGTCATCTATTTAGGGAACATCAACGCCGCGCAGAGACAAAATTTCATGCAGCGCATTTCCGGCAACTCCATTCTCAGCATCAGCGAGAACGATAGCGAATGCTCCGCCGGCAGCGCATTTTGCCTGCTTATCGATGGGGATCAGGCCAGTTTCAAGGTCAACCTGGACGCCCTGGCACGCAGCGGCGTGCGCGTCCACCCCAACGTGCTGCAGCTGGCACGCAAACAGGCGCCGCCGCTATGAGGCTGTTGCGTAGAAACCGTTCTGGCAATGCGCGCCCGACATTGGGCCGGGTGCTGCAGCGGGTGCATCTTGGGCTGGCGCTGATCGCCGTCGGTACCGCCGGCATCTTTCTGACGCTGGTGGCGCTGTTTGCGCTGCGCGCTTACGCCAACCACAACCTGCACCTGATCGCACGCTCCATCAGCTATACCGTCGAGGCCGCCGTGGTGTTTGAAGACCGCACCGCCGCGCGCGAGGCGCTGATGTTGATCTCCTCCAACGAAGAGATCCTGGAGGCGCGCATTCTGGATAATAAAGGCAAGATGTTGGCCAGTTGGCGTCACCCCACCGACGGTCCGCTGCACGGTCTGGAACAAATCGTTGCGCACTGGGCGCTGCCCGAGCCGGTCATTTTGCCTATCTCTCACGAGGGCAAACAGGTCGGCCAGGTCTGGTTGAGCGGCAACGGCGGCAGCCTGCTGCGTTTCCTGTTGCGCGGCCTGGTCGGCATGATCGCCTGCATGGTGCTCAGTACCCTGTGCGCCCTGGTGTTGTCGCGCCGCATGCTGGCCGGCATCGTCCGTTCGTTGGACGATATCGCCAACGTGGCGCACGCGGTGCGCCGCGATCGCACCTTCGGCCTGCGGGTGCCGTCGGCGCCAATCGCCGAGCTGCATGAGCTCAGCAACGATTTCAACGGCTTGCTCGACGAGCTGGAGGCCTGGCAGGCACATCTGAAGCAGGAGAACGATTCGCTGGCTCACCGGGCGACGCACGACAGCCTGACCGGCTTGCCGAACCGCGCCTTCTTCGAAGGACGACTGAGCCGGGCGCTGGGCGATATCGAACCGCCGGCGAAATTGGCGGTGCTGTTTATCGACGGCGATCGTTTCAAGGAAGTGAACGACAGTTACGGCCACGCCGCAGGCGATGCGGTGCTGACCACCATTGCCGGACGCATTCGCGCGCAGCTGCGCGAGACCGATCTGGTCGCGCGTCTGGGCGGGGATGAATTCGCCGTGCTGCTGGCGCCGGTACACGGCACGGAAGATGTCTTGCAGATCGCTGACAACATCATCGACTGCATGACGCAACCGGTCATTTTACCGAACGACGAGGCGGTCATTACCTCTCTGAGTATCGGCATTGCGCTGTACCCTGATCACGCGTCGACGCCTCAGGGTCTTTTGCACGAAGCTGACGATGCGATGTATCAGGCAAAGCATCGTTATAATGGAGGCTGGCGGCTGGCTATACATAAATAAGAGCCCCGGCTATAACACTTGAACTAGGGATTTTGACTATGATACAGCAACTGTTTAAAGGTCGTTTTTCACTGCTGGCGATGATGTTCGTCGCCCTGCTGGCGCTCGCCGGCTGCCAGAGCAAACCGCAGGGCCTGACGCCCGAACAGGTCGCGCTGTTGCAATCGCAGGGCTTCAAACTGACCGACAACGGCTGGGAGTTCGGCCTGTCGGATAAAGTGCTGTTCGGCAACAACATCGGCAAGCTGAACCCGGAAAGCACCGAGACGGTGCAGAAGATGGGCCGTGCGCTGTTGAGCGTCGGCATCACCAAGTTCCGCCTGGACGGCCATACCGACAACTACGGTGAAGACAGCTATAACGATCAGCTCTCCCTGCGCCGCGCCGATGCGGTGGCCGATCTGCTGGCCAGCGTCGGCATTCCGCGCGCCAATATCGAAACCCGCGGCATGGGCAAGCGCGATCCCGTTGCCGACAACCGCACCTCCAGCGGCCGCGCGGAAAACCGCCGCGTCGCGATCGTCGTCACGCCATAAGCCACCAATATGCGCCTTTATCGGCGCATAAACGTTTATACTTAGCGATC
This sequence comes from Serratia sp. Nf2, assembly GCF_003028435.1. NCBI lineage: Bacteria > Pseudomonadati > Pseudomonadota > Gammaproteobacteria > Enterobacterales > Yersiniaceae > Serratia > Serratia sp. Nf2. The sequence continues at coordinate 370,604 of NZ_PYTW01000002.1, read as the reverse complement.
GCTGAGCGATGTCTGGGATCCGAGATCGAAACGGGCTACACTCATGCCGCCAGACATCCTATAAATACTGATATAAAGAGGCTTAGAGCAACGTGGCTCAATACGTCTATACCATGCACCGCGTCGGCAAGGTAGTACCGCCGAAGCGTCATATTTTGAAAAACATCTCCCTGAGCTTCTTCCCTGGGGCCAAAATTGGCGTACTGGGCCTGAACGGCGCCGGTAAGTCTACCCTGCTGCGCATCATGGCCGGCATCGATACCGATATCGAAGGGGAAGCACGCCCGCAGCCGGGCATCAAGATCGGTTACCTGCCGCAGGAGCCGCAGCTTAACCTTGAACACACCGTGCGTGAGTCGGTGGAAGAAGCGCTGGCGGAAGTGGTCGGCGCGCTGAAACGCCTGGACGAAGTGTACGCGCTGTACGCGGAAGAAGGCGCAGACTTCGACAAGCTGGCCGCCGAACAGGGCCGCCTGGAAGAGATCATTCAGGCGCACGACGGTCACAACCTCAATACGCAGCTGGAACGCGCCGCCGATGCGCTGCGCCTGCCGGACTGGGACGCCAAAATCGCCCATCTGTCCGGGGGTGAGCGCCGCCGCGTAGCGCTGTGCCGCCTGCTGCTCGAAAAGCCGGACATGCTGCTGCTGGACGAACCGACCAACCACCTGGACGCCGAGTCCGTGGCCTGGCTGGAACGCTTCCTGCACGACTTTGAAGGCACCGTGGTGGCGATCACCCACGACCGTTACTTCCTGGATAACGTAGCCGGCTGGATCCTCGAACTGGACCGCGGCGAAGGCATTCCGTGGGAAGGCAACTACTCCTCCTGGCTGGAGCAGAAAGACGCGCGTCTGGCACAGGAAGCGTCCGCCGAAGCCGCTCGTCGCAAGTCGATCGAGAAAGAGCTGGAGTGGGTGCGTCAGGGTGCCAAAGGCCGTCAGTCCAAAGGCAAGGCCCGCTTGGCCCGCTTCGAAGAGCTGAACAACACCGAATACCAGAAACGTAACGAAACCAACGAACTGTTCATTCCGCCTGGCGCACGCCTGGGCGATAAAGTGGTCGAAGTCAGCAACCTGCGCAAGTCCTACGGCGACCGCCTGCTGATCGACGACCTGTCGTTCTCGGTGCCGAAAGGGGCAATCGTCGGCATCATCGGCCCGAACGGCGCGGGTAAATCCACGCTGTTCCGCATGATGTCCGGTCAGGAGCAGCCTGATTCCGGCAGCATCGTGCTGGGCGATACCGTCAAGCTGGCGTCCGTCGATCAGTTCCGCGACAGCATGGACGGCTCGAAAACCGTGTGGGAAGAAGTCTCCGGCGGGCAGGACATCATGCGCATCGGCAACACCGAGATGCCGAGCCGCGCCTATGTCGGCCGCTTCAACTTCAAGGGCGTCGATCAGGGCAAACGCGTAGGCGAGCTGTCCGGCGGTGAGCGTGGCCGTCTGCACCTGGCCAAGCTGCTGCAGGTTGGCGGCAACGTACTGCTGCTCGATGAACCAACCAACGACCTGGATATCGAAACCCTGCGCGCGCTGGAAAACGCCCTGCTGGAATTCCCTGGCTGCGCCATGGTGATCTCGCACGACCGTTGGTTCCTCGACCGTATCGCCACCCACATCCTGGACTACCAGGACGAGGGCAAGGTGGAATTCTTCGAAGGCAACTTCACCGAGTACGAAGAGTACAAGAAGCGTACGCTGGGCGCCGACGCGCTCGAGCCGCACCGCATCAAGTACAAGAAGATCGCCAAGTAATACCCAAGGCGCCGCATGCGGCGCCTTTTTTTATTCCCGTGTCCGGCGATAGTCGCGCGGCGAGCATGCCATCATGCGCTTAAAGGCGTGGCTGAACGCGCTGTCTGAATCGTATCCCAAACGCTGCGCGATGGTGGACACCGGTTCGCTGCCGGTACGCAAAGCCCGCGTCGCCAGCAGCATGCGCCATCGCGACACATACTCCAGCGGAGCCATACCGGCCTTCTGCTTGAAGCGCAACGCCAGCGTCGAGCGAGAAACGCTAGCAGCGGCGGCCAGCGACGCCACCGTCCAGCGCCGGGCGGGATCGGCGTGCACTGCCTGCATCGCGGCGCCGATGCGCGGATCGAACAAGGCGGGCAGCCAACCCGACGCCGCGCTCTCCTCCCCCATCAGGTATATCCGCAGCGCCTGGGTCAACATGATTTGCCCCAGATGATGCGTCATCAACGTACTGCCCGGTGAAGGCCTAACCAGCTCATCCGCCAGCCGTTGCAGCGCCCATTGCAGCACGGCCGCCTCTTCCGTACCCCCGCGGATCACCATCAGCGCGGGCAGGCTGCCAAACAACCGCTCCACTTCCTGGCCAAAGCTAAAACGACCGCCGATAAACAGGCACGTTTCCCCCTCGCCGCAGCTCGCCATGCCGTTTTTCGCCTGCAGATAAAGCGCGTCTGCGTCGAGCGCCGGCAGTGACAAGTCACTGCCGACGGTCAGCGGCAGGCTACGAGTCAGCAGTAAACAGTCGCCGGCCGCCAGCCACAGCGGTTCAGCCAGCCCTTCCGCCGCCAGCCAACAGCCGCCACGCACCACCGCGTTGAACTTCCCGCCTTGCGGAGCGGGAAAATGAACGGCCCAGTCGCCGCCGGCCTTCAGGCCGCCGAAAAATGCATTTTGGCTGTTCAATGGTGCCAGCACTTCCGATAAAGGATCCATACCCTCTCCCCCTAAGGTCCTTTCAAGAGCATAGCCCGTGCGATGCTCCAGCCAAAGGCGTTAGGACGATGGCGACAGAAATTAGGTTTTTGTTGCATTCAGCCGCTGATAGCACCGACTTACACTCCCAGTGTCACAGCCAACCGCAGCGAGGAACGTCCAATGAACCGACAAGTGCCCCTCAATTCCAGCTTTAACGCCACCACCACCGCCGCCGACGTACTCAAAGATCGTCAACTGGCCGGCATGACGGCGCTGGTAACCGGCGGTCATTCCGGCCTGGGATTGGAAACGACTCGCGCATTGACGCAGGCGGGAGCACAGGTGATCGTCGCCGCCCGCGATCCCGTCATCGCCCGCACTCGTCTGGCCATCGCCGGTATCAGCAACGTCGACATTTATGAGCTTGATTTGGCCGATCAGAGCAACATCAGAAAGTTCACGCAACAACTTCTGGCGACCGGCGTCCACCTCGATATGTTGATCTGCGGCGCCGGCATCATGGCCTGCCCTGAAACCCGTATCGGCCCAGGCTGGGAGGCACAATTCGCGATCAACCACCTGGGGCATTACGCGCTGGTGAACCACCTCTGGCCGGCATTGGCGGGCGGTGCCCGCGTTGTCGTCATCTCATCTTCCGGTCACCATGCCAGCGCCATACGCTGGAATGACGTCCAGTTTCACAGCGGCTATGACAAGTGGCTCGCCTATGGCCAATCGAAAACCGCTAACGCGCTCTTCGCCCTGCAGCTTGACAAGCAGGGGAAAAACGCAGGCGTGCGCGCCTTCTCGCTGCATCCCGGCATGATCCCAACGCCACTGCAGCGCTATCTCTCGCAGGAAGAGATGTTCGCATTGGACTGGATCGACGCCAACGGCAAACCCGCCCACCCGGAAATGCTGAAGACCCCGCAACAAGGAGCGGCAACCCAGGTTTGGGCGGCGACATCACCTCAACTCAATGGCCTTGGCGGATTGTATTGCGAAGATTGCGATGTCGCCCGGCGTAACGATAACGAGGGCTTTTCATTCAGCGGCGTAAAAAGCTACGCCGTCGATCCTGAACAGGCCCAACGCCTGTGGAAACTGTCGGCACAACTCACCGATGTCGATGCCTTCGGCAAGATTTAAACAGGAGCCCACCAATGCAGAATCGCCAAATCATCCTCGTCAAACTCCCTCAAGGAAAACTGACCGTCGATTGTTTTCAGACTCGTGAGGCGCCCATGCCGATCCCCGGCCCTGAAGAGGTTCTGTTGCGCACGCTGTACGTACCACTGGATGCGGCCAGCAGAGCCTGGATGCAGGGCGTCACCTATCGTTCCGGATTGCAGGTGGGAGACATCATGGCCGCGACCGCGCTGGCCGAAGTTGTCGAATCGCGCTCTCCCCTGCTGGCCGCCGGCGATTTAGTGTTGGCAGAAACCGGCTGGCAAACTTTCACGGCCCTACCGGCGGCTGAGGCGCTCAAACAGCCGAACATCGTTCCGCATACGCATTTGCTCAGCGTTTACGGCGTGCCCGGACTCACCGCTTACTTCGGCCTGCTGGAATGCGGACGCCCCAAGGCCGGTGAAACCGTCGTCGTATCCGCCGCTGCGGGGGCGGTAGGCATGTTCGCCGGACAAATCGCCCGGCTTCACGGCTGCCGCACGGTGGGCATTGCCGGCGGCGCCGCCAAAACGGCACTGCTGACGGACAGGCTGGGGTTCGACGCGGCGATAGATTATAAGGCGGAAAATCTGCATGACGCCCTGAGCCGCTCATGCCCCAACGGCATCGATGTGCTGTTCGACAACGTCGGCGGCGATATTTTGGCGACCAGCCTGCCGCACATGGCAAAACAGGGGCGCATCGTTTGCTGCGGCGCGGTATCGCAGTACGATACGGCCTCCCCGCCGGCAGCACCTGCCGGGATCTCGGGTTTGCTCATCGTCAACAGTTTGACGATGCAGGGGTTCCTGTTGGCCGATTTCCTTCAGCGCCAAGAACAGGGGCTGGCGGCGCTCACGGCCTGGGTCGCCGAGGAAAAATTAGTGGTCATCGAAGATCTGATCACCGGTTTTGAGCTGTTGCCCGCTGCGCTGGTCGGCCTGCTGGCGGGCGAGAATATAGGGAAGCGCATCGTCCAGGTGGCGAGGTGCTCCGCCTGATCCGGGAAGGCGACGCTCCCGGCAGTCACTCCCGCGCCAGCTCGCGCGCGTAGTCGTCAAACGCCGGGTGCTGAAGCACCACATCGATGAAGCAGGCCAGCGCCGGGGAATTCAGCTTGCGGCTCGGGTAGACCAGATACAGTTCGTTGCCCTCCGCGCGCCATGCCGGCAAGACTTCCACCAACAGCTTCTGCGCCACCACCTCGCGGCTGAGAAACGCCGGCAACAGCGTGATCCCCGCACCGGCGATAGCGCATTCACGCGCATACAGCAGGTTGTCGGTGGTGTGCGCCAGCGGCAGTTGCCAACGGTAGTAATCGTCGCCGCAGCGCAGGTTCCAGGCCGTCCAGGCGCGGTGAGCGATACAGCGATGCTGCTGCAGCTGCTGCGGGTGTTCGATCGGCGGATGCTGCGCCAGATAGGACGGCGCCGCCAACAGATAGCGCGGCGCATACCCGAGACGGCGACCGATCAGCGAAGAATCCTGCGGCTTGCCGGTGCGCAACGCGGCGTCGAAGCCTTCCTGTACCAGATCCACCATGGCATCGGACACCGACACCTCCAGCGAAACGTCCGGATACTGGCGCTGAAAATCCGCCGCCAGCCGCGCCACCAGGGTCGCCCCCAGCCCGGCGGGCGTCGAGATGCGCAGGCGGCCGCTCGGGTTATCGCGCAGCCGCTGCAGCGCCAGATCGGCGCGTTCAGCGGCAGACATCATCGCCTGACAATGTTCCAGATAACGCTCACCGGCGAAGGTCAGGTTCAGCTGGCGCGTGGTGCGATTGAGCAAGCGCAGCCCCAGCGTCTGTTCGAGCTGGCTGATGCGCTGGCTGACGCTGGATTTCGGCAGCCCGACGCGCTGCGCGGCGGCGGTAAAGCTGCCGCACTCCGCCACCAGCGCGAACAGCGCCATATCCTGCAGCTGTTTGAATTCCATTGTTCACCTTAAACGAACACTCAGTTAGATATTGTCCATCTTATCACCCCTCTGCCGCGGGTCTACACTGGGGGCATCATTTGAAAGGAGTACAATCATGTCGATAAAAGCCATTGCCGTAGACCCGCAGAACCCCGCAGATTTCATCGAAATCTCACCGGAAATGCCGGTTCCCGGCCAGTACGATCTGCTGGTGGAAGTGAAAGCGGCGTCGGTTAACCCGGTGGATACCAAAGTACACGCGGGTCTGCAAAAGAGCGGTCTGCAGCAGCCGCGCATCCTCGGCTGGGACGCCAGCGGCGTCGTGGTGGGCGTAGGCAGCAGCGTCAGCGGCTTCAAGCCCGGCGATGAAGTGTGGTACGCCGGCGATATCACCCGTCCCGGCAGCAACAGCAGCCACCAGTTGATCGACTCACGCATCGCCGCGCACAAACCGCGCAGCCTGAACTGGGCCGAGTCCGCCGCCCTGCCGCTCACCGCCCTCACCGCCTGGGAGGCGCTGTTCGAACACTTGAACATTCAGGATGCGCCGGAGAACAAGACGCTGCTGATCATCGGCGGCGCCGGCGGGGTCGGCTCGCTGGCCATTCCGCTGGCCGCATTGCGCAGCAAGGTGAAAGTGATCGCCACCGCCTCACGGCCGGAATCCGCCGCCTGGTGCCGTGAACGCGGCGCCGATCTGGTGGTGGACTACCGCGATCTGAAGGGCAACCTGGCGCAGCACGGCATCGAGCAGGTGGATTACATCCTGTGCCTGAACGATACCGACGGCCACTGGCCGGCGATGGCCGAGCTGGTCGCGCCGCTGGGCCATATCTGCACCATCGTCGAGAACGCGCAGCCGTTGGATCAAAACGCGCTGAAGCTGAAAAGCGCCGCGCTGCACTGGGAATTCATGTTCACCCGCAGCATGTTCACCACCCCGGACATCGCGCAGCAGGGCCAGATCCTGCAGCAGGTGGCGCAGTTGCTGGACGAGGGCAAGCTGAGCACCACGCTGAGCGAAACCCTGCACGGGCTGACGGTAGACACTCTGACCGCCGCGCATCAACAGCTGCTCGGCGGCCATATGCAAGGCAAGCTGGTTATCGCTTACTAAGCCTGAATCGCGGCGGTGCCCTGCGCCGCCGTTACTGCGGACGAACGAAGCCGACGCACAGCGTCTGCTCGTCGGCATGCGGATCGGCGCGGAACGTCAGCGTCTGCTGCCAATCGAGGCGCAGTTTCGGCCAGTGGGCCAACTCACCGCCGAAGTCGCTGTGCGCGCAGTCTTCACCCAACCGCCCGAACAGGGCGACGCCGTGCTGCGCAATCTGCGAATAGCTGATGTTGACGTTGTAAATATTCGGTCGCGTATGATTGGACCAGCGCGTAATGGTCTGCGGCCGGGAAGCGGCGTACACCGTCATCCACTGCGACAGGTATTCGCCGCCGACGTAGCGCAGGCTGACGCCATACCGTTCCTGCCACTGCCGTTCCACCCCGGCGCTGAACGCCTTGATACCCACCATTTTCTGGCCGGCGTTGCGCACGTTGCCCAGCATCACCGCGGCATACCCCAGATAGACCGCCAGCGCCGCGCACATCAGCCCAATGGTCGCCGCACGCAGTGAACGCACCGGCGGCTGACGTACGCAGCCGACCAGCAGCGCAGGCGCCAGCATGAAGAACGGCTGCAGCCATTCGGTCAGCCGGCCGCCGACGTTGAAGGAGAACCAGAAGGTGATGATGCCGAGCGGCAACAGGTAGACCCACAGCAGTACCCGCATCGGCAACGCCGCTGGCCAGGCCAGCACCGCCCCGCTGCGCCGCAGGATCACCCACAGCGCCAGCGACGGATAGAACACCAGCAACAGCGACTGCAGCATATCGAGGTTGAGCTGCATCTTGATCTGCGAATCCACCCACTTGAAGGCGGCGAAGTCGTGGTTCCACAGCCAGAACAGGTTCGGCAGCACCAGCGCCAACCAGATCGCCACCGCCAGATAGAACTGCGGCTGGCGATAGCAGCGGCGAAGCTGCGGTACGAACAGCGTCGACAGCGCCGCGAAATAGACGAAGGCGAAGGTCGAGTATTTCGCCATCATCGCCAGACCGGCCACCACTGCGAAAACCGGCCACCAGTTGGCCGAACGCGAGATAGCCAGGTGGAAAAACAACGCCATCCACGGCCACAGCATCACCAACAGGTAGTTATCGTTGTAGGGAATGATGTCGAAATTGATGATGCCGGACAGATTGAGCGTCAGCAGCGCCATCCAGGCCAGCGAGGTGCTGCCGCTCAGGCGGCGCGCCAATAGCCAGACGCCCAACATGCCGATGGCGATGGCGATAAAGTGCCCGCCATACCAGTACAGGTTCAGCGGCAGCCACGATAGCCAGATCGCCGGCTGCATCGCCGCACCGACCAGCCAAGGATTTTTCGGTGAGCCCCACTCGCCGTTGAGGCCCCAGTTGAGCGCCTCGACGGCGTCGTAAGGCAGGGTAGGATCGAGATGAACAGTCAGCAGCGTCCAGGCTGCGGCATAGCAGACTAACCAGAGAGCGAGTAAGCGATAAGACATGTCTTCTTCTAAGCGTTATTGTAAAGAAAATCTTAACCTAGTCGCTGTCGAATGAACCATGTTTAAACAAGCCGTTAAATGTGCGCCCGAGAGGCGTTTCTGCCGCCGCGACCGCACATTCCGCTAATTTTCTCAGCCTGCGGCGTGGCGATGGGCGGGCGCATTCGCCAACCGGCCGGCGTCCGCCGCCAGCAGCTGCTGCACCAGCTCGACGCAGCGCAGGAAACGCTCTTCGTAATCGCTGGACTCAACGTGCACATACTCGATGTTGTTGGCGCGCAACATCTCCTCCAGCAGGTGCTGGAACGCCAGGCGATCGGCGGTGCTGCCGAGGCTGCGCAGGCCGTCCGCCACCCACGGCGTGTTGTTTTCCAGCAGGATCACCAGATCGAAACGGTATTCGTCGATCAGCGCCTGCACGAAGGGATGCTCACGCCCCTCGTACTTTTTGCAAAACGCCTGGGTGGTGACGAAATCGGTATCGATAAACGCCACCTTGTTGGCGTACTTGACCGCGAAATCCACGTATTGCGCCTGCCCCAGGGCAATTTTGTCGTAGTCGGAGTACTGCAGTGCCATCTCGTCGCCGCCCAGGTGCGAAAACACGTAATCGCGGCCATATTCCCAGGCGCTGGTGGTGTTGAAGATGTTGGCCAGCTTGTTGACCAGCGTCGACTTGCCGCTCGACTCGCCGCCGAGGATCGCCACGGTGCGCACGAAGAACGGCTTCACCTCGGTCGGGATGTAGTCCCAATAGCGGAACGGATCCTGGCGGATCTGATTGCCGCTGATGTTCATGAACGAACGCTCGGGATCGACCAAGATGGTTTCGATGCCCAGATGCTCGCGGTAGCGCGGCGCATCCTGCGCTTCGCTGGAATAGATGAAGCTCGGCACGATGCCCTTCTGTTCCATAAAGGCCTTCATGCCGTCACTCCACACGTTCCACCCGTGCGGATAGGGCTCGATCCCCTGCTCGTCGAACGAGTGGATATGGATGTTTTTCTGGTACTTGAAGGTCTGCAGCAGCCAGCGCAGGCGATCGCTGACCGTTGGCTGTTGCGACATCGAACTGTTCTCGAACAGCTCGCGGTCGCGTGGCTCGTCGTGGCACAAGATAACGTGCAGTTCGTCCACCTGGCTGCAGGCGCGCTGGATCAGGTAGATGTGGCCGGTGTGCAGCGGGTAAAATTTACCAAACACCACGCCGACTTTAACCTCTTTACGCGGGAACTCCAGCCCGAGAAAACGGTGCAGCGCTTCGAGCTTTTGCGCGCTCGGACTTTTGATCTTGTCGTTCAACAGCTGGCTCAGATAGCCCTTGGTCATGCCGCTGGCATCCGCCACCTGCTGCAAAGTACAGCCCTTTTGCTTAATGGACGTCTTCAGGTAATCAAATTGCGGCATGGCCACCTCCGTTTAGTATGCTAAACAAAATAGCATATCTTTCTCGCCGTCGGCGACATTAATAAAACTCTTCCAGCACGTCGAGCGCGTCCGCCAGCTTCTTGACCCCGAACACCTGCATGTTGGCCGGCGGCTTCTTCGGCATATTGCCGTGCGGCACGATGGCGCGCTTGAAGCCGTGCTTGGCCGCTTCGGAGATGCGCTCCTGGCCGCTCGGCACCGGACGGATTTCTCCCGCCAGCCCCACTTCGCCGAACACCACCAGATCGTTTGGCAGCGGCCGATCGCGCAGGCTCGAGACCAGCGACATCAGCAGCGCCAGATCGGCGCTGGTTTCGCTGACCTTCACCCCGCCGACCACGTTGACGAACACGTCCTGATCCGACATCTGCAGCCCGCCGTGGCGGTGCAGCACCGCCAGCAGGATCGCCAACCGGTTCTGCTCCAGGCCTACCGCCACGCGGCGCGGGTTGGACATCATCGAGTGATCCACCAGCGCCTGGATCTCCACCAGCAGCGGCCGGGTGCCTTCCCACACCACCATCACCGAGCTGCCGGAAGTGACTTCATCGCCGCGGCTGAGGAAGATTGCCGAAGGGTTGCTGACTTCGCGCAGCCCCTGTTCGGTCATGGCGAACACCCCCAGCTCGTTGACCGCGCCGAAGCGGTTCTTGTGGCTGCGCAGGGTGCGGAAGCGGGAATCGGCGTCGCCGTCCAGCAGTACCGAACAGTCGATGCAGTGTTCCAGCACTTTTGGCCCGGCCAGCGAGCCGTCTTTGGTGACGTGGCCGACCATGACGATCGCCACGCCGCGCGTCTTGGCGAAGCGCGTCAGATAGGCGGCGGTTTCCCGCACCTGCGCTACGCTGCCCGGCGAAGACTGAATGTCCGCCATGTGCATCACCTGAATCGAGTCGATCACCATCAGCTTCGGCTGCTCCTGCTCGGCGATCAGGCAGATCTGCTCGATGCTGGTTTCCGACAGCATGTTCAGGCCGCCGGTCGGCAGCCCCAGACGGTGAGCGCGCATCGCCACCTGCTGCAGCGACTCCTCGCCGGTGACGTACAGGGTTTTCATCTGTTCGGACAGTTTGCACAGCACCTGCAGCAACAGGGTGCTCTTGCCGGCGCCGGGGTTACCGCCGATCAGAATGGCGCTGCCGGGCACCACGCCGCCGCCCAGCACGCGGTCGAACTCGAGAAAGCCGGTGGTGAAGCGCGGCAGCGCCTCAAGGCTGATTTCCGACAGCTTCTGTACCTTGCTGACGCCGGCGTCACCGGCATAGCCGCTGAGGCGATCGTTGCGCGCCGCTGCGGGCGACGCGGCCAAACGCACTTCCGTGATGGTGTTCCAGGCATGGCAGGCGCTGCACTGCCCCTGCCAACGCGGATAGTCCGCCCCGCACTCATTGCACACAAATGCCCGTTTTGCCGCTTTTGCCACGTCTTACCTCAATCTTTCGTTATCGCACTTCGTGTTTCAGGCTGCCGGTGAGAATACACAGCACGCCCATCAGATCCGCATGCCGGATCGCCACCTGCGCTTTTTCATACACTTTCGGTTTGGCGTGGTAGGCGATGCCCAACCCCGCCGCCTGCATCATTTTCAAATCGTTGGCGCCGTCGCCGATGGCCACGGTTTGCGCCAGCGGAATCTCAAGCTTCTCTGCCAGCCGCAGCAGCGTGTCGGCTTTGAACTGTGCGTCCACCACCGGCCCCAGCACTTCGCCGGTCAGCTTGCCGTCGCGGATCTCCAGCTCATTGGCCGCTGCCGCCACCAGCCGCAGCCGGTTGCGCAGGTATTCGGCGTAGTAGGTGAAACCGCCGGAGGCGATCGCCACATGCCAGCCCATCGCCTGCAGCTTGCCCACCAGGCTGGTCAGCCCCGGCATCAGCGGCAGCTCGTCGCGCACCTGCTTGAGGATGTTGGCGTCGGCCCCTTTCAGCGTACCAACGCGCTGGCGCAGGCTGGCGGTAAAGTCCAGCTCGCCGCGCATCGCGCGTTCGGTGACTTCCGCCACCTGCTCGCCGACGCCCGCCAGCTTGGCGATCTCATCGATGCACTCGATCTCGATCGCCGTCGAATCCATGTCCATCACCAGCAGCCCCGGCGTGCGCAGGTGCGGGATCTTGCCGAGCGGCGCTACGTCCAGCCCGCTCTCCGCCGCCAGCAGCTTGGCGCGCGGCGTCAACGTGCCCGCCAGGCGCACCACCTGATAATCGTCCACGCCCCAGGCGGTGACGATCACCATCGCCGCGCCCAGCTTGCGTTGGAATTGCGTAATGCGCGCCTTGTCCAGCTTTCTGCCGTATAACAGCCACCCGGTATTGCCCGCCCGGTAGTCCAGCGGCATCACTTCGTCGCCGCTGAGCGAAAGGGGAAGACCCGGCCATTGGGAGATCTCCGCCGGAAGATCGCAATAGGTCAGACTGTTTGACATCATTGACTCCTGAATGGACAAAAACGCTGCATGATAAAACGACGCATCAAGCTATCCTATCGCCAGCGGTTCTGGCAACATAAAGTGTCCCCGATGCCCAAGGAACCTGCATGGCTCGCGCTAAACTGAAATTTCGCCTGCACCGCACCGCTATTATCCTGATTTGCCTGGCTTTGCTGGTGCTGCTGATGCAGGGCGCCTCTTATTTTAGCCTGAGTCACCAAATGGCGCGATCCGAGCAGGTTGAAGAGTTGGCGCAGACGCTGACCAAACAGGTCGCCTACAGCCTGGCGCCGCTGCTGGACGACGACGGCAACACCCCGCGCATCGACGCCATCCTCAAGCAGCTCACCGATCACAGCCGCATTCTCGACGTCAGCGTGTATCAGCTGGACGGCACGCTGGTCTCCCACGCCGGGGAGCAGATAAGTATACGCGATCGCCTGTCGCTCGACGGCAAACGCGCCGGCAGCTACTTCAACCACCAGTTGGTCGAATCCATTCAGGGCAAAGACGGCCCAATCGGCTTTATCCGCATCACCCTCGACACCCACGTGCTGGCGACCGAATCCAAGCAGGTGGACAACACCACCAACCTGCTGCGCCTGATGATCCTGCTGGCGCTGGCGATCGGCATCATTCTGGCGCGCACCCTGCTGCAACACCGCCGCAGCCGCTGGCAGCAGTCGCCGTACCTGTTGACCGCCAACACGCCGTTGGCAGAAGGCAATACGGTGGAAGACGACGAAGAGGATGCGTCGGAAACAAAACAGGAAGCGCCGAAGAAGGGGTAACTCAAGCCAGGCGCTGAATGCGCTCGTGCAGCTTCTGCAGTTGCACCAACATTTGCTCGGCAATCGCCCGGAACGCCTCGCTGATGTCGTCATGTTGCGCGGTTCGCCGCCAGAACTCGAGAGCCAATAGCTCCGCTTGCCGCCAGACGGCGCCGCTCACCTCGTTGCTCAAACGGATCTCCACCGCGTCGCGGCGCAGATTACCGCTGCTTGCCGGGGCAAAAGCCATCGGCAACATATCATACAAAGGCGCCAACATGACCGGCCGCTGGGTTATTCGCAAGAACGACAGGTTGCCTTGGTGCATATCACTGTTGGCGATCAACCGGCCAAAGGCCCAATACAGGGCAATCCGTTGGTAGACTGAGTGATTGATCACCCCTTGCTGCAATAGCCGCTCGGCGGCCACGACCCAGTTGGCGTGGCCGCTGCCGCTGAACTCGGCATCCAGTGCCTCCAGCGACACCATCGCGACCCGCCCTTCTTCACCGATGCGATCAAAGCGCTCAATCTCTAAAAAACATTGCCGGTCGGCGCCGAACAGGATTTGCGCCGATGCGGCAGGCAATCCCGCAGCGGCGACCGTCTGCAACGCCAGCGACTCGGCGATCAGCAAATCGCTCCAGCGCTGTGCAATGACATGCGTCGGCGCCAGGCTGAACTTCACCAACACATGCGCGCGGCGCCCAGGCGCCAGCTCAGCATAGGCGGCAAATTTGGGTTGCTCGCCACCGGCGGAAGAGCCCACCAGTTCCCCGGCCAGCGCCTGGACAGACAATGCGGCGTAACGCTCGGTTTTATCTTCCACCGTGATGGCGGCGGCAGTGTCCCGCATTAACCAACGCTGATAGCTGTCGGCACCAGGCAGCAGATCGCCGGTCATGTCTTCGCCATAACGGCAGAGCGCCAACAAGCGTTGGCCTTCATCCCATCGCCGCACATCCTCCGGCAAATTCAACTCGCGCGCCGCTGCTTTTCCCCAGGCTCGCCCGAGAAAGCCAATCGGCCGTAGGTCGTTCAAATACCATGGTATGCCGTCATAGAGCTGCCACTCTCCGCTGCGCTCATCGCACACCGCACAGTTATCGGCAGGATACAGCGGGCAAAGTGTGGCAAACAGGTGCGCCTTACCCCGTTCATCAACCCGATACAGCGGAAACTGCCTCTCACCGCCGATCCCGCGCCGCAATACATAGCGCGTCGCCTTACCTTTACCGAGGATCAATACTGCGTCCGCCAGTTCGCGGATACGGCGCGATAGCGTCGGCTGGCTGATGCCTAACGCTTCTGTCAGTTGACGAGCCGTAGCTGGCCCATGACGCAAAGCTTGTTCAACGGTGATCATCAGATGAATAGATTGGTGAATAGATTGATAGAGGAAGTAATAGCGTTAAACGGCAGAAAGGTAAAGCGTTAGCCAAAACTGGCCAAGCGGAATGAATAGATTGACAGGCGGGCGCCATGATGACGCCCGCCGGAGTATTACGCTTTGTCGCCCAGCAGTACGGATTCCAGCGCGATAACGATCATTTCGTTAAAGGTGGTCTGGCGTTCCGCCGCCGTGGTCGCCTCGTGACGCAGGATGTGGTCGGACACGGTGCAGATGGTCAGCGCCTTGCAGCCGAACTCTTCGTACAGCTCCGCCGCCACGCCGTAGATGCCGGCCGCTTCCATTTCCACGCCCAGGATGCCGTACTTCTTCATCACCTGGAACATGTCCGGATCCGGCGTGTAGAACAGATCGGCGGAGAAGATGTTGCCCACGCGCGCCGGGATGCCCTGCGCCGCCGCCGCGTCGACCGCATTGCGCACCATGTCGAAGTCGGCGATCGCCGCGTAGTCGTTGTCCTTGAAGCGCAGACGGTTCACCTTGGAGTCGGTGCACGCGCCCATGCCGATCACCACGTCACGCAGTTTGATATCGTCACGCACCGCGCCGCAGGAGCCCACGCGAATGATCTTCTTCACGCCGAATTCGGCGATCAGCTCGCGCGCATAGATGGAGCAGGACGGGATGCCCATACCGTGGCCCATTACGGAGATGCGGCGGCCTTTGTAGGTGCCGGTGAAGCCCAACATGCCGCGCACGTTGTTCACTTCCACCGCGCCTTCCAGGAAGGTTTCGGCGATGTATTTTGCACGCAGCGGATCGCCCGGCATCAGTACTACGTCAGCGAAATCACCCATCTCAGCATTAATGTGCGGCGTAGCCATAATTTTCTTCCTTTAGAAATCTTATTTAATAAAAACGTCAAACATCTAAGCCTTGAATTTCGAGTTGCAGCTAGGCAGCTAGCGGGTGAATCCCCAGGAGCTTACTTGAGTAAGTGACTGGGGTTCACGCGTGAAGCTAACAACGCTGCGGCTTGAAAGACAGGGCTTAGAACAGGGTCTTACCGTAATCCATCGGCGACAGGCCAAAGTAATTGGCGACGGTCTGGCCGATGTCGGCGAAGGTCTCGCGGTGGCCCAGTGAGCCCGGCTTCACTTTCGGGCCGTAAACCAGCACCGGGATATGTTCGCGGGTGTGGTCGGTGCCCGGCCAGGTCGGGTCGCAGCCGTGGTCGGCGGTGAAGATGATGATGTCTTCGTCTTTCACCAGCTTCAGCAGCTCCGGCAGGCGGCGGTCGAACAGCTCCAGCGCGGCGGCGTAGCCCGCCACGTCGCGGCGGTGGCCATAGGAGGAGTCAAAGTCCACGAAGTTGGTGAACACGATGGTGTTGTCGCCGGCCTTTTCCATTTCGATCAGGGTCGCGTCGAACAGCGCGTCGATGCCGGTCGCCTTCACCTTCTTGGTGATGCCGACGTTGGCGTAGATGTCGGCGATTTTACCGATCGACACCACTTCACCGCCCTTCTCGTCCACCAGCTTTTTCAGCACGGTCGGCGCCGGCGGCTCTACCGCCAGATCGTGGCGGTTGCCGGTGCGCTGGAAGTGGCCCGGCTTGTCGCCGACGAACGGACGCGCGATCACGCGGCCGATGTTGTACCCGCCTTCGGTCAACTCTTCACGCGCGATTTCGCACAGCTCGTACAGGCGATCCAGGCCGAAGGTTTCTTCATGACAGGCAATCTGGAACACCGAGTCGGCGGAGGTATAGAAAATCGGCTTGCCGGTTTTCATGTGCTCTTCGCCCAGCTGATCGAGGATCACGGTGCCGGATGAGTGGCAGTTGCCCAGGTAACCCGGCAGCTTGGCGCGCTCCACCAGCTTATCCAGCAGCGCCTGCGGGAAGCTGTTGTGCTCGTCCTTGAAGTAGCCCCAGTCGAACAGTACCGGCACGCCGGCGATTTCCCAGTGGCCCGACGGCGTGTCTTTACCGGAAGAGAGTTCGCTGGCGTAAGCGTAAGCGCCGATGATGTCGGCGTTGCGATCCAGCCCCTGCGGGAAGTTGCCGGTGGATTCTTCCGCTGCTTTACCGAGGCCCAGACGGCTCAGGTTAGGCAGCGTCAGCGGCCCCTGGCGGCCCACGTTGGCCTCACCGCGCGCGCAAACCTCGGCGATGTGGCCCAGGGTGTCGGAACCCTGGTCGCCAAAACGTTCGGCGTCTTCGCTGGCGCCGATGCCGAAGGAGTCCAATACCATAATAAATGTGCGTTTCATCTGTGCTCTCCTGCGTGTTCTCACGCTATTGCGACCGCAAGACTGCAATCGCCCTTATTCTCTAAATTTAGACCCAATGGATTTCAAGTTGTAGCCAGGCGGCTAGCGCGTGTATCTCCAGGAGCTTACTCAAGTAAGTGACTGGGGTGCACGCGTGCAGCCAACAACGCTACGGCTTGAAAGACGAGGGTCATCACGCTTGAGTGATGCGCTTATACACCACCGGCGTCGCCTCCGGCGCCTTGTCGCTCAGCGTCATTGCGCTGCGCACCGCATCGGCCGCCTGCTGCCAGCTCTCTTCATCGTTGGCGTGGATCATCGCCAGCGGCTGCTGGGCATCCACTTTATCGCCCAGGCGCGCCACCTCGGTCAGGCCAACGCTGTAGTCGATGGCGTCGCTCGCCCGACGACGGCCGCCGCCCAGCGACACCACCGCCATGCCCAGCGCGCGGGTATCCATGGCGCTGATGATGCCCGACTTTTCAGCATACACCGGCTTGCTCAGCGTTGCCGCCGGCAGATAGCTATCGTAGCGTTCGACGAAGTCTATCGGCCCCTGCTGCGCCGCCACCATGCGGCCAAACACCTCCGCCGCCTTGCCGTTGTCCAGCACCGCCTGCAGTTTGGCGCGCGCATCGGCCTCGTCTTGCGCCAGGCCGCCGGACAGCAGCATTTCCACGCACAGCGCCAGCGTCACTTCCAGCAGGCGCGGGTTGCGGTATTCGCCGGTCAGGAAGCGCACCGCTTCGCGCACTTCCACCGCGTTGCCGGCGCTGGAGGCCAGCACCTGGTTCATGTCGGTCAGCAGCGCGGTGGTCTTGCAGCCCGCGCCGTTGGCCACGCCGACGATCGCCTGCGCCAAGTCTTGCGACAGCGCATAGGTCGGCATAAAGGCGCCGGAGCCGACCTTCACGTCCATCACCAGCGCATCCAGCCCTTCCGCCAGCTTCTTGGCCAGAATGGAGGCGGTGATCAGCGGGATCGAATCCACGGTGGCGGTAATGTCGCGAGTGGCGTAGAAACGTTTGTCCGCCGGCGCCAGCGAACTGGTCTGGCCGATGATCGCCACGCCGACGTCCTGAATGATTTTGCGGAAGGCGTTATCGTCCGGGAAAATATTGAAGCCCGGAATGGCTTCCAACTTGTCCAGCGTGCCGCCGGTATGCCCCAGGCCACGGCCGGAGATCATCGGCACATAGCCGCCGCAGGCCGCCACCATCGGGCCAAGCATCAGCGAGGTCACGTCGCCCACGCCGCCGGTCGAATGCTTGTCGACGATCGGGCCATTCAGCGCCAGACTCTTCCAATCCAGCACGGTGCCGGAATCGCGCATCGCCATGGTGAGCGCCACGCGCTCCGGCATGCTCATGTCATGGAAGTAAATGGTCATCGCCAGCGCGGCGATCTGCCCTTCCGACACCACGTTGTCGCGAATGCCGTTGATGAAAAAGCGGATTTCCGCTTCGCTTAACGGCTGGCCGTCGCGTTTCTTACGAATAATTTCTTGAGCCAGGAACAAGGCATCCCCCTGTGTCGCCGAGAATCGGTGTAGACGGGCGCGCCTGGCGCCCGCCAACGAAATCGATCAGTAGCCGCCGCCGGCGGTCTGGGTCTGGTGGCCCAGCGCGGTCAGCAAGCTGGCCAGCAGGCTGGAAGCGCCAAAGCGGAAATGCCGCGCGTCGGCCCAGCCTTCGCCCAGAATACGATCGGCAAGTTGCAGATAATGCAGCGCATCCTCTGCGGTGCGCACGCCGCCGGCCGGCTTGAAGCCCACCGTCTTCGCCACGCCCAGATCGCGGATCACCGACATCATCAGCTCGGCGCTTTCCAGCGTGGCGTTGACCGGCACCTTGCCGGTGGAGGTCTTGATAAAGTCCGCCCCGGCCTTGATGGCGATCTCGGACGCCTTGCGGATCAGGTCGGCCTGCTTCAGCTCACCGGTTTCGATGATCACTTTCAGCAGCACGTTGGCCGCCTGACAAGCCTGCTTGCACTGTTTCACCAGCTCGAAGCCGACCTGTTCGTTGCCGGCGATCAGCGCGCGGTAAGGGAACACCACGTCCACTTCATCCGCGCCATAGGCGATGGCCGCGCGGGTTTCCGCCAACGCGATGTCGATATCGTCGTTGCCATGCGGGAAGTTGGTCACGGTGGCGATACGGATATCCGGCGTGCCTTGCTCACGCAGCGCCTTGCGCGCTACCGGGATAAAACGCGGGTAAATGCAGATGGCCGCCGTGTGGCCGGCCGGGCTGTTGGCCTGACGACAGAGGGCGATCACTTTCTCGTCGGTGTCATCATCATTCAGCGTGGTTAAATCCATCAGGTTCAGCGCACGTTGCGCTGCTGCGGTTAATTCGGTCATAAAACTCTCCAACTGAGTACCTGGATGTTGGCGAGCGGACTTGGTTCCATGAAGATAGCGCAGGGGAACGGCGTTCCCGCGGCGGCAACTGAGATCCTTCTCACCGCACATGGCCACCCGCCTTGCGGCCGGCCAGTAATAGCTATTTGAACACGAATGCCGAGGGCGATTCGCGTTCATCGTCACACTATATGAAATAGCACTGTAACAGACCGGAATTATATGTGAAGAGCATCACAAAATAACGCGATATCGTTCACAAATTCGCTAAAGAAGCGGCTGAAGATCGCGGGTGCGGCAAGCACCCGCGTTGCTTAGAGTATAGGCGGAGTCCCGCGATCGGTCGCGCCGTCGCGGGCTCCGGGATGGCTTACAGCGCCAGGAAGAAACCGGCGATGGTGGCGCTCATCAGGTTGGACAGCGTGCCCGCCGCCACGGCCTTCAGACCAAAACGCGCGATGTCGTGGCGACGGTTGGGCGCCATGCTGCCCAGACCGCCCAGCAGGATCGCCACCGAGGAGAGGTTGGCGAAGCCGCACAGCGCGAAGGAGATGATCGCCTTGGTGTGGGCCGACAGCACCTGCAGGCCTTCCGCCGCCACCACGTCGTCCGGGCGCAGATAGGCGCCGAAGTTCATGTAGGCGACGAACTCGTTGACGATGATCTTCTGGCCGATGAACGAACCGGCGGTCATCGCCTCGCTCCACGGCACGCCGATCAGGAAGGCGATCGGCGAGAACACCCAGCCGAGGATCAGTTCAAGCGACAGCTGCGGGTAATCGAACCAACCGCCGATGCCACCGAGAATGCCGTTGAGCAGGGCGATCAGCGCGATAAACGCCAGCAGCATCGCACCGACGTTCAGCGCCAGCTGCATGCCGGAAGCCGCGCCGGAAGCCGCCGCGTCGATCACGTTGGCCGGACGCTCTTCTTCGGCGATCAGTTTCATCGCATCGTCTTTATCGTGGGTCTGCTCGGTTTCCGGCACCATCAGCTTGGCGAACAGCAGCCCGCCCGGCGCGGCCATGAAGGACGCGGCGATCAGGTATTCCAGCGGCACGCCCATCTGCGCGTACCCCGCCAGCACCGAACCGGCTACCGAGGCCAGGCCGCCGCACATCACGGCGAACAGCTCTGACTGGCTCATGGTGGCGATATACGGGCGCACCACCAGCGGCGCTTCGGTCTGGCCAACGAAAATGTTGGCGGTCGCCGACAGCGATTCGGTGCGCGAGGTGCCCAGCAGTTTGTGCAGGCCGCCGCCCAGCACGCGGATCACCAACTGCATGATGCCGAGGTAGTACAGCACCGCAATCAGCGAGGAGAAGAACACGATCACCGGCAGGACGCGCAGCGCGAACACGAAGCCGCCGCCGCCGAACACCTCGAACATCTTGTCGGACACCAGCCCGCCGAAAATGAACGAAATGCCCTGATTGCCGTAGGCGATAACGTTTGCCACACCGTTAGACATACTGCCGAGGATGCTGCGGCCCAGCGGCACGTACAGCACCAGCGCACCGATGCCGACCTGGATGATGAACGCCCACACGACGGTGCGCAGTTTGATGGCCCGGCGGTTGCTGGAGAGCAGCACCGCAATGGCGATCAGCACCGCCATGCCAACCAGACTCATGATGAGTTGCATGCAAAGTTTCCCTGTTGCAAAAAATAAAATACATCCCTGCTCATGAAGAGAGGTCTGCTATTGGAGAGTTTCGGGGGGGGATTATACTGAGCGAGGTCACCCTCGCACCGATTTATGTCACAAATGTATACAACGAGACGCAAATGAAAATCCTATAACGTGACACAAGTCACGTTATGTTGATCTCAATTCGGCATGACGAACAGCGTTTGGGTATTGCGTTGCAGGTGAGCGGCGATCTCATCGGCCGGTTCCGGCCGCAGCTCGCACAGCGTCTGAAACACCTCGGCGGCGCGTTCGGGGCGATTCGGCTGCCCCTGATAGCCGGCCAGCGGCATGTCCGGCGCATCGGTCTCCAACAGCAGCGCCTCGAGCGGCAGCTGCGCCATCACGCCGCGCGTTTTCTGCGCCCGCTCATAGGTGATGGTGCCGCCCACGCCGATGTAATAGCCGAGGCGGATAAACGCCTGCGCCTGCGACAGGCTACCGGCGAAGCCGTGCACCACGCCGCGACGCGGCAGCTGCATGCGCCGCAGCGCCGCAGCCAGCTGATCGTGGGTGCGGCGCGAATGCAGGATCACCGGCAGGTCATGCTGTTTCGCCAGCTTCAACTGGGCCAGTAGCACGCTGTGCTGGCGCTCGAACTGCGGGTTGTCCATATACAGATCGAGCCCAATCTCCCCTACCGCCACCAGCTTGCGCGGCCGCTCGGCCAGCAGCGCCGCCAACTGTTCCAGCTGCGGCTCATGATGCTGCGCGATATACAGCGGGTGCAGCCCCAGCGCGACGAACAGCGGTGCGTGATCCTGCGCCAGCCGCAGCACCCGGGCAAAGCGATCGGCGGTGACCGTCGGGACGATGATGCGCTGCACGCCGGCGCTTGCCGCCCGCGTCAGGCTCTCGGCCTCATGCCCGGTAAAGGGCGGAAAATCGAAATGGCAGTGGGTATCGGTAAAGGCGTAACTCACAGCGCGCCCCCTTCACCCGGCGGCAAATCGCCCGGCAGAATGATCTTCGGTGCCGCCACGGCGGCCTCCGGCTGCGCTGCCAGATCGGGCGGCATGACGATGTCAGTCACGATCGGCGAAGGCATTCTGACGTTCTCCGGCTGGATCAGGCGGCGCGACAGCGTTTTTTTCACCTTCATGCCGTCCGGCTCCGGCTGCGCCATCCACTGGCCGACGGTGGCCAGGAAGTAACGGCCGCAGCGGCGCCCCAGGTGATAATCCTGATTGAGCGACCCCAGTCGGCTGCCCAGCGCATTGCTGGCCAGCGGCTTCGGCGGAAAGATTTCGAAGATGCGCAGCTTGCCCGGCGGCTTCTCGATAAAACGCTGGATGCGGTGATAGCTTTGCTCGTGATGCTGCAGGATGCGCACCATCTGCTGCAGGCTGCTGTCGCTCAGCCAGTGCTCCATGCGCTTCATCCACTGCGGGGTGTAGTACATCTGCGAAGGCACGGTGCGGATCACCACGATGGTGTCGGCGCCGCGACGATAGGCCTCTTCCACCGGGATCGCATCGCTGATGCCGCCGTCCTGGTAGCTGATGCCGTCCAGCTCCACGCCCTGGCGATAAAAACCGGGAATGGCGCTGGATGCCTTGATGGCCGGCAGCCAGCGTTCGCGCTGCGCCGGCAGATAGGTCGGTTCGAAATCGTCGCTGCGACAGGCACACAGCAGGAACTCGCGTCCGTCGGTAAGATGCTGTTCCGCCACGTCCATCGCCAGCGGCATCTGTGCCGCCGCCGTATCAACCAGCCAATCGAGATCGATCAGATGCCCGCCGCGCACGAAGCGCAGCGGATTGAAGAATTGGGCCGAGGTGGTGTAACGGGTGATCACCCGGCGCGCGTAGCCCATCTGCCCGCAGATATAGGCAGACAGATTCTGGGCGCCGGCCGATGTGCCGATCATCAGGTCGAAAGGGTTAAAGCCCGCGCGCTGAAACTCGTCCAGCACGCCGGCGGTGAAAATGCCGCGCTGGCCGCCGCCTTCGCAGACCAGCGCCATCTTGCCTGGCCGAAAGGGTTTAGACGCCAGCGGTTCTATATTGCCGAGCGTGATGGGTATTCTGTATCCCAACTTGGCATCCTCAGTGAGACGTTTTCTCCGAGGATACCGCGTCTCGCTCTCTTCCGTAATCCTCTTGCAGCACACCGGCGAGGAAATCATTACTGCCGGCCAGCCAGGCGCAATCGCTGCCGGACCATTCGGCCAATGCCTGCCATACCTGGCCTTTCAGCTGTTTCCAGCGCCCGACGATGATGTCGCTGTTCATGGCCGGCCCTCCCCGACGTGAGAAAAGGAATTAAGCTTTGTTACAGTTTGCAGGAAAAAGCCGGCCGGCTAAGGGCGCCGACGGCCGGTGAACAGGCTGACCAGGAACAGGATGATACCGACGACGAACACGATTTTAGCCGCCCAGGCAGCAGTGCCCGCCAACGAACCGAACCCTAACGCCGCAGCGATAAGCGCGATAACTAAAAAGATAATGCCCCAACGAAACATAAGCTTCTCCTTACCATTGTGAAAAATTCGCTGCTGCCTACCGCCCCGACAACGGAACGTCGGCGGCAAATCAGTTTCTTTTTTTGGTGGTACATGCCGGGCCGCCTTCACGGCCCGACAGATGTGGCTTGTTGTTGCTTGTTACGGGCGCCTGGCGGGGTTACTGCTTGACCACCAGGTCGTTTTTCACGCTTTTCACGCCGTCGATGGCCTTGGCGATGCTTTCCGCACGTTCAGACTGCGCCTGCGTTTTCACCTCACCGGACAGCTGCACCACGCCATCGGTGGTTTCCACTTTCACATTGCGCGACGGCACGATGTCATCGGCCAACAGCTTGGCTTTCAGCTCGCTGGTGGTGGCGGTGTCGCCGGCATACGATTTGATCGACTGGTTGGCTTCATCTTTCACGTGCAGCTTGTCGCTGACGGTCTTGACGCCTTCCACCTTACCGGCGACCGCGACCGCATGCTCCGCCTGCGCCTGGCTGCCGACGAACCCGCTCAGGATCACGGTGCCTTTTTCGGTCTTCACCGAAATGTCGGCGCTTTTGATGGTCTTATCTTCCACCAACGCACTTTTAACTTTAGCCGTTATCGCGCTGTCATCCATGTAACCATCAACTTTTTTCATGGAGCTATCGATTTTGGCACCGGCACTATCCGCGGCGTTAGACGCCTTGTTGAGCAGACTGTCTTCGGCCAGCGCACTGCCGCTTACCAAAACAGAACCCAATACGACAGCCATCAGCGAGTGTGCAAATTTGGTCTTTTTCATCGATCTCTTCCTTTTGTTGGGGGCCCGTAGCGCCAGAGCGCCGGAACCCTGCGGCCACCTTCACGCGGCCTTCTCGGTAAATACTTCATCATCGCTATACGATTAAGCGTTCACGACAGGAATATTGCAACAGCCGTGCCAACTCAAGAAATACCTTAATTATCAAAGATAAAAATATTTCAGTCGGATTTTTAATCAAAAAACTGTCGTCTATTGACGACAGGCTAAGTTACACAAAACTGAAATATAGCTATCTCATTGATATTTAAAGACACTGACTGTCTCCTATCGGCAACACATCAGAATAACTCACCAAACAAATAACGTATTACAGTGATTTACTCTCAAGCAATGTGCGGACATCTCGTTAAAGATAGACCATCAGACGGAAAACGCAGGCCGAACGAACATCGCCTGGCGATAGCGGTTCGCAGGATAAAATATGAGGAAGGTTTATTAATTAGCGCAGTGAGGATGGAGGAAACGTGCAGGGCGCACTGGGCGCCCTGCCGAGCAATCAGTGTTCGCGCGTCTTGCGGAAGGTCACGTCAGGATAGCGTTCCTGCGTCAGGTTGAGGTTCACCATGGTCGGCGCGATGTAGGACAGGTTGTCCCCACCGTCCAGCGCCAGGTTGAGCTCGTTCTTGCGCTTAAACTCTTCGAACTTCTTCACGTCGTCGCACTCGACCCAGCGCGCCGTCGACACGTTGACCGATTCATACAGCGCTTCCACGTTGTACTCGCTCTTCAAACGCGCCACCACCACGTCGAACTGCAGCACCCCGACCGCGCCGACGATCAGATCGTTATTGGCGATCGGACGGAACACCTGCACCGCGCCCTCTTCGGACAGCTGCACCAGCCCTTTCAGCAGCTGTTTCTGCTTCAGCGGATCGCGCAGGCGAATGCGGCGGAACAGTTCCGGCGCGAAGTTCGGGATACCGGTGAACTTCATGTCTTCACCCTGGGTGAAGGTATCGCCGATCTGAATGGTGCCGTGGTTGTGCAGGCCGATGATGTCGCCCGGATAGGCTTCTTCCACGTGCGAACGGTCGCCGGCCATAAAGGTCAGCGCGTCGGAGATCACCACGTCTTTGCCGGTGCGCACCTGGCGCAGCTTCATGCCCTTCTCGTAGCGGCCGGAAACCACGCGCATAAAGGCCACGCGGTCACGGTGTTTCGGATCCATGTTGGCCTGGATCTTGAACACGAAGCCGGTGAATTTCTCTTCCGCCGCCGTCACTTCGCGGGTATCGGTTTTGCGCGGCATCGGTGCCGGCGCCCAGGCCACCAGGCCGTCCAGCATGTGATCCACGCCGAAGTTACCGAGTGCGGTACCGAAGAATACCGGGGTCAGCTCACCGCTCAGGAAAGCTTCCTGATCGAACTCGTGGGAAGCGCCCTGCACCAGCTCCAGCTCATCGCGCAGCTGCGCCGCCAGATCTTCGCCTACCGCCGCATCCAGCTCCGGGTTGCTCAGGCCTTTGACGATGCGCACTTCCTGAATGGTGTGGCCTTTACCGGTCTGGTACAGGTAGGTTTCATCCTTGTACAGGTGGTAAACGCCCTTGAACAGTTTGCCGCAGCCGATCGGCCAGGTGATAGGCGAGCAGGCGATCTTCAGTTCGCGCTCGACTTCATCCATCACTTCCATCGGATCGCGGATGTCGCGGTCCAGTTTGTTCATGAAGGTCAGGATCGGCGTATCGCGCAGACGGGTCACTTCCATCAGCTTACGGGTACGATCCTCAACGCCCTTGGCGGCATCGATCACCATCAGACAGCAGTCGACGGCGGTCAGCGTACGATAAGTATCTTCGGAGAAGTCTTCGTGCCCCGGAGTATCCAGCAGGTTGACCAGACTGTCGCGGTACGGGAACTGCATCACGGAGGTGGTGATCGAGATCCCACGCTGCTTTTCCATTTCCATCCAGTCGGATTTGGCGTGCTGGCTGGAGCCGCGGCCTTTTACCGTACCGGCGGTCTGGATCGCCTGTCCGAACAGCAGCACTTTTTCGGTAATGGTGGTTTTACCGGCATCGGGGTGCGAGATGATGGCGAAAGTTCTTCTTTTAGAGACTTCGCGGGCAAATTCACTAGGAGACATGGTTTTCAGGTTCTACGGTTAGTCCGCCCTGCAACATCATCAGAACGCGCCGATCGCGGCGCCGGGCAAAGCGGTGAATAAAAGATAACAGCCGGGCATTTTCGCCGATTTGCCAACCGGTGACAATCAATGCTTTTTCCGGCCAGGCGGATTACGCCAGCGGCAGCGCCATCACGATCGCGTCTTCGCGGCCGTGGGCGCTCGGGTAATAATTGCGGCGCACGGTGACCTCGTTAAAACCGAGATCTTCATACAGCGCGATCGCCGCCTGGTTGGAAGCGCGAACCTCCAGCCACAGCGTGACTACGCCGCGGCTCTCCAGCTGTTCGATCACCGCGTTGAGCAGCAGGCGGCCAAAGCCCCGACGCTGGTACTGCGGATGAATAGCGATGTTGAACAGCGTGGCTTCGTCCAGCACGATCTGCGTGATGGCGAACCCCGCCATCTCCCCGTCGGCGTTCAGCTTCAGGTTAAGGTAGCGATCGCCCTGGTTGCTGGCGAAGGTGGTTTCCGTCCAGGGGAAAGCGTGGCTGGCTTGCTCAATGGTGAAGGCCGTGGCCAGATCGGCCGCCGTCAGGGTAGAAATCGTGTTCATGATGACAAATCTGCTGCCAGAGGGCACGTTTGGCCCCCGCGTCTTGGGAAAGCTCGGCCAACGCCGGGCTGTGTAGCTGCGCGCCGGCGACCGCAAGCGGCTCCGCCACGCCCAGCCGCCAACTGTTGCATGCGGTCTCTTCAGGCAGCATCGCCGCCTGTTCCGGCGTCAGGCTGTAAGTTTGCGCCGGCGTCAGCCCCAGGCTGCGCAGCACGTCGCAAAACAGCGGATCGTCGGGTGCGGGCAGCGTCTGTGCCACCACCAGCAGGCGCGCCTCGGGCGGCAGACTGACCGCCACTTCGCCCTGCAACACGCCCGGGCGGCGCAATGTCCACTGCGTAATACCCAGTTGTTGTAACAGCCAGTCGCGTTTTGATGCCATACCGATTCCTACCCGTTGTGGTGCGCCATGCCTGCCATGCGCCGCGCTATGCTAACAAACCCGCGCAGCCCGCGCCAACAAACCCGTCGAACATATCGCCACAAAGCTCTATAATCCCCGGTCTCATTTCCAGGAGCCAATATCTGATGTCTGCATTAACCCCCGCCAGTGAAGTCATGCTGCGCCACAGTGATGAATTTATCGAACGCCGCGTGCTGTTTGCCGGCGACCTGCAGGACAGCCTGCCGGCCCAATTCGAGGCCGCGGACGTGCGCGTCCACACTCAGCATTACCATCACTGGCAGTTACTGAACCGGACGATGGGCGATAACGTGCAGTTCGGTTTGACCGTCGATCCCGCTTTCGTCGCCGACTGCGACACGCTGGTTTACTACTGGCCGAAGAGCAAGCAGGAAGCGCAATTCCAGCTGTGCAACCTCCTGGCGCTGTTGCCGGTAGGCGTGGACGTGTTCGTGGTCGGTGAAAACCGCAGCGGCGTGCGCAGCGCCGAGCCAACGCTGGAAGGCCACGCCACGCTGGTGAAAATCGACAGCGCGCGCCGCTGTGGCCTGTATCACGGCCGCCTGGACGCGCAGACCGAATTCGACCTGAACGACTGGTGGGACAGCTATCAGCTGCACGATCTGGAAGTGAAAACGCTGCCGGGCGTGTTCAGCCGCGACGGCCTGGACGTCGGCAGCTCGCTGCTGCTATCGACGCTGGAAAAACACATGAAAGGCAAGGTGCTGGACATCGGCTGCGGCGCCGGCGTGATGGCCTCGGTGATGGCCAAGCTGTCGCCGAAGGTGAAACTGACCCTCAGCGACGTCAACGCCGCCGCGGTGGAATCCAGCCGCGCGACGCTGGCCGCCAACGGCATCGAAGGCGAAGTGATCGTCAGCAACGTTTACTCCGACATCACCGGTCGTTTCGACATGATCATCTCCAACCCGCCGTTCCACGACGGGCTGCAGACCAGCCTGACCGCCGCCGAAACCCTGATCCGCGGCGCGGTGAAACACCTGCCGATCGGCGGCCGGCTGCGCATCGTCGCCAACGCCTTCCTGCCGTACCCGGACATTCTGGACGCCACCTTCGGCAGCCACGAAGTGCTGGCGCAAAACGGCCGCTTCAAGGTGTACCAAGCCACCGTCGGCCGCCCGCCGCGCGCGCCGAAGAAAAAATAATTCGCCGTTGGCGGAAAAGGACAGAGCGCGGCCTGAGGCCGCGCTTTTTTTTTAACCGTTGATATAGGTCATCGACTCGGCGCCATAGCGTTCGCCGGCCGCCGCACTCAGCGGGAACACCGCTTCGATCGCAGCCAGTTCGGCCGCGCTCAGCGTTATCTCCGCCGCCGCGACGTTCTCTTCCAGATAGCGACGGCGTTTGGTGCCAGGGATCGGCACGATGTGCTCGCCCTGCGCCAACACCCAGGCCAGCGCCAGCTGTGAAGGCTTGACGCCCTTCTGCGCCGCCAGTTCGCCCACCTTCTCCACCAGCGCCAGGTTGCGGGCGAAGTTTTCCCCCTGGAAGCGCGGGTTGCCGCGGCGGAAATCGTCCTCGGCCAGATCCTCCGGCCGCCGGATAGCACCGGTAAGGAAACCGCGCCCTAACGGGCTGTAAGGCACAAAACCGATACCCAGGCGCTCACAGGCCGCCAGCACGCCCTGTTCGGCATCGCGCGTCCACAGCGAATACTCGGTCTGCAGCGCCGTGATCGGATGCACCTTGTGCGCCCGCTCCAGCGTGGCGACCGACGCCTCGCTCAGGCCGATATAGCGGATCTTGCCTTCGCGGATCAGATCCGCCATCGTGCCCACGACGTCTTCGATCGGCACCTGCGGATCGACCCGATGCTGATAATAAAGATCGATCTCCTCTACGCCCAAGCGCCTCAGGCTGCCCTCGACGGAGCGCCGGATATACTCGGGCCGGCTGCTGACGCCGCGCGCCGAAGGATCCGCCGGATCGCGCAGGATGCCGAACTTGGTGGCCAGGAACACCTGTTGCCGTTTGCCCTTGATCGCTTCCCCCACCAACTCTTCGTTGGTGTGGGGGCCATACATGTCGGCGGTGTCGAGCAGCGTGACGCCCAGCTCCAGCGCCCGGTGCAGCGTGGCGATGGCCTCCTGCCGATCGGCGCCGGTGGAGTAAAAGTCGCTCATGCCCATGCATCCCAGCCCCAGGGTGGAGACGACGGGACCGTGGGAACCCAGTTTACGATGTTGCATTGTGCTGCCCTCATGCGATGAATGGATAACGCAGCAAAGTCTGGTTGTTTGCGCTACAAAGATAAATAATGCAGATTGCACATCACTGTTCAAAAATCACCAACAATCCGGAGTGGACATGGATCAGGTTCAAGCCATGCGCATTTTTACCCGCATCGTCGAACTGGGCAGCTTCAGCCGGGCGGCCGAGCGTCTGCAGCTGCCGCGCGCCACGGTCAGCAACGCGCTGAAACGGCTGGAGCAGCGGCTGGGCGTGCGCCTGCTGATCCGCACCACCCGCCAGGTACAGGTGACCAGCGAAGGCAGCCTTTACTATCAACGCTGCGTACAGCTGCTGGGGGCGCTTGAGGAAGCGGACACGCTATTCAGCCACCATAAGCTGCAGCCGTCCGGCAAGGTGCGCATCGACATGCCCCATTCGCTGGCGCGCCAGATCGTCATTCCGGCGTTGGACGACTTTTACCGCCGCTATCCCGACATCACCCTGGCGCTGGGCGCCAACGACACCCACGTTGATCTGTTGCGCGAAGGCGTAGACTGCGTGCTGCGCGCCTGGGAAACCGAAGACGACAGCCTGGTGGCGCAGCGCATCGCCCAATTGCCGCAGGTCACCTGCGCTTCCCCCGCTTACCTGCAGGCCCACGGCACGCCGCTCGACATCGATAGCCTGGCGCCGCACCGCGCGGTGGGGTATTTTTCCCTGGCCAGCAACCGCGATTACCCACTGGAATTCTGCCGCGGCGGCAAAGTGGAGCTGCGCGAGCTGCCTGCCCGCCTGAGCGTCAGCGGTGCCGATGCCTACATCGCCGGCGCACGGGCCGGCATGGGATTGATTCAGGCGGCGCGCTATTCGCTTGCCCCCTGGCTGGAACGGGGCGAACTGGTGGAAGTGTTGGCAGGCACGCCGCCCCCGCCGATGCCGATTTACATCATGTATCCGCCCGGCCGTTTCCTGGCGCCACGGGTCAGGGTGTTGATTGATTGGCTGATTTGGCTGTTTGACCAGCAGAAAAGCGTCGATATGGCTGTTTTTCCAGCAAACGCCTGCAAAGCGGGGAAATAACTGTTGACGTGCCCGCCAAAATCTCTAGAATTCGCCTCCGTGGTAACGTTACTCCGGTAATGTTTCTGGTACGCGAAGGTGGCGGAATTGGTAGACGCGCTAGCTTCAGGTGTTAGTGTCCTTACGGACGTGAGGGTTCAAGTCCCTCTCTTCGCACCAAATAACCACATGATTTATATTGCACTCAGCATCGATGCGAAGGTGGCGGAATTGGTAGACGCGCTAGCTTCAGGTGTTAGTGTTCTTACGGACGTGAGGGTTCAAGTCCCTCTCTTCGCACCAAGCTGGCGACGTAATATAAATCAAAGCAACAACATCGACTGTGCGAAGGTGGCGGAATTGGTAGACGCGCTAGCTTCAGGTGTTAGTGTCCTTACGGACGTGAGGGTTCAAGTCCCTCTCTTCGCACCAATTGATGATCTCTCCGGTAGTTACTTCGAAAAAATCCCAACGCATTGATGATAAACACGCCTAAGCGTGGTTTTGCCGTTTCCGGCGTTTCACCCGAAGCTGAAGTTGAGGCTGATTGCCGCCAGGCCGCCCGCCAGCGCCATGCAGGAAGGCAGCAGCAGATAGTGGCGCAGCCGGCTGTTGAACAGCATCACCAGCGTCGCCAACATCGCTATCACAATCAGGGTGCGCAGCTGCATCATATCCAGATCGATCAAGGCCAGCAGCGGCATCAGCGCGCATGGCAGCAGAACGCCCCAGGCGCTGGCCAGGCGATCGCCGAGGCACCAGCTGACGCCCCACAGTCCACACGCGGCAATCATGGCAGTGAGCATGACAACCCCCTTAAGTGATAATGATAACCAATATCATATAACACTTTTTTGGCCGCCGCATCATTTTCACTGCAGTGACCAAACCCAGATGACACCAGCAGGAAAAAATGATAATTTGGCATAAGAAAATTCCTAGTCCTGTTTGCATGATAATAATCACAATCATCAACCATGCAACTTCCGTGGATATTTCGCGCCGAGGGAATGCTTCTCAACCTTAATTATTCGACAGTACGACTTTGCAAAGAGTGACCTCCGTATGAACGCCCGTTCTTATCAGGAATTACTGAACAGCAAGCAGCGCCTGGCATTATTTCTTTTTCTAATGATGAATGCCGCCTCTTCCATATTTACGTTATTGTTCCCTTTTAGGGATGTCCCTTCTTTTACTCTGCCTTTATTATGCATACCGTTATTTTGTCTGGCGGCGGCGCTATTTTCTCTGCACGCGCCGCGGCAATACCTGTGCAAACTCAACCTGTTCGCCAGCGTGCTCGGCCTGCTGTGGGCTGCACATATCTACGTTAAAAGTCAATATTGCCTGCCGAATAACCAAGATTTTTTATTAATTAGTTTGTTCAGCATCTTTTTTATCAGCGCTATTTCTCTGACGGATAACTTTACCGCCTTTTGTTTACACGCCGTGCCTTCCGCAATGATGATCCTGGCATTAGATGGCATGCATAATACCCTGCGGATATTATTCACCACGCTATTACCTATTATCGCTTTCTCCATTCATCACCTGATGTTGAAACGCAGTGAAATCTTTACCCACGCGCTGGTGGCCAACCTGTATAACGAACGGGACAAATTCAATAATTTGAGCATGCTCGATCCCCTGACCGGCCTTTATAACCGTCGCGGACTGGAGAATAAGATCAACATGCTGCTGGAACCGCAAACCGGCCGCCACTACGTGCTGCTGCTGGATATCGACCATTTCAAGGTCTACAACGACAGCTACGGCCACGCCATGGGCGACCGGGCGCTGGTGCAGGTGGCGATCGCCATCCGCGATGCGGTGCGTTCGCGCGACATCGTGGTGCGCTACGGCGGGGAAGAGTTTTTGGTGCTGCTGACCAACGTGCACGAAGGCTATGCGGCGCAGCTGGCCGAGCGGGTGCGCCAACGGGTGGCGGAACTGAATATCCCGCACGGCGCCAGCCCGCAGCACAGCGGCACGCTGACGCTCAGCGCCGGCATCTCCGCGCTGGAAAAGCTGGACGTCGAATCGGCGATCGGCGCGGCCGACGCTGCGCTCTATCATGCAAAAAACAACGGCCGCAACAATATTCAGCTGGCGCAAAACGTTCAGCCCGTCGTCATTCACCCTTAAGCCGCCGCCGAAACGGCGCGGCGGCCGCCAGTAAAACTTAAGCGGGGATGAAACGCAGCCCGTTCAGCAACAGGTTCAAACTGGCCAAGGCCTGCTCCAGCGCTGCGTCTTTTTCCGGGTGATGGGCGACCCACAGCGCGGCATCCATCAGGCCGCCATTGATCAAATGCGCCAGCGATTCCGGCTCGGCGACGGCGATGCGCCCTTGTACCATCAACGCCTGCAATGCGCCCGTCATCCAGACAATGCACGCCAGCTTACTGGCCTGCAGATACTCAGCCCCCAGTACCGAAGGTGAATCGCGCAGCAGAATGCGCTGCGCTTGCGGCTCCGTCATCATGATCAAATAACCGCGACAACGCGCCGCAAACGCCTCCCAGTCATCCGCCGCACTTGCGGTAATGTCGGCCAGACGCGCATCCATTTCAGCGTCAATCGCCTTCACCACCGCCAGGAACAACCCCTTTTTATCGCCAAAATGGTGATAGAGCGCGCCGCGCGTCATGCCGGCTTGCGCGGTAAGTTCATCCATCACCGTCTCGGCATACCCCACGCTACCAAACTGCTGACGGGCCGCCGCCACCAGCTTTTGTCGGGTTTCTTCAATCATTTCGGTGCGCGCTTTACGTGCCATGGGTCCACTCCCATCTCGTTATTGATGACGTTATAATTGACATACATGACGTATGTCAATTAACGTAACATACGTGGCGTATGTCAATGACGAACATTGAGCGAATACTGAGCCGCCAACATTCCGGAGCCCTATCCATGGCAAATCCTTATTTCAACCTGTTCAACGCCCCGGGCAGCAAGGCGTTTTCCTCCGCCGGGCTGATCGCGCGCCTGCCGGTCTCAATGACCGGCATCGGCATCATCACCATGCTCTCGCAGGTACGCGGCTCTTATTGGTTGGCGGGCGCGGTGGCGGCGACATTCGCCTTTTCCATGGCGCTGCTTGCGCCGCAAATCGCGCGCGCGGCGGATCGTCACGGCCAAAGCCGCGTGCTGCCGTATGCCACTGGAGTCAGCGCGATCGCCCTGCTACTGCTGCTGCTCTGCACCCACTATCGGGCGCCGGACTGGACGTTGTTCATCTTCGCCGCGCTCGCGGGCGGTATGCCCAGCATCTCCGCGATGGTCAGGGCCCGCTGGAGCGAAATTTATCGCGGCACGCCACAGCTGCACACGGCATTTTCATTCGAGTCCGTGTTAGACGAAGTGGCCTTTATCATCGGCCCACCGATCGCAGTGGGGCTTAGCGTTTCACTCTTCCCTGAAGCCGGCCCTCTGGTGGCCGCGCTGCTTCTGGTGGCAGGCGTTGCGGCATTCGCCTCGCAAAAAAGCACCCAGCCCCCGGTTTACACCCGCAATAACCAGCGGCAGCGCGCCATCCTGGCCATGCCGTCGATGCAGATCCTGGTGGTGGCGCTGATCGCCCTCGGCACCATCGTCGGCACCGTGGACGTCATCAGCGTGGCCTTCGCCGAGCAGCAAGGGCAACCGGCCGCCGCCAGCATCGTGCTATCGGTTTACGCGTTCGGCTCCTGCCTGGCCGGGCTGATGTTCGGCGCAATGAAGATCCCCATCCCCTTGCCTCGTCTGTTCTTATACGCGGCGCTCGCCACCGCCTTCACCACCTTGCCGCTGCTGTGGGTGCACAATGTCTTGACGCTGGCGGCGGCGATGTTTGTTGCCGGATTGTTTTTTGCGCCGACCATGATCATTGCCATGGGGCTGGTTGAAAACATCGTGCCGCCCTCCCGGCTGACGGAGGGGTTGACCTGGATGGTCACCGGTCTGGGGATAGGCGTGGCGCTCGGCGCCGCATTGGCGGGCCTGGCGATCGATGCCGCCGGGATAACGGCCGGTTTCAGCGTCACGCTCACCGCCGGACTGATCGTGCTGCTGGTGGCGGCCGGCGGCTACCGCTTAATGCGGCGAACGCTGGCCTTGAAAGCGGCGTGAATCGCCCGCGCTAAGCAGTTTCCCAAATCGCCTTGCCCTGCCAGCGCCGTTCGATCGCCGCCAGGAACAGTTTCACCTTGGGGGAGAGATGGCGCCGGCTGGGGTAGACGGCGCAGATCGGCGGCCCCGGGCGACAATAGCGCTCCAGCACCGGCACCAGCGTGCCGGCCGCAATCTGTTCGCCGACCAGAAACGCCCCCACCTGGCACAGGCCGGCCCCGGCGACAGCCGCATCCCGCAAGGCCTCGACGTTATTGAAACGCATCCGGCCACGCACCGGCCGTTCGTGCAGTTGGCCGTTGACCAAATAGCGCCAGGGCGCCGGCAGCCCCTGATGGCTGAAGACCAGCGTCTCGTGATCGCCCAGCGCCTCCGGTTTCGCAGGCGTACCGTGCCGCGCCAGATAATCCGGCGCCGCGCAGGTGATCAGGCGATGCGGCGCGAGCACCCGCCGCACCAGCCGGCTGTCGTCGCTGCCGCCGACGCGGACAGCCACGTCGATGCCGTCGCGCACCAGATCGCTGTACTCATCGGAGAAGCTGACGTCGGCGTCCACCTCCGGCCACTGCGCCAAAAACTCCCGCAGAATCGGCAAGATATGCAATCGCCCCAACGAGACCGGCAGATCCAGCCGCAGCCGCCCGCGCGGTGTTTGCCGCCGCGTATTCAGCGCCGTTTCCGCCTCTTCGGCCTGCGACAAGATGCGCTGCGCATACTCGTAAAACACCGCGCCATCTTCGGTCAGGCTGACGCTGCGCGTGGTGCGCTGCAGCAGCCGGGTGGCCAATCGCTCCTCCAACCGGTTCACGCATTTGCCCGCCGCCGATCGGGAAATGCCCAGCCTCTCGGCCGCCAGCGTGAAGCTGCAGGCGTCGGCGACGCGAATGAACACCAGCAAGTCGGTCAGATTATCCAACGGCATAGACGGTAAATTAGCCACGATGTGTCCCCAATGTTGCGCATTCAGACCAGTTTATCAGCCATTTTGGCGCGGATACACTGAGGCTCTTCATCTGTTGGGAGAGTCATTATGAGTGCCTTACACGCCGACGGCGGCGCAAAGCCCTGGCTGGCGACCTTCGCGATCGGCCTGTCCACCTTTACCGTCGTCACCGCAGAAATGCTGCCCGTCGGGCTGCTGACTCCGATCGTCAGCACCTTGAACGCATCGATAGGCCGCGCCGGGCTGCTGATTTCCCTGCCTGCCCTGTTTGCCGCGCTGTTCGCCCCGCTGGTGGTGCTGGGCGCCCGGCGCACGGATCGCCGCAGCCTGCTGATCGCCTTTCTGCTGCTGCTGATCGCCGCCAACCTGCTGGCCGCCGCCGCCACCTCCATGGCGCTGCTGTTCGCTGCGCGCATCCTGCTGGGTTTTTGCATCGGCGGCATCTGGGCCATCGCGGGTGGGCTGGCGGAACGTCTGGTGCCGCCGGCTTCCGTCGGATTGGCGCTGTCCGTCATCTTCGGCGGCGTAGCGGCGGCCTCGGTGTTCGGCGTGCCGCTCGGGGTGTTCCTCGGCGAAGCGCTGGGCTGGCGCATGGCGTTTCTGGCCGTCGCCGTCCTCGCGGCGCTGACCCTGCTCCTGCTGCTGTGCGTGCTGCCGCCGCTGCCGGTCACGCAGGCGATAAGCTGGCGGTCGTTCACCGCGCAGCGTGCGAATCGTCGGCTGCTGACCGGGCTGCTACTGACGTTTCTGCTGGTCGCCGGCCACTTTATGGCTTACACCTTTGTCCGCCCGCTGCTGCAGACGGTCGCCGGCATCGAGGGCCGCTGGGTGGGGCCGCTGCTGTTCGCCTACGGCGTCGCCGGTATCGCCGGGAATTTCATCGCCGGCCAGGCCGCCGCCAAACGGCTGCGCCGCACCCTGGCGCTGATCGCCCTCGGGCTGGTGCTCGCCGTCCTGCTGCTGCCGCTGCTGGGCCACGCCCCGATGAGCGGCGGCGCCTTCCTCCTGCTGTGGGGCATCGCCTATGGCGGCGTTTCCGTTTCGCTGATGGCGTGGATGCTCAAGGCGGCCCCTGGCGCGGTCGAGGTCGCCTCTTCGCTGTATATCGCGCTGTTTAATCTGGCGATTTCCTGCGGTTCACTGGCGGGCGGGCTGGTGGTGGACGCCGGAGGTTTGACGATAAACGGCGTGCTGTCCGGCATGGTGCTGCTGCTGGCGTTGGCGATCCTGATGCGAACGCGCCCGCAGGCGCTGACAACGGCGGCGAAGGCCGATTCGCCGCCGGGTTGAATCAGGCGCGGCGCTGCCGCAGGCCGTAAACCAGCACCACCGCGAAGCACAGCAGCGGCAGCAGATAAGAGAGCGCGGTGCTGTAACGGTCGGCCAGCGCGCCCATAAAGTACGGCATGATGGCGCCGCCGACGATCGCCATGATCATAAAGGAACTGGCGCGCTTGGTGTGT
This sequence comes from Serratia sp. Nf2, assembly GCF_003028435.1. Lineage (NCBI taxonomy): Bacteria > Pseudomonadati > Pseudomonadota > Gammaproteobacteria > Enterobacterales > Yersiniaceae > Serratia > Serratia sp. Nf2. The sequence continues at coordinate 333,835 of NZ_PYTW01000002.1, read as the reverse complement.
TTACCCAGGTTTTTCACCCCCAGGGCGAAAATGGTCGGGAACATGATCGACATAAAGAAGAATACCGCGATCAGCGCCACCACCGACACGCCGTCAACGCTCAGCATCACCACGCCGCACAGCGCGATGTTGATCAGCGCATAGGCCGCCAACAGCGTCGCCGGCTTGACTCGCCCCATCAGCCAGGTGCTGAAGAAGCGCCCGACCATAAAGCAAATCATGGCGATTGACAGCAGGTAAGAAGCGCTCTGGTTAGACACCTCGCGCCAGTGTTCGGTGGCGTAGTTGATGAAAAACGCCCCCACGCCCACCTGCGCCGCCACGTAAAAGAACTGCGTGATAACCCCGCCGACGAAATGCGGATGCTGCCACAATCCCTGCGCTATCACGCCGTGCACCGGTTTTTCCTCTTCGCGGATCGCCGGCAGCCGGGTGCGGCTGAACAACAGCGCGATCAGCAGCACCAGCACGGCGATCGCCACATAGGTCATCTTCACCGCGCTCTGATCGCCGCCGCCGGCGGACTGGCTGGCAGAGAAGAACAGCGTGCCGCCGATCAACGGGCCGATAAACTGCCCGAGGCCGTTGAACGACTGGGCCAGATTCAGCCGCCGTTCGGCGCCCTGCGCGTCGCCCAACACCGTGGCGTACGGGTTGGCGGCCGTTTCCAGGCAGCCCAAACCGCTGGCGATAACGAACAGCGCGAACAGGAACACGCCGAAGCTGTTGGCCGACGCCGCCGGCACGAACAGCAGCGCCCCCAGCGCATACAGGCACAGCCCGACCAGAATGCCCGCCTTATAGCCCTTGCGGTCCATAAAGTATCCGGCGGGCAGCGCCACCAGGAAATAGGCGCCGAAATAGGCCGCCTGCAACAAACCCGACTGCGCCTTGGTAACGTGCAACGTCTCCTGAAAATGTTTGTTTAATACGTCCAGCAGGCCATAGGACAGCCCCCACATAAAGAACAGGCTGGTGACCAGGATAAAGGCCCAGCGCAGATTGGCGGTCACGGCGACGCCCGGCTGCGCGGAGGCCGCACTTTTTTCAGCAAGCATGGTGATACCCTCGTATCGTCTGGCGATGATGATGTTGGCGTTATTGCTGTTGCAGAGAAAATATCCGCGCCATTTCCACCCATTTTTCGCCCTGCGGCGTCCAGGGGGTGGCGGCCTGGTAGTGCCACATCAGCGCTTCCCATCGCTGTACTTCGGGGTTGTTCAGGCTGGCGGCGTCAAAACGCGCGGCGTCGAAATCGGCGCTGACCTCCACGATCATGAACAGCCGGATGCCCAACCGGTAAATCTCCATGTCCAGAATGCCGTGCTCACGCAAATGCGCGGCGATGCCCGGCCAGATGCGCTGATGCTGCTGCTGGTACTCCGCAATCAGCGCCGGTGAGTCAATCAGATCGAGCGCCTGGCAGAAACGGCGCCGCCCTGCCGCCGCGCCGCTCACGTCAGCGCCCGATCGAGATGCAGGTAGCCGCCGTCCACCGACAGCCACTGCCCGGTGGTGTGCGACGACCGCGACGACAACAGGAACGCCACGGTATCGGCGATCTCCTGCGGCGTGGTCATGCGCTGCCCGAGCGGAATGCGCGCGGTGATTTTATCCATCTGCCGCTGCGGCTCGGCGAAGGTGTTGAGCCAGCGCTGGTACTGCGGGGTGATCACCTCCGCCGGCACCACCGCGTTCACCCGCACGCCGTCATGGCGCAGCGACACCGCCCATTCACGCGTCAGCGCCAGCACCGCGCCCTTGGCGGCGGTGTAACCGCTGGTGCCGCCCTGGCCGCTGAGTGCGGTCTTGGAGGCGATATTGACGATGGCGCCCCGGCTCTCCTGCAGCGCCGCCTGGCACAGGTGCGCCATCAGGTAGTAGTGCACCAGGTTCTTTTCCAACGAGCCGACGAACGCTTCGCGCCCCGCCTCCAGCCCGACGCCGTCGTTGACCCCGGCGTTGTTTACCAGTCCGTCAATACGGCCGAAGGTCGCCAGCGTCTGGCTGACCGCGCGGCGGCAGGCCGCCTCGTCGCACAATTCGGTGAGGATCACCTCGGTGCGCGGCTGCAGCCGCTGCAAATCGGCCAGCAGCGCCGCCTCCGGCGCGGCGTTGGTGACCAACACCGGGATCGCCCCTTCTTCGGCCAGCACATGAGCAATCGCCGCGCCGATGCCTGCACCACCGCCGGTGACCAGCACCACCTTATCTTGCAGATACAGATCCATAACCAGACTCCGTTAAACCGTAAATTCGCCAGGCGGTGTCGCCCCAAATCGCCGCCTGCTCGGCGGCCCCCAGCGTCAACAGCGCCCGTTCGCACAGTTGCACCACCTGGCGGTAGTCGCCGGCCAGCAGGCACACCGGCCAGTCGGAGCCGAACATCAGCCGCTGCGGGCCGAACGCCTCCAGCGCGGCGTCGAAGAACGGCAGCAGTTCTTCCGCCCGCCACCGGCCACCCGGCGCCTCGGTGATCAGCCCCGATAGCTTGCAGGCCACGTGCGGCAGCGCCGCCAGCGGCCGGATTTGCTGCGCCCAGTGCCGCGCGCCGCGCGCGATGTCCGGCTTGCCGAGATGATCCAACACCAGCCAGTGCTCATCGTGGCGGGCGGCGAACGCCGCCGCAGCCGCCAGATGCCGGTGCGTCACCAGGATCTCGTACACATACCCGGCGCGCTGCAGCGTTTGCATGCCGCGCCCCACTTCCGGCCGCGCCAGCCAGGCCGCCGGATCCGCTTCGTCCTGCACCTGATGGCGCACCCCGCGCAGCGCGGTATACGGCCGCAAAGTCTCCAGACGCTGCGCCAGCTGCGGCGCGGCGATATCCAGCCAGCCCACTACGCCGCATACGCCCTCGCCCTGTTCAGCCAGCGCCAGCAGGGCCAGCGTCTCGTCCTCGCTGGGGCGCGCCTGCACCGCCAGCGCGCCGTCGAAACCGTGTTCCTGCAACCGCGGCCGCAGCCGGGGCGGATCGAAATCCTGCCGCAGCACGCTCATCCGCTCGTCGATCCACGGGTAGTGCCGTGGGTGATAGCGCCAGTAGTGCTGGTGAGCGTCGATGCGCGGCACGCGATCCTCCCGCCTCACCCGCGGAACCGATACTGCGCGATCGACGACGGATGCATCTCGATCGAATAGCCGGGACGGCTCGGCGGCATGTAGGCCGCGCCTTTGATCACGCAGGGATCGACAAAGTGTTCATGCAGATGATCGACATACTCGATCACCCGGCCTTCGTGGGTGCCGGCAATGCACAGGTAGTCGATCATCGACAGGTGCTGCACGTACTCGCACAGCCCGACGCCGCCGGCGTGCGGGCAGACCGGCAGCTGGTATTTGGCCGCCATCAGCATCACCGCCAGCACTTCGTTGACGCCACCGAGGCGGCAGGCGTCGATCTGCACCACGTCTACCGCGCCGCGCATGATGAACTGCTTGAACATGATGCGGTTCTGGCACATCTCACCGGTGGCCACCTTGACCGGTGCCACCCCTTCGCGAATGCGGCGGTGCCCTTCCACGTCGTCCGGGCTGGTCGGCTCTTCGATAAACCAGGGTTTGGCGAACGCCAGATGCCTCACCCACGGAATGGCTTCATCCACCTCCCACACCTGGTTGGCGTCGATCATCAGCCGGCGATCCGGGCCGATCACCTCGCGGGCGATGCGCACCCGGCGAATGTCGTCTTCCAGATCGCGCCCGACCTTCAGCTTCAGGTAGGAGAAACCGGCGTCGACCGCTTCCTGGCACAGCCGGCGCAGCTTGTCGTCCGGATACCCCAGCCAGCCGGCGGAGGTGGTGTAACAGGGATAGCCCTCCTGCAGCAGCCGCGCCAGGCGCTCTTCTTTGCCCTCGGCCCGCTGCTTGAGCAGCGCCAGCGCTTCCTGCGGCGTGATGCAGTCGGTGATGTAACGGAAGTCGATGCAGCGCACCAGCTCCTCCGGCGTCATCTCCGCCACCAGCCGCCACACCGGCTTGCCGACCGATTTGGCCCACAGATCCCACACCGCGTTGACCACCGCGCCGGTCGCCAGGTGGATAGCGCCTTTGTCCGGCCCGATCCAGCGCAGCTGGCTGTCGCTGGTGAAGCGCCGCCAGAAGGCGCCCATGTCGGCGGCGATATCCTCCAGCCGCTCGCCGACGATCTGATGCTCCAGCGCGCGGATCGCCGCGCAGCAGATCTCGTTGCCGCGGCCGATGGTGAACGTCAGCCCGTGGCCGCTGAGATCCGCGCGATCGGTCTCCAGGATCACGTAGGCGGCGGAATAGTCGGGATCCGGATTCATGGCGTCGGATCCGTCCAGCCCCAGCGAGGTGGGGAAACGAATGTCTTCAACCCGCAGTGCGGTAATGGTGGTCATGGCGGCGCTCCCGGTTAGGCCTGTACGGTTTGCTGGCGCTGTTCGCCCAGCCCTTCGATGCCCAGACGCATCGTCTGGCCCGCCCGCAGGTAGATGGGCTGCGGTTTCTGCCCCATGCCGACGCCCGGCGGCGTGCCGGTGGAGATCACGTCGCCCGGCTGCAGGCTCATAAAGCGGCTGAGGTAGCTGACGATCTGCGGAATGCGGAAGATCATGGTGCTGGTGTTGCCGTCCTGATAGCGCTTGCCGTCCACCTCCAACCACAGGTTCAGGCTGTGCGGATCGGCGATCTCATCGGCGGTGACCAACCAGGGGCCGATCGGCCCGAAGGTGTCGCAGCCTTTGCCCTTGTCCCAGGTGCCGCCGCGCTCAATTTGATATTCGCGTTCTGAGACGTCGTTGATCACGCAGTAACCGGCGACGTGGCGCATCGCGTCTGCTTCGCTGATGTAGCGCCCGCCCTGGCCGATCACCACGCCCAGCTCCACTTCCCAGTCGGTTTTCTGCGAGCCGCGCGGGATCTCCACCCGATCGTGGGGGCCGACCACCGCGCTGGTCCATTTGTTGAACACCACCGGTTCTTCAGGAATGGCCGCACCGGTCTCCGCCGCATGATCGGCGTAGTTCAGGCCGATGCAGATAAACTTGCCGATGCCGCCGACGCAGGCGCCGAGGCGTGGCTGCCCCTCGACCAACGGCAGCGCGGCGCTGTCCAGCGCACGCAGTTTGGCGAGCGATGCCGGCAATAACGCGGCGCCCCCCACGTCGGCGATATGCTGCGACAGATCGCGCAGGCGGCCCTGCGCATCCAACATGCCGGGGCGCTCTTGCCCGGGTTGCCCGTAACGTAAAAGTTTCATGCCTTCCTCTCTCAAAAATGGCGGCTCAGTTGCTCCAGCCGCCGTCGATGATCTGCACCGTGCCGGTGGTGTACGAACTGGCGTCGGAGGCCAGATACAGCGCCAATTGGGCGATTTCCTCGGTGGTGCCGATGCGCCCGATCGGCTGACGGGCGACGAACGCCTGATACACCTCTTGCTCGCTGCGCCCCTGCTCGCGCGCCTGCTCGGCGATGCGCTGGCGCAGCGACGGCGACTCTACCGTGCCGGGGCAGATGGCGTTGCAGCGGATGCCCTGCGTGACGTAGTCCGCCGCCACCGAGCGCGTCAGGCCGATCACCGCCGCCTTGCTGGCGCTGTAAGCGAAGCGATTTGGCACCCCCTTCACGCTCGAGGCCACCGAGGACATGTTGATGATCGAGCCTTTGCCGCGCGCCAACATGCCCGGCAGGAAGGCGCGGATCATGCGGAACATCGCGGTGACGTTGAGATCGAGCGCGAACGCCCACTGCTCTTCGCTGCAATCGAGGATCGATCCGCTGTGCACCACGCCGGCGCAGTTGAACAGCACGTCGATCGGGCCGATCGCTTCCGCCGCCGCCGCGATGGCGGCCGGATCGGTGACGTTCAGCGTCAGCGCGCGGAGCCCGGCAGAGCCCTGCAGGCGCTCGAGATTGATATCGCTGGCGATCACTTCGGCGCCGGCGGCGGCGAACAGCCTGGCGGTGGTAAAACCGATCCCTTGCCCGGCGGCGGTGATCAGTACGCGTTTCCCGGTTAAATCCATCTTGACTCCTCGGCCTAAAGGTCTAATGGTCAGGCCACTAAAGGCGGTTAAAGGTCAGGCCTCTAACATGACAAAAGACGCTTTACGCGTTATCGTTGGGGGAAGAAGTTAATAAAACAGCCTTGAAACCGCATTTCAATTAACCATTTTTTTACACTTGAATAACGATTACTCAAGCGCCTTATCGCATAATTGTGCGCCAAATCACTGAACGCCGAATCGTCAAAGGTCAAAAATGCCGATTACCCGACTGGAAAACCCAAGGATTTACAGACAGATAGCTGACCAGCTCAAACGTCTTATCGAGAATAACGAATTTCCGCCGGGCAGCCGCCTGCCCTCGGAGCGGGATCTCGCCCAGCAGTTGCAGGTCAGTCGCGCGTCGGTGCGCGAGGCGCTTATCGCGCTGGAAGTGATCGGCCTGGTGGACGTCAAGGTCGGCAACGGGGTGATCGTGCGCTCGCCAACGCCGCTGGCGCCGTCGCAGGAGCCGGTGATGGCCCAGGCCGGCCGTAACCAGTGGGCGGAGATCGACGACGAACTGAACATCGAGCTGGATTTCAACGCCGAGCTGCCGCCGTTTTCTCTGCTGCAAACCCGTCTGCTGATCGAACCGGAGACCGCCGCGCTGGCCGCGCGCCACGCCACCGACGAAGAGCTGGCGGGCATCCGCGCCGCCTATGAGCAGAACTGCCGCGATAACCGCGCCGGTTCCGCCACCCACCCCGGCGATCGGCTGTTCCACATCCGCATCGCCCAGGCCAGCGGCAACCCGGCCTATGCATTCATCATCGGCCACCTGCTCGGCCACCGTTACGGCAGCATGTTCCGCGTGCTGCAGCGCCACTATACGCCGGATGACATGCCGCATCGTTCCGAGCTGGAACACCGGGCGATCCTGGCGGCGATCGAAGCGCGCGACGTGCGCGGCGCCCGCAAGGCGATGAAGGCGCACCTCGATGAAGTGATCGCCATTTTCGCCCGCGCGCAGTAGGCCGCCGGCGGTGAAAAATTTTATCGCCACCGCTCTTTTTTCTACATGCAGCCGGGGCCTGAGCGCATTACACTGGGCGACGAATAAGCCCTTTCCCCGCTGCATTGTTAAATGGATAACGACCGTTGAAGAACTCTGTCTCCGCTTTATTGCTGGCGCTGGGCCTGTGCGCCGCGCCGCTGGCCGTGCAGGCCGCGCCCCCGCAGCTGGCTTCGCAAATCGTCGACCAGTATGCCGAACATATTTTCTACAACAGCGGCGCCACCGGCATGGCGCTGGTGGTGATCGACGGCAATCAGGTGGTTAACCGCAGCTTTGGCGATACCAAACCCGGTAACAACCTGCGCCCGCGTCCGGATTCGCTGATTCGCATCGCCTCGATCACCAAGCTGATGACCAGCGAAGTGATGGTGAAAATGGCGGCGGCAGGCCAGGTCAAACTGACCGACCCGCTGCGCAAGTACGCCCCCAAAGGCGCCTATGTGCCGGCTTACAACGCCGGCCAACCGATCACCCTGCTGAACCTGGCGACGCACACCAGCGCGCTGCCGCGCGAGCAGCCGGGCAAAAAGCCGCCGAAGACGCCGGTGTTCACCTGGCCGACCAAGGCCCAGCGCTGGCAATGGCTGGCGCATGCCAACGTTACGGTGCCGCCGGGCGTACGCGCCGCCTACTCCAACCTGGCGTATGACCTGCTGGCCGACGCGCTGTCGCGCGCCGCGGGCAAGCCCTACAACGCGCTGCTGAAAGAGAAAATCACCGCGCCGCTCGGCATGGTCGACACCACGCTGACGCCGAGCCCTGAACAATGTTCGCGTCTGATGGTGGCGGCCGCCGGTCCGAGCGCCTGCCGCGACACCACCGCCGCGGCCGGCAGCGGCGGCGTCTACTCCACCCCGCGAGACATGCAGCGCTGGATGCAGCAGTTCCTCTCCTCCAGCGCCAGCGGCCCACGCAAAGCCACCGCCGCCAGTGAGCAAACCATGTACTTCCAGCGTCACGATCTGGTGTCGCTGAAGGGCATGGACGTGCCGGGGCAAGCGGATGCGTTGGGGTTGGGCTGGGTGTATATGGCGCCGAAGGACGGGCTGCCGGGCATCATTCAGAAGACCGGCGGCGGCGGCGGGTTCATTACCTACATGGCAATGATCCCGGCGAAAAACGTCGGGGTGTTCGTGGTGGTGACCCGCTCTGAGCTGAGCAAGTTCACCAACATGAGCGATCCGGTCAACCGCCTGGTGAGCGACCTGGCGACCAACAAGAGTTGAAACGTGGGGCGCAACAGGCTGCGCCCCAACGCCTCAGGCCGGCACCGCCATCTGGTGGATCACCGAATGGAAATTGCGCTTGAAGTAGATCAGCCCGTTACCGGCTTCACTCAGCGCGATCTGCTTGATCTGCACCAGGTACATCTGGTGGGTGCCAATGCTCTGGATCTGCTCGATCTCCCCTTCCAGGCTGGCCAGGGTATTGCGCAGCACCGGCTGCCCCAGCGCGCCGAGCTGCCACTCTTCCAGCCGGAAACGATCTTCCATGCTGACGCCGGTCATGCCGGCGAAGTGGCGCGCCATCAGCTCCTGCTCGTGGTTGAGCACGTTGACGCACAGCCTGCGGTTTTCCTGAAACACCGGGTTCATCGCGCTATTGCGGTTGATGCACACCAGCAGCGTCGGCGGCGTATCGGTTACCGAGCACACCGCCGTGGCGGTGATGCCGCAGCGCCCCGCCGGGCCGTCGGTGGTGACGATATTCACCGCCGCCGACAGGCTGGCCATGGCGTCGCGAAAGCGCAGACGCTGTTCATTTTCCTGAGACATACAACCTCCTCCTGAATTACTTCAGCAGATTATCCAACTGATTAATATCGTCATTGTTCCGCAAGTGCGGCACCTTCCAGCCGTGCTGATCGTAATCGGCCAGGCACTTGTCGACCATCTGCATCATGCGATCCATGTTGCCGGATCCCTGCGCGTGGCGCAGGCACTGCAGGCGGATCTCATCCTGACTGCCGGCGTAGTTGATCTCATACAGCTCGTGACGGCCGCCGAATTCGCTGCCGATCGCATCCCACATCAGCTTGAGGATCTTGATGCGTTCGACGTGATCCATACCGTCCGATCCGCGCACGTAGCGCGCCAGGTACTTGTCGATTTCTGGGTTGTTCATGTCGCGCACGCTGGACGGCAGGTAGATCAGGCCGCTGGTGACGTTCTTCTCGATGATGTGTTTCACCTTGGTGTAGGCCATCGGCGCCATCACGCGGTAGGTTTGCAGCGCGGCGGAATCCGGCAGGTAGGCGCCGTTTTCCCATTTTGTGGCTTCGGCGCACATCGCGTCGCTCAGCGACCAGAACAGGTTGCGCCAGGCCACCACTTCGCCCAGATCCGCCTGCACGCCGCGGAACTCCAGCACGCCGGTGCAAGAGAGGCTCTTTTGCAGCAGCGCGGTGATAAAGTCCATCTTCACCGCCAGGCGCACGCAGGCCTGCAGCGGGAACAGCCGGGCGAAACCGCCCTGGGTGCTCCAGCGGCGGCAGCGGTCGAAATCGCGGTAGATCAGCACGTTTTCCCACGGGATCAGCACATGATCCATAATCAGGATCGCGTCGTTCTCGTCGAAGCGGCTGGAGAGCGGGTAGTCGAACGGCGATCCGGTGGCGCCGGCCACCAGCTCGTAGGAGGCGCGCGAAATCAGCTTCACCCCTTCGGCGTCCATCGGTGCCACGAACATCAGCGCGAAGTCCGGGTTATCGCCCATCACCTGCGCCGAACCGAAGCCGATGAAGTTGTAGTGGGTCAACGCCGAGTTGGTGGCCACCACTTTGGCGCCGCTGACCACGATGCCGGCGTCGGTCTCTTTCTCCACCTGAATGTAAACGTCCTTCACCTCGTTGACCGGCTTGTGGCGGTCGATCGGCGGGTTGACGATGGCGTGGTTGAAATAGAGCCCGGTTTCCTGAATGCGTTTGTACCAGTGGCGCGCGTTGTCGGCGAACTGGCCGTAGAACTCCGGATAAGCGCCCAGCGCGCAGCCGAAGGCCGCCTTGTAGTCCGGCGTGCGTCCCATCCAGCCGTAGCTTTGGCGCGACCAGTCGGCGATGGCGTCGCGCTGCTGGCGCATCTCTTCCGGGCTGCGGGCATAGCGGAAGAACTTGTGGGTGTAGCCGCCGTTGCCGGTGTCGGTATTCCAACACAGGCGATCCTGGCTGGCCGGATCGTGCAGCGCGTCATACAGCTGGCCGACAGACGCCGCTGCGTTGCGGAACGCCGGGTGGGTGGTGACGTCTTTCACGCGCTCGCCGTAAATATAGATTTCGCGGCTGTCCTGCAAACTTTTCAGGTATTCAGCGCCGGTGAACGGGCGTTTGCTGTCGGCACGAAAGTCTTCTGGTTTCATCGGGTCTTCCTCGTCATCGGCATTTTTCAGGCCGTGGAGTCGGCCATTTGTTAAAATAATGTTTTCTTTTGGTTGCTTAATTGAAGCTGCCAAAGCCGGTTTCGAGAAGAGACTTTTGCGGCAATCGCCGGTACTTTTCAGGTCAGTTTGCCGCTTTCGCGGCAAACTGTGATCGCGGTTACGAAAGGGCGTGTTGCGCCGCGCGGTAGGTCGAGGGGGAACAGCCTTCCAGCCGATTGAAAAAACGGGCGAAATAGGCCGGATCCTTGAAGCCGAGGCTGTAGGCAGTTTCATGCACCGTACAGGCGCTGAACAGCAGCATGCGTTTGGCCTCGCGCAGCAGCCGATCGAAGATCAGCCGCTTGGGCGGCCGGTTGGCGAAGCGCCGGCACAGGTCGTTGAGCCGCGATTCTGTCACTCCCAGCGCCTGCGCATACTCCGGCACCGGCAGGTGTTCGCGAAAACGCTCGTCCACCATCTTGTTGAACCGCTGAAACAGCTGCAGTTCGCCGCGCACGCCGCTGTTGGCGCTGTCTTCCAGCGCGGTATTGCGCAGCAGCAGCGTGAACACCGCCTGCGCCAGCAGCGCCAGCGTCTGTTCGCGCCCGGCCAGGCTCTGGCCGAACTCGCGGCGGATCAGCGCCCAGTAGTGGCTGAGCGCCGTCAGCTCCTGCGGCGCGTCAGCCAGCGACAGGCAGATGCCCGGCATGTCCAGCGCCAGATTGCTGCCGGGATACAGGCGCTCCAGCAGCGGCCAAATCAGCTCCTGGCGCACCGTCAGCACATGGCCGTCGCTGTCCGGTTCGGTGAAGAACGCATGCGGCACCGACGGCGGCGTGAGGATGAACAGCGGCGCCTGCACCGAATAGTGCTGATCGTCGAGCTGCAGCTCTATCTTGCCGGTCTCCAGGAAATGCACCTGGAAGAAGCAGTCGTGCCAATGCACCTGCATGTCGCGGCCGAAGAATGCCGCCAGCCCGGCGAAGGTTTCGTAGTGCACCTCGTCGGCAGCGTAGCGCGCGTCATACTCTTTGCAAATATCGATGTTGGCGATAAAGCCGGTACTTTTCCGCACCTCATGACCTCCTGCAATCATGCCCACTTGCGCATCAAGGCGTCGCTCTCGGGCGCGAATCCTTCATCGGAATGCGCCACACCAACACGGCGCCGACGATCAACAGCGCCGAGACGAAATACAGCCCGGAGTTGAAGCTGCCGGTCAGATCCTTGAACCAGCCGATCAACAGCGGGCTGAGCGCCGATCCGATGTTGCCGGTGGCGTTGATCACCGCGATCCCCACCGCCCGCGCTTCCAGACTGATCGACTGATCCGGCGTGGTCCAGAAGATCGCCATGGCGGTAAAGGAGCCGACCGAGGCCATCACGATCCCGAGTAACTGGATCAGGCTGTGATCGGTGGCGGACGCCAGCAGCCAGCCGGCGGCGGCGAACAGGTACGGCAGCGCGGTGTGATGCTTGCGCTCCTGCAGCCTGTCGGATCGTTTACTCCACCACACCATGCCGGCGATGGTGCAGATCTGCGGGATCGCCGCCAGAATGCCGATCGTCACGTTGCTGCTGCCCTGGTTGAAGCTTTGCAGGATCTGCGGCGTCCAGATGTTGATCGCGCTCAGGGTGTTGGTCAGGCAGAAATAGGCCAGCGTATACATCAGCACGATCGGCGTGCAGATCTCACGCCACAGGCTGCGTTGCTGCAGCGCGCGGTGGCTGCTCGGCCCATTGGGTTGCACCAGCTGCAGCTTGTCGGCCTCCATCATCGCCTGCAGGCTGGTTTTTTCCTCGTCGGTCAGCCACTTGGCCTTGGCCGGCGTATCGTCGAGGTAGAACCACACCACCACGCCCAGCAGCACCGACGGAATGCCTTCCACCAGGAACAGCCACTGCCAGCCCTTCAGGTTCATCACCCCGTCCAGCGCCAGGATATAGCCGGAGACCAGCGAGCCGATCGCCATGGTCACCGGCATGGCGATCATGAACAATGCGTTGGCGCGGGCGCGATAAAACGCAGGGAACCAATAGGTGAGGTACACCAGAATGCCCGGCAGGAAACCGGCCTCGGTGATGCCGACGATCATGCGCAGCACGTACAGGCTGGTCGGCCCGGTGGCGAACATGGTGCAGGTGGAGGCGATGCCCCACAGCACCATGATGGTGGCGATCCAGCGCCGCGCGCCGACCCGGCTCAGCATCATGTTGCTCGGAATGCCGAAGATCACGTAGGTGACATAGAACAACGTCGCCGCCAGCCCGAACATGGTCGAGCTGAGGCCGAGATCTTTGCCCATCGTCAGCCCGGCGAAGCCGATGTTGATGCGATCGAGGAAAGAGAAAACAAACAACACGAACAGGAAAATGATCAGGCGCCGAAACAACTTTTTAATCACCGATTGCTCGGCGGCGGTTAACGCTTTATGTTGCTGCGCCGGGTTGGCCGGCGGCAGCGAATCGACGTGGTTCATGGTTCAATAGACTCCCGATGAAGGCGCTTGCGCCCCGCCCTGTTTGAACTCGTCCGCCAGGGCTTCCGCCGCCCGCGCCAGCAGGGTGGTATCCACCCCCACCGCAACGAACAGCGCGCCGGCCGCCAGATAGCGCTGCGCCAGCGCCTTGTTGGCCATCAAAATGCCCGGCGCCTTGCCGGCGGCGCGGATGCGCGCGATGGCGTCGTCGATGGTGCGCTGCACCTCCGGGTGCTGCGGATTGCCGGCAAAGCCCATGTCGGCGCTGAGATCCGCCGGGCCGATAAACACGCCGTCCACCCCTTCCACCTGCAAAATAGCGTCGAGGTTTTTCACCGCTTCGCGGGTTTCAATCTGCACCAGCACGCACATCTGCTCGTCGGCCTGCTGCAGGTAATCGGGCACCCGGTTCCAGCGCGAAGCGCGCGCCAGAGCGCTGCCGACGCCGCGCACGCCGTGTGGCGGATAGCGCGTGGCGCGCACCGCGTCGCGCGCCTGTTCGGCGTTTTGAATCATCGGGATAAGCAAGGTTTGCGCGCCGACGTCCAGCAGTTGCTTGATGATCACCGCATCGTTCCACGGCGGCCGCACCACCGGCTGGCTCGGGTAAGGCGCGACCGCCTGCAGCTGCCCCAGCACCGTTTGCACGTTGTTGGGCGCATGTTCGCCGTCGATCAGCAGCCAGTCGAAACCGGCGCCGGCCAGCAGCTCGGCGCTGTAGCTGCTGCACAGCCCGAGCCACAGCCCGATCTGCGGGCGTTTTTCCTGCAGCGCACGCTTGAAGTGGTTGGTTAACATCGCATTCTCCCTGACAAGCGGGCGTAGCGCATGGCCCCCGCCCGGTTTAGTCGGCCCGGTTCGCCGAGCCTGCTTTTTAGACGAAGCGGCAGCTGATGCAGCCCATCGGGCCGTAGTCGACGTGGAAGGTATCGCCGCGCCGCGCCGGCACCGGCCGGGTGAAGGAACCGCCGAGGATCACCTGCCCCGCTTCCAGTTCCACCTCATACGGCGCCAGCTTGTTGGCCAGCCAGGCCACGCCGTTGGCTGGGTGGTTGAGCACCGCCGCCGCCACGCCGGACTCTTCAATCACGCCGTTGCGGTACAGCAGCGCAGAGATCCAGCGCAGATCCAGCGCATCCGGTTTGATCGGCCGCCCGCCCATCACCACCCCGGCATTGGCGGCGTTGTCGGAGATGGTGTCGAACACCTTGCGCGGTCGCTGCGTCTCGGGATCGACGTTGTGACTGCGCGCGTCGATGATCTCCAGCGCCGGAATGACGTAGTCGGTGGCGTTGTAGACGTCGAACAGCGTGCAGTTCGGCCCGCGCAGCGGCTTGGCCAGCACGAACGCCAGCTCCACCTCCACCCGCGGCACGATAAAGCGATCGATCGGAATGTCGCTGCCGTCATTGAAGAACATGTCGTCCAGCAGCGCGCCGTAGTCCGGCTCGGTGATCTGCGAGCTCACCTGCATGGCGCGCGAGGTCAGGCCGATCTTGTGGCCTTTAAGCGTGCGACCCTCGGCGATCTTCAGCTCCACCCACTGCCGCTGAATGGCATAAGCGTCTTCGATGGTGATCTCGGGATGATCGAGCGACAGCGCGCGGATCTGCTCACGACTATTTTCCGCCTGATGCAGGCGCTGCACGGCGCGGTTAACCTGCTCTTTATCCAGCATTTACGACCCCTTATTCACGCCTTGTTGAACAGCGCGTGGACATTGTTCTGTTTGTAATTCAGCACCGGATCCAGCTCTTCCATGGTGAAAGAGAGCGCCAGGTAACGCTGCGCCATCAGCGCGGCGAAGTGTTCCTTGATCAGCGCAAACAGCATCTCGCCCACCTGCTGTCGGCTTTCCAGACTGCGGCCGTGGCCGATCTTCAGCGTCATGTGCACGAAGGCGTAGTCCTGCTTGCCGTCGGCCATCTGCCAGGTGTCGAGCCAGATGGCGCGGCTGCGCACGCCGGCCAGCGGAAAGATGCCGGTCGCCGCCAGCGCCTCATTGACCTTGGCGAACAGGGTGGGCAAATCCGCCTCGCGGCGGATGTTGTCGGTACATTCAGCGTAAAAATGGGGCATAGCGTTCTCCAGACGGCGCATAGGCGCGGGCGCGGGCGCGGCCCGCGCAGCGGCATTTACAGCGTATTGCCAAGCTTGAAACCTTTTTCCGTATCGCCCTCACGGGTATAGGAAAAACCGTCTGCGCCGATGGTGACGGCCATTTCGCTGGGCGCACTGCGCTCGATGACCGGCTGTGGCTGCCCATCGAGATCCAGCACCAGCGAACCTTCGGTATACCAGCTCGGCACCACCGGATTGCCCCACCAGTCGCGGCGCTGGTTGTCATGCACATCCCAGGTCACGGTCGGGTTGTCCGGATCGCCGGTGTAGTAATCCTGCGTGTAGATTTCCACGCGGTGGCCATCGGGATCGCGCAGGTAGAGGTAGAACGCGTTGGAGACGCCGTGACGGCCGGGGCCGCGTTCGATCAAATCGGATTTGCGCAGCGCGCCGAGCTTGTCGCAGATGGCCAAAATATTGTGCTTTTCATGGGTGGCGAAGGCGATGTGGTGCATGCGCGGCCCGGCGCCACCGGTCATCGCGGTATCGTGCACCGTCGCCTTGCGGCGCATCCAGGCGGCGTAAACCACGCCGTCTTCATCGCGGATGTCTTCCGTTACGCGGAAGCCCAGCCCCTGGATGTATTCCACGGCGCGCGGCACATCAGGGGTGATTTGGTTAAAATGGTCGAGGCGCACCAGCGCGCCCGGCGTATACAGATCGTAGCGCCAGGCCAGACGCTCGACGTGCTGCACGTCGTAGAAAAACTCATACGGGAAACCGAGCGGATCCTCTACCCGCACCGCATCGCCGATGCCTTTGGCGAACCCGTTCACCCGACGCTCGGTACGGCAGCCAAGCGCCTTGAAATACGCTTCGGCGCGATCGACGTCTTCCGGCGTGCGCACGCGGAAAGCAAACGCCGCAACGGCGGCGACCGGGCCTTCGCGCAGCACCAGGTTATGGTGAATGAACTCCTCCATCGAACGCAGGTAGAGGGTTTTATCCTCTTCGGCGGTCACGACCAGGCCGAGGATATCGACGTAAAATTCACGTGCGGCTTTAAGGTTCGTGACCTGAATTTCCATGTAGGCACAGCGCACGACGTCGGGAGCAGGGACAGCATCAGTGGTAAGTTTTGTCGTCATTGTTCTCATCTCTTTCGTTATTATTGTGGCCTGAGGCTCAAACGCCCCATTTCGGGATCGGGTGGTCGCCCATGGAAATGCACACGTTCTTCATTTCGGCGAACACTTCGAAGCTGTATTCGCCGCCTTCGCGGCCGGTGCCGGAGGCTTTCACGCCGCCGAACGGTTGGCGCAGATCGCGTACGTTTTGGGTGTTGACGAAAACCATGCCCGCTTCAATGCCGCGGGCCAGGCGCAGAACCTTGCTCACATCCTGCGTCCAGATGTACGACGCCAGGCCGTACTCCACGTCGTTGGCCATGCGCAGGCCGTCTTCTTCTGACTTGAACGGCAACAGGCAGGCCACCGGCCCGAAGATCTCCTCCTGCGCCACGCGCATCCGGTTGTCGACATCCGCCAACACCGTCGGGCGCAGGAAGTTGCCGTGGCTCAAGCCGGCCGGTTTGTCCGGGCCGCCGGCCAGCAGGGTCGCCCCTTCTTCCACCCCGAGGCGGATATAGCCGGAGACTTTTTCCCAGTGCTGCGGGCTGATCAGCGCCCCCACCTGGGTGTTGGGATCTTGCGGATCGCCCACGCGCAGGCGGTTGGCGCGCTCGGCAAAGCGTTTGACGAATTCCGGGTAGATGCTCTCCTGAATGAAGATGCGCGAACCGGCGGTGCAGCGTTCGCCGTTGATCGAGAAGATGGTGAACAGCGCGGCGTCGAGCGCCCGCTCGATGTCGGCGTCTTCAAAGATCAGCACCGGCGACTTGCCGCCCAGCTCCATGGAGAATTTCTTCAGCCCGGCGCTTTCGATGATGCGACGGCCGGTGGCGGTGCCGCCGGTGAAGGAGACCGCGCGCACGTCTTTATGGCGCACCAGCGCGTCGCCGGCGGTGGCGCCGTAGCCCTGCACCACGTTCAGCACCCCGGCCGGAATGCCGGCTTCCAGCGCCAACTCGCCCAGGCGATCGGCGGTCAGCGGCGACAGTTCGGACATCTTCAGCACCGCGGTGTTGCCCAGCGCCAGGCAAGGCGCGGTCTTCCAGGTGGCGGTCATGAACGGCACGTTCCACGGCGACACCAGCG
This sequence comes from Serratia sp. Nf2, assembly GCF_003028435.1. Taxonomy (NCBI): domain Bacteria; kingdom Pseudomonadati; phylum Pseudomonadota; class Gammaproteobacteria; order Enterobacterales; family Yersiniaceae; genus Serratia; species Serratia sp. Nf2. Next base: position 316,698 of record NZ_PYTW01000002.1, on the reverse strand, counting down.
CACACACCCCCACCGGCTGCACCAGCGTGTAGTTGAGCATCTTGTCGTCCACCGGGTAGGTCTTGCCGTTCATCTGCTGGCACACCTCGGCGAAGAATTCGAAGTTGTGCGAAGCGCGCGGGATCAGCACGTTTTTGGTCTGGTGGATCGGCAGGCCGGTGTCGGCGGTTTCCAGTTCGGCGATCTGCGGCACGTTCTGGTCGATCAGCTCGCCCAGGCGGCGCATCAGGCGCGCGCGCTCTTTCATCGGCGTGTTGGCCCACTTGGGGAACGCCTCTTTCGCCGCCGCCACCGCCTGGTCGATCTCTAGCTGACCGCCGGAGGCCACCTCCGCCAGCACCTCACCGTTCGCCGGGTTGGAGGTGGTGAAGTACTCTTTGCTGGCGACGTTCTTGCCGTTGATCCAGTGGTTGATGGTTTTCATCGCAGGCTCTCCTCGTAATCTTTTTCACTGATAATGTGGTTAACCAGACGGCCGACGCCCTCGATCTCCACCACCACTTCGTCGCCCGGCTGCACGTCGGCCAGCCCTTTCGGCGTGCCAGTGGCGATCATGTCGCCCGGCTGCAGCGTCATGAATTCGCTCAGGTAGGCGACCAGGAACGGAATGTCGAAAATCATGTCGGCGGTGCTGCCGCGCTGGCGCAGCTCGCCGTTGACGTAGGTGCTGAGCGCCAGCCGGTGCGGATCGGCGACGTCGTCGCGATCGACGATGTAAGGCCCGATCGGCGTCAGGGTGTCGCGGCTCTTCACCCGCAGATTCGGCCGGTAGTAATTCTCCAGGTAATCGCGGATGGCGTAGTCGTTGCACAGGGTGTAGCCCGCCACATACTCCATGGCGTGCTCGCGGCTAACGTTGCGCGCGGTCTTGCCGATCACCGCCACCAGCTCGGCTTCGTAATGCATGTACTCCACGCCGGCCGGGCGCACCGACACCTGGCGGTGACCGGTCAGGGTGTTCGGCGCCTTGAGGAACACCAGCGGCTCTTCCGGCGCCTTGAATGCCAGCTCGCTGGCGTGGTCGGCATAGTTCAGCCCCAGGGCGAACACCGTACCCTGCACTGGCGGTAACCATTCAACTTCGCGCTCCTGCAGCACCTCGCCGTTCGGCAGCGTGACGCGCAGTTGCTCGTCCACCTGCACGTTGAAGACCTGGCCATGATGGCGAATACGGGCATGTTTCATGATGCGGCTCCTGCCTGAGTGACGCGGTTGGTCAGCGTGGGCAGGCCGGCGGCGCGCACCGTCACCTCATCCCCCGGTTTGATCTCCACCCGCTGGTGAGGGGTGCCGATCAGCACCGCATCGCCCGGCTGCAGGGTGATGAAATCGCTGATGGCGGCGATCAGCTCCGGCACCGAGCGCACCAGATCGGCGGTAGACCAGCGGTCCTGCTCCACGCCGTTGATCTCGGTGACGATCTCCAGCCGATCGGCAGTCTCCAACTGGCCGATCTCTCCCAGCGGGCAGAACCCGTCGCGGCATTTGGCCTTGATCGCCGGGCGGTAGAAGCTGCTCTCCGGCAGGCTGACGTCGTTGGCCAGCGCGTAACCGGCCAGATAACGGCTCACCTGCGCCGCCGGCACCTTGCGCGCGGTATCGCCGATGATCACCGCCAGCGTGCCACCGCTGTACACGGTTTCACCGGCCGGAAACGGGATCGCCCCGCCGTTGGCGAGGTGGGTGTTGCGCGGTTTGATAAACCAGACCGGGGTTTTGGGCGGGGTCTGATACGGCGGCTGGTGAAACGCCTGATCCCAGGCGTCCAGTTGGCTGCGGTGATTCAGCGCAACGGAAAAAACGGTGCCTTTCATGCGAACTCCTCCAATGGCAAAACATGACAACCGGCATTCATTAACATATTAATGATTACTTTTATACGCTGTGCAGCTTTTACGCAACGCGCTTGGAGTGATTTGTGATCGTGATAACAAAATATTCACAAATAACGAACATTAGCGTGATTATTCAATGCATTAATCATTTTTTGCGCCATTTTTCGCTGCGCCACGCATTTTTGCTTTATCCCTACGGGTAACTTTGGCTACTATTAAGTTATTAACAAAATCGGGCTTTGCGGGGCAGGCGCCCCCATAACGAGCGCCGTAACAACGAACACCTTGATAGCTAAGGCCAAACTTATGCATGAATCGTTAACCATCGCCCTGCTGCAGGCGCGTGAAACCGCCATGGGGTTCTTCCGCCCGATCCTGAAAAGCCACAATTTGACCGAACAGCAGTGGCGCATCATCCGCGTGCTGGCCAACAGCCGCTCGATCGAATTCCACGAGCTGGCGGCGGAAACCTGCATCCTGCGCCCCAGCCTGACCGGCATTCTGTCGCGCATGGAGCGTGATAAGCTGATCTTCCGCCTTAAGCCGGTTAACGATCAGCGCAAGCTGTACGTGTCGCTGACCCAGCAGGGCCAGGATCTGTATGAAGTGGCGCGCCATCAGGTGGAACAGGGCTACGCCGAGATTGAAGCCGCTTTCTCGCGGCAGAAAATGGACCAACTGATGACGCTGCTGGACGAGCTGATCACCCTGGGCGACAGCCTGCCCGCCAACGTCACCGCACATCCCGCCAAGAAGTGATTTAACCAACCGGAATTCTCAAATTAATTGGCGTTGCAGCGAGGCGGCCAAGGCGTAAATCCCCAGGAGCTTACTCAAGTCAGTGACTGGGGTGCGCGCCTGCAGCCAACAACGCTGCAGCGTCAAGTAAGCAGAGAATTCGTTTCCGGCAGCAGCGCGCCGCCGTCCACCACCAGCGTCTGTCCGGTGATGTAGGCCGCCGCCGGCGAGGCGAGAAACACCATCGCCGCGGCAATGTCTTCCGGTTCCCCCAGCCGCCCGAGCGGCACCGAGGCGGCGATCGACTGATTCACCTGCGCGTCGCCCAGGTTGGCCATCGCCGGCGTGCGGATCATCCCCGGCTCCACGCCGTTGACGCGAATATTCTCCGCCGCCAATTCCAGCGCCGCCGCGCGAATAAACCCGTTCACCCCGGCCTTGGAGGCGGCGTAGTGCGCCAGCCCCGGGTAGGCTACCCGCGGGCCGGTCACCGACGAGGTCACCAGAAGGCAGCCGCCGCCCCGGCGGCGCATCCACGGCAGTGCCGCCTGCGCCAAAAAGAACGGCGCCATCAGATTGACGCTCAGCGTGCGTTGCAGCAGGGCCGCGTCGATGGCGGCGAACGGCGTCAGCGGAAAGTAAGCGGCGTTGTGAATCACCACGTCCAGCCGTTGATGCCGTTCACCCACCATCGCCACCAACTCGGCGATCTGCCCAGGTTCGGCCAGATCGCAAGCCAGCGCCTGCACGCTCAGCCCTTCGTCCCGCAGCACCTGCGCCGCCACCTGCGCCTGCGGCAGCTGCACGTCCGCGATCGTTACCTCGGCGCCCAGCCGGGCAAAAGCGCTGACGATCGCCAGCCCAATGCCCTGAGCGCCACCGGTCACCAGCACCGCCTGCCCCGCGAAGGCGTCAGCCGCATAGGTTGCGCTCATCGCCCTATCCTCGCGGGTGACGCGTGGTGTTCAGCACCTGTGCGTGGGCGCCGACCGCAAAGTTGCTCAGCGCGCTGAAATCGCTGCCCTGATAGCCGAGGATCTTGCCGTCGGTACGCATGCCCTGCAGATCGATCATCACCACGCCCAGCGTCGGAATGATCTTCTCGCGCCAGACGAACAGATAAAGCTGCTCCGCCACCTTCACGTAGTGGCAGCGATCGACATCCGCCAGCCCTTTCTCCACCCCGTCCAGACACTGCCAGGCGTAGAAGTTGTCGTTCAGGTAGATGTGCTCGTACCGTTCGGTCGGGCTGTAGGTGTACATATTGCGCATGCCGATCAGCTCATCGGTAAAGCCCGGTGGCGCCACGTCGGCGTCGTCCAGCGTGCCGAAGCGGAATTCGGCCTCGACCGCGGTCAGCGGCAGCCCCTGCTCCACCCGGCTGAAGGCGTCGAGCCGCGCCTGCGCTTCGTCCGGCAGTTGGCCATACACCGCGGTGAAGTTGCCCTGATTGCGGTCGCACACCAGCGTAATGCTGGCGTTGGCGCGGGCAGGATCGAGAAAATCGATGAACAGCACGCCGGGGCGAATGCTGGTGGCGCGATAGGCAATGCCGCGCCGTTCGCCCCACTCCAGCGTCTGCTCGTCGGTAAACCGGCAGCGCTGCGTCGCGCCGTCGCTAAAGCGCAGCGTCAGCGTGCTGCCCGCCAGCCCGTGCTGCCGTTCCAGCGTATTGCTGTGCGGCGCAAAGCCTTCCGCCAGCGCGCCAACCTGAATGAATACCGCTTCTGAACTCATGGAAATGCTCCTTACAGGGAAGTGAAAGCCAGGGTCGGCACATCGACGATGGTGGAGCCGCCGTCGGCCACCAGCGCCGCGCCGGTAATGATTGAAGCCTCGCTGGAACAGAGGAAACGGCAGACGCGGGCGATCTCCTCGGCGCTAGCCGGGCGGCGCAGCGGCACGTCGCGGCAGACCATCTGGTAAGCCTGCTCCAGCGAAATCTGATGGGCATCCATCAGCAGTTGCATCTCTTCGTCCGCCATCGGCGTGGTCACCCAGCCGGGGCACACCGCGTTGGCGCGCACGCCCAGCGGGCCATAGTCGCGGGCGATGGAACGCATCAGCCCGATCAACGCATGCTTGGCGGTAACGTAACCGCAGACCTCCGGCCCGGCGGCCAGCGAGGCGATCGAGGCCACGAACAGCAGGTTGCCGCCGCTTTTAATCAGCGCCGGCAGGCAGGCGCGCGCGCTGGCGAAAGCGCTGTTGAGGTTGCTGTCCATCGCCCCTTGCCACTGCGCATCGGTCATCTCGGTGATGCGCTTGAAGCCCATGCCGCCGGCGCTGCCGATCAGGCAGTCGATGCGCCCGGCGTCGCGCAGAATGGCCGGCAGCAACGTGTGGTTCCAGCTCTCGCCGCTGGCGGCATCGCCCACCAGCGCCTGCGCGCCGATCTCTTGCGCCAGCGCCGCCAGCGGTTCCGGGCGGCGGCCGATGATGAACACCCGATCGCCCTGCGCCGCCAGCAGACGGGCGCAGGCAGCGCCGACGCCGGTGCCGCCGCCGGTAATCACAACCACTCTATTCATGATTCAGCTTCTCCATCAGTTGGCCGATCATCAGCAGACTGCTCAACAGCAGCCGCCGCTGTTCGGCATCCAGCCGCAGGTAGCGGCGGCCGGCCGGCAAACGGCTGACCACCTCCGACGCGGCGAAATGCTCAATCTCCACCTGCCAGCGCCCATTGTTCACCGTCAGCCGCACGCGGCGAAAATCCAGCTGCGCCAGCGTCTCGCCGATCTGCGGGTAGCGCTGCAGGCCGTCCAGCACCCGCTGCGCGGCCGCATGACGCTGGCGCAGCAGATAACGCACCCCGCGCCGCCGCAGCCAGCCGCCGGTCACCACGTCCAGCGTCAGCGGAAGTTGCATCGCGCTCGCGCCCTGCAACCGAAAGCGGTGGCTGACGATATGCGCCATAAACAGCCCCTGCACCTGTTCGCCGATCTCGATCTGTGGCCCCTGCGGCAGCGTCAGCCGCAGCAGGCTCGGTGCCAGGCGTTCGCACACGTAGGGTTCCAGGTTGCGTGCCAGACGATCCAGCGCGGCGCCCGGCCGATAGCCCGACGGCGCTCGCCGCCAGGCGCGATTAAGTGAGGGAAGTAAGCCGATCAAACTGCGCCTCCTCGTTTTCACCCTTGGCGAACGCGTTCTCCAGCACCTGCTCGACCGGCACCGGCTTGAACGGATTCACTTTTTGCACGCACAGCGTCCAGAACAGCGCATAGGCGGCGGTCAGGCCGATCATCCAGCCGAAGGGAATGTAGATATCGCTCGGGTTCATTCCCGGCGGCGTGATGTAAACGATGGCCAGCACGATGCCGACGCTGGAAACGATCTGCGGCAGCGGGAACCACGGCGATTTATAGGCGCGCGGCAGATCGGGGCGGCGTACGCGCAGGATCACCACCGAGCAGGTCACCAGCAGGTAGGCCACGCCCCAGGCGCACACCGCCGCCAGCACCAGCGGAATGATCCTGTCGAGGTTGCCCTGAATGGCGAAGGCGTGTACGCAGGGGATTAACACCGCCACCAGAATGCCGACCACCGGCGTTTTAAAGCGCGGGTGCAGATAAGCGAACATGCGCGGCAGCGCGCCGTCCAGCGCCATGCCATACAGAATGCGCGGCACCGCCGCCATCAGCGTGTTGATGGTCGCAGCGCCCGCCAACAGCAGGCCGACGCCGAGCCAGTATTTGCCGAACTGGCCCATCACCTGGCCGGCGAACGCCGGGATGGCCATCGGCGTTTCCAGCAGGCGCGTGCCGCTGGCGGCGTCGATCACCACGTTTTCCACCTGGTGGCTGAGCGCCGCGCCATACAGCGCCATGCACACCGCCACGCCGCACAGCCCCAGCGCCATCGCGCGCGGGATCACCCGATCGCAGCGCTTGATCTCAGGCGCCATCGGCGTCACCAGCTCACAGCCGACGAACATGAACATCGCCATGCCGATCAGGCTGAACACCGCGAAGGGATCGTTCAGGCTCAGCGTGCTGCCGAACCAGCCCTCGAGCGGCACCGCATGCGGCGACAGCAGCCCGACGATGCCGAAAATCACCAGCGTGCTCCACATGGCGAAGGTCAGCACGATCTCCGCCTTGCCGAAGGCCTCGATGCCGAACGCGTTGAGCAGGCCGAACACGATTACCAGCCCGACGCCGACCATCCAGGAGGCGTTGTGGCTTTCCATCAGGGTGTTGAGGTGTTCGAAGTTCACCAGCGCCATGATGCCGGAGAGAATGGTCTCGGCGGTGCCGGCGAAGATGTGCACGATCAGGTAGGCCGACAGCGCGCCGGTGATGGCGAAAAAGCGCCCCATGCCGCAGGAGATGTAGTCGTAGACCGAACCGGAGGTCGGCAGCAGCGCCGCCGCTTCGGAGAAGGTGGTGAGCTGCGCCTGCATCATGATGAAGGCGATCAGCATCGCCAGCGCGAAGGTGTCGCCGCCGATGCCGAAGCCGCTGGTGACCGTCAGGATCACCGGGCTGGCCATGATCACCCCGACCGAACTGGCCAGGGTGGTGGGAAAGCCGACCTTGCCTCGAGCCAGGTGGGCGTGCAACCGCGACGACAGGTTCATGGTTGTTTCCTCTTATAGTTTTGGCCTGATGCATGCAGGTGCTTGCAGGTTTTTCGCCGCCAGCGGCGGTAATCTCACTATAGAGAGGAAAGGAAAATGCTGACTATCGTCCTTAAGGACGAGACGCTTTCAACCTGCGGCGGCGCTCACGGCGGCGCGCCACTGCCTCGCCCCCTGCGGGCTGCGCGGGTAGGCGCGCAGCGGCGCCAGCAGCGCGGAAAAGAAGGCGTAATAGCCGGCGCAAAGCCGGTTGTAGCGATCTTCGCCCACGTGCGCCGGGCAGCCGCCCTGGCAGACGCTTTTCACGCTGCAGCGTTGGCACTCGCGGCGCAGGCTCTTGTTTTTACCGAACGGCATCTCCGCCGCCCTTGCCGCCAGGGTGGCGAGCGGCGTGTGGCGATCGGCATGGCCGAGCAGGTGCTGCGCGTTGATCAGATGATCGCAGGCGTAAAGCCGCCCGTCCGGCTCCATCACCAGATTGCCGCCGCAGCGTTCGGCGTGTACGCAGCTGGGGCTGACGTGGGTGAAATACTGCGCATAGACCTGCTCGATGTTCATCACGAAGACCTGGCCGACGTGCCCGCGGCTGCGCCAGCGGCGGTATACCGCCAGCATGAAGCGCCCCCAGTTGGCGGCGCTCAGCCCATAGCCGGCGGTGGGCGCATCCCCTTCCAGCATCAGCGGCTGGAACTGCAAATAGCGCGCCCCGATCGCCACCGCATGATCGTAGATCGCCTCGGCGCGATCCGCGACGCCGTCGTGCACCACCATCAGCAGGTTGAAGTCGATCTGATGGCGCTGCAACAGCGCAATGCCGCGCAGCGCCGCGTCATAGCTGGCGCCGCCGCGCTTGTCCGGCCGGTGGGCATCCTGCACCTCGCGGTCGCCGTCCAGGCTGACGCCGAGGATAAAGTGATGCTGCCGGAACAGCCGGCACCAGGCGTCGTTCAGCAGGGTACCGTTAGTCTGCAGGCTGTTGCTGATCCGCACGCCCGGCGGCGCGTAGCGGCGTTGCAACGCCAGCGCCCGCTTGTAAAAACCAATCCCCGCCAGCAACGGCTCACCGCCCTGCCAGACGAAGTTGATCTCGCGGCTGTAACGCGGCTGGGCGGCGATATAGCCGCGAATAAATTCCGCCAGCAGGTCGTCGTCCATCTTGCGCGTCCGCTCTGGCTGGCGCTGCGGATAGTAGCAGTAGCGGCAGCCCAGGTTGCAGCCGGCGCCGATCGGCTTCACCAGCAAATGAAAAGGCGCCGCCGCGCGCGGTTCGCTCTCTACCGGGATCTGCTGCGCCCGCAGCTGGGCCAAGTTCATGGCGCCGCCTGCGGCAACGGTTTGTGGGTCAGCGGATCCAGGCCGATGTAGTCGCCGGTGCTGGCGTCTACGCCGAGGTAGTCGATCGCGGCGCCTTTGGCTTCAATGACCATGCCCTGCTGCGCAAAACGGCGATACGCCTCGCTCAGCCGTTTGACTTGATCCGGGTTGGCGGCGGCCAGATCGCGCGTTTCCAGCGGATCGTCATGCAGGTTGAACAGCCCCCACGGCGCCATCTGCGCCGTCGGCCCGGCCTTCACCAACCGCCGCAGCTTCCAGATACCGTCCACATAGGCGGCCTGGTTATGCAGCTCCACGCCGTAGGTCGCGCGCGGCACACCGTCGGCCTCGCCGCTGAAATAGCGCTTGAAGCTGACGCCGACCATCGGCAGCGTCGGTTTGGCCTTCAGCGATTTGTTGGCGTCGATGCCGGCATAGTCATACAACGTCGGCGCGATGTCATACACCGCCATCGGCGTGCGGTCGATGCCACCGCGCCCTTTCAGCCGTGGCGCGGAGATGATGAAATCGGTATTAATGCCGCCCTGCGCGCTGGTGGTTTTGTGGTAGTTGGCGTACGGCGCATTGCTGACGTTGGCCCAGTGCGGCCCGTAGGAGATGAACGATCCCTTGCGGCCGAGGTTGGCGTAGCTGTTGTCGAACTGCCGCCAATACTCCGGCTTCGAGCCGTAGTAGAAGCCGCTGGCGGGGTTGGCGCCGTTGTCGGTGGCGAACACGATCACCGTATTTTGGTCGCGGCCGGTCTGCTTCAGGGTGTTCAGCACCGCGCCGACCTGATCGTCCATGTAAGCGATCATCGCCGCGTACACCTGCATGGTCTTGGCTTCATATTTTTGCTGCTCGGGCGTCAGCGCATTCCAGGCCTTATCCAGCGCCAGCGTCGGCATCGGCGTGCGATCGGAGATCAGCCCCAGCGCCTTCAGGCGCTGAATGCGCCGCTGATAGGCCTGCTGGTAACCGGCGTCGTATTTGCCGTCGAATTTGGCGATCCAGTCATCCGGCGCCTGCAGCGGATCGTGCGGCGCGGTAAACGCCAGATAGGCGAAGACGGGCTTGCTCTGCGGCGTCTCGCGGATCCACTGTTCCAGCTGATCGGCATAGGCCTTGCTGGAATAGAAATCTTTGGGCAACGGCACGCGTTTGCCGTTCAGGGTGTAGAAGGTATGGAACGCCTCCACGGTGCCCAGCGGTTTCGCATCGTCGAAATGGCTGGTGCCGCCCCCCATAAAGGCGAAGGCGCGCTCGAAGCCGCGATCGGTCGGTTTGGCGCCGTCGACATAGCCCAGGTGCCATTTGCCCGCCATCATGGTGGCGTAACCCGCGTCGCGAAAACGCTCCGGCAATGTGGTCACGCGGTCGGTCAGCCGCATTTCATAGCCCGGCTGCGCGGCGGTGCTCTCATACCACCACATGCCACCCATGCCGGCCTGCTGGTTGGTGTTGCCGGTCATCAGCATCGACCGCGCCGGCGCCGACATCGGCGAGGTATAGTACTGGCTCATGCGCACGCCCCGTTCGGCCAGCGCCTGCAGGTTGGGCGTCGGTATCTCGCCGCCGAACGGGCTGATGTCGGAGTAGCCCATGTCGTCCACCAGAATGATCAGCACATTGGGGCGATCGGCGTCCGCCCCCTGCGCCAGGCCCGATAAGGCGCCGCTCAACGCCACCGCCAACGTTTTTTTCTGCATCGTTCGTTCCCCGTATGGTCATGCGGACTGAACAACCCGACGCCTCAGCCCGAGAAAGGTCATCATTTTTTCGTCTTATACGTTTGGCGCCGCCTGGCGCTATCTTCAATTCGCAGTGTAGGAAGCGGCGGAAAAGCCTGGCTATCGTTCTTAAGAACGAGGAACGGCTCCACTCGTGCCGGTTGTAGCACGCGCAGGGTGGCGAGGGCTTCGTCCGGGCAAGCACTGAAAAGCGCTGTAAATTCAGCGGGAAAAGTGGTGAATTATTTCATTAACCTATTAATGAAAATCGCGGAAAATCCGCCATGAAAAGCCCTGATTAACGCAGTGTCATCTTGTTATTTATGTGTTTTATTGCAATCGGCCTCACGTTGTTAATATGTTTTTATTGTGTTGCCAAATTGCTACAACTATGCTTGTATCGTTCATATATTGACCGGCAACCTTCTCCAGATTGAATGATAAAGGGAGGAACACGAATCATGCACAGCACCGCATCCGATGCCTTTATCAACAGTTGTTTGGCGACCATTACGCACCTGATCCCGGTGTCTGCCGGGGTGTTTTATCTGGTCGATCGCGACCTGCGGCCGGATCACTACATCCTGCACGGCATGCCCGATAAAACGCATCAGCAGTACCTGAACCACTTCCAGCAGATAGATCCGCTGCAGCCGGCCAATTTCCATCGCCAGGACATCACCATGGTCGGCATGAGCCCGGCGGCGATCGCCGGCAACCGCCGCTATTACCACGACTTTATGCTGCCGAACGACATGCGCGACATGACGGAGATCTTCATCCGCCAGCGCAAGCGCATCGTCGCCGGGGTATCGCTGATCCGCGATACGCCGTTCACTGAAGTGGAGCGCGGCCGCCTGCGCGCGGTGCTGCCGCTGATCGAGCTGGCGACGCGCGATCTGTTGCCCGACAGCGAGGCACAGTTGCTGACCGCCAAAGAGCAAGAGATTGTCAACCTGGTGCGCGAAGGCGCCAGCAATAAGCGCATCGCCCTGAAGCTGGGCATTTCGCTGTCCACGGTGAAAACCCATATGCGCAATATTTTCGCCAAAACCGACGTGGTGAACCGCACCGAACTGGTCGCCGGCGGCTTTCTCGCCCACGGTTAACGCCTGATCACGGCCGCCGCTGCCGGCGGCCGGAAAATAACGCCAGAACGTATTCGCCATTTATGGCGCGGCCTCCCCTTGCCCGCAATCGGGCCAGGCGGGTTATTTCATCGTCACTTAACGCTTGGGGAATAAGGTTTATGTCCAGTGATTCGGTTTCCGCGCCCGCCGTCGGCGCGGCGCTCCCCTGCCCGCCGCGGCTGCTGACCGCCATTATCGTCTTCGCCGCCATCGCGCCGGGCATTCTGATGACCGCCCCCGCCGTGGCCGCCCAGCTCGCCGCGCAGTGGCAGCTCGGCCCGGCGCAGATCGGCCACCTGTTCTCCACCGAACTCGGCGCCATGAGCCTGGCCACGCTGCCGGCGTGGTGGTGGATCGGGCGCATCAACTGGCGGCGGGTCGCGACGCTGTCGGCGCTGGTGTTTATCGTCGGTAACCTGGTTTCGGCACTGGTGCAAGATTTTACCCTGCTGCTGCCGCTGCGCTTTATCGCCTCGCTGGCGGGTGGCACTCTGATGATCCTGTGCATCACCTGCGCCGCCGGCACCGCCAACCCCAGCCGGGTCTATGCCTTCTGGGTGCTTGGCCAGCTGGTGCTGGGCGCGGTCGGGCTGCTGGTGCTGCCGCCGCTGTTCGCGCATTTCGGCCTGATGGCGGTCTACCTGATTCTGGCGGCCATCATGCTGTGCTGCCTGCCACTCATCCCGGCGTTCCCCAACGGTTTCACCGCCGCCCGCTCCGCCCGCAGCGGCCCCGCCGCCTCGCTGGCGCGCAAGCTGTGCGCCGTGCTGGCGGTACTGACCTTTTACATCAGCCTGAGCGCGGTCTGGACTTTTATCGGCGGCATCGCCGCCGGCGCCGGGCTGTCGCCAGCCCACAGCGGCCAGGTGCTGGCCGTCGCCACCTTGCTCGGCATCGTCGGCGCGGGGGCCGCGGCGTTGATCGGGGCGCGCTTCGGCGGCGGACGCCTGATCGTACTGGGGTACGCCCTGCTGCTGGCCAGCGTGGCGCTGCTGACGGGCCAGCCCCTGCTGCTGCGCTTCGCCCTGGCGGCCCTGCTGTTCAAATTCACCTGGACCTTCGTGCTGCCGTTCATTCTGGCGCGGGTCGCCGGGTTGGATAACGACGGCAAGCTGATGAACGGCATCAACCTGGTGATCGGCGGCGGCATGGCCATCGGCCCGACGCTGGCCGGCTCTCTTATCGAATCTTTCGGCGGTTTCAACGCCTTGCTGTTCGGCGCGCTGGGCTGCGCGCTGCTGTCGCTGCTGTTGATTTCGCTGGCTTCACCGCGCGCACCGCGCCGTATAACAGGAGGAGAAAGGTGAAAAGAACAACCGGTTTCTTGTTTGATGAACGCTGTTTCTGGCACAGCACCGGCCTGCACGCCACCACCTTGCCGGTCGGCGGCTGGGTGCAACCGCCCTCGGGCGCCGGCCATGCCGAGTCGCCGGAAACCAAACGGCGCATGAAGAACCTGATGGACGTATCCGGCCTGTCGCGCCAGCTCACCCTGCTGAGCGCCGAACCGGCGACGGAAGAAGACCTGCTGCGCATTCACCCCGCCCACTACCTGCAGCGCTTCAAACAGGTGAGCGACAGCGGCGGCGGCCTGCTGGGGGAGGAAGCGCCGCTGGGGCCGGGCAGCTATGAAATCGCCAAACTCTCCGCCGGGCTGGCCTGTGCGGCGGTGGAGGCGGTGCTGCAGGGCGAACTGGATAACGCCTATGCGCTGTCGCGCCCGCCGGGCCACCACTGCCTGCCGGATCAATCGATGGGCTTCTGCTTCCTTGCCAATATTCCCATCGCCATCGAGCGCGCCAAGGCCCGCCATGGCCTCGGCAAGGTGGCGGTGCTCGACTGGGACGTGCACCACGGCAACGGCACCCAGCACATCTATTGGCAACGCGGCGACGTGCTGACGCTGTCGCTGCATCAGGACGGCTGCTTCCCGGCGGGCTATTCCGGCGAGCAGGATCGCGGTGAAGGTGACGGGGCGGGCTGCAACGTTAACGTGCCGATGCTGGCCGGCGCCGGCGACGACGGCTACCTGCACGCCATGCGGCGCATCATCATCCCGGCGCTGGAAAAATTCGAGCCGGAGCTGATCATCGTCGCCTGCGGCTACGACGCCAACGCCCTCGATCCGCTGGCACGCATGCAGTTACACAGCGACAGCTTCCGCGCCATGACTGCGCTGGTGCAGGACGCCGCCGACCGGCTGTGCAGCGGAAAGCTGGTGATGGTGCACGAAGGCGGCTACGCCGAATCCTACGTGCCGTTCTGCGGGCTGGCGGTGATGGAACAGCTGAGCGGCGTGCGCACTGAAGTGCAGGATCCGCTGCTGGCGTTTATCCAGCAACAGCAGCCGCGCGACGCCTTCAACCGCTTCCAGCGCGAAGCGCTCGATGCGCTGGCGCGCCAGTTCGGTTTGTAACCTCCTCTCTGCGGGCGCCGCACCCGGCGCCCCTGACAACCTCGCTGCCAGCCGCTACGCTGAAGGGCAACCCTACCCACCATGAGAACAATAACATGCCCGAACAAACCGTCAGCTTTATCAAAGGCCGTCACGGCGACATTGCCGTGCACGACTGGGGAAACGACCAGCCGCGCTATCTGGCGCTGCTGATACACGGCTACGGCGAGCATCTCGGCCGTTACCAATACGTGGCGCGCACGCTGCAGGCGCAGGGCGCGCGGGTGTTCGGCCCCGACCATCTCGGCCACGGCCTGTCGCAGGGCGAACGCGTGCTGATCGAGGATTATGACGCCGTGGTCGACGACGTGCAGCGCGTAGTCAGCCATTTTCGGCAGCAATACCCCACCTTGCCGCTGGTGGTGATCGGCCACTCGATGGGCGGCATGATCGCCACCCGCTACGTGCAGCGCTACGGCGAGGAAGTGCACGCATTGGTGTTGTCCGGCCCGCTGCTCGGCGACAGAACGGCGATCTCCGACCTGGCCGAACTGCCGGCGATCCCCGACGCGCCGCTGGATACCGCCACCCTGGCGCGCGATCCGGCGGTTGGCGCGGCGTATCAGGAAGATCCGCTGGTGTGGCACGGGCCGTTCAAGCGCCCCACCCTGCGCGCCATGCAGCGGATCCTCGCCGCCATCAACGCCGGGCCGGGCTTCGGCGCACTGCCCACGCTGTGGATCCACGGCGACGACGATCGGCTGGTGCTGATGAGCGAAACGCAAACCGCGCTCGATCGTCTGCGCGGCAACGATTTCGAACGGATGATCAATGCGGGCGGGCGGCACGAGAGCTTTAACGAAACCAATAAGGATCAGATCCTCAAGCGGGTGACCGATTTTATTGCGCGGGCGTTAGGCTAAGGTGCTCCCCCTCGGCATTCAGCATGCTGAGGGGGCATGACGACGTCAGCCTTCGACGATGGCGAGGTAGTGTTTGACGAAGCGATCCGAGGTGATGTCCCAGCGCACCGGGGTGCCCTTCTCGACGAACCAGGAATCGCCGGCCTGATACTGCATCGATTCGCCGGTGCGTTCGTTGGTCAGGGTCGCGCTGCCTTCCCACACCGTGGCGTGCTCGGCAAACGGATACTCCATCACGAAGCTGCCGCGGGTGCAGCTGAACACGCCGCAGTTCAGGTTATCGGTTGGTTCGCCGAAGATGCTGGCCACGCCGACGGTCGGCGTGCCGGCGATCACCGTGGCGCCCAGGTTGCTGACGCTGCCGATCTCCAGCAGTTCCGGCAGCGGTTGTTTAAGCAGTAACGGTTTCATGTCATTCTCCTCTGAGGGTTAACGGCGGCCTTTCCAGTAGCCGGATGTCTGGTGCCAAACCTTACCGGCGGTGGTCATCACCCGCCGCAGCTTGTCCTTGCCGAAGATGTTGACGTGCGGGATCGAGCTCATCAGATCGTAACGATCGGATCCTTCGCTCATGCCCTCCGCCAGCACCTTGCACACGATGTGGCTCGGCGTCACGCCGAAGCCGGAGTAGCCCTGCACGTAAAACACGTTGTCGCGATCCGGCAGCGTGCCAATCTGCGGGAACAGGTTGGCGCTGCAGCACAGCGGGCCGCCCCAGGCCAGATCGATCTTCACGTCTTTCAGGTACGGGAACACCTTCAGCATCAGGTTGCGGTTCCAGGCCTTGAGATCCGACGGGAAATATTCGATCAGGCGGGTGGCGCTGCCGAACAGCAGCCGGTTTTCGTTGGTCACCCGGTAATAGTCGATCACCGGGCGGATGTCGCTGTAGGCGCCGCGGATCGGGCTGATCTGGCGGATCAGATCGTCAGACAGCGGCTCGGTGGCCAGCTGGAAGGCGTAGGTATTGATGGTCTTGCGGTAGATCTGCGGCTCCATGCCGTTGAGGAAGCCGTTGCAGGCCCACAGCATCTTGTTGGCGCGCACCGAGCCCATGGCGGTGCGCACCGTGATGCGCGGGCCATACTCCACGTTGAGCACGCTGCTGTTCTCGAAGATTTTCACCCCGTAGCCGCTCAGCGCCTTGGCCTCGCCCAGCAGCAGGTTGAGCGAATGCACGTGGCCGCCGCCCATGTGTTTCAGCGCGCAGGTGTAAGCGTCGGAGCCCACCACCTGCTTCACCTCCGCCCCGGTGTAGAGCTCAATCTCCTCCTGCGGCGCTACTGCCCTGAACTCCTTCAGCCAGCCGCGCAGGGTCTTCTCCTGGCGCGCGTTGCTGCCAAGATAGCCGTAGCCGAAGCAGAAGTCGGCGTCGATGTCATATTTCTTGATGCGCTCGCGGATAATGCCGGCGCCGAGGTTGCTGATTTTGAAGATGGTTTCCAGCCCGGCCGGGCCGACGTGGCGCTTGATCTTCTCCAGATCGTGGCCGATGCCGGCCATCACTTGGCCGCCGTTGCGCCCGGTACCGCCGTAGCCCAGATAGCGGCCTTCGAGAATGGCGATGTTGGTGATGCCCTTCTCCGCCAGCTCCAGCGCGGTGTTGATGCCGGAGAAGCCGCCGCCGATGATCACCACGTCAACGTCCAGATCCTCTTCCAGCGTCGGAAAGCGCAGATCGTATTTTTTGGTCGCCGCGTAGTAGGTTAAGGACTCGATTTCGTTGTTCACTGCCGCACTCCCGATTGCCTATGCCATGACATCGGATTATCGGGAGCCGGCAGCCGTGCCGCTATGTCCCCTTAGGGACATTCGCTACAAAAAATTAACATTCACGCGCTGCGGCGCTGTGGGGCGGTCAGCAACAGGCTGAACAGTTCGGCCTGCGAGCCGATGTTCAGCTTGCCGTAGATGTTCTTGCGGTGATTTTTTACCGTGCCGAGGCTGATGAACAGCCGGTCGGCAATCTGCTGCGAACCGCAGCCGGCGAGGATCAAATCGACAATCTCGCGCTCGCGCGGCGTCAGCAGATAACGCGCTTGCGCGCCATCGTCGTTCCCCGTATCGGCCTCGGCCGGCGCCGCCACCACTTCGCCGTGCAGCCGCGCCACGCTTTTCACCAGCGTCAGCGCGCTGCGCAGATCCGCCCGCTGCGGGTAGCGCACTGCCACCGTGCGGCACGCCGAGCCGAAGAACACCCCCAGCCCGCGCTCCGGCGTCAGCTGCAGCAGCACGCCGGCCTCATCGTGCCAGCCGGTCTTGCGATAAAAATTACGGTAATAGTCGCTGTGATAAAACCCGCAGGGCGCCAGCTGGCGCAGCGTGAGCACCTCGCCTTCGCCGCCGTCGTTCAGCGCACGGTAAAACGGATCCTGTAGATAGGCGCCCTGTTGGTAGATCTGGTTAACCGCATCGCTGTTTTCCCGCTCGGTTTTGATCAGGCAGCGCGGCGGCCGGCCGCGTTCGAAGGCATAGACGATAGCGTTGTCGAAGGCGAAAAACCCTTCCAGCCAATTCAACAGGCTGGGATAAAAGCGCGGGCTGGCCACCGCATCGATCACCGCAGACAAGCGTTCAACCTGAATATCCATACCCGCCTCGCCATTATTAATACATTAACAATCTACCGATTTCGGATGGGGTTGGCCGTATGGCGGCCAGTACTGTTAAAAAAAGCATCCGGCGCGCCGAAATGCAAGAACACGATCGTTTACATGTTAAACAACTCACAAGTTGCCGCAGCGGGGAAAGCGGTGGCTGCTCCGCGCCCGCTGGCTTATGCTGTGGCATCGTGCCCTGCAACGCCGTCAAGGAGACCTCATGTCCGTCAGCCACATCATCGCCAACCGCCAAACCTGGTTCGGCCACGGCAGCATCCAGCAACTGCCGCCGCTGCTGCTTGCTGATCCGCAGCCGACGCTGCTGTTCAGCTGCCGATCTTTTCTCAACGGCCCGGTGTACGCCGGCCTGCGCGAATCGCTGACGCCGCTGCTCATCGGCACCGAGATCGTCAGCCACGAGGCGTCGCCGCAGGAAATAGACGCCTGGGTGGCGCGCTGGCGCGGCCAGGCGCGGCGCGTGGTGGCCATCGGCGGCGGCAGCGTGCTGGATGCCGCCAAGGCGTTCTCCGCGCTGGTGGAGCATCCGCTGCCGACGCTGCGCTATATGGAAAAGGTGGGCGACAGCAAAATCAGCGGCGCCACCCTGCCGCTGATCGCCATTCCCACCACCGCCGGCACCGGCAGCGAGGTGACGCAGAACGCAGTGATCACCGACACCCAGGTCAGCAAAGTGAAAGCCTCGCTGCGCCACAATAACTTCGTGCCGCACACCGCCATTCTCGATCCGCAGCTGCTGGCCGGCGCGCCGGACAAGGTGCTGGCCTACTGCGCCATCGACGCCTTCACCCACCTGTTCGAGGCCTATCTGTCGAAAACCGCCGGCGCCATGACGCGCGACATGTCGCTGAGCGGCATCCGCCACTTCCTTGCGGCCTGGCCGGCGCTCAACCGCAGCGACGCGGCGCGCGAAGCGATTATGCAAGCTTCGTACCTTGGGGGGCTGACGCTGAGCGCCGCCGGGCTGGGGGTGATCCACGGCATCGCCGGCGAGATCGGCGCGCTGCGCGACTACCACCACGGCCAGGTCTGCGGCCGCCTGCTGCTGCCGTTCCTTGCCCTGCTGGAAAGCAGCGAACAGCCGCAGCAACGCGCGCTGATGGCCGAGCTGGCCGCGCGCCTGTACCCGCACTGGCAGGGCAGCCCGGAGAGCTACCTGACCGATTTCATCACCCGCCACGCCATCGCGCCGTTCTGGCAGGACGATTTGCCGATTTCCGGCCAGGAACTGGCGGTGGCGCGGGAGAAATCCAACAGCAAGAATTCCTGGATCGACTATGCGCCGGCGCAGCGGCAACGGATGATCGAAGAGGCGTTTCGCGTCGAATGATTATTTCTACCCTAAATAGTTGGAGCTGCATCCCGGCGGCAAGAGGTGGCTCGCCAGGAGCTTACTCAAGTAAGTGACTGGCGTACGCACTCGCAGCCAACACAGATGCAGTTTCAAGTATGACGGGTATAATCAGATCAACGCACTAGCAGGAGTAAGGAAATGGGCATCATCGGCTGGATCTTCGCCGGCATCGCGGTCGGCATCCTGGTCGGCGCGCTGATCAGAATCTTCGGCAAGAAGAAAGAGCAGTAAGCGTCACGCTGTTCCGTGGGCCGCCAGCAGGCACTCATGGAACAGCTTCACCACCCGCTGCGGCACCGGCGAGCGGCGCAGCACGCTGGAGTATTCGCAGTGATAGCGGAACAGCGCCGGTTTGATCGCCCGCATCAGGTTCTGCGCCACGAAAAACGCCGCGTAGTGATCCGGCAAAAAGCCGACGTATTTGCCGGACAGGATCAGCGTGGCGATCGACTCCTGCGCGAACCCCGTCGCCTTGCGATGCAAATGTTGCTGCAGGCTCAGTTCCATATTCGGCGAATGGTAGCCTAATCCGGCGAAGGCATAATTGTGCAGCAGGTCCCAATTTAACGTTTCATGGGGGGCAGAAAATAATTCATGCTGCGCGCCGCAATATAAGAACATCCTCTCACTGAATAACGAATGATAAGATAAACTTTCCGCGCTGCGATGCATGGGAATAACGCCAACCTGAAATTGTCCGTCAATGACGCCGCGTTCAATGGTATTAATCGGCTCCACGTACATTTGCAAAGAAACCTCCGGCGCACGCTCGCTGAATAACGCGATGGCCCGGCCGATCTGCGCCTGCGGATTGCTGACCGTGTGGTCGAAGATCGCCACGTGCAGTTGCCCGCCCATGCGCTGGTGCACCTCGTCAACCCCGCGCCGGAACGCCTCGGTGGCCGCCAGCAGGTTGACGGTTTCCTGGTAGATCAACAGCCCCTCATCAGTGACTGCAAAGCCCTCGCGCCCGCGCTGGCACAGCGTCAGACCCAGCCGCTGTTCCAGATCCTTGATGTGCTTGCTGATGGTCGACAGGCTGATGTTCAGCTCAAGTTCGGCGGCGCTCATGCCGCCGCAGTCGACCACGGCCTTGAATACCCGCAGCAAACGCAGATCCATATCCGACAATTGCCCTAACAGCGCGCGCTTTTTTACTTGCATAAAACCTTAAGTAAGTTTCGACATATGATTATTCACAGTAGAGAACAAGCGGTACATAGTCAATTTCGCACAACAATTCGTTAACAACTCGGTTTATTTCATTAATCGCTCTTATTTTCCTGTTCGGAGGAAAACATGGCCGCTGAAAATCACCCGCTAAATAGTCTCGATGCCGAAGGGTTAGAGGCCCATTGGATGCCTTTTACCGGTAACCGTAATTTTAAAGCGCAGCCGCGCATCATTACTCAAGCCGCGGGGGCGTATTACACCAGCCATGACGGCAGAAAGATTTTCGACGGCCTGTCCGGATTATGGTGTTGCGGATTGGGGCACGGCCGGCAGGAAATCACCGACGCCGCCCAGCGCCAGCTGGCGACGCTGGATTACTCGCCGGCGTTTCAATTCGGCCACCCGCTGTCGTTCGAACTGGCCAACAAGATCAAGACACTGACGCCGGCAGGGTTGGATTACGTGTTCTTCACCGGCTCCGGATCGGAAGCGGCGGACACCTCGCTGAAAATGGCGCGCGCTTACTGGCGCGCCAAAGGCCAGGCGGCCAAAACCTGCTTTATCGGCCGGGAAAAGGGCTATCACGGCGTTAACTTCGGCGGTATCTCGGTCGGCGGCATCGCCGGCAACCGCAAGACGTTCGGCGCCGGCGCCGAGGCGGACCACCTGCCGCACACCCTGCTGGCCGGCAACGCCTTTTCGCGCGGCATGCCGCAACAGGGGGCAGAGCTGGCGGAAGAGCTCAACCGCATCATCGCGCTGCGCGACGCCTCAACGATCGCTGCGGTGATCGTCGAACCCTTCTCCGGCTCCGCCGGGGTGATCGTGCCGCCGGTCGGCTACCTGCAGCGCCTGCGCGAGATCTGTACCCAGCATGACATCCTGCTGATCTTCGACGAAGTGATCACCGCCTTCGGCCGCTGCGGCGCGATGACCGGCGCCGAGGCGTTCGGCGTCACACCGGACATCATGAACATCGCCAAACAGGTGACCAACGGCGCGC
The DNA here is from genome assembly GCF_003028435.1 of Serratia sp. Nf2. Classification (NCBI taxonomy): domain Bacteria; kingdom Pseudomonadati; phylum Pseudomonadota; class Gammaproteobacteria; order Enterobacterales; family Yersiniaceae; genus Serratia; species Serratia sp. Nf2. Next base: position 295,903 of record NZ_PYTW01000002.1, on the reverse strand, counting down.
AGCCGATGGGCGCGGTGGTGGTGCGGCCGGAGATCTACCACACCTTCATGAACGGCGGCGAGCCGGACTACCAGCTCGAATTCCCGCACGGCTACACCTACTCCGCCCACCCGGTCAGCTGCGCGGTCGCGCTGGCGACGCTGGACATCCTGCAGCGCGAACAGATGGTGGAGCGCGTACAGGCGCTGGCGCCCTACTTCGAGCGCGCGGTGCACAGCCTGCAGGGAGCCAAACACGTCGCCGACATTCGCAACATCGGCCTGGCGGCCGGCATTACGCTGGCGGCACGGCCCGGCGAACCGGCGCGGCGCCCCTTCGAGGCGGCGATGCGCTGCTGGGAAAGCGGGTTTTACGTGCGCTACGGCGGCGACACCCTGCAGCTGGCGCCGCCGTTCATCAGCAGCGAAGCGCAGATCGATGCGCTGATCAACGCCGTGGGCGACGCCCTCAACGCCACCGAATAAGGAGAGAACCATGACCATTACCCATTGGATCAACGGCGAGCCCGCCGCCGGCGGCGAACGCAGCCAGCCGGTTTACGACCCGGCCACCGGCCAATCGGCGCAGGAGGTGCAGCTGGCCGACCGCGCCACGGTGGAGCGCGCCATTGCCGCCGCCGAACAGGCCTATCCCGCCTGGCGCGACACCCCGCCGCTGAAGCGCGCGCGCATCATGATGAAGCTCAAGGATCTGCTGGAGCAGCACGCCGACGCCATCTGCCAACTGATCACCGCCGAGCACGGCAAGGTGCTCAGCGACGCCCTGGGCGAACTGCAGCGCGGCATCGAGAATATCGAATATGCCGGCTATGTGCCGGAGCTGCTGAAGGGCGAACACAGCAAAGAGGCCGGCCCGGGCATCGACAGCTGGAGCGAGTTTCAACCGCTGGGGGTGGTGGCGGGCATCACGCCGTTCAACTTCCCGGCGATGGTGCCGCTGTGGATGTGGCCGATGGCGGTGGCGTGCGGCAACACCTTCGTGCTGAAGCCTTCCGAGCGCGTGCCTTCCGCCGCGCTGTATATCGCACGGCTGGCGGCGGAAGCCGGGCTGCCGCCGGGGGTGCTCAACGTGGTCAACGGCGATCGCGAAGCGGTGGAGACGCTGCTGCATGACGGGCGCGTCAAAGCGATAAGCTTCGTCGGTTCGACGCCGGTGGCGGAACACATCTATCACACCGGCTGCGCGCAGAACAAACGGGTGCAGGCGTTGGGCGGCGCCAAGAACCACGCGGTGGTGCTGCCGGACGCCGATATCCCCGGCGCGGTCGGCGCGCTGATGGGCGCCGCCTTCGGCTCCTGCGGCCAGCGTTGCATGGCCATCCCGCTGGTAGTGGCGGTGGGCGACGGCACCGCTGAAGCGCTGATCGCCGGGCTACGGAAACAGATGGCCGCCATGCGCGTCGGCCCCGGCAGCGACAACCGCAACGACATGGGGCCGCTGGTGACCCAACAGCATTATCAGAAGGTCAAAGGCTATATCGATCAGGGCGTGGCCGAAGGCGCCGAGCTGCTGGTGGACGGCCGCGAACTGAGCGTGATCGGCGCCGACGGCCGCCCCAGCCAGGGGTATTTCCTCGGCCCGACGCTGTTCGATCGCGTGACGCCCGGCATGCGCATCTATCAGGAGGAGATCTTCGGCCCGGTGCTCGGCGTGGTGCGCGCGGCGTCGCTGCCGGAGGCGATGGCCTTGATCGACGCCCACGAATACGGCAACGGCACCTGCCTGTTCACCCGCGACGGCGAAGCGGCGCGCTACTTCTCCAGCCGCATTCAGGTCGGCATGGTGGGGATCAACGTGGCGCTGCCAGTGCCGGTGGCCTACCACTCGTTCGGCGGCTGGAAACGCTCGCTGTTCGGCGATCTGCACGCCTACGGCCCGGACGCGGTCAGGTTCTACACCAAACGCAAGACCGTGACCCAGCGCTGGCCGGCCTCCGGCGATGCCCGGCGCGCCAGCTTCAGCTTCCCGTCGGGACAGGGGTAATCCCAGCATAACGAAAAGTCCCTTCCGGGGAAGTTCGCTTCCCCGGTATTTCCACGCGCTCCATTTCATCTTTACGCAGGACAACAGAGTCGCCCTTCTGGCGACAACAACAATTCACCCAAGCGTTAATGGAGTAGTTCCCAATGAAAGAGTCCGCCCCTGAACACACCTTCAAAGGCAATCTCAGCGTCCTCGACGTGGTGATGATCACCGCGTCCGGCGTGACGCCGGCCAGCTCCATCTTCGTCATCGCGCCGCTGGCGATCGCCAGCGCCGGCAGCGGCGCCTTTCTGTCGTTTCTGATCGCCGCCTGCGTCGCCGCCGCCATCGCGCTGTGCTATGCCGAGCTCGGCGCCGCACACCCCAGCGCCGGCGGTGAGTACAGCATCATCAAGCGCCTGTTCGGCACCCTGTGCGGGTTGCAGACCTACCTGTTTATCCTCAGCGCCTCGCTGTTCGTGCCGGCGGTGCTGGCGACCGGCGCGGTGCCCTACCTGAACACCGCGCTGGGCACCCAGTTCGACGCCTCGACCGCCGGCATGCTCACCGTGCTGGTCGGCGGCATCTGCGCCATTTTCAACATCAAGGCCAACGCCCTGCTGACCGGCGCCTTTCTGGTGGTGGAAGTGGCGGTGCTGGCGCTGATCGCCTGGCTCGGCTTCAGCCACCCGCATCAGAGCACGGAGATCCTCACCGCGCCGGTGATGCTGGACGCGCAAGGTAGCCTGGCGCCGGTATCGCTGCCGCTGATCGTCGCCATGGTCGGGGTCGCGCTGTTCTCCTACAACGGCTACGGCGCGGCGGTGTACATGGCGGAAGACATGCGCGAACAGGGCAGGCCGATGGCGGTCGCGATCATGCTGACGCTGGTCATCGTGGTGCTGGTGGAACTGGTGCCGTTCACCGCCCTGCTGCTCGGCTCGCCGTCGCTGACGGAAATGGCCAAACAGGCCGATCCGGTCGGCTATGTGGTCACCGAGCTCGGCGGCCCGACGCTGGCGCGGGTGGTAAGCGGCGCGATTTATCTGTCGGTGTTCAACGCCATCATCGCCATCGTGGCGCAGTTCAGCCGCATGATGTTTGCCAGCGGGCGCGACGGTTTCTGGCTGCCGACGTTTAACCGGGCGCTGAAAATCATCCACCCGCGCTTCGGCACCCCCTGGATCGCTACCCTGCTGTTCGGCGTGCCCTCGGCGCTGCTGGCGTTTTGCTCCGATCTCGAATCGCTGACCTCGTTCACCGTGATCCTGCTGCTGCTGGTGTACATCATCATGGCGGTGGCGGCGCTGATCAGCCGCCGTCGCCGCCACTTCCACCACCCGTACCTGATGCCGCTGTGGCCGCTGCCGGTGGTGGTGGCGCTGCTGTGCTGCCTGTACGTGCTGTGGACGATTTTGATCGCCAGCAGCCTGAAAGACTTTATTATCATTGCCGGCATCATCGGCTTCGGGCTGGCGCTGAACCATCTGCGCGGCCGCCAGGCGGCGCCCCTCGCCGCCCCCTCAATAGAAGGAGAATAACCATGACGCAGCGCGCTCAGGATCTGGGCATTATCATCGGACAGGGCACGCCCGGCCCGCTGAACGCCATCACCGACGTGCCCGGCGTGCGCGTCGGCCATGCCAGCATTCATGCCGATTTAGCGGACGGGCGCAGCGTGCGCACCGGCGTGACGCTGATCGAACCGCGCCCCGGCTCCGCCCGCCACGCCCCCTGCTTTGCCGGCGTGCACGTGCTGAATGGCAACGGCGACGCCACCGGCCTGGAATGGGTGCGCGAAGCGGGCCTGCTGACCAGCCCAATCGCCTTCACCAATACCCACAGCGTGGGCGTGGTGCGCGATGCGCTGATCGCGCTGGAGCGTGAAACGCTGCCCGCGGGCGACCACGCGGTGTACTGGAATATGCCGGTAGTGATGGAAACCTTCGACGGCCTGCTCAACGACATCAACGGCTTTCACGTCAAGGCCGAGCACGTGCGCCAGGCGCAACAGGCGGCCCAGGGCGGCTTGCCGCAGGAAGGCGCGGTCGGCGGCGGCAGCGGCATGATCTGCCATGAATTCAAAGGCGGCAGCGGCACCGCATCGCGCCGTTTGCCCGCCGATCAGGGCGGCTGGACGGTGGGCGCCATCGTGCAGGCCAACCACGGCAAGCGCGAGTCGCTGCTGGTCGGCGGTTACCCGGTAGGCCGGCATCTGGGGCATCTCCCCTCGCCGTTCACGCCGCAGTTGCCGCATCCCGGCATGGGCTCCATCGTGGTGGCCCTGGCGACCGATGCACCGCTGCTGCCGCACCAGTGTGCGCGGCTGGCGCAGCGCGCCAGCATCGGCATCGCCCGCACCGGCGGCGGCACCGAGGACTCGAGCGGCGACATTTTCATCGCCTTCGCTACCGGCAACGACGGCCTGCCGCCCGCCGACTACGCCAATAAAGGCGCTTTCACCACGCCGCTGCGCATGGTGAACAACGACTACATTTCGGCGCTGTTCGCCGCAGCAGCGGAAGCGGTGGAGGAAGCGATCGTGAATGCGTTACTGGCGGCCAATTCCGTCAGCGGCAACGGCCACCGGGCGGAAGGGTTGAGCGTCGAGCAGCTGGTGACGGCGCTGGAGAAAGCCGGCTGGCGGCGGTAAAAAAACACAGGGCGCGGGGGTTAACCGCGCCCTGATTATCAGGACTCGCCGCCCGGCTTGGGCGTCGGGTAGTCGTAATCCAGCCGCAGCGGTTCGGCGTAGACGCTGTTCCACAGCTGTTGGTACAGCTTGTCCAACCGCCCGCTCATCGCCGCACTGTGCATCACCAGCTCCAGATTGCGCGAGTTGTCCAGATAGCCGCCGGTCCAGTTGCTGGTGCCCACCCAGGCAATCTCATCGTCGATGGTCATCAGCTTGCTGTGGATCACGCGGGCAAACGGAATGAAGCCGCTGCTGGCCGGTGGTATGGTCACCACTTTGATCTGCACGTTCGGCACCAGCGCCAGGCTCTTCAGCCAGGCGATATCCGGCTTTTTGGTGTTCCAGTTGGCCACCATCAGCTCGATCTGCACCCCGCGCGCCGCCGCGCTGCGCAGCGCGTTGTCGATCTCCGCGTAGAAGGGGCGGCTGCGTTCGGGGCCGAACGACAGCGGCGCGTAATCCATCACCTGCACCCGCACCCGCCGCTTGGCGCCGGCCAGCAAGCGCGGCAGTTCGGCCTGCGAGTCAATCACCCCCGCCGGGTTGTAGGCGCGCGGGCTGGCCACCAGATAGTTGCCTTGCGTCGGCGCCGTCGTCGGCGAATCGGGCAGCGGCGGCACCGGCTTATCCTGCGCCAGCAGCGCCTGCGCCTGCCAATCTTGCTCGAAGATCGCCTGGATCTGCCCCACCACCTTGGCGTCGCTGATGCGCAGCCCGGTTTCGTGAATATGCTCCAGCGCGCGCCAGTCGAAGTTCTGGCTGCCGACGAACGCCTGCTCGCCGTCCACCAGCAGATATTTGGCATGCAGAATGCCGCCGCTCAGCTTCTGATAAGGAATGATGCGCAGCTCCAGATTGGGGATCGCCTTCAGCTGTTCCAGCGTCTCGGCGGTAGAAATGCGAAGGCCCTTCTCTTCCACCAAAAAGCGAATTTTCACCCCGCGTTCGCCGGCCGCCTTCAGGTGCTGCAGCACGCCGTCCAGCAGCGAACCGTCCTGATTCGCCACGTAGAACTGCCCCAGATCGATGCGGGTTTTCGCCGCGTCGAACATCTCGCGCCACACCTCGGCGGTGTTGCGCAGGTCGTCGGCCTGCAGCGCGGTTTCCACCGGCGCGGTGTACACCAACTCATAGCCGGGAATAGCAAAACGCGCCGCGGCGCTCTGGCTCAACATCAATAAACAACCGCCCCACAATGCCGTATAAAGGCGGCCGAGCGGCCGCCGTACTGGATGGCCATTAGGCATAGCGCGGCGCCCCGCTGTCAACCCATTGTTCACCGCTGCCGCTCTCCGGGCGGCTGGCCGGTTGGCCGGCGCGGATCAACAGCACCTTCAGCAGTTCGTTGATGCGCTCCATGCGGCTCTGCAGGAAGTTGTTGGCCACCAGGCACAGCAGCGCGATGGCGATGCCGAGGCCAGTGGCGTACAGCGCGGTGCCCATCCCGGCCGACACCAGGCTCGGCTCGGACACCCCCGAGGCGGCCAGCGCCTTGAAGGTTTCGATGATCCCCATCACGGTGCCGAGCAGCCCCAGCAGCGGCGCGGCGGTGACCACGGTTTCCAGCAGCCACAGGCCGCGCGCCATCGGCGGCTTGCTCAGCAGGTACTGGGCGTCGATCAGATCGCCGATCGCCTCACGGTCGCCGGCGTGGTGTTTCTGCGCCAGCACCGGCGCGATCACCGCCATCGGCAGGCTGTTGCGCTGGGTCAGCTCGTCCGGCAGATCGGCGGTGCGGCGCACGTCCGGCGTCAGCGCCTGCTCCAGCTTGCGCGCCTGGCGTTGGGTGTAGGCGAAGTACAGCGTGCGTTCGATGATGATCACCAGCGCAATCGCCAGCGCGGCGTACATCACGTAGAAAATAATGTCGTGCAACAGATTGGCGTCCATACAGAGTTCCTCTTCCCCGCCGCCCGGCAGGCGACGGGGTATTCAGTTAAAAGGTGGCTTCCAACGAGACGCTGAAGGTGCGTTCTTCGCCGACGTTGTAATACGGCGTGCTGGCCTTCACGCCGCCGTAAGGCGCCGCGTTGAAGGTGGTGGTGCGCGCCGAGGTCAGGTATTCCTTGTCAAACAGGTTGCTGATGCCAAAACGCAGCGCGGCGCTCTTGACGATTTTCTTGTCCACCGGCAGATGCACGCCCGCCGCCAGATCGAACACCGTCCGGCCGCCGATCTTCTCGTCGTTAGTCAGATCGCCGTAGAACGAACTGACGTACTTGCCGCTGACGCTGCCGTAATACCGCCCGTCGTCATAACCCAGCGTCATGTTCAGCAGGTTTTTCGGCACGTTCGGCACCTCTTTGCCGGAGGTCGGCAGTGGCAACCCGTTGCTGACGATGTCGCTCTTCTGCTTCGATTCGGTGTAGGTATAAGAGGTGTAGTAGTTGAAGTTATGCGGCAACTGGCCGCTCCACTCCAGCTCCAGCCCTTTGTTCTCCACGTTGCCGATGTTCATCATCTCGTAGTCGCCCGACGAGTTGGTGGTGGAGATTTGGCGATCGCTGTAACGCATGTAGAACAGCGTGGCGCTCAGCAGCATGTCTTCCTGCTGGAAACGCCAGCCCAATTCATGGTTCCAACTCAGTTCCGGCTTGGTGCTGAGCGAGTCTCCGGCGTTGTACAGCACGTAGTTCGGCGGCGTGCGCATGTTGCGCGTCAGGTTGTAGAACACCTGATTTTCCTGATTCACCTTATAACTGGCGCTGAAGTTCGGCAGGAACTCATGGTAAGTGGCGTTTTTGCTGTCCGGCCGCTCGGTCAGGCTGCCGTACCGCTGTCCCTTGCGCTCAACGTATTGATAGGCTAACCCACCGACGAAGGTCCAGTCCGGCGTGGCGAACCAGGTATCCTGCAGCCACACCTTCTGCGCCGGGGTGATGGTGTACTGATTGCGCCCCTGCACCGTATTGCCGTTGGCATCCTTCACCTGATCGGAACCGCCCGGTTTACCCGAGATTTGCGCCGGATTGCCATCATCTTTGATGCTGATGAACGGTTGGGTCTGCAGCTGGCGCGCGCGCTCGTACCAGTAACCGATGTCCAGGCTGTGCTGATCGTTGATGTCCCACTTCAGCCTGGTAGTGATACCCGGCCGCCAGGTTTGGGTCCACGACGGGCGGTAATAGGTATTGGACTGCAGATTGCTGAGGTCATACTGCCCGGCCTTGTTGGAGGTGCTGGACAGCACCGACGCCGTCTGGCCGTTGAAGCTGCCGCCGTTGCCCCAGTAGTAATACGGTTGCAGAGTCAGCGACAGGTTGTCGCGCAGCTGCAGCTTCTGGCTGAACGACAGAGTGAAGGTTTCGAACGGGTTGCGCTCGATCTTGTAGTACTTGTTCAACTGCCCTTTGCTGTTGTACTCCGGCGTGGTGGCGTAGTCGGTATCACGGCCATCGTTTTGGAACTGCGCCTTGCTCAGGGTGTTGTAGTTGGTGTTGTTCTGGCGGTTGTACTTCATGATCAGGTTGCTGCTGTTGCCGTTGCCGTCTTCGTACAGCGAGTTCATTTCGAACTTGTCGGAGTACAGGCGCCCTTCACCGCGCCATTTCTTCGCCTCGGTGTGCGAATAAGATATCCAGTTGCTGAAGCCGTTGTACTCGCCGGTCTCCAGGCGGGCAAAGGTTTTGCTCAGGTTATTGCTGCCCAGCGTCTGCTTGAGGAAACCGCCGAAGTCTTTCGCCGGGCGGCGCGTCACCAGGCCAATGTTGCCGCCGCTGGAACCGATGTGCGGGCCATCCGCTTCGGAGGAGCCCTGGGTGACGAACACCTCCTCCAGGTTTTCCGCATCGCCCAGCAGGTTCGGGTACACCGCGTAGTTGCCGGAGTCGTTGATCGGAATGCCGTCCATCGACAGGCCGATCTGATCCGAGTTCATGCCGCGCATGGTGTAGTCCACGCCGCTCAGGCCACTGGCGTCGTTGCTGTTGACGTTCAGGCCCGGCGTGTATTTCAGCTTATCGATGGCGTTGCCCGCCGCCGGCATTTTTTCCATCGCCTCTTTGGTGACGGTAGAACGCGCCTTGGCGCTGTCATCCTGCACCATCATGCCGCCGCCGAGCGACTGCCCCTTGACGCTGATGGTGCCGACATCGGTGGCGTCGGCCGCCAGCGCGGCGCCCGGCAGCATCGCCGACATCACCGCCAGATAGATCCCAGAACGATTAAACGATTTCATTGTGTGCATCCCATAAAAATCAAACGATTAACCCTTGCGCTAAGGCGCCTGATAATTGAACGTTGCGGTAAATCTTTTGGTTGTTTGCCCGGCGAATGCCTCGCTCGGGAACGGCTTTACTGAACTGATGCTTTGCAGGCTGCTCATCGCCGCGCGGTTCAGCAACATGCTGGCGGCTTTGTTGGCGATGCCGGAAGAGAGCACCCGCCCGCTGCGATCGACCTCCAGCCACACTTCGACGTTGCCCTGCGGGCGCTCGAGCGAAGCCTGGCGCCCGCTCGGGTAGCGCTTGCGCTGTTCCAGCTCGCGGCGCAAGGCCAGCAGATAGCCGTTTTCAATCGCCTGTGCGTTCACCTTCGGCGCAGCCGGGGCGGCCGGCGCGGGCTGCGCTGCCGGTTTGCTGACCAGCGCGCGCGGGGCGGCAGGCGCCGGCGTCGGTTTAGGCTTCTCTACCGGTTTGGCTTTCTCTTTCACCGGTTTGGGTTTGGGTTTCGGCTGCGGTTTCGGCACCGGCTTGGCTTCTACGATCGGCTCCGGCGCCGGCACCACCGGTTCGGGGAGTGGCTCCGGCTCGGGCGGCGGCGGTTCGGGCAGGGGTTCCGGCGGCGTTTCCGGTTGGGGTTCAGGCGCCGGTTCAGGCTCCACCAGCGCCAGTTCGATGGCGGTTTCGTCGTAGCGCGGTTGGATCTTCAGCGCCGCCTGCTGGCTGGCGAACAGCAGGCAACCGGCGACAATCAGCGCCGGCAGCCAGCTGAAAAGATGACGTGAGCGATAGAGCAGATACATGTCACAGCTTCCGTGTCGCGATGGAGACGGAAAAGAAACCGCCCTGGCGCAGGTTGTCCATGACCGCCACCAGCCGCTCAACCGCCACGCCCTTGTCGCTGTTGACGATGATGGTGGTGGTCTGGTTGGCCTGCTGCTGTTGCTTCAGCGTGTTGACCAACGCGCCGAGCGCGATCGGTTGGCCATCCAGCTGCAGCTGTTCGTCGGCCCCCAGCGTGATGATCGCTTTCTTCTGCGGTTTCAGCTGCTGCGCGCTGCCGGCAGACGGCAGCTGCGTTTTCAGCCCGAGCGCCGGAATGACGTTCAGGCTAATCAAGACGAAAAACACCAATAAAAACATCATCACGTCGATCATCGGGATCAGTTCGATGTGCGCTTTATTCTTTTTCGGTTCGTTCCAGTTACGCATGACACTCCCTCCCAAAAGCGAAGCAGCCAATATAGGAGGGGTTTGTTTACCTTTTGTTACGCTTGTGTGATCTTATTTTCACAGTGTGGATTTTTTGCGAGAATTTTTTCAATGGCAGGCGATAACGGAGAAGATATAACTTATTAATTAGCGATAGTTTTTATTGGAATAATTGCGATGCGGGCATTTCAGAGAATCAAAGCCAGAGGGGATAATGTGATAATAGTGACAGCCCAAACGGTCACTACAACAAGACCTCAAGCCCGTGCTTGCGTACGATCGAAAGCAGCTTAAGCGACACGCCACCCGGCCGTTTCACCCCCGTTTCCCATTTCTGTACGGTCGACACGCTGGTATTCAGATAACGGGCAAAAACCGGTTGGCTTAAACGTAACTGCTCGCGCAACGCTTTGATCTCCTGGGGCTGCAATCCAACGCCCTCCCCTACGATTACGATACAATTCAGCAAATCGAATAAGTCGTTTACGTATAGAGAAAGGAAGTTCTGTTGAGTAGACTGTCACCGGACGATAAGCAAAAGGGAATTGAGTCATGGCAAAAGGAGCGAAGGAAATCGCCCAAGAGATGGTTAACGCTGTAAATTCAAAAAGTAATTTCTTTGGCGGTTTTATCGAAGGGGCCATCTCCTTTCCCGTCGATATGGGATACCTGGCATATGATTTTATCAATACAGATAACCGCTCTATAAATCAATATGACACAGAAAGAATGCTTCGCCTCATTAAAGCTGGACTTGCTAACCAACACTCACTGGCCAAAATCGTTAAACTTGTCGTTGACGAATATCTGAAAAAAGTCGATGTAGATAAAGTCAAAAGATGGGTTGAAAAAGGATCCGGGAAAATTGCAGGCAGGTTTGTAAGCAATCAGGTTCTGATGGTTAACGTAGGGGCGGCGCTTTCCGAAAGGGTGGTTATTCGCCTCGCAACAGGTTATGCCCTAACGTCACTGCTGACCCTCGGAGCTATGAACTCAAGAGCAATCCATACCTCACGCCAGTTACGACAGCGAAATCCTGAAATTTACGATAACTTAAGGCGTGCGGGGAATTTGGATCTCTTATATTTTCTGGTAGAACCCAAAACAAAGCCATTTGAACAAGCGATAGAGGTTTGGCGAAAAAACAGAGGCGAGTTTGACCGCATTACCGAGCTATTTTTTGAAAAGGTGTCGAAATGAAGGTTTTTTCAGTGCTCATGTCAAGAGTCATCATAGGGATTAGCTATGCCGTCATTACCATGACCTTGCTATGCATCGCCTATTTCACGCTGCTCTCTGACTCTTCATATCATATTGTTTATGCGATTTTTTCTTGCATTGGGTTTGTTCTGGCCTACTTCATCTATTATATAGCCATGAAGTTCCATGATGGCGTTTAGAGCAATCGCAGAGCGTTCTGCAAACTGCGCCTACGCTCAATTGAGTCCCTATCAAAACCGCATAAAAAAAGACGCCCGCAGGCGTCTTCTTGGCATTTTCACTGAGGACGGAGGCAATCAGTTCACTTTCACCGGCATACCGGAACGGGCTTTGATCGCCGCGTCCACTTCGCTCTGGTTGACGCCGGCGTCCATCAGCACTTTGCCGACCGGCGCGGAAATGGTCAGCGGCACCGGATCTTTCGATTGCAGCTGCTCTTCGTTGGCCGACAGCGGGTTGTGCACTTCCACGTAGCGCGAGCCGTCCGGTTCGACGGTGGCTTTCATCGGTTCGTTGATGAACTGCACGCGGGTGCCGACCGGCACGTTATCGAACAGGTACTTGATGTCGTCGGCGCGCAGACGCACGCAGCCGTGGCTCACGCGCAGGCCGATGCCGAAGTTGGCGTTGGTGCCGTGGATGGCGTACAGGCGGCCGACATACAGCGCATACAGCCCCATCGGGTTGTCCGGGCCGGCCGGGAACACCGCAGGCAGGATTTCACCGTCGGCCGCGTATTCGGCGCGCATCTTGGCGGTCGGCGTCCAGGTCGGGCCGTCTTTCTTGCGCTGCACGGTGGTGGTCCAGTTCAGCGGGGTGTCTTTACCCAGCTGGCCGATGCCGATCGGCAGCACCACCACGGTGTTGGACCCTTTCGGGTAGTAGTACAGACGCATCTCGGCGCTGTTGATGATGATGCCTTCACGCGGCGCGTCCGGCAGGATCAACTGCTGCGGAATGGTCAGGGTGCTGCCGGCCTTTGGCAGGAACGGATCCACGCCCGGGTTGGCCTCCAGCATGTTGCTCAGCCCCATCTGATACTGGGCGGCAAAGCTTTCCAGCGGCAGTTTGCTGTCTTCCGGTACGGTGATTTGGATATTCTCGCCCACCAAACGGCTGTCTTTTGGCGGCAGCGGGTAGACGACGGCGAAGGCAGCCTGGCTGAATGCAACCAGTGCCGTAAACAGGGTTAATAACGCGCGAATGCTCATTTTCATCTTCGTGTTGGTCAAGGCCACTGGCGATTAGGGATATCGGTTTCTACGGCCACCTTGCCCCGATGAATTTCAGCCGGCAGCCAACGGCGCTGCGGCCTGAAAAGCCAGGGGGATTTGACCGGATGCGCATTATATGTGCACATCAATCAAAGTGTGAACCATTACCGATGTAATATCGCAATTTTTTGTAACCTGACGCGCCACGATGGCGATTTTTTGCGAGAACCGCCGCCTAACTGGCGGCGGCCAACGCTTCCACCCGCCGGATAGGGATCAGATACTCGCAGCGGATCGCCGCGCCGCCAAGCGGGCAGCTGCCCTCCTGCGCCGGGTAGAAACGCTCGATATCCTGCCCCGGCCGGCGGACGGCGTTCATCTGCGGCATCGCGGTGTCATACAGCCGCGCGATAAAGTTTTGTAACCCTTCCGCCTGCCCTTGATAGGTGAAACGGGCATACTCCCCCTGTTCGATAGTCACCCGCTCTCCCATCGCCCCTTCGTCCGGCAGAGCGGCGGTATAGGCCATGCGCGGGTTACCCCGGCGTTGCCTGTCAACCTCCAGACTGGTGAGGCCGTATACCACCTCCGGCAGCGCCTGCGGCTGCAGCAGTTGCCGCCAGGCGTGGCGGCGCAGCTCGCACTTGGAAGCCGCCAGCTGCCCCAGCGTAAAGCTGCGGCGCTGGGTGTTGCCCACCAGTTGCATGGCAGGCAGCGTCACGATGTCGGCCTGCGGCAACGGCGTTTCGGTCAGCCGCAGCGGCGGCTGCAGGCCGTAGCTCGACCAATCCTGGCTGCGGCGATAGCTGGCCGGCGGCAGACCGAACTGCTTGCGGAAGCAACGGGTGAAGGTCTGCTGTGAATCGAACTGGTAAGTATCGGCGATGCAGGCCACGCTGGTGCCGGTCAGGCGCAGTTCGCGCGCGGCGGCGGTCAGCCTTCTGCGACGGGCGTAAGTGCCGAGAATATGGCCGGTATGCTGCTTGAACATTCGCTGCAAATGCCACTTGGAGTAGCCGGACTTGGCGGCAATGTCGTCCAGCGTCAGCGGCTGATCCAGGCTCTGCTCGATCCAGGCCAGCAGCTGTTCAATCACCTGTTGCTGGTGCATGGTATTCCCCTTATTTTAACAATAACGTCTGCGCCAATACCCGCCCTGCGGCTTCATCGGCGGCCACCAGCACCGGATAGCCCCAGAACTTGGCGCCGTATTCGGCGAATTCTTCCGCCGCCGCGCGTTTGGCGTCGTCCGGTTCCAGCATGATCATACCTTTCACCCACAGCTTCAGCGCCTCGCGGTTATCGCGCTTCCACAGCGCGACCTGGGTGCGGGCATCGCGGTCATGTTCTTGTTCTTCATCGCCGACGCTGCGGTCGGTCATCAGGACAAAGGGTTCGGCGCGCGCCAGCAGCGCGCTGAATTCGGCCAGCTCGGCCTGGGTATCGCGCCCGTTTTGGCGCATCCATACCAGCGGAAAATCGGCGGTATCCAATGACATAATCAGTTTCCTCACGAAATGGTTTAGGACTGGCGCTTACTTTATCGGCACCGGCGCTAGACCACATTGCGCAATCAGGACATAATACTTTTCAATTCCGCCAAATTGAGAATTGTTCTCATGAAAGTACAGATCCCCCGTCACTGTCTGGATATCGATCAGGTGCCGCGTCCGCTGTTTGCCCTGCAAGGTTCGACCCTTGAGCAGGATTGGGAAGTCGAGCCGCACCGCCACCAGAAGGCGCAGCTGATCTATACGGTACGCGGCATGATCCGCTGCGAAGTGGAAAACGGGCTGTGGCTGGTGCCGCCGCAGTGCGCGCTGTGGATGCCGGGCAACGTGTTGCACAACGCCCAGGGCGCCGGCTCCACCGAAGCCTACTGCCTGTTCGTCGATCAACATGCCGCCGCCGGTCTGCCGCAAAACTGCTGCACGCTGTCGGTCTCGCCGCTGCTGCGCGAGCTGCTGCTGCAGGCCAGCACCTTCGAGCCGCTCTACGACGAACAGGGCGCCGAGGGGCGCCTGACGGCGGTACTGCTGGACCAGCTGGCGGCCGCGCCGATCGAGAATCTGCACCTGCCAGTGTCCGACGACGCGCGCATTCGGCAGTTGACCGAAGGCATGCTGAGCAGCCCGGCGGACAAATCCACCCTCGGGCAGTGGGCGCAGCGCATCGGCATGAGCGAGCGCTCCCTCAGCCGCACCTTGCAACAGCAGATGGGCATGAGCTTCGGCCACTGGCGGCGCCAGCTGCACGTGATGCTGGCGCTGCAGCGCTTGACGCAGGGCGAGAGCGTACAGACGGTGGCGCTGGATCTGGGCTACGAGAGCGCCAGCGGCTTCGTCACCATGTTCAGAAAGGCGGTGGGCAAACCGCCGGCGCGCTACCTGGCGGAGCGCAACGCCTCTGGAGAAACCCTGGGCGGCGCAATCACCATGTGAAAAAGCCGGCGCAGGCGCCGGCTTGAAGCAGGTAAAAATCAGAAGTCGTAGAACACCGTAATCCAGGTGGAGTCCGGCTCGTTGTCGCTGCTGTTGGCCAGCGTGCGCTCCACATACACCGACAGACCGTAACCGATGGTGGTGCCCGCGCCGAGGTAAACGTGGTTGGCGTGATACGCCTCGTCACCCTTCAGCCGCAGCGAGTCCGCCGCCACGTAAGGCTGGATCGATTTGAGGAACGGCTTGTCGATATTGAAGGTGTAACCGACAAAGCCTTCCAGCCCGTAGCCGTCACCGGCGAAGAAGTGCGACAGCGTGCGCTGGCGGGTGCTCGGCACATAGTCTTTGTAATAGCTGGCGGTGCCGACGATGTACCAGTTGTTCGGCTGCCAGGTTAACGCGGTGCCGGACAGCTGCTGGTGATAATCCTTTTCGCTGTACAGATTGTCTTTGATCTTCGCGTCGGTATAACTGTAGGCCGCGCTGAAGGTAAAATCTTTCGTCACCTTGTAATCGAAGCCCAACCCGCCACCGCCCTTGCGGCGATAAATCAGGTTATCCGCGGTGTGCAGATCGTCTTCCGGCAATAAATAGTTGGCGTACAGCGTTACCGGCCCGAAATCATTGGTGTACTTGATGCTGTTTTTCGGTTTATTGCCGCCGTCGTAGTCGCCGGAAATACCGATGCCGGTGCCGCCCGCATGGCCATCGTTATCCCAGACGTCGCTTTTGATGCCGACCACCGAATAATAGATGCCGTATTGATGGCCGTAGGTCAGGGTGCCGTAACGATCGTCTTTGAAACCGGCGTACAGCTGGCGCTGATAGTCGCGCTTGCCGTCTTCGTTATAGTGCCCGTCCCAGCTGAGCGCGTGCGCCAGATCGACGCCCCACTCGTAATAGCCGATGATCGAGGTGTCCTGCGTCAGCGCATAGTCGCCGCTGAAGCGAAAACGCGTGCCGCCGTCGTGGCCGTTTTTGTCATAGCCCGGCTCAGGGCCGTTATTGAAGATCCACTCGGGGCGAATGCTGCCGCCCACTTTTACACTGAGCGGCGCCAGCAACACATTGCTCTGCGGGTTTTTATCCAGAATGGTGATCTCGGCCTGTGCGCCGGCGGATAACGCCGACAGCAAGACGCCGCCAATGAATATTGGCGTTGTATTTTTTCTCATTATTACCCCTGCCCGAAAAAATTATTGTTATAAACACGGTGGTCTTAAGCCACGCAGAAATAATTACCCGATGTGAACAGCGCACGCAAGATATAAAAATTCACGCCATAACCTGTCATTATTTCAGGTTGGATTTAATTTCAGCAAAAACGTGTTCATCTGTAACGCGGAGAAAAATAATGTAATAGCCGCAGCACGAAATAAACCAATCCGCACGTTTCACCAAAAATAAACCGGCGTGATTATCCGGGAATAAAAATAGCAAATAACAAATAAATATTATTGCCGCAGGTAAACCGTCACGCAGGGGAATTAACTGATGAGGGGAAATAACGACGGAGCGCGTTGCGCGCTCCGAGAGAGAATTCACTACTGCGCCAGCCAACCGCCGTCCATGTTCCAGGCGGCGCCGCGCACCTGCGCCGCCGCATCGCTGCACAGGAACAGCGCCAGCTCGCCGAGCTGCTCTGGCGTGACGAACGCTTGCGAAGGCTGCTTCTCCGCCAACAGCTCATCGCGCGCCCGCTGCGGATCGGTCCCGGCGGCAATGCGTTTGTCGATCTGCTGCTGCACCAGCGGCGTCAGCACCCAGCCGGGGCAGATGGCGTTGCAGGTGACGGGCGTGCGCGCAGTCTCCAGCGCCAGCGTCTTGGTCAGCCCCACCACGCCGTGCTTGGCCGCCACATAGGCCGACTTGTCTTTCGACGCCACCAGCCCGTGCACCGACGCCACGTTGATGATGCGCCCCCAGTTGCGCTCGCACATCCCCGGCAGCGCCAATCGGCAGGTGTGGAACACCGCCGACAGGTTGATGGCGAGGATGGCGTTCCATTTCTCCACCGGGAACTGATCCAGCGGCGCCACGTGCTGAATGCCGGCGTTGTTCACCAGAATGTCCACGCCGCCGAACTCGCGTTCGGCATACTGCATCATGTCCGCTATCTGGGCCGCATCGCCGAGATCGGCGCCGTGATACCCCGGCGCGGCGCCCAGCCGCGCGACCTGCGCTTGCGCCTGCTCCACGTCGCCGAAGCCGTTGAGGATCACGCGCGCGCCGGCGGCGGCCAACACGGACGCTATCCCGAGGCCGATGCCGCTGGTCGAGCCGGTCACCAGCGCGGTTTTGCCTTGTACACTCATGGTATCGCTCCTTTAAACAATGCCGGTCAGGTAGAACACGCCGATCACGAACAGCACCGCGGCGCTCTTGATCAGGGTGATGGCGAAGATGCCGCCATAGGCCTGCCGGTGGCTGAGGCCGGTGATCGCCAGCAGGGTGATCACCGCGCCGTTGTGCGGCAAGGTGTCCATGCCGCCGCTGGCCATCGAGGCCACCCGGTGCAGCACCTCCAGCGGAATCTGTGCCGCATGGGCGGCGGCGATAAAGCTGTCGGACATCGCCGCCAGCGCGATGCTCATGCCGCCGGAGGCCGATCCGGTGATGCCGGCCAACAGGGTGACGCTAATCGCTTCGTTCAGCAGCGGATTGGGGATCGCCGACAGCGCCTGCGACAGCACCAAAAAGCCCGGCAGCGCGGCGATCACCGCGCCGAAGCCGTATTCGGAGGCGGTGTTCATCGCCGCCAGGATCGCGCCGCCGACCGCCGTCTTGCTGCCTTCCGCCAGCCGGCCGCGAATATTGCGAAAGCCGAACACCACCACCAACAGAATACCCGACACCAGCGCCGCTTCCACCGCCCAGATGGCGGTGATCTTCGCCACGTCGGTGGCGATCGGCTTGGCCAGCCCCGGCAGCGTCAGCTCATGGCTGGCGCCGTACCACTGCGGGATCCAATGGGTGAAGCCAAGGTTGAATACCCCGACCAAAATCAACGGCAGGATGGCGATCAGCGGGTTCGGCAGGTTGATGTCGTCCGGGGTATCCGGCTCGTTCAGCAGATCGGTGCCGTATCCCTCTCCCTTCAGCTGCGCCTTGCGCCGCTGGCGTTCAAGATACAGCAGACCGACCGCGATGATGAACAGCGAGCCGATCAGCCCCAGCCAGGGCGCGGCCCAGGCATTGGTGCCGAAGAAGCTGGTCGGGATGATGTTTTGGATCTGCGGCGTGCCCGGCAAGGCGTCCATGGTGAAGGAGAAGGCGCCGAGCGCCACGGTGGCCGGGATCAGCCGCTTGGGGATACCGCTCTGGCGGAACAGCTCGGCGGCAAACGGATAGACCGCGAACGCCACCACGAACAGCGACACCCCGCCGTAGGTCAGCAGCGCGCACACCAGCACGATCACCGGAATGGCGTGACGCCGGCCGAGAATGCGGATCGCCGCCGCGACGATCGAACGGGAAAAGCCGGACAGCTCGATCAGCTTGCCGAACACCGCCCCCAGCAGGAACACCGGGAAGTAGAGCTTCACGAAGCCGACCATCTTCTCCATAAACAGCCCGGTGAAGGTCGGCGCCACCGCGCCGGGATCGGTCAACAGCACCGCGCCCAGCGCGGCGATCGGGGCGAACAAAATCACGCTGTAGCCGCGGTAGGCGGCCAGCATCAGTAATCCCAGTGCTGCCAGGGCAATCAAAACGCTCATCGGTCACCTCAGTATCGTTGTTATTGTCAGGTACGGAGTGCGAAATTACGGTTTCAGCGCAAAGCGCAGCTGATGCGCCCGTCGCCGTTGAATGCGTTCCCTGCGTGCGTCATCCCAAAGATAAAATCCCCGGCCGCTGCGCTGGCCGGTATCGCCGCGCTGCAGCCGCTGTTCCACCAGCGCCATCATCTCGTCGCCGGTCGCCAGTTCCGGGAACAGGTGGCGGGCGATGTCCGCCACCGTCGGCAGCCCGGTCATGTCGGCGGCCTCCAGCGGGCCGACCATGGCGTAGCGCCGGCCCAGCGAGGCGCGCATCACCTGATCCACCACCTCGGCGCTGGCGATGCCGCTGTGGACGATGTGCAGCGCCTCGCGCAGCACCGCAAACTGCAGCCGGTTGCCGACAAACCCCGGCGCGGCGCGCTCCAGCAGCACCGCCTCCAGCGCCATCCCGCCGAGCAGCGCCTGCACCGCCGCCAGATGGCGCGGATCGGTGGCGCGGCCGGGCACGATCTCCACCAGCGGGATCAGGTGCGGCGGGTGCCAGAAGTGGGCAATCAGCAGGCGCTGCGGGTGGGTCATGCGCGCCGCCAGCTCGTCCGGCGGCAGGCCGCTGGTGTTGCTGGCAATCACCGCGTCGTCGGCGATCAGCCCTTCCAACTGCTCATACAGCGCGTGCTTCAGCTCGAGCCGTTCCGGGATCGCCTCGATAAGCAGCCGGGCGCGCGCCACGTCGTTCAGCTCGCCGGTCACGCGCAGGCGCGCCAGCGCCGCGTCGCGCTCATCGTTATCAAACTGCCCAACGTCGCTCAGCTCGGCCAGAATGCCGCTCGCCACCGCCGGCGCCTCCACCCGGCGCTGCGGATCCGGGTCATACAGCAGCACCTCATGGCCGTGGCGAATAAAGTGGGTGGCGATGCCCACCCCCATCAATCCGGCGCCCAGTACCGCATAGTCAGATGACTGCATCGTGCCCTCCTCGGTTGTTTACGGGCGCTCTACCGCCAGCGCCACGCCCTGCCCGCCGCCGATGCACAGCATCGCCAGCCCCTTGTTCACCCCGCGGCGCTGCATTTCGTACAGCAGCGACACCAAGATGCGACAGCCGGACGCGCCGATCGGATGCCCCAGCGCGATCGCTCCGCCGTTGACGTTGACCCGCTCCGCCTCCCAGCCCAGTTCTTTGCCCACCGCCAGCGCCTGCGCAGCGAAGGCTTCGTTGGCCTCGATCAGATCGACCTCGTCCAGCCGCCAGCCGGCCTTTTCCAGGCAGCGGCGCGCGGCCGGCACCGGGCCGATGCCCATGATCGCCGGATCGACGCCCGACGAGGCGTAACCGGCGATGCGCGCCAACACCGGCAAGCGCAGCGCGGTGGCTTTTTCCGCGCTCATCAGCAGCACCACGGCGGCGCCGTCGTTGAGCGATGAGGCGTTGCCGGCGGTTACCGTACCCTCCTTGCGAAACGCCGGGCGCAGCCGCGCCAGCGCCTCCAGGCTGGTGTCGCGCGGCTGTTCGTCGTGCTTAACAAGCAACGCTTCGCCCTTCGGCTTCGGCACCGTCACCGGCGTGATCTCCTGCGCGAAACGCCCGGCCTGCTGCGCCGCCTGCGCCTTCTGCTGCGAGCGCAGCGCAAAGCTGTCCTGTTCGGCGCGGCTGATGGCGTATTTCTCCGCCAGGTTCTCGGCGGTGATGCCCATGTGGTAGTCGTTGAACGCGTCCCACAGGCCATCGTGGATCACGCTGTCCACCATCTGCGCGTGGCCGAGGCGCAGACCGGCGCGCGCACCGGCCATCAGGTAAGGCGACTGGCTCATGCTCTCCTGGCCGCCGGCGATCACCGCCTCGGCGTCACCGCTGCGGATCGCCTGCACCGCCAGATGCACCGCCTTCAAACCAGAGCCGCACACCTTGTTGATGGTCAGCGCCGGCGTTGTAACGGGCAGCCCGGCATTCAGCGCGGTCTGGCGCGCCGGGTTCTGCCCGCAGCCGGCGGTCAGCACCTGGCCGAGGATCACTTCATCGATCTGCTGCGGCGCCACCCCGCTTTGCGCCAGCAGCCCTTGCACCGCCGCCGTGCCCAGTTCCACCGCCGTCAACGGCGCCAGCGCGCCGTGAAAACTGCCGACCGGCGTGCGCGTTGCCGCCACGATCACCACTTCACGTTGTTGCACATTCACCTCCCGATTCAGAAACGCATTTCCGGCACTTGCTCCGGCACGATCAGCCGGCCGGCGGTTTTGGCGACAATCTCCGCCACGCTGACGCCCGGCGCGCGTTCGCGCAGCACGAAGGCGCCGTCTTCAATTTCCAGATAGGCCAGATCGGTCAATACCTTGCGGATGCAGTTGGCGCCGGTCAGCGGCAGCGTGCAGCGCGGCAGCAGCTTGGACTCGCCGCCTTTCGCGGCGTGGGTCATCACCACGATGATGTTCTCCGCCCCCGCCACCAGATCCATCGCACCGCCCATGCCCTTGACCATCTTGCCGGGGATCATCCACGAGGCGATGTTGCCCTCGACGTCCACTTCAAACGCCCCCAGCACGGTCAGATCGACGTGGCCGCCGCGGATCATGGCGAACGACTGCGCCGAATCGAAGATCGACGCGCCGAGGCGTGCGGTGACCGTCTGCTTGCCGGCGTTGATCATGTCTGCGTCCAGCTGCTGCTCGGTCGGGAACTCGCCCATCCCCAGCAGGCCGTTTTCCGACTGCAGCATCACGTCCATGCCCGCCGGCACGTAGTTGGCCACCAGCGTCGGGATGCCGATGCCCAGGTTGACGTAGTAACCGTCCCGCAGCTCTTGCGCCACGCGCTGCGCCATTTGTTCACGGGTAAGCATGCAAATTCTCCTTATGCCCGCAGGGTGCGTTGTTCGATACGCTTCTCGAAGGTGCCCTGGATCAGCCGATCGACGTAGATGCCGGGGGTGTGGATCGCCGCCGGATCCAGCTCGCCCGGCGCGACGATCTCTTCCACTTCCACCACCGTGATGCGCCCGGCGGTCGCCATCAGCGGATTGAAGTTCTGTGCGGTGTGGCGGTAGATGACGTTGCCGAAGTGATCGGCCTTCCAGCCTTTAACGATGGCGAAATCGCCGGTGATGGCGGTTTCCATGATGTAAGGGCGGCCGTTGAACTCGCGCACCTCTTTGCCTTCGGCGATCGGCGTGCCGTAACCGGTGGCGGTGAAGAACGCCGGGATACCGGCGCCGCCGGCGCGGATCTTCTCCGCCAACGTGCCCTGCGGCGTGAGATCCACCTCCAGTTCGCCGCTGAGCGCCTGCTGCTCGAACAGCGCGTTTTCGCCGACGTAAGATCCCACCACCTTGCGGATCTGCTGGGTTTCCAGCAGCCGCCCGAGGCCGAATCCGTCGACGCCGCAGTTGTTGGAGACCACCGTCAACCCGCGCACGCCGCGCCGGCGGATCTCTTCGATCAGGTTTTCCGGGATGCCGCACAGGCCAAAGCCGCCCGCCAGCACCGTCATGTTGTCCGTCAGGCCTGCCAGCGCTTCCTGGTAGCTGCCGACGCGTTTGTCGAGCCCTGCCATATCGTTGCCCCTGCATGTTGCGGCGCAGGGCGAAATGCCCTGGCTTGCGTGAGGGCATCTTCAGGTCACAAAAATGATTTGTTAATTTTGTTTTTATGCCGCATTCATTTAGAATTTTTATTAATCAGTCGTTAACCGACAATTAACAAAGAGTTAACGCCAGCCAAAATGAAAATGAGCATCAAACAGTTACGTGCGTTTTTAGCGGTAGCTCACACTCTGAACTTCGCCCAGGCCAGCGAGCGGCTGAATATTTCTCAGCCGGCGCTCAGCCTGGCGATCCGTGGGCTGGAAGACGCGCTGGGCGGGCCGCTGCTGCTGCGCACCACCCGCCGGGTGACGCTGACGCCGGAGGGGGAAACCTTCTTCCCGATGGCGCGCCAGCTGCTGGCGGATTGGGACAACGCGGAAGAGGCGATGCGCCAGCGCTTCACCCTGCAGATGGGCAAGGTGGCGATCGCCGCCATGCCGTCGTTCGCCGGCAACCCGCTGCCGCCGATCCTCAAGGCGTTTCGCGATCGCTACGCCGGCATCAACGTGGCGGTGCACGACGTCATCAACGAGCAGGTGTTTGAAATGATCCGCGAAGGGCGGGTGGAGATGGGCATCGCCTTTGAACCGGAGCCGAGCGACACCCTGCACTTCACCCCGCTGTGCCGCGATCGCTTTCTGGCGGTGGTGCCGAAGGATTCGGCGCTGGCGCGCAAGGCGCAGGTAAGCTGGAAAGAGCTGCTGACGCTGGATTTCATCACCCTGCAGCGGCCATCGGCGGTGCGGCTGCTGCTGGAGCAGGAGCTGGCCCGCAGCGGGCGAACGCTGGAGGTGGCGTTTGAAAGTCACCAGCTGGTGACGGTCGGGCGCATGGTGGCCAACGGCCTCGGCGCAAGCGCGGTGCCGGCGCTGTGCGAGAAACAGATGGATGAGCTGGGGGCGGTCTGCGTGCCGCTGATCGGCCCGATCATCGAACGGCGCGTGGGCCTGATCCGCCTGGCGCAGCACCAACTCTCATCCGCCGCGCAGGCGCTGGCGACGGTGATCGAACGGGAAATGGCGGGGAGTGGCGCACAGCCTGCACTTAAACCGTAAACCCGACGTGCTTGCCGCCCGGCAGCTCAACGTCCAGGCGCAGCGTGCCGCCCATCGCTTCCACGTAGCGTTTCAGGGTCGAAATCTTCAGCTCATTGCCGCGCCCTTCGATGGCCGCGACAGAAGGCTGGGAAATGCCCAGCGTTTTCGCCAGTTCCTGTTGGGAAATATTCAGCGCTTCCCGCAGCTGGTGCAGGTGCGCTTCAAACAGCATCTCTTCGGCCATTTCCTCGATGCGCCGGCGGCTCTCCGGGGTGCGGGAGGCCAGCAGTTGCTTTAAGGTGCTCATGGGTTACTCCTTGAAATAACACATCAAATATTGGGTGAACTGCGCATCCGCGATGGGCAGCATCACTTTATAAAACCGCTTCTCATTACCCGTTTTGTCGCCCGCACACAGCACAATCGCCTGCCGCGCCGGATCAAAGGCGAAAAAAGCGCGAATCGGCCGCCCTTTGTGCTGAATACGCAGCTCTTTCATGTTGGAATGCAACGAGCCTTTCAGCACGTCGACAAAAGGCCGCCGAAGAGAAGGCCCTGCACGCTCGAGCATCACCAGCGCGGCCAACACCTTTTCCTGCGTCGATTCATCCTGTTCACAGAGCCACCGATCAAACTCTTCCGTTGTCATTACCGTCCACATGGCATCTCCTGATTATAGAGTACAATCTATGACAAGACGATAGACCGGAATATATAATTTTCTCCAGACCGCCATTGGCGTTTTGCCTGGCAGCTCGAAAAAACAGTGGTGATTGCCTTGCGGCTTGAGCATGGAATGCGACGAGATACGGGAACAGCGGCATCAGTATCGGCCAGAGAAGAAAACATGCGGATTTGGCGAGGTAATAAAGCACGCAACCCGGCGTTTTTATTTTTGAATATATATAAAGAAATAAAATCATTTTTCATATCAATCAATAGATTGCACCCAACATCCATTTGCCTTTCCATCTTGTGAGCGAACGCAAAAGATTGTGACAAAGTGGGTTAATCATGCCTGAACTTTCGCTATGGTGTTTTTTTCATGTTTTAACGGATTAAAACCATGGCCACAACTCAAGGAAACGCCAGAAAACTTACGGCCGGTGAAATCACATTGGCCAGACTGCTCTACAAAAACGCTGTCGATTACTCCCGCGTTCGCGTCCATAACGGCAGCTATTTCCCCTTCGGCTTACAGCATGAAGATACGGCCGTAACACCAAATGGCACGCTCTATTTTATGCCCAAACACTTTCAAGAAGACTTTGCCACGGCAAACGCCTACGATCAGCATTGGTTTATCCATGAAATGGCGCATGTCTGGCAATATCAATTAGGCATGAACGTACGCCTGCGCTGGTTGGCTAGTTGGGCGGTTTCCTATCAGTATTCCTTGCCCAATTATCATCTTCTATCCGATTATGGAATGGAGGCACAGGCAAGTATCATTGCTGACTATTTCTACCTAACTAAATTCGGACGCAATGGCTTTCAAGTAATCACCAACTACAGCGGCATTATTGGGCCAGACATCAAAAAACGCTATGAATGGGTATTGCGAGCTTTTCTGAACAATCCAAAGAACCGGAACACCTTGTCATGATAAGACTTTATCTCTCGTTACTGTGCGCACTGCTACTGAACGGCTGTCAATCCACTCAACCCTGGTACCATCCGTTGGATGTCTCGCTAAAAGACAACCAACCTTGCTTTGCCGTGCCTATCAACAGCGTTCGCAGCGGCGACAGCCTGCAAAACCGGGGAGTGATCGTCTCACGACAGGAACAACGGCAATGGCATATCGTCTGGACCTCACCAGAAGTCACTCTGTTGCCTGACCTGAAACCCGGGCAATGCGTCACTTATCCGCAAGTAAACTGGGCTGAGGGAGAATACTCGGTCTTGCTCGGCGTCTCGATGAATAACGATACGGAAAGGCGTAAATACATGAGAACCTTTACTTTGAGCATCGAGCATAATGGAAAAACACTATTACGTAGCGATCATTAAGCTACCCATCGTTGTATTTTCAGATGATACTTCGGCCGCGAACAGGAGTGCGCCAAGATCGCGGTGAAGGGATACAGTCATTTTGCGGCAAGTACTGCGGCAGGTATTTTGGGGGGTGAAGGTGGTGCGATGTTAGCAATGACGGCTTGTAGTATCGTCTTTGGCGCCTCCACGTTTGGTACCGGTATTTTAGCTTGTGGTATAGCAGGCGCTGCTCTGGGTGGCGCAGCTGGCAGTTGGGGTGGCGGTGCAGCCGCCGACAGCATTACTGGTTTCATTTTTGGTGAATAATGAAAATCGCTATCGTTCTGTTCTTCACTCTGACATTGATTAGTGCCCTGGTTCAGTACTTTTACTATCGGCGCTATAAAGACGAATTTTCTGAATTCTATCAACGTTATGTGCAAAGCGCCCACCCCTTGCCTCCATTTGTCATCTTCGCGGATAACCTTGGTTTGCTCGGTGTATCTATCAAAGCGCAATGGTTCCGTTGGATATTGAATGGCAGAAAAATAAAGATAGGGAAAAACGCTTTTCTGAGCCCAAAAACCTACGAATTCGTAAATGAAAATACATCTCAACGCCTCAAAAACTGGCTTCGAAAAGACTTCATCTTAAGCGTGCTGAAAATGGGGTGTTTGGCGTTGATGTGTATCTTTGCTTTTTTGAGCAAGGCATAACGCCCCTTGAACCTTAGCCGGCGGCTTATGAAAACAGCATCACTTATTGCAGCCGCGCTGCTCTTACTTTGTTGGCTTGTTCAAGATATTTACTCTCGTCGCTATAAACGCGAGTTCGATGTTTTTTATCAACGCTATACCCAACAGGGCCACTTTGTCCCTGCTCACGTCGCGATTGCCGATGGCCTCGGCTCTTTAGGTACTTCCATCAAAGCCCAATGGTTCAGATGGATCCTTTGCGGCAAGAAAATCAAGGTAAAAAAAAACCAATATCTTCCCGCCAAGACTTATGAATTTGTTCGTCTTTCATCATCTGAACGCTTGCAGACCTGGATGAAAAACAACGGCACGTTTTTGGCGCTGGAAGGCATGCTCTTCATCATGGCATTGATCTTTATGATAATAGCGAGAATGTCGTGATTCAGGCTACTCAATGAAAACCCTTGTCATATTATGCTTAACGCTGCTGGTTTTAAGCGCCTTCATCCAATTCATTGGCTACCGTCGCCATAAAAAAGAGTTTGACGCTTTCTATCAGCGTTACGCAGGCAGCGGACATTTTATTCCGCCCTATGTCGCCTTTGCCGACGGCCTCGGCATGCTAGGTATCTCATTAAAGGCACAGTGGTTTCTTTGGATCCTGAAGAGGAAAAAAATCAAGATTAGGAATCAGGTTTGGCTCGATGCGAAAACCTACGACTTCGTGCAAAAAACCACCTCTCTTGAGCTACAAAAGTGGCTGGCGATGGATTTTATACTTTTGCTCGTAGAGGTCGTTATTATCGCCGTGGGTTGTATTTTTATTTACCTCATCAAGCATCAAGGTTGAGCAGACGCGTTGCTCCCCTCCACCGCCTGCACCGCCGCCTTCTGCGTGGTGCGCTGATATAAGCACAGCTCCCTGCCCGGCTTGTTTTTCATAAACGGCTGCGGGTAGCGCCCGCCGATAAACAGCGCCGAATAGCCGACGTCATCACCGTAGTGAACGATCGCCCCTTCCACCCTGGCGTTTTTTAGCCCGCTGACTTTCAGGCAGGCGACGCGCATCGCCCTTTCGCTCTCGGCCCACGCCTGTGGGGAAGACGCGGTGGCGTTGAACGCGGCCAGCGCGGCGATAAGCAGCCCTATTTTCTTCATCATTATCTCTCCTTCAACGGCCCGTCTCGCCAGTATAGACCGTACCGGCGCGGCCAACCCGCCAACGCCGCCGCACTCTTTACGGCATTTTTATTCCGCGCCCCGTTAACGTTACGGCGTTTTTACAGACAGTTTTTGCCGCCGCAGATACCCTTTTCACATCGCCACTATGGCCTCACAAGAGAGTTGTCCCATGCGTTTATCCCTGCCTCTAGCCGTGATCGGTCGTCGTTCTGGAGCACGCCATGCATGCTAATATCATCGGCTTCAATCCGCTGCTGGCGGAGCTGCCCGCTTCGCCAACGCGCGCCTTCCACAAAGAGCTGGAACACTACCTGCAGCGCTATCCGCAGACCGAACAGCTGGATATTTATCTGCACGATCTGAACGGCCAGCTGCGCGGCAAGCGGCTGCCGATCGCCGAAGCCTTTGGGCTGGAGAAAGGCTGCTACTTCCCGCTGTCGATTTACGCCCTGGATCTGCACGGCCGGGTGATCGAAGAAAGCGGGCTGGGGCAGCGGGCGGGCGAGCCGGACCGTCTGTGCCTGCCGGTGCCCGGCACGCTGCGCCCCTGCGCGCGCGATCCCGAACGCCACGCCCAGCTGCTGCTGACGATGCAAAACGCCGACGGCGGCGCCTGCGAGCTGGAGCCGCGTGTGGTGCTGCAACGGGTGCTGAAGCGCCTGCACGAGCGCAACTGCTTCCCGGTGGTGGCGGCCGAACTGGAGTTCTACCTGCAGGATCCACAGCATCCCGCCGAGGCGGAAACCTGCCCAACGCAGAGCTTCGCGGTGGATGCGCCCGAGCGCCACCATGCGCTGCTGAGCGACATCGAACGGCACGCGCGCCTGCAAAACCTGCCGTTGACCGGCGTGGTGGCCGAAGCCGCCTCCGGCCAATACGAGCTGAATCTGCATCACAGCCGGCGCGTGCTGGAAGCCTGCGACCAGATCATGGCGCTGAAGCGCCTGACGCGGCAGATTGCCGAGCAACACCACCAGCACGCCTGCTTTATGGCCAAGCCCTGCGCCCACGCCGCCGGCAGCGGGCTGCACTTTCACATCAGCCTGCAGGACGAGCACGGCGAGAACCTGCTGACCGGCGCGCCGGGCGAACTGAGCGACAACATGCAGCAGGCGATGGCGGGCATGCTGGCGCTGATGCCGGCGTCGATGGCGATCCTGGCACCCAACATCAACGCGTTTCGCCGCTTCCGCCCCGGCATGCACGTGCCGCTGCGCGCCTCCTGGGGCCACAACAACCGCACGGTGGCGCTGCGCCTGCCCTGCGCCGACAGCGCCAACCAGCGCATCGAATATCGCCTGGCCGGCGCCGACGCCAACCCCTATCTGGCGCTGGCGGTGATGCTCGGCGGCCTGCTGCACGGCCTGGAAAACCCGCTGCCGCTGCCGCCCGCGGCCAACGGCTGCGAGAGCGACAACGCCGCGCCCTTGCCACTCGGCCAACAGGAGGCGCTGACGCTGTTCCGCCACAGCGATCCCCTGCGTGAGCTGCTCGGCCCGGCGTTCTGCACCCTGTGGCACACCTGCAAAAGCGCCGAACTACGCCGCTTCGAGGAACAGGTCACCGCCGCCGAACTCGGCTGGATGCTGTAACCACCGGTTCATTAACCTAAGGATAATCATGAATATGCAACCGCAACGGGCGTCCGCACAGCCGCTGCTCTGCTGGCGCAAAGGCGTTTTTCATATCAGCACCGATCGGCAGTTGCTGGATATCGATGCGATCCAGCGTTTCCTCAACCTGCCGGATCGGGCGGCGGCCGAGCGCCTGGCGCGCCACGGCCTGTGCTTCGGGCTGTATCGCAAGCGCCACCTGCTCGGTTTCGCCCGCATGGTGACCGATTACGCCACCTTCGCCTCGGTGAGCGAACTGTTCGTCAGCGCCGAATACCGCGGCGTCGGGCTGGGAAGCTGGCTGACGCGCTGCTGTCTGGCGCATCCGGCCTTGCGCGGCCTGCGCGTCACGCTGCCCGCGCTGCAAGCGCCCTGGCGCGCCGATGGTTCGGCGCACGCCCTGCGCGCCCTTCACTGATAAGGAGGCCCCCATGTCTCGTTTGGTGCTGATTTCCAACAAGCAGTGCGACGGTAAGGATCTGGCCTGCGCCGGCCAGACGCTGGCGGCCGACGCCGAACCGGGACTGTGGCTCGGCTGGAACGGCGACGTGCAGAATTTCGCACAGCGCCCGATCAGTTGCCGCCAACGCACCGGTTACGATCAGGTGACCTTTCCGCTGTCGATCGAGGAGTTTCGCCGCCACTATCAGGGCTATTACCACGACGGCCTATGGCCGGTGTTCCACAACCAGCCGGAGAAGGCGCACTTCACGCCGGAAAACTACCGCGCCTACCGGCAGCTGAACCGCCGTTTTGCCGATATCGCCTGCGAGCACCTGTGCCCCGGCGACACCGTCTGCATCGACGACTACCAGCTGCTGCCCTGCGCCCAGGCGCTGAAGGAACAGGGGCTGCTGAACGCCTGCGCGTTCTTCTTCCACCTGCCGTTCCCGTCGGCGGCGCTGCTGCGGCGCATCCCGGAACATCGCCAGCTAATCGCGTCACTGCTGTTCTACGATCTGATCGGCTTTACCACCACGGACGATCGCAACGCCTTTCTCAGTTGCCTGGCGGCCGAGTTCCCGCTGGAGATGCTGCCCGACGATCAGATCCAGGCCAACGGGCATCTGTTCGCCACCGGCATTTTCCCCGCCGGTATCAACGGCAGGCAGGTTTATTGATTTACGGCGGCGCGCACCCTCCAGGCGCGCCGTTTTATTTCGCCGCGATTTATTTCCCCGTCTTTATCGCCACCCCCATGCGTTATTTTATTTTCCGGATATAGCGATTAAAAAATGAATATTTATCCTGTTACATATCAACCGTAAAAACCCTACACCGCCAATTGCTTTTTATTAGCGAAAAACATTACCCTCTTCCTGCCATATTTAAACCGAGGAGGGCCCCATGGGCGATGAAAGTTTTAGTTTTACGCTAATGCTATTGGGCGTCTTTCAGTAATGCCATCCAGGTTGCATTCTGAAAGACACGGAATGCGGCAACCGCTCCCCTTCTGACGGCCTTTCCCGCTCTGCCGGCCCACCCATCGCCCCGCTGCGAAAACAACGTCTGTCTCAACCGCTACGGCGGTATTTATCTGGTGTCGCCGGGCATATTCCCCGAGCGCCGACGGATTTCTTATGGGAAAAATAAGGTATTGCGTTATGCAAAATAACCGGGGTACATCTGTTTTCAGAAAGTCTTATTTAAATGACTTTATCGTTATCGCCATCGGTGTTTTTTTCATTGCCTTTTTTATTCGTGCCTGGGGTGACATGCACGGTGACTTCAATGAACAAAACGTCTCTGCCATTAGTCTTGATGCCTGGAACCTGCTTTATTATTCGCTCAGAACCAGCATGCGCTTTCTCCTCGGCATGGCCTGGTCGCTGCTGTTTTCTGTAGTATTCGCCGTGCTGGCCGCGCGCTATACGCCGCTGCGCCGGGTGATCCTGCCCTTCGTCAACTTTATGGAGTCGGTGCCGCTGGTGGGGTTCCTGACCTTCACGACCGTGTATTTTCTCAACCTCTACCCGCACAGCGTGATGGGGCTGGAGTGCACCGCCATCTTTGCGGTGTTTACCGGCCAGGCCTGGAACATGATGCTGACGCTGTATCAGACGCTGCGCATCGTGCCCAAGGAGCTGGATGAAGCCGCACGCAGCTTCAATTACAACCCGTGGCAACGCTTCTGGCGGCTGGAGTTCATCTATTCGGTGCCGGGCCTGCTGTGGAACGCCATGGTGTCACAATCCGCCGCCTGGTTCGCCCTGGTGGCCTCCGAGGCCATTCCGGTCGGCGATCGCTCGGTCGAACTGCCCGGCGTCGGTTCCTACATCGCCGAAGCGCTGGCGCAGCAGAACGTGCCGGCGATCCTGTATGCGATCGTCGCGCTGGCCGCCAACATCGTGCTGCTCGATCAGCTGGTTTTCCGCCCGCTGGTGCGCTATACCGCGCGCTTCAAATACGAAGACGTCACCGCCAATCGGCCGCTCGGCAATCCGTGGTTTTACAACAGCCTGGCCTTCTCGCACGTCGGTGCGGCGCTGGGCCACACGCTGCGCGCGCTGGCTGACCTGTGGCTGTTCAAGCTGCCGCGGCTGTGGTACGCCCTCGGCCTGCACCGCCTGTTCAGGCTCGCCGCCAAGGGGAACTGGCTGTGGCGCAGCCTGTGGTATCTCGGCGTGGTGCTGGCCTGCGTCTGGTTCGGTTACCGGCTGTGGGAATACTTCCCCAAACAGTACTTCGCCATGCTGCCGGAATGGATGCTGCTCACCACCGCGCGCGTGGCCGCGGCCATGCTGCTCAGCGTGGCGATCTTCACGCCGCTGGGGGTGTGGATCGGCATGAATCCGCGGCTGGTGAAGATCTTCCAGCCGATCATCCAGATCCTGGCGGCTATTCCGCCCAACATTTTCTACCCGCTGATCGCCGCCTTCATCGCCATTTATCATCAGGATCTCGGCTGGTGGGCCATCCCGATGATCATGTTGGGCACCCAGTGGTACGTGTTGTTTAACGTGATCGCCGGCGTTTCCGCCATTCCGACGCAGATCACCGAGGTCAGCGAAACCTTCGGGCTGCGCCGCTTCCGCTGGTGGCGCTACTACATGCTGCCGGCAATTTTCCCCTACATCGTGACGGGCATCATCTCCGCCGCCGGCGGCGCCTGGAACAGCGCCATCGCCGCCGAGGTGATCCAGTGGGGCAGCACCACCCTCAGCGCCACCGGGCTGGGCGCGTTCATTTCCGTCGTCACCGACGCCGGCAAGAACCCGGAGTCCGCGCTGGGCTGCGCCGCGATGTGCGCGCTGGTGGCACTGTGCATCATCTTCGTCTGGCAACCGCTGTATCGCATCGCGGAAACCAAATTCAAATATGACTGATCAAGGGGGAACAACATGGTGACTCAAGAGGTGATTATCAGCGCCCGCCGGCTGAACAAGACGTTTATCGGCGAAAACAAGCGCCCCAACCCCGTGCTGCGCGACGTGACGCTGACCGTGCACGCCGGCGAGTTCGTCACCATTCTGGGGCAATCCGGCTCGGGCAAGTCCACGCTGCTGCGCATGCTGGCCGGGCTGATCCCACCGGACAGCGGCACACTCACGCTGGCAGGCAAACCGGTCGACGGCCCGAGCGCCAACGTCGGCATGGTGTTTCAGTCCTACGCGCTCTATCCCTGGCTAACGGTGTACGACAACATCGCCTTCGGGTTGCTGGCGCAACGGCTGCCGCCGCAGACGATCGCCGAGCGGCTGGGAGCGCTGCTGCGCCTGGTGGGCCTGACCGGCTATGAGCACGCCTGGCCGCGCGAGCTCTCGGGTGGCATGCGTCAACGGGTGGGCTTCGCCCGGGCGTTGGCGGTAGAGCCCGACCTCTTGCTGCTGGACGAACCCTTCTCCGCCCTCGATATCTTTACCGCGCAAAAACTGCGGGGCGACCTGCTGGCGCTGTGGGGAGACAACCGGCTGCGCACGCGCGCCATGGTGATGGTGACGCACGACGTCGAAGAAGCGGTGCTGATGTCCGATCGGGTGCTGATCCTGGACGCGACCAGCAAACGGATCGACGACGAATTCAGCGTCAATATCCCGCGTGCGGCGCGCAATCGGGAAGGCCTGCGGCACCTCACCGATCGGATCCGCAGCTGCCTGTACAAAAAAATCGCGCAAGCGCAATCGGCCGGTTAACGGCCCTGTTTTCATTCACTTGGGGAACTGAAATGAACCATAAAAGCGTGCTGATGACGCTGTTCATCCTGCTGCCGGCCGCCGCCACCGGCGCGGAAATCGTCAATAAAGACGGCAATAAACTGGATCTGTACGGCCAACTGAACGGCGTGCATGACTTCAGCAGCGACGCCGACAATAACGGCGACCGCTCCTATACCCGCTTCGGCTTCAAAGGCGAGACGCAGATCGGCGACGGGCTGACGGGGTATGGCCAATGGGAATATCAGGCAGGGCTCGATCAGCCGGAGAGCGCCGGGCCGGGCGACAGCTATACCCGCCTGGGCTTTGCCGGATTGACGTTCGGCCACTGGGGCAGTCTGGATTACGGCCGCAACTACGGCCTGCTGTATGACGTGGCCGGCTGGACGGACGTGCTGCCTGAATTCGGCAACGACAGCTACGAAGCGGCCGACAACTTTATGACCGGCCGCGCCAACGGCCTGCTGACCTACCACAACCGCAGCCTAGGCGGTCTGGTCGACGGCCTGGATCTCGGCCTGCAATATCAGGGGAAGAATCGGGGGGACGACGCTCAACGGGCGAAGGATATCCAGACGCAAAACGGCGATGGCTACGCCTTTTCCGCCACCTACGACACCGGCGTGGGGCTCAACGTTGGCGCCGCCTACGCCAACTCTGCGCGCACCCTGGCGCAACAGCGCTTCGGCCTGGCTGACGGCGATCGCGCCCGGGCCTGGACGCTGGGGCTGAAATACGACCAGGACAACCTCTACCTGGCGGCAAGCTACGCGCGCACCGAGAACATGACCTACGTCGACGGCGATCGCTACGCCGGCTTCGCCCCCCGCGCGGACGCCCTCGAGGCGGTCGCGCAGTATCACTTCGATTCCGGCGTCACGCCCTCGCTGGCCTACCTGCAAACGCGCGGCCGCAACCTGCCCGGCATCGGCGACGCCGATCTGGTCAAATATCTGGATCTGGCGCTGAATTACAGCTTCAACGCCAACATGTCTACCTACGTGGAGTACAAACTCAACCTGCTGCAACAGCAGAACGCCGTCGGCGCCGGCGCCGACGACATCGTCGAAACCGGCATCATGTATCAGTTCTGATCCCCATCCCGGCCGGAGGGCGCTCTCCGGCCGGTTTATTATGTGACTTACCGCTCGCCTCTTATTCTCTCGTTTAATTCAGGTTTATATTTCCGTAAAATGATGCCTATATTCATTCTTGCGCCTTCCGTTTACGCCCCGTTTAATGAATAAAGAAAATTTTCCCCGCATTCATATTAAATTACATTTTGCCGCCATAATTCGGCGCAACCACATTGAATAACAGGCTATGGCACGCGTATTATGGCCACACGAAAAATAACGGGAGAATGATATGGACGGCGACAGTTGGTTGTTTATTTTATTGTTGGAATCGCTGAGGTCACAGGAGCAATAGTCATCCCATTGCATCCTGAAAGTGTCAGGATATGAGTCAGTTATAGCATCCCTTCGCTTTACCCTTCAGCCTCTGGCCTGCGCGCATGCCGCACCGGCACGCCCGATGGGCTAACCCCTCCAGCATAAGCGTATTAACAGTCCGATAACGGTCAGGCTTATTTGCACCCGCATTTATTTTACGCCTGCCCGGCGATAAATATCGGCCCTTTTTCCATGCTCATATTTTTAATTGGGTGGAGACGGATCATGATGGTAAAAAAAACCACGCTGCTGACGGTCAATAACGTCAGCAAAAGCGTTCAGCCTACTGGTAAAGAAAAACGTCTGGTACTGAATGAAATCAATTTGCGCCTTTACGACAACGAGGTCGTCAGCATCTTGGGGCAGTCCGGCTCGGGCAAATCCACCCTGCTGCGCATTCTTTCCGGCCTGATCGCGCCGGATCTGGGCACCGTGATGCTGGGGGATAAAAAAGTCTCGGGGCCGAATCCGCAGATCAACATGGTGTTCCAGACCTTCGCCATTTTCCCGTGGCTGAACGTCTACCAAAATATCGCCTTCGGGCTGCAGGCGCAGGATCTGCCGCCGCAGGTGGTCGAAGCCCAAACGCTGAAAATGCTCGATCTGGTCGGGCTCGCGCCCTACCGCGACGCCTACCCGCGCGAACTTTCCGGCGGCATGCGCCAGCGGGTCGGCTTCGCGCGCGCGCTGGCGGTAGAACCGATGCTGCTGTTGCTGGACGAGCCCTTTTCCGCGCTGGACGTCTATACCGGCGAACACCTGCGCAGCGATCTGCTGCGTATCTGGAGCACGCACCAGATCAAAACCCGCTCCATCGTACTGGTCACCCACAGCGTAGAGGAAGCGGTGATGATGTCTGACCGCATCCTCCTGCTGGGCGCCGGCACCCTCGACGGCTGCTATCACATCACGCAGCGCCGCGAGGCGCGCACCCGCGAGGGGATGCAGCCGCTGACGGACAAAATCAGCGAGACGCTCAGCCGGCAGATCGCCGCCGCGCACTGAGCGCCGCCCTGGACTGGCGGGACGGAATCCCGCCAACTTAACTACCTGTTTATCAAGAGTTACCCCGCCACGGGTGGCTCATGATAAGCGGATAATACATCGAGTTATTATCATGCATTTCATTCATACACTGCTGACGCTGCTGACCGCGTCCGTCCTGGGCGCCGCCATCGGCTACGAAAGACAGTTCCGCCAGCGCACCGCCGGGCTGCGCACCAACACGCTGGTGGCCACCAGCGCGGCGATCTTCGTCCATCTGGCCATGACCATCGACGGCAGCGGCGGCGCGGTGCGCGTCATTTCCTACGTGGTCTCCGGCGTCGGCTTTCTCGGCGCCGGGGCCATCATGAAGGAAGGGATGAACATCCGCGGCCTGAACACCGCCGCCACGCTCTGGGGCTCCGCGGCGGTCGGCGCCTGTGCCGGCTGCGGCCTGTACGGCGATGCGCTGGCCGCCACGCTGTTCGTGCTCGCCGCCAACACCCTGTTGCGCCCCCTGGTCAATATGGTCAACAAACAACCCTTCAATGACGTTAACGGCGAATCCACCTACCAGATTTGCGTCATTGCCTTCGAGCATGAGCAGCGTGAGGCGCTGGCCAAATTCAAACAGGTGCTGCAAGGGGAAAACTGCTTTATCTCGCATCTGGATATCGAACCCTTTGGCGACGACGACGTGGAGATCACCGCCACCTTGATGCCGGCCTCCGTCACCACGCCGGTGCTCGACCAGACCATCAATAAATTGCTGAACGACAGCATGATGAAACAGGCCTATTACAGCCGCATCGCCGGCTCCGGCTGATGCCGTTCACTTCCAGGGAGATCAACCATGAAAACCATGCCGAAGCTGGCTCATCTGACGATGTTCAAAGACATTGTCCACTGTGGAAGCTTGCACGAGGCCGCGAAAAAGCTGGCCATCTCGCAGCCGACGCTCAGCCGGGTGCTGAAAGAGCTGGAAATGACCATCGGCGCGCGGCTGCTGGAGCGCAGCAACCGCGGCGTGCGCCTGACGGCGGTCGGTGAGCTGTTTTACCGGCGGATAGACGCCGCCACCAATCAGTTGCTCAACGCGTTTGACGAACTGCGCGGCCTGAGCGCTGACGGCGAGAAGCGCCTGCGGGTGGGGATGAGCGTCGATCCGCTGCTGTGCTACCTGCCTCAGGTGCTCGAAGGCTTCAACCGCCGCTACCCGCATACCCGGGTGACGGTGGTGGAAGATGGCCCGGAAGGCCTGCTGGCCCGGCTGCGAAACTGCGAGCTGGATTTGGCGGTCAGCAGCCTGAACGGCGCGGCGGGCGGCGCCGATCTGGCCATGCAGGCGCTGAAAAGCGAGCGATTCTCGCTCTATCAGGGAGGCGACCGTACCGCAGCCGGGCAGCCGCCGGCCGAAGCAAAATGGGTGGTGCCGCGCTCCTGCTCGGTGGGGCATGCCGCCATCCGCGAGATCGCCGAACGCTACACGCCGCATGGCCAGATCGTCGAGACCGACTCCTTTCTGGCGACCTGGTGCCTGGTCAGGCAGCAGGGCTATATCGCGCTGCTGAGCGATCGGGTGGTCGCGCACTACGCCCCGCAGCTGCACCTGCAGAAAATCCCGACGCAGGAGATCGACATCAGCGCGCGCTTTTACGTCTTTACCCGCCATGAGCCGGCCACGCCGCCGCTCAGCGCCGCGTTTATCCACCTGCTGCAGGCCATGCAGACGGTTTGAGGAGACAGGCTGCCGGAAACGTTCGGCACCCGGCAAGCGAACTGAAAAACAGGGGGTTAAAGCCGGCCGGTTATTCCGGGGTCTGCATTGGCAACAGCGGCAGCCTGGCGGTGATTGCCAATGCAACAGCACAGAAAGGTATTATTACGCCCTCCTGTGCCCCCTCATCGGCAACCCGCACGACCATTACGCCATGACGGTTTTATAAAGCAATTCGTCGAGCGAGAAATCACTGCGCGCGCAGCTATCAGGTAATTCAGCCGGTTGTTCATGAGCCTTAAGCGCTTGCAGAATAAACGCGTGTATCAGCTCCCTACGGGGACCGTATTCTGCTTCTCCGGCTCTTTTTTTGACCGCCAACAAGGCATGAATTTCCGCTAACAACAATGGATCGCTCACCGTTCCAGCCAGCAGGTGATCGAAACGCATTGGCGGCACCCCTTTGCCCGCTTCTATCCAAAGGACGGCCAGCAGTGGCCGCAGAACGTAGAAATATTTTTTTAGGCGCACTTCCTCGCCTTGTAAGTAGCCGCGGAAATTTTTACGCGCCATGGAAAGATAATGCCAGCGTGCTCGCGTTGCGGAAAACCACTCAGGTACGACGCCTTTCAGCGCCTCTACACTTTCAGCATCCTGCCGATAAACCACCGGTGAATCCAGCCATTCGATCAACGTCGGGTTAGCTCGCTTTAACAGGCCGAGCGACTTGCGCCATTCCCACCCACAGACGTCGAGCTCATCATCTATCGGCAGCTCGATCACGTCACGCTGCGTCTCAACGCGCAAATACCATTCAGGCCGATGCACATACAAGAAACGCACGTCGTAATCACTGTCCGGCGAGGCGAATCCCCATCCACGGCTGCCGGACTCGCAGGCATATAACACTCTTACGTCATATCGCGCTTCTATTTCACGCAACACCTTTTTTATTTTGACGCGCATTTCACTGCTGACGCCTTCTGTTTGTTCTTCCATGTCTTTATCCTTTTCCATACGTTGCCTAACGCAGGGTATATACGATTCTCACCCGACACAACTGCGCCACTATATTCAAAACATGATGAAACCAGCCGCCAACCGCTTACCCCGCTAATCCAACCGTTCACCCGGCGAATCTGACCGCTGAGCGAAATACGCCTGTCTTCCCCCCTTACCCCCGGCGATGATGAGCTGTTCCTAAACCCGCCTTACCTCGGGAAAGACGCTACGGCTCACCGCGCCACTCTGACATCTCTTACAAGCGGATGAGTTCATTCATATTTGCAGACTGGAATTAAGGATACCTCATGAAACGAGAGGGGATTTTAAAGCACATTCCGTGGATGCTGCTGGGGATACTCGGCGCAGCCTGCCTCGGCGTGGTAGCGCTGCGCCGCGGCGAACACATCAGCGCGCTGTGGATCGTCGTCGCTTCGGTGGCGGTGTATCTGGTGGCCTACCGCTACTACAGCCTGTACATCGCCACCAAGGTGATGAAGCTGGACGCCGGCCGCGCCACCCCGGCGGTGGTCAACAACGACGGCCTGAACTACGTACCGACCAACAAGAACGTGCTGTTCGGCCACCACTTCGCCGCCATCGCCGGCGCCGGACCGCTGGTGGGGCCGGTGCTGGCCGCGCAGGTCGGCTACCTGCCCGGCACGCTGTGGCTGCTGGGCGGCGTGGTGCTGGCGGGGGCGGTGCAGGACTTTATGGTGCTGTTCATCTCCTCGCGCCGCAACGGCGCCTCGCTCGGTGAGATCATCAAAAAAGAGATGGGGCCGGTACCGGGCACCATCGCGCTGTTCGGCTGCTTCCTGATCATGATCATCATCCTGGCGGTGCTGGCGCTGATCGTGGTGAAAGCGCTGGCGGAAAGCCCGTGGGGCGTGTTCACCGTCTGCTCCACCGTACCGATCGCGCTGTTTATGGGCATCTACATGCGCTATCTGCGCCCCGGCCGCGTGGGTGAAGTGTCAGTCATCGGCATCGTGCTGCTGGTGGCCGCCATCTGGTTCGGCGGCGTGGTGGCGGACGACCCGTACTGGGGCCCGGCGCTGACCTTTAAAGACACCACCATCACCTTCACGCTGATCGGCTACGCGTTCATCTCCGCCCTGCTGCCGGTGTGGCTGATCCTGGCGCCGCGCGACTACCTGGCCACTTTCCTGAAAATCGGCGTGATCGTCGGGCTGGCGATCGGCATCGTGATCCTCAACCCTGAGCTGAAAATGCCGGCGGTCACCCAGTTCGTCGACGGCACCGGCCCGGTGTGGAAAGGTACCCTGTTCCCGTTCCTGTTCATCACCATCGCCTGCGGCGCGGTCTCCGGCTTCCATGCGCTGATCGCCTCCGGCACCACGCCGAAGCTGCTGGCCAATGAGACCGACGCGCGCTTTATCGGCTACGGCGCGATGCTGATGGAGTCCTTCGTCGCCATCATGGCGCTGGTGGCGGCGTCCATCATCGAGCCGGGCCTGTACTTCGCCATGAACACCCCGCCGGCGGCGCTGGGCATCACCATGCCGGATCTGCACCGCTTAGGCACCGAAGACGCGCCGATGATCATGGCTTCGCTGAAGGACGTGACCGTGCATGCGGCGGCGGCGGTCAGCTCCTGGGGCTTCGTCATCAGCCCGGAACAGATCCTGCAGACCGCCACCGACATCGGCGAACCTTCGGTGCTGAACCGCGCCGGCGGCGCGCCAACGCTGGCGGTGGGCATCGCCCACGTGTTCCACCAGATCATCCCGGGCGCCAACATGGGCTTCTGGTACCACTTCGGCATTCTGTTCGAAGCGCTGTTCATCCTGACCGCGCTGGACGCCGGCACCCGCTCCGGCCGCTTTATGCTGCAGGATCTGCTGGGCAACTTCGTGCCGTTCCTGAAGAAAACCGACTCGCTGGTGGCCGGCATCGTCGGCACCGCCGGCTGCGTCGGGCTGTGGGGCTACCTGCTGTATCAGGGCGTGGTGGATCCGCTCGGCGGCGTGAAGAGCCTGTGGCCGCTGTTCGGCATCTCCAACCAGATGCTGGCCGCCGTGGCGCTGGTCCTGGGCACCGTGGTGCTGATTAAGATGAAGCGCACCCAATACATCTGGGTGACCGTGCTACCGGCGGTGTGGCTGCTGATCTGCACCACCTACGCGCTGGGGCTGAAGCTGTTCAGCGACAACCCGCAGCTGGAAGGCTTCTTCTTCCTGGCCGGCGAGTATAAGCGCAAGATCGCCGAAGGCGGCGCCGAGCTGAGCGCCCAGCAGATCGCCAACATGAACCACATCGTGGTGAACAACTACACCAACGCCGGGCTGAGCATTCTGTTCCTGCTGGTGGTGTACAGCATCATCTTCTACGGGGTGAAAACCGCGCTGGCGGCGCACAAGAACCCGAAACGCACCGACCAGGAAACGCCTTACGTGCCGGTGCCGCAGGCCACGCCCGCCGACGGCGTAACTGAGGGGGAGGTCAAAGTTTCGACCCAGCATTGATGTGATTTAACGGATACCCTGCATAATGAAATCAGTTATGCAGTACCGACATGAAAGCTAACCGGTACCCAAAGGATTTCGGGCCGCAGCAAGGCGGCAAGTGAGCGAATCCCCAGGAGCTTACTCAAGTAAGTGACTGGGGTTCGGGAATGCAGCCAACACCGCTGCGGTTCGAAAGACGAAGGGTAAGCAGGGTATTTGGGAGTAAGAAACTATGTTCGGAAATCTCGGCCAGGCGGGGAAGTACCTCGGGCAGGCAGCGCGCATGTTGGTGGGCGTGCCTGACTACGATACCTACGTCCAGCACATGAAAGGCAACCACCCGGACAAGCCGGTGATGACCTATAAAGAATTTTTCCGCGAGCGCCAGCAAGCGCGCTACGGCGGCGACGGCAAAGGCGGCATGCGCTGCTGTTAACCCGCAGTCACAAGGACCTGTATGAAACCCATTGCAGTCACCATCCTGACCGGCTTTTTGGGCGCCGGCAAAACCACCCTGCTGCGCCACATCCTGAACGCCGAACACGGCTATAAAATCGCGGTCATCGAGAACGAGTTCGGCGAAGTGCCGATCGACGACGCGCTGATCGGCGATCGCGCCAGCCGCATCACCACGTTGAGCAACGGCTGCATCTGCTGCAGCAAGTCCAACGAACTGGCGGACGCGCTGCTGGATCTGCTGGACGGCGTTGACAGCGGCCAGCTGGCATTCGATCGGCTGATCATCGAATGCACCGGCATGGCCGATCCCGGCCCGATTACCCAGACCTTTTTCTCGCACGAGATCCTGTGCGAGCGCTTCCTGCTGGACGGCATCATCACCCTGGTGGACGCGGCGCACGCCGAGCAGCAGCTGAGCCAGTTCAGCATCGCCCAGGCGCAGGTGGGCTACGCCGACCGCCTCCTGTTGACCAAAACCGACGTGGCGCCGGACTGCGAGGCGCTGATCCAGCGGCTGCAGCGGATGAACGCTCGCACGCCGGTCTACCAGGTAACGCACGGCGATATCGATCTGAGCGTGCTGTTCGACATCGAAGGCTTTACGCTGAACGACAAGCTCAACCTGACGCCGCCCGCCCCGCTGTTCCGCCGCATCCCGCAGCCTCAGAGCGACATCCGCTCGATCGTGGTGACGCTGGAGCGCCCGCTGCCGCTGATGCAAATCTCCGACGTGATGGAAGGCCTGCTGCTGGAATACGCCGATAACCTGCTGCGCTACAAAGGCATTCTGTCTATCGAAGACGAGCCGCGCCGCCTGCTGTTCCAGGGCGTACAGCGGCTGTATAACGCCGACTGGGATCGGGAATGGCTGCCTGAGGAAGAACGCAAGAGCACGCTGGTGTTTATTGGCGTGGATCTGCCGGAGGAGGAGATTCGGGGAAGGATTGGGGGGTTGGGGTAAGATAAACCATTCCCCAGGCCAACACGGCCCATATCCAGCAAACTCAAGGATGAACGATGGCAAACAACGTGATGATAGTAGGATTAAAGGCGCTTAACCTGTGCGCGAGCGCCTATATCGTCATCAAACTGAGCACGGTGTTAGCCATCGGCATCATGTTTCTTATTGTCTCTTACGCCGGCGTGAAGGACGTTGGGCTGTCCAATCTCCTCGCCGGGGCGCTCATCATCCTGCCGCTGTTGGTCGTCGTCGGTGGCACGCTTATCGTCTGCGCCGTCGCCGCCTATCTCAACCTAAAGGCGCCCTATCGTAAAAAAGCGCTGTTCTTTAGCCTGCTGTTGGGCAGCATCTCTGTGGTTGGCCTGCTGCTGCCCTACACGCGCGAGTTCGCGCTATCCACGGCACTTGCCAGCGCCCTGGCATTGGGCAGCGCGCTGGGGATTTTTGCTTTGTCGAAGA
Source organism: Serratia sp. Nf2 (assembly GCF_003028435.1). Lineage (NCBI taxonomy): Bacteria > Pseudomonadati > Pseudomonadota > Gammaproteobacteria > Enterobacterales > Yersiniaceae > Serratia > Serratia sp. Nf2. The sequence continues at coordinate 253,533 of NZ_PYTW01000002.1, read as the reverse complement.
GGCGGGTTCAAGCGTTGTAGCGCCTGAAAAAGACGGGTACGCGATTATGCCTTTCCCCAATACGGCCCCGCCGCCACCGAGTCGCGCTCGATCAGGCTGGCCGGGAAGCTGGGGCGTTTGCTCAGCTCGCCGCCGTCCAGCATCGACAGCAGGCGGTTGATGGTCTCCTGGATCATCTCGGTGACCGGCATCTTCATGCTCGACAGCGACGGCACGGTATAGGGCGCCAGCGGGATGTCGTCGAAGCCGATGACCGATACCGCCTCCGGCACCGCTACGCCGCGCTCCGCCAGCCGCTTCATCGCACCGATGGCCATCTCGTCGTTGCCGGCGACGATAGCGCTGAACGGTTGCCCGCCGGCCAGCAGCGCATCGACCGCCGCCACGCCGCTTTGCGCATGCCATTTCCCCTCGACGATCAACGCCTCGTTAACCGCAATGTCCTGCTGCGCCAGCGCGGATTTGTAGCCGGAAAGCCGCTCCAGCCCGGTGGGGGAATCGAGCGAACCGGTGATAAAGGCGATGTCGCGATGCCCGCGCGCGATCAGGTGCGCCACCGCCGCCGCGCCGGCGGCGTGCTGATCGCTGAAGATGCAGTAGCTGTCGTTCAGCCGCAGCCGCCGGTTGATCACCAGAATCGGCTGGCGGTGTTGGGAGACGATCTCGTCCATTTCCGCAATCGACAGAAAACGCGGATAGATGATCACCCCGTCGCAGCGCAGATCCAGCAAAAACTGAATGGCGGCCCGCTCCTCTTCGGCGGTGTGCTTGCCGTCCGCCAGGATCAGCTGGCGGCCGTTCGCCTCCATGATGCGCGCCGACTGCGCCATCAGTTCGCTGAAATAGTTGCCGCTGTAGAGGGTGTTGGTGACCACCAGGCCGAGGGTTTGAGTGGTGTTGGTCGCCAGGCTGCGCGCCAGCAGGTTGGGCCGATAGCCGGTTTCCGCGATGGCTTTATCCACCAACGCGCGTTTCTCCTCGCTGACATAGCCGCTGCCGGACAACACGCGCGACACCGTCGCCTTTGAAACGCCGGCCTTTTTCGCCACCTCGAGTATCGTTGCCATCTGTGCGCCGCCAAAATCCATGGGTTCAGCGCAGTCTACCCAAGACGCCCGGCGTTTGGAACGCTTTCACGCCCCTGTGCGTCGATGCGTACTTACCTCTGGCGATCCAGATCACGAAAACGAAACACCAAAAATCATAGTTCTTGCCAACAACAAAACACCAATACATGATTTTGTGAAACCGGTTTCTTATGGGCGTTTCATACGAATGGAACGACGGATCGCCCAGGCAGTAAATATTCGCCTTTGGGCTATCCGAATTGCTATCTGAGAGACGACACGCCATGCCGAAGAACTACGCAGAGATCTCGCACGCCATCGTGGCCGCCCTGGGCGGCACGAGCAATATCGAGGCCGTGACCCACTGCATGACCCGCCTGAGATTCGTGGTGAAAGACAAAACCCAGATCGACATGCCGGCACTGAAGGCCATCGATGGCGTGCTGGGCGTGGTGCACAGCGGCGAGCAGTGCCAGGTGATCATCGGCAACGAGGTGGCCAAGGCCTATCAAGCGGTGCTGGCACTCGGCATGTCGAGCACGGCGGCCCCCGCTGCCCCGGTAAAACGCAAGCTCACCCTGAAGGGCATCGGCGCCGGCATTCTCGACGCGCTGGTGGGCACCATGTCGCCCCTGATCCCCGCCATCATCGGCGGCTCGATGGTGAAGCTGCTGGCGATGATCCTGGATATGGCTGGGGTATTCGAAAAAGGCTCCTCGACCCTCGTCATCCTCAACGTGATCGGCGACGGCGCATTCTTCTTCCTGCCGGTGATGGTCGCCGCCTCGGCGGCGCTGAAGTTCAAAACCAACATGTCATTGGCGATCGCCATCGCCGGGGTGCTGGTGCATCCCAACTTTATCGATCTGATGGCCAAGGCGGCGCAGGGCCAGGCGGTGGAATTCGCCTTCATCCCGGTGACGGCGGTGAAATACACCTACACGGTGATCCCGGCACTGGTGATGACCTGGATCCTGTCGCACATCGAACGCGGGGTGGATCGCATCACCCCGGCGGTGACCAAAAACTTCCTCAAGCCGATGCTTATCGTACTGATCGCCGCGCCGATCGCCATTCTGCTTATCGGCCCGCTCGGCATCTGGATCGGCAGCGGCATCTCTGCGCTGGTCTACACCGTGCACGGCTACCTGGGCTGGCTCTCCGTGGCCATCATGGGGGCGATTTGGCCGTTGCTGGTGATCACCGGCATGCACCGGGTGTTCACCCCGACCATCATCCAGACCATCGCCGAGACCGGCAAAGAGGGCATGGTGATGCCTTCGGAGATCGGCGCCAACCTGTCGCTCGGCGGCGCTTCGCTGGCGGTGGCGCTGAAAACCAAGAACCGCGAGCTGCGCCAGACCGCGCTGGCCGCTGCCGCCTCCGCCATCGTGGCAGGGATTTCCGAACCGGCGCTGTACGGCGTGGCGGTGCGCCTGAAGCGGCCGCTGATCGCCAGCCTGATCAGCGGCTTCGTCTGCGGCGCGGTCGCCGGCATCGGCGGATTGGCCAGCCATTCGATGGCCTCGCCCGGGCTGTTCACCAGCGTGCAGTTCTTCGATCCGGCCAACCCGATGAGCATCGTGTGGGTGGTGGCGGTGATGGCGCTCTCGGTAGTGCTGTCGTTCGCGCTCACGCTGATGCTGGGCTTCGAGGATCTGCCGGAAAACGCCGCCACACCCGGCCAAACCGCACCGGCGGCGAACGCCGCCAGCGCAACGCATTAACGTATATTTATACCCTAAATAGTTGGAGCGGCATCAAGGCGGCAAGAGAGCGAATCCCGATGAGCTTACACAAGTAAGTGATTCGGGTGACAAATCTGCCAGGAGCAGATTTGAACGCTGCTTGCAGCGGCCCCAAAGGGGCGTGGCCCATGGACGGGCCACGTAACTAAACGCAGCCAACACGGATGCAGCTTCAAGTATGACGGGTATTGAGGATTGCATGTCCGATTCAACATTCCCTAAAGGATTTTTATGGGGCGGCGCTTTAGCCGCCAACCAGGCGGAAGGCGGCTATCGCGAGGGCGGCAAAGGGCTGACCACCGTCGATATGATCCCGCACGGCGCCAACCGCATGGCGGTCAAACTCGGGCTGGAGAAGCGCTTTAGCCTGCGCGACGACGAGTTTTACCCCAGCCACGACGCCATCGATTTCTACCACCGCTATCGCGACGACATCGCGCTGATGGCGGAGATGGGCTTTACCGTGTTCCGCACCTCCATCGCCTGGAGCCGCATCTACCCCAACGGTGACGAGCTGGCGCCCAACCCCGAGGGCATCGCCTTCTACCGCAGCCTGTTCGAAGAGTGCCGCCAATACGGCATCGAGCCGCTGGTCACCCTGTGCCACTTCGACGTGCCGATGCACCTGGTGACCGAATACGGCTCCTGGCGCAGCCGCAAGATGGTGGAGTTCTTCACCCGCTACGCCCGCACCTGCTTCGAAGCCTTCGACGGGCTGGTGAAATACTGGCTGACCTTCAACGAGATCAACATCCTGCTGCACAGCCCGTTCTCCGGTGCGGGGCTGGTGTTTGAAGCGGACGAGAACCCCGAACAGGTGAAATACCAGGCCGCGCACCACGAACTGGTGGCCAGCGCGCTGGCGACGCGCATCGCCCACGAAGTGAACCCCGCCAACCAGGTGGGCTGCATGCTGGCCGGCGGCAACTTCTATCCGTGGTCCAGCAAGCCGGAGGACGTGTGGGCCGCGCTGGAGAAAGACCGCGAGAACCTGTTCTTTATCGACGTGCAGGCGCGCGGCGCTTACCCCTCCTACGCCGCCCGCGTCTTCCGCGAGAAAGGCGTGAGCATCGCGATGGCACCGGAAGACGCCGACATCCTGAAGCACACCGTCGACTTCGTCTCCTTCAGCTACTACGCCTCGCGCTGCGCCTCCGCCGACATGAACGACAACAACAGCAGCGCCGCCAACGTGGTGAAATCGCTGGCGAACCCGCACCTGCCACGCAGCGACTGGGGATGGGGCATCGATCCGCTGGGGCTGCGCATCACCATGAACATGATGTACGACCGCTACCAAAAGCCGCTGTTCCTGGTGGAAAACGGCCTGGGCGCACACGACGAGTTCAATGCAGCAGGCGAGATTGAGGACAACTACCGCATCAGCTACCTGCGCGAACACATCCGCGCCATGGCCGACGCCATCGCCGACGGCGTGCCGGTGCTGGGTTACACCACCTGGGGCTGCATCGACCTGGTGGCCGCCTCGACCGGCGAAATGAGCAAGCGCTACGGCTTTGTCTACGTCGACCGCGACAACCAGGGCAACGGCACCCTCGCCCGCACCCGCAAGAAATCGTTCTGGTGGTATAAGAAAGTGATTGCCAGCAATGGGGGGGATTTGGGGTAGGTTGGACGGTGGGGTTAGCGTGGGGTGCGGAGGGCTTCCAGTTGCAGTTGATTGTCCGCCTGCTGCACAGCGAATTCGGCGACGAATTCACGCGCAGAGGGAAACTCACCCGCCTGCTGTTTCTTGATGGAGACCAGCTTCGCGGAGAAATGGTATTGCTGCCCCGGCGTAAATACGTAGCCCTCATCAGGGACACACTGATTGGGGGCGACATCCTGCAGCGGATCGAAAAATTTGAATGTGCGGCTCTGCGCCTCATCCAATCGGTAGATCGAGATGCCCGCAAGCTTTTCGTCCCCCTGAGGCTGAACGGTGATGCATACTTTGCCCTCACGCAGGTTGGCGGTAGCGGGATAGCCTACGGGGATACGATCGCCTATCGACGGGCAGCCGGCGAGCAGGAAGGGGAATGCGAGTGGGAAGATCCGTTTCATGATTACCTCAAACGCTGGGACTTCATTTGGTATGCGTCAATGACTTCGCGAGGGCACTACGCACCTGCTGCAAAAACGCGGGAACCGTTGTGCCCCATAACTCGGGGCTGAAGGTAAACTCGAAACGTTGGTTGAATAATGACTCCACATTATCCTGCGCCAGTAGCTCATCGATCTCATTGACCAAAGCCTCGCGCTGCTGATGAGTCGCCAGACGAATGTACTCTGCGATCAGCGCAGTAATATCGCCCTCTGCATTTATCAGGTCATAATCTTGACCAAAATAAACGACGATCAGGTTATCAAGTTCGCTGGTTTTCATCGGCTTATCTCGCAGGGAAAGCGCTAAGGATAAAGTCAGGTTTGCCACTACAGCGTGTGCGTTCAATCACAACGCCAGGCCGAGATCCAAGCTCGAATAACCCGGCATCCACTGCGTTAATTAAAGCTGCCTAGCTTTTGCTCTGCTTTTCGTCGCAACATGGCAAAGAACGCTACCGCGGTAGTACTCCAGCTCTCTGGCACAAACTCATCTGAAAAATGCTCCGCCATGCCTTCGTCTATACGCCCTGCATAAGTAGCCTGAAACTCTTTAGTCTCCTCGAGAATATCACGGATGACTTGACTGCCGTTTTGCTCCAGGAAGCCGTCAATCACACCGTCGGCCGTTTCGGCATCAGTAAACAGATCATAATCCTGACCAAAGTAAATACTGAATAACTTACTGAGTTCGCTGAAGTCTCCGTGCAATCTCATCATTACCTCAAAAGTCGGGAAAAGCTGTCAGTATGAAATAGGGTTTACCTTGAAACTGCTGATAGTGCAACACGACCTTTAATCGCGATGTTCTCACTAATTGCGTTGAATTTTTACTCAGGCCATAACCGATATCACTGGACATAATATGGGTCAATTCAAGATTTGGCCTACCCGCAGGATTCGTGGCCCACAGTCTTATCCACTCTTTATTTGCTTTTAACGCCGAGCTGACGGCGACCTCCGCGGCCCCTAATGATTTAAACGAAGAGGCCTTGTTCACTCGTGGATTTTTTAAACGCTCTAGCAGTTGCTCTTTCGTCACCCCAACATGACGTTTAATGGTATGCCCACCCGGTTTCATCCCCGTAGGGGACTCATGCTCAACCAGCTTAACCCGCCCCATGCGCACGGATGCGACTCGGGCTGCGCCAACCGCTCCGGCAAAGACAAAAGGCACGGCAATATCGACCGTTAAACCGACGTTATAAGCCGTTTCCCGATCGGCACCCAATGCTTGCGCCAATAAAACGGCAGACTGATAAGTATCGGTAGTTGTTGGATGCCCGGTAATCATCTGATTGGAAGCGGCCTTGATGCTGTCCAGGCTATGCGTTCCCACCACCACGCACCCGACCTTGGTGATAAACGTCGGATCCGGCGCATAACACAACACCCCTGCCCCCATCAGCTCAACGACACCACCGGCAAGCCCCAAACCGCCAAGCAGACGGTTACTGAGCGTTTCGCCTTCAGTGACGCTTTCATCAGACAGCACTGCCGCAAGCTGCACCGGCGACAGGGCAATGCGCAACTCATCTTCATTCGCCATGTTCGTTCATCCGTGAATGAGCAAAGCCGTATGAGTAACATAAGCTCTAGAAAGGATAAATACTGGAACGGTTAACACTTCGCAGCGCGTATAGAGGATTACCGAACATAACATTCATTTAGAGAATGTAATGACATGGATTATATTCGCTATATATAGGAAACATTACAAGTATAAAAGAGCACCATAAATAACTGCGATCTGTATTCCAATGCTGAAAGCAAAAAAACTGTAATTCCATACAGCTTATTTTATCCTTTTACTGATAACGCTATAGTTTTTTCGCTGCGGCAAAATCCGCAGCCGGAGTTAGCGTTCCGAACACTTACACAAGGCAGCATTATGTATATAATGCTGGGGCTTTTAAACATCCAGAATTATGGTGGCCCAAGTGGGGGCTTCGCAAGAAGCGCCGGTTTCCTTCGTGTCCGGTAACGCTAACTCCGCTTGGGCTACCACCATGGGTTTAGCGTCTCATGTGGTAGTACGCATACTACACACTAAGGATAAAGACGCATGGAAAATGTCGCCATCACCGAAAATACCACAAGCACCCTTACCCTCTATCGCCAACTGTTTAACCACCTCGATCTCAGCGCTTTTAATCCTTCAGAACTTTTAGACCTGGCCGCCCTCTCTGCCGAACAGGCGGAAGGTCTGTGCCACGGGCTGATGCTGTTCGGCCATTTGCTGCAAAAGACCCCACAGCTGGATGCCGAAGGCTGGGAGCAGATGAATCGCTACCTCAACGCCACGGCGCATCTGGTTCCTGCGCTATGTAACCTTTATGGGCGGGCACTGCGGGAGATGGAAGCCTGCAGCTAACATAAATGGCAATCAGGGCGATGCTCATCGCCCTTCCCACTCAGGATTTACAATAGATCTGACTGACATATCACAACAAAAGCATTCATCAAGGTAGGCATTTCCTCCCCTACCTGGCATAGTTAACGCATTCGGTAAATCGATGAGTTAACTGCTGGGTATTGATGCATACTGCTCTCGTCAGCAAGCACATTGCCCAGAGCCTACTCGGTAATATGAGGGAGTGGTTTTGGCAACTGCAATAGAGGCGTTATCTTCAAAAAAATTCGTTTTAAAAGCCATCGAAGAATATAAAAAACTTGGCCGAGATGAATTCTTAAAACAACATGAAATAAAACGATTTAAAAAACACACCCTGCTTTATAATGGCGAGAAGTACGATATCCGCGGCATTGCCGCTAGAGCATACAGTGAGCAGCATGGTTATCCGTTTAAGGGAATCAACGCCGATAGCGGAACGGAAAAAGCCATCCAATTTCTCAAAGACCTCGGCTTTGAGATCGTCGAAACACCGCATCCTTTTGACTATTTAACCGAAGGCAAACTGTACACACGCAAAGCGCTTATCGAGCTTTATGGCGGGCAGCTGCAAGGCGGTATCTGGACCCCGCGGGAATTCCCGGTAATCTTTATCTTCACCGGAGAAAGCGGCGAAACCTACGGATACAAAGATGGATGGACAGCCGAAGGCAGCTTCTCTTATACGGGGGAAGGCCAAAAAGGCCCTATGGAATTTATTCGTGGCAATAAATCCATCCGCGACCATAAAAAAGACGGCAAAGATATCTTCCTGTTTGAAGACAACAAGAAAGAAAAAGGCGTCCGCTATCTTGGCATGTTTGAGTGCGACTCTTGGGATCACATTCAGTGCTTAGACTTCGAAAATAACATGCGCCAAGGCATTACCTTTAACCTGTTCAAAGTCTCGTCACTGCACGCGGTTGAAGAAGATGCAGAAACCGATGAAGCTGATACGCAGACAGAGACGCTCGAACAGTTGCGCAAGAAGGCACTGCAGTCCTCAAAGCAATCGGGCCAGCGCCAACAAAGCGACAGCAAAAAATCCTGGTTCAAACGCAGCGAAGACGTAAAAAAATACGTGCTCAAGCGCGCCAATGGCATCTGCGAAGCCTGCGAGCAGCCGGCGCCGTTCAAGAAAAAGAACGGCGATCCCTACCTCGAACCCCACCACACAAAGCGCCTAGCCGACGAAGGCCCCGATCACCCGCAGTGGGTGGGCGCCATCTGCCCAACTTGCCATCGGCGGATTCATAGCGGGGTAGATGGGAAGGAGGTGAATAAGCAGCTGATGGTGAAGTTGGAGTTGAAAGAGGCCGATTTCATATAGATTAAATTCATAGAAAATAACTCTCCTATTCTCTTACATGGATATAGGAGGGTTATTTTTAATTAAAAATCCATTTTGTCTTCTGAAGTATTACTTTTCGCTCAATAGAGAATAGACCTATCATACATCGAGCAATCAGAGATAAAATAGGAATAAAGAGTAGGAGGGATTTTTTCATCGTGGGAGCCCTGCTCTTCCAGTTACAGATTGAATTCCTACAGAGTTAATAAATTATTCTCATGACAATAGTTAGTAAAAACATATCGTTAAACTCTAATCAGACTTCAACATAATACTTTCACCTTTCTTCATCACAACAAAACTGGTTCGATATGAATTCAGCGGTGTTCTTACCAACACGGTGTATCCTTCACCGGCGATAAAATTAAACTCACCGATACCTGGAACACACTTGTTGGCCTCCAGCGTTATCGGGCTGTAAGCATATGATTTTTCGTATACGTAGGTATCGCCCCCTTGCTTCCAGATGGCGATATTCAGTATGGATTCGTTTTTTACGATATCGCTCTCATTAAAAAAGACGCAGACTTTACCGTCTACGATCTTACTTTGTACTTGATAGAGGTTAAACCTGTCACCGGTTGGACAACCCGAGATAAAAAGAGGAAGAAGAAGGAATAAATATTTTCTCATAATGGCAGCCCTGCGCTTCTGATGATGGGGTGAAATTGTGACAATGTCCTTCTGTCCACTATCCCGATGAGTTTCCTGTTTGGCAAGCGGAAGAAGGTATTCGCCCCATATCTCTTGAGAATGAAATAGTCCGCAATTATCGATGCTTGCTGTTCCATGCTGTAGTGGCGCAGCAAAGGTTGATCAAGCCGATATTGATAGCTCACTGCCCAACTGAGAGGCCCACGGGTGCGTACCCACATGCCCTTCTGGTGTTGCCAAACACTGAACGCGCCAAATTGACTTCGCCCGGCGTTAACGCCCGCGTGATCCCTTCCTGTTGTGGCTCCATCCTGGAACTCCTTGATCCGAAAGAGTTCAATGAAACACCATTTTAGCCTTTAAGGTCAATCAGATAGGCCTAGGAAAGCATCTGGAAGATCCGGTTTTTACTGAGGTGAGAAGCGCATCATCTCGTGGCTGATAATTGAAAGTAGTCATACAGGGCAAACTTCTAACACAAAAAAGCCACCTCTCGGTGGCTTCTTGTTTGCACTGTACTAACGCTGCCAGATGATAAGCTACCGCCCTCATCTCCATTAACGTAGTCACACATTCAGCGTGTTTTTAAATATCACGCCTGAAGTTGCAAGAGGTCTTATCTGTGCAAATCACCGACGGTAAGTATTTATCCTCTCGCACCTTCGTTGGGATAACCGCACACTGTTTGCTCAGTTCTAGCCTGCGTGTTGCTCTAACGGTCATCGACTTATCTTGGGGAATAACGAAATTAACTTCGATTTTTTCTGGCTTGTCTCCAAACCACAAACCAATCGTACCTTTGGCCTGTACCATCTCCTCTCCTTTCTCATCAAAAACATAGTAACTGCCAGTGCCACTACGATTTTCTAGTATACGAATTGGACCGCTGGGATAATTATTGGCAATGGCATCATTCTCCCACAAATCTCGTACACAATATGCCATCCCTGCTGTACCCGGTGTTCCCGTAAAAGTATCCACAACTTTATTCGTACTGCAAGCTGACAAAGCAAGAAAGGACATAAAAAATAGAGGTTTAATAGACATGTAATCAAAGCATCCTTGGCTTTATTTTGGAAGTGCTTATCATATCACTGACACACATTAATGAGAATGAATATCAATATCAAATGTGTGATGCATCTCTATACGAATTTGCCAACTGATGCGCTAGATAAGCTATTTCACCAGATCGATGATGAGCCTTCTCACTGGACAGCCATCGTGCCAGTTGCATCAGCAAATCTCGGTCAAATAAGTCTCAATAGCACTGCGCAAGGCGTATCGCGATATATGAATGATCCCAAGACACATAACTCTACTTAGGAGGTAGCAAGGAACAAAGGCAGGGGGTTGTTTGCAACCAAATTCCAGGCACAAAAAAACCACCTTTCGGTGGCTTCTGGTTCGCGCGGTACTTAATGGTGCGAAGGCCGGACTCAAATCACCAATCAATGCACTGAAAAATATAAAATTATTAAAAACAAAACATGATTATGCCCCCTTTTGTGCCCCCAGTATAAATTTCGTGAAACGCTAGAAGGTTAGACTATTGCTCTGACAACAGCATAAAATTCAACCATACAAAGAGCTCGGTTAGGTTCCGTGTCACGAACCAAACCAAAAATATTGTTATGCATAAATTTACTGTCGCTATTTTCTGATCGCAGCTTTATTTCTTGGACTCACAGCCACAAAAAAAAGATTTATAGAAAAACTATTCACCCTCTACATCTTTTGATTTTTTCATTTAATTTCAATGCATTGATGGGTGCATAGCTATCTTCTCGGTGTACACCCCTGTTCACCTACAGGGTGAACAGCCTGAACCGCAGGTACAAAAAAACCGGCCTGAGCCGGTTTGGGGAGCGCTTGTCGTTATGATGTTGGCCGTTCAGCGGCCGATAGGGTGCCCTGGTGTTGCTGCATGTATTCGGGTCACTGCCACTATAGGCGGCACGGCGATTGAGCGTCCAATGGGTTCGGCAGATCAATCATGGCCTATTGATCGGCCTGGCCGATCGATGTGTAATTGCATCTGACTTGACTACCCGTTTGCATTTTACTTGGCAATTGTTTGCAAATTACTTAACTATCACCAACAAGATCTGACCGTACACATTCGATGGTGAAAGAGGTTCGTCTGTATCTTTGCAGTCTGCCAGGAGCGGAAGTTAACCGTTTTAGAAATCATGCCAATTAGCATAAAATCTCTCAACTGATGGGACCTGGGGCAGCAGAAATAAATGACTACAAGGCAGTATGCGCAAAAATCAATCTTCGATCTGGAGGCAATTTTCGAGCGTTCACGCAACAACGCTAGTGAACTTGAAGTGCTGTTGAACGAGCTGACCTTCCGCAACACTGCCAAGGCCCGAATGTTGACGACTAAAATCGAGCAAGCCCGAACTGCACTTAGCGGACGCTGCGTGGTCTCAATGTCGGGTTCCAGTCCATCAGCGCGTCATCCTGGCTCGGCGTCCACGCAATCCTTCCAAGTTTCGTCCCGGGATGCGCCAGCAACGGTAGTGCAACAGCGACCAAAGGCTAATCCAGCTCCTATCGTGCAACAGCAATTCGGCGAAGACCAGATCGACCTAGGTCCACTCCCCTCTTTCTCTCCAACAGGTAAGTCGAATGATGCGCGCGCGATACTGGCAGCATGGACAGCCCTCGAAGCACTATCGCCTCAAGGTTATAAACGCCCAGAGGATATGACAACCGGCGACCGCTCCAGGGTTGCTCTATTGGAGCGAGGTGTTCCATGGGGACCAAATGCCCGCAGCAAGCCCAGCTATAAGCTTTATTTCGAGGTCATCCTTGGCGCCATCGCTCTCGACAAGGCGACGGACGAGCTGGTCAAGGTTTTTGGCGAGGATGAGGAGCGTTCACGCCCGGACGGTAAGAAAGCGTCCATCGGTTCGATCCTGATCGACAAGGAAGGTTATGTGCTTGAGGACAAAGGCGTCGCTGTTTCCAGTTTTGCCTGGGCACTCAAGCAGGCTCTCGATCTGAAGCTTGGGAGCTTAGGGAATTGGCCGAATGTTGAGCCGCGCATTATCGAGCATCTGGATCGAATGGTTCGCCGTCACAACGAGGATGGAGAACCCATACCGATCGATTTGGATGTCGTTCTTAACGCTTATAAATGGCTTGTGTCTCAGTTCGGTATACCCAAGCATTTGGTTGAGCCACCCACATTTGCGATTAAGGTGTTTCATCATTTCAAAGCCAAGACGCCGCCTGAACCTTCGTTACTGAATTCTTTCTATCTTGAAGATCTCGGTGAAGCAACTAAATTGCTCGAGACGGGCAAAGCCGGAACCGGTTTGCGCCGCTACATGGGAATTGGTAGGCCTGACCAGAAAATCGACGTGCTATCGCCCATTTCCGCAGTTGAGCCGTTCGTCGCACCGTCGCTCATGCCGCAGGCTCGTTGGCCTTCGAAAGGCGGGCATCCATTGGTGCTGCTTCAACAGGCTGCCGTGAATGCGGCACGTGCTGAGCTGAATGATGCTCCAGGTATCATCGGCGTCAATGGGCCACCGGGTACCGGAAAGACCACTCTTCTGCGGGACATCGTCGTTGGGTGCATTCTTGATCGGGCCACGGCGATGTCCGGCTTCAACAAACCGCAGGATGCCTTTTCTACAACAGGCGAGAAGCTGGCATTCGGTTCCAATGCCTTCCTGCACTTCTACAAGTTACATGCATCCTTGAGGGGCCATGAGATCGTCGTAGCGTCCTCCAATAACAAAGCGGTCGAGAACGTCAGTAAAGAGCTTCCTCTCAAAGAAGCAAATGGTCGCCATGAACAGATTGCCTACTTCCGGTCTATCAGCGACCTGATTGCGAACCCCAAACGGGCTGGCTATTTCGAAGCCGAGGGTGACACCCCCTCCGATCCTATCGAAACCTGGGGACTGATCGCTGCAGCACTCGGCAAGAGCAGCAACCGAGGAGCGTTCCAGCAAGGTTTTTGGTGGAATGAGGACGGCGGTTTCCTTACCTACCTGAAAGCAGCTCGCGGCATAAACGTCATGCGTGAGATAAAGGACGAACGAACTGGCGCAATCATTGATCGCATTATGCCCAGCGTGGTCATCAATGAGCGGCCCAGCACAAACGAAACGGATGCGGCTTCGGCTTGGCTGAAAGCGCGAACCGCATTCCTTAAACTCAAAGAGACGGTAGACGCCGAAATCGCAAGCATTGAAGTGATGCGCCGGGATATCCGGGCGCTTAAGGGGGCGGCCAACGAACTTCAAATATTGAAACAACGCCGTCCGAGCCTGAATGAAACCGTCGAAGAGGCACACCAGATTGCTGAATCCTGCCAACGAGAGCATGAGAAGGCAAAATCGCAGATCGAGCAGGACAAGATCATGCTCGACAGCCATCTTGCTTGCCGCCCAGGTTTCTTCTCCCGTTTGTTCGCGACTGCGGCCTGGAAGTCGTGGAGATCGACATTGCAGAAGCTCTCTGCGACCTTGCAGCAATCAGTCTTACGAGCGCAGGGGACGGACAGTGCCCTGGAGCTTGCAAGAACTGAGTGGAGCAATACTGAGTCCCAGTTACAGCAACTCGACCAGGAAATTTCCAGCAAATGTCAGGCTGTCTCGAAATTGAAGGCGACCGAGGAACAGGCACGAAACCGCATGGGAGAAAGGGTCGTTGATGAGAGATTTTTCGAGCGCGAGCACGAGGCTATCCACCTGACTGCACCATGGCTTCCCGATGAGGTTCATCGCCTGCGGGAGGATCTTTTCGCCGCTGCCCTGACGGTGCATAAAACGTTCATCGATGCTTCGGCCAACCGCTTGCAACACAATCTCGGGCTATTGATGTCAGGCATGGCGGCTGGTGCCTTCCAGTCTCCTGCTCACCGTGAACTTCTCCCTGATCTTTGGTCGAGCCTTTTCATGGTGGTGCCGACTGTGTCCACAACGTTTGCCTCTGTACGGACCATGTTTGGGGATCTGCCACCAGAGAGTATTGGCTGGCTTCTGATTGATGAAGCGGGCCAGGCCGTTCCTCAAGCGGCAGTTGGAGCTATCATGCGGGCAAAGCGCTCCATCGTGGTAGGCGACCCGTTGCAAATCCCACCTGTGGTATCGCTACCCGAGAAGCTGAACGCCGAAATCTGCAAGTTCTTCAACATTGACCAGATCGAATGGTCTGCCCCCGCCGCATCTACGCAGACCCTTGCTGATCAGGCATCGCGCTTCAAATCCACCTTCGTCATGGATGTAGGTGATCGAGAAGTCGGGCTGCCACTGCTCGTTCACAGGCGTTGCCAGAACCCAATGTTCGATGTTTCTAACTCCATCGCCTATGCCGGGCAGATGGTCCATGCTGTCGGGCCTAAAAAACCTGGATCTATCGGCTCGGCTTTGGGGAGATCTCACTGGGTGGATATCAATGGCGATGCTGAGACGAAGTGGTGCCCCGACGAGGGCGAAGCGGTTGTACGAATGCTCAAAGAGCTGGCAGCAACGGGCATTACAAATCCGGACGTATTTATCATTACACCATTCAAGATCATAGAGCAGAACATGCGTCGGCGTCTCGACAGTGAAACTGATCTGCTACGGGCGTTCGGCGTAAAGTTGGATGAGTGGTGCCGTGATCGTGTAGGCACGATCCACACGTTCCAGGGCCGAGAGGCGGACACTGTCATCCTGTTACTGGGTGCTCCGAAAGCGAGTCAGCAAAGGGCGCGTCAGTGGGCGGCAAGCCCACCAAACATAATCAATGTAGCCGTCTCACGCGCCAAGCAAAACCTGTATGTGGTCGGCTCGGCTGCTGCATGGGCAGGGGCGGGAACTAGTCTGCAGGTCCTGCATCGGCAATTGGCGCAATCAGCCTGACAATCTCCGAGTTGGCCCTCATTGTTGAGGGCGTATCGCTAATAATTTACAACCTACTTCAGGGTCGGACCGGTTGCTACATCTCAAAAACTGACATTGCTCACATAATAGTCTAGTAGTCATTACCCACCGCCCATCCTAGCTTGATAATTCTCACAGCACCCGTTTGATCCACACTGAGGAATAACCTCTGACAAGGCTAAGGAGTACGATTATGGGGCTTAAATCTGGTCCAAAACCAATTGCAAAATCAACAAGAAATCCCGATCAACGCAGACGTGATAATAAGGATACACCCGGCAATACCCCAGGACTGAAACCAAGCAAATCAACTGGGAAGTAATCGTTCAGGGTATACTCTTATCTCGTCAAATCTGTCAGATTTAGCCCGTTTAGTGCCAGGAGCGGACGTTTTTCAATTGGGGGCAAAGTCATATTCGCGGCTTTGGTGCTGTTGGAAAAATCTCTGAACAGGGATCGCTGGCATTTTATACAATGGATATTTACCGTTAAAAAAATTAATCTGATAACCCGTCTACAATAAAAGTCATTTTCCGTAGATAATGGAATGAGTATCTTAGTTTATACCCATATAATAATGCAGTGATAAATTGACATCCTTCAGGCAAGACATCTTTACATTACAAAAGAGCAGAAAAGCAGGAAATAAAATATTCCTGCTGTGGAGTCGTTGGATTGAATATACTTAAAGATACAGGCATTCAATTACATCACGGAATCTTGCTTGCTAACTATTTCTTTGAGTTCGTCAAACGTTAATACTATATGAGCGTCACTTAATTTCGCCAAATGCTTTTTATCAAGAAGGACTATTTTTGTAATCTTATAGTCATTTCTAAATTCGACCGTGTTCATTAACCAATTGAATTTACATTCTTGCTTATAGAAAAATAATTCTTGATCATCATTATTAAGTTTGCTCGATAAATTACGGATTTTATTTTCATCGACCCCATCTGTAAGCACCTTGCATTCAATTAATAATACACTTTTATTTTTAACTGCTAAGCAATCAATCTCACCAGGTATTTTTTTATTATCGATATTTATGAGCTTAGTTGGTGTTTCAACAAACCATGTAGCATTTTCACTAACTTTGCCAGCTCTAAAGCCATGTTCTTTTAAAAATGAAATCACATCTTCTTCAAATTTATTTGATACTGCATTTTGGAAAATTTCCTGAGGTAAATTTATACCTGCCGATTTTTCTGAGTAGTTTAAAATGGATGACTCCAAGAACCAATTAAATGAATCACAAATTAAAATTACAGATGTAGCATATAGACCTTTCGAGTTATTATCAATCCTAACTATAGGTCTTTCATTGATCATATTACTATTCCAGTTGCCAATTCTTTTTTTGAACCACGGCCTTTGCCAAAAGAATGTCATATTTAATCTTTGCAAGTCCTTTTCAATGAGTGGCATAGTTAGTTCATTTAATAGTATGGCGCAGTCATTTAAAATAACCACCCCTGTATAATCGGAGTCTGCAACTGATTTCCTTACTGAAGCTATAAAAACTAATAGTTTTAAGTATAAATAACTTTTTATCCAAAAGTCTCTGGTTTCAACATTAAATGGAATGTATTCAAAAGGTGTATTCTTAAAAATATCAGGAATTAAATTATTTCTTTTATTAATAACATCAATTACACTTCGTAAAAAATCTGGGTTTTTATTCAGGAACAAATCAGCACCATATTTTCCAAGTCGTAAACCTTTATGATCTGACTTGTTAACACTCGATAGATCAATAGCTGTCGCTCTTAACCTATCAGATAATAGCATGCCATAACAAGTTAATTCTATTGTTTCTCCAGGGGAGATGATGATAAGATTTTTTAAGCCAATCAGACTTTCCTTAAGCATACAATATTCAATAAACTGAAATACTTTAATATTAGCGGAACCTGTCCCAGCACTTATATTACCATATGAATAACATAACGCAGATTTGACTCCCATTCCTAAGTATGGCAAATCCAAGTGGCTGTATGCTGTAGAATAATAATATCTTGATATAATCTCGATAAGTTTAGGGATAGTACTATATGACTCAAGTTCAAGACTGATTCTCGTACATTTTCTGTCAATTTTTTCAATCATTTCATTCAAAATATGAATGTTTTCAATGATTATCTTCTCTTCATTTTTCTTAAAAAGAAACCTGTAAGGCTTTTCGACGGTAAGTAAAAGGTATTTTAAGAAAGACTCATGTGCTTCATATGCCTGAGGATAAAGTCTAGAGTTAGTGAATATAGATTTTTCTCTTTTCATGGTATGTAATCCATTTGCATTTTATAATAACATGCGAGCTTGATCGAATTAGCACCTTGCAAAAATAATGATAATATTATTTCCTGAAATGCTAAGTTTTTAATGCATAAAATCAGAAATAAGCAACATTACGTGACAATAATACTGCTGAAAAATGTCTAGGTAAACTGATTTTACTAGGCAATAATTGACACCTCGTTGAGGGAGTAGATAGTCGAAGAATTATACGTGTATAACCTGAGCATAATTCCTTTGGATGAACACCTGAGGTAGAGACTCATGTCCCGCCAACTTCCGCTTTTCGCTCACAGCGGACCTTCAGCTCCGTTAACTCGTCCGCTTCGTGCCAGAAGCGGACGTTGGAGTGCCAGAGACTCACTAAAAGTTAATGGTTCGTTTTGCAGAGATACTTACAATAGCTCTCTTATTTATCAAATTCAGCCAAACTTTGCCTTAAACATCTTCCAACGCTGAGATAGATACGGCCAAGATTCCTCAAGACTTACTTGTGAGGCCTGAGAATCATAATGACTAATCAAGTGCGATACTTGTACAAAGCTACTCATATCTCGTGACCTTAAGAGTTGTAGTAAGTCATCAATCATTAAGCTAATTTCGGGCCTATCATCAGGATTTGATGAAAGCATTTTGTTAACAAGTTCTAGAATTTCTCCATCAACGAGAACTTCAACATCTGCTGAGATAGCCCCTCCATTTGATACCCACTTCCTCCATGGTTCAGCCTTAGTCCATTTTTTAGTATTTCCCTCAATCGGTTTAGGCCAAAAATCACTCAGTTTGATCCCTGCAGGATGGAATCCTCCTGACATCATCTCAAATAAAATAACCCCCAAAGCAAACACATCAGTCTTAGAAGATAACGGCCTCCTTTCCCATTGTTCAGGGGCCATATAGGGTCGTGCCCCATCAAAAAAATCAGAATCCACGGATGCATTAGCCAAGCCAAAATCACCTACCAACGGAAAGTTATATACATCCTGCTCCACTCGAACACGGAAATCATTTCTCATGTTTCGAATAAATATATTTTCTGGTTTTAAATCTTGATGAGAAACAAGTCCTTTGCTGTAGCAATGTCTAAGTCCAGCACATAAATATGCCATAATGGATATTTTGTTAATATCAGAACTAGAGGAAGACTTGATAATCTTTCTGAGGTCACTTCCCCAGTATCGAAAGAGCGCTACCGGAACTCCCATTACCTCTTTGAAATCATATGCCCAGTGCACATATTGATGGTGATAGTACTTTAATTGATTTTCAAGTTCGTTAACAAACCTAGCATAGATTTCCTTATCAGATATTCCATCTATCAATTTAGGGATCTTTGCACATGAATATTGCGGGATTGTGTTAGGACCACGATCAAATATATAGATATCGCCACACATCCCACTATTTTTAGATACCACATTACCTTCATTCAAATTCGATTTAAGCAGTAGTTCCTTCAGATTATCATCTAAATCATAAAACCTTGAAGAATCCATGAACAACCTCTTTACAGTTTATATTTTTTCACGCAGACATGAATTGAAATTTATTTATTATATTGAGCAAGTATGTATTCAGATGCTTTATCCATTTCTGGGAAAATTGAACCAGCATGAATTCCCAACCTAGCCAGTTGCCCACGAATTTTGGCTTTAGCTCTTGCCTGTACAATCAATGTTTCCACATGAGCATCTAGATCGTTACCCTGATGTTTTTTTGTTAGCTCTGGATGATGAGGATAAAGTAAAAATGCTCCTGATTGAGCGATAATTCTTTTATTACTCATTTTGGGTTTGACATAAACAGGGCTAATGAAATGTTTGGGATTAATAACTTTTCTGAAATGAGACTTCTCCATCCCTGCATTGTAATAAAGTTGTTCAACATTATCATCTTCATCATCGAAATCTTTTATTATATTAACCATTTTATCATTTCGATTGAAAAAAATAAAAGCTCTCTCTAGGAAATCATCTTTTTGTTTCTTTTTTAAATTGGAGAGATTAGATAAACAAGTAACTATGTCACTGTCATAATATCTCTTCCGATTATCAGGCACAAAGTAGATGAAAACCTTTCCATCCGTTTTTTTATTTCTTATCCTACCATTAGACAAATATACTTTATCTTCATTCTCTTCAGTGGCAAACCACAAAGCAACCAAAGGATTAATAGTCACATCCAAAAGTCTCGTGGGCAATGAATAATGTTGCATTCTAACGAGTCGATCAAACATAGTTTTGTCTGACTCAAATTCGGCAGGATGAGCCGAAACAATATCACGAACTATAGAGTCCTCATTATTATAAGCATCGGTATACTCATCTCTAAAGATAGAAGGGATCGCCTTCCACGTATCATTCTTATGCCCTCTAAATGCTGTTGGTGAAGTATTTTCAAAACTAAAACCCATAATCCTTTCAATGAAAGTACTTACTGCTCCAATGGTTGAACTCATCGTTTTCATCAATATTCCCCATGATAATTGGCAAGAGGGTTAAACAATACGGCATCTTCCAGTTGCTCAGGAGAAGAATGTGAGTAACGCATTGTTTCTCTTATACTAGAGTGTCCTATTATTCTTTGTAACACAAGTATCTCTCCACCATTCATCATAAAATGACTCGCAAACGTATGGCGCAACACATTGACCTGCTCCCCCTTATTGCTCAGCTAGTTTACTTAAGATGCCGCTCCAACCAAACACAAGTGCCTTCAATGTCATAAGCTTTTTCCCCAAACCCTTTCGCAAGAAGGGACTCTGGTAAATACTCGTCATATTTATCCAAGTACTTTTCTGGAACATCTGTGGCAAGATCGAATGCAGATGGTAAGCCTGATAACAGCATTTCTTTGAGCACGTGCTGAACGGAAGCTACACTTGAATTATCGATTTCTATAACACCAGCAAATGAATTTGCTTTAAAACCACAGCGCAGGAGCAAGGCTGTAACCGTATTCACAACTTTATCCCCCATCCAGGGAATTACGTAACAGTGTTGCCCACTCATAATAAAATGCTCATTTTGCAGGTTATAACGCTGAAAGTTACTACAGCCTTCCGCAAATAGGTTTCTGGCGGCAGAATCGGCATAATCTACTCTCTTGCTACCTATCGCTATGCGGTAATCACTTTCCCTATAGATAGCGAGCATTTCCTGACGAACGGCATCATGAATAGACATTCCTCCCCCACTAAATTGTGGTGGCTGACCGCCTTTGGTCGCCTCAACATAGATAACCTTTTTCTCTGTCTCGATCTCTGTAACTTTCCAGCGCCGCCCACCGAAGATGATGTGTTGGTCTGGTAGCAGTGGGGAGTCCACAGGTATCGCTCCAAGGGTTCTGTTTCCGGTGACAATACGGAACTCTTCTGGTGTATTGAACACGGCATAAAAATTGTAATGGTTAGTCAGTTTCTCCCCCTCTGCCCCAACAACCATTTCGCCGCTAGCAAGTTGAGTGAGCAGGCCACACGTTCCCATATGTTTAAGCAGGCTTTTGAAATCGTTTAAATCTACATTTCTAAACGGCCCTGTTTGGCATAGTTGTGACCAGAGCTGATCGGCACGAACTCCGCCCCATTGTGCCGTAATAGCAAGAATCTGGTGTAGCAGCGTAGAGTAATGCATCTGTTGAGCATCAGCTGGTTCAAACCATTGTTTAGAGATCATCAATCTGATCATTGCCATCGACTGGACCAACTGCAACCGTAGGTGATCAACGATACTGCTACTCACAGTAAGCTCATTTTCTGTAATTAGCATTCTGAGTACTGATGGGGAATCGCGTCGCCCAGAACGCCCCATACGCTGGCGCAAACTGGAAACAGAATGCGGAGGCGTAACTTGGATAACCGACTTAACCTTACCGATATCAATTCCCAACTCAAGCGTCATTGTACAAACAGCTGTTGTGGGCAAATTTCCTTTCTGAAGACGAGATTCAAGCGCCTCACGTAATTCCTTGGCAAGGGAACCATGGTGGGGGAAAAATTCATTCGGAACAATTTGTTCCTCACACATGTCGCTCAGCGTTGCCGCAATGCTTTCAGTGCGCTTTCGGCTGTTTGCAAAGACCAAATGAGAATCGCCACGGCAAAGTCTAAAAATGTCAGCGCAAACGTCATGTTCAGCTGAACTCTGAAGTTCTTCCTCTTTTTGGATCACTCGCTCCAAGTACCCTTTGACCTGTACCTGAAGAGTGGCCGTGCTATTACTATCTGTAACAGTTACGCAGGGGAGTCGTTTGTCCGGGCGCAACATTTCGGGCACTTTCTCCAGTTCCCCCAGCGTGGCACTCAACGCAACGCGGGGAATTGGATTTACCTGGCGTCCTAGCATATGGTCAATTCTATTGAGCAGAGAAAGCAGCTGTACACCACGCTCTGAGCCAATAAAAGCATGAAACTCATCAATAACGATGTATGCGACTGAAGAAAACGCCTGTTTGAGCCAGCCCATTGAATTTATGAGCAAAGACTCAAGTGACTCAGGTGTAATCAGTAAAATGCCAGCAGGGTTCGTCCGAGCCTTCTTCTTTTTGCTTTGTGGTACATCCCCGTGCCAGGGAGTCACTGGCATTTCCAATGCATCTCCAAGGCTCCCAAGACGACGGTACTGATCGTTAATCAACGCCTTCAACGGACTGATATAGACGATGCCAAATCCATTCGTGAGATCTGCAACTGCCGAACAGGCAGGAAGAAAGAAAGCCTCTGTTTTACCCGCTGCTGTACCTGCACTGATTAGCACGTCTCGATCACGGGCTAAAATTGCCGGGATAGAACTCTCCTGCAAGGGCCTTAATGTAGACCACCCCTGCTTGTAAACCCACTTACGGACGCGGTGATCGAGGCTATCGTAGGCACTGCTCATAGTTTGAAGTTCGCCAGTCCGTCGTCGTCATCGCTTTCCTCCGTAGTGGCGTCATCCATATCGCTGGGCCTGTCCTCTTCAATCGCCACACCCTCGATTAGTGTTTGCCAGTTCATCGTTCTGTTTTGTTCCAGCACGGCCAGCATGTCCAGGAAACCTTTTATGGTATTACGGGGGGTACGGAAGTAAGCGTCTCCAATGGTTTTACTACAGTGATGCAGGAATCCAGTCAGAGCCTCATCTGGTACCAGATAATTCTCTGGATCTCCACCTGCATAAACATGACGAAGATTTCTCAGCAAAATATACAGTTCCTCAGGGGTGAGGCTGGCAAGATGCAAAGTGGGGGATGAGTAGTCAATCACTCCTGCTTTTTGCGCGAACCGGTTTTCCGCCAGACGCGACTGGAGCGCCTCATAGCTGTAAAGACCTTTACGCGGATCGAAAAGAAACTCTGGCGTACCCCCGAGGATAAAACCAATGTTCTCGGCTGAGCCTTGCAGGCAGTCATTCAGTATCCGCAAAATCTGTTCGTAGTTCGCTGTTCTTGCTTGCGTATTATTCAGCTTAAAGAGGTTCACCATTTCGTCGAGGCTGACCAAAAGACCGGCATAGCCTGCCTGGCGGACAAAAAGGCTCATCAGCTTCAAAGAATCATAGAATGAAGCGTCTGAGATAATAGTCCGAACGTCGAGATCGTTACGGGCATCAGTTTTGGTAGTGTACTCTCCCCGCAACCAGCGAATAGCATTGGATTTTAGCGTTTCGTTATCCTGCTCATGCCCGCGCCAGAATGCATCAATGACCTTCGCAAAGTCATATCCACCCACCATATCTGACAGAGCTGCCAGGCGTTTATGAATAACTGATGAAACCTCGGAGCCGTCAGTGTCCGCTTCCTTTCTTGCCTCCGTAACGAATCTTTCAACAACGCTAAGTAACGCATTACCATCCGGCTTGTTTCTGGTGGACATGTTTTTCATAAGCTCAGAATAGAGATTACGAGCCTGACCTCCCGATGAGTGAATGCGTCTGTCAGGAGAAAGGTCTGCACTGACTGACACCAGCTTCTTCTCTAGCGCAATAGAGCGTACAACACTCAGAAAGAACGTTTTACCAGAACCATATTCACCGATGATAAGTCTGAAGCTTGCACCACCGTCAGCAATCCTCTCAATATCTTGGTGGAGGGCAGTGATCTCATTCACGCGGCCAACCTGGATATGCTGAATGCCTATCCTTGGCGTTACACCTGACTTAAGTGACTGAATAATAGCGTCACGTTCTTTCACTCTTATACGTGTTACAGACATTCACTATCCCTCTAATTCTTTGGCAATTTCCAGGTCAACCCAGATATCATCATCGGCATCGTCCAGTACTGGAGCATCAACCACCGCATAGGACCAGTCATTGATCACCTCAAGCGCACCGCCGAGCATCAAATTCAAATTTCCGCACAATTCTGTCGCCTCTTTTCGGGACCACTGTTCTTTCTCCAGCAAACTGCGATAAAGCTGGCTATGTGCGGAGTCAAGCCCCCCCGCCTCCGTTGATGAGGTTGGAGCGCTTTCTGGCTCTTCCGGTTCTTCTTCGGTGAAAATTGTGTTCAGCAATTTACGAACATCATCCGTGGCAGATTCGTGGCGGGCAAGTACATTAGCATCCAGTGTGAACCCTGCTGCTGTCTGATCAGTTGGTACAGACGAGACGAGATCATGTTCAGTTGCGGAATGCTGATGGATATTGCTCGAGACAGATGAGGGATCCAGCCCCAAACTTGAATAAATCTTCTCAAGCTGTTTGATTTCGGCAGGCGCTATCGTCCCATCCGAACAGGCAACACTAATGATAACCTTACCCACAGCAGCTTTTTCCGCGGCCCCCATCAACTCAATCCTGCTTTTCATTCCTGTCATATTGGCTGGGGTATGAAGTTGCCACGTTAAATACGCATGTAGAGAGCGTTTTTCATCATCGGTGAAGCCAGGATTGTTGTTGATGGCATTCTCAAGCACTTTCTGTTCAGCTTGATCAAGAGAATCGTCAATCAAGGCGACCATCGCTCCTAATCTGAGCGTCATTACGGCTGAGATAAATTCAGGAGAAGGTGAGAAGCGTCCATCTTCGGCGGCGGGGAATAGAACAACTACACCATCAACATCCGCCTTCACATGGTGATAATACGGGTCAGGTGCCACACCATAACCCATCTTCAGAGCAAAGGCCTGCATCAAATCGGCCTCTTTTTTATTGATCTTATTGGGGCAACTGGCATTCATATGTGCCCAAAAGTCAGCAACTGAGACTAACCCCTCCTTGACGAGGATCGCCTCATCAGCCCAGCGTTTGAATGAGCTTAATATTTTTTCTGCGCTTTCATTAACGATCTCTGAAGGGAGCAAGATAATTGCAGCCGTATCATTGACTGACGTACCTTTCCTACCAAGGTAGCGACTATAAGCATCAAGTTCATCCGTACATATGTCGGCAAGAGCCATAATTTTCTGGACAGGGCTCTTCAACGCACTTGGATCAGGCAGGTCGGGAACAGGAAGTCGAACACCTCGCAAACTAGGACTTGCTGGTGTGTAATCTAACCTTAGGCGCGTTTTATTCGCCTTAACGACCATCCCTTCACCATATTTGAGGGTGTAACGCCGTTTGAAAAGTGCAGCAAACTCTTTAGCACAGCGGCGAGCCGGAGTACGCAGCGAATACTCGGTGTGGTTTATTACCCAGTTCAACGCCATTTCAGCTGATACAGGAACTCCTTCATGCACAGTTTTTGCCAGAGCCAGCTTAAATTGCATGCTGTTGCTGAAACCTGAATTGCTATCGAGCTCAGTGGCTAAGCCCATGTTCGGGCGCAGAATAGACATGGCTTCGAGTAATTGGGTCGAATATCCACGCAAGGAGCGGTTCTCAATGAATACCGATCTTAACCGAGCGACTTCATTGAACAGATTACGGAACTCAGCATCAGGGAAATTTGGGTCAGTGGAATCTACGAGCGCTTTTCTTTCCAGGCCATAGAGGTAGATAAAAACATAGCCGATAGGACACGATGGATCAGACCTATCGCTGGCAAGCCAACTGACATACGCACCGCGTGCTTCTGGGGAAAGAGATGAAAAACTGGGCCAGTATCCTAATGAACTGTCCTCGTAAAGATAAGAAGTAGGTTTTATCTTACATGTGTCATCAATTAATGATGCCTCACTTCCATCGTCATAATAGCCGCCTGATTCTTGACCGGAGGGCTTCATACGTTGCCCCACGTAAATGTGGCCACCGCTAATTGTTACACCAGCTACAGTTATCATCTCACCCGGAAGTACCCATCGAGCTAGTGCACCTGCTGATTTGGAGGTGTTCCGGTAATGATTGGTTGTCACCCGAACTTCAACACCCCGGCCACCGCTCAATGTAAAAGTTGCAAGGTTATCGTCTTCACTATCATCATTTCGCACAACCGCCTCTTTTTTCTTGATGTCAGCGAACCATTCTTTTGGCGGTGCTTTCACAGGGCCTGAAGCATAAGACTTTGGAGATTTACGTTTTTTCTTTCTAAAAAACAACAAGTAAATTACTAAAATCGCCGCCAGAAACTTCAATAACTCCATGATATATAACCTTAAAATCATTCTTCACGCATTTTTACAAGCAGTGGCGAAGGCAGGGAAAGTGGATTAATCTCAAAATAATACTTCTAAATTGCGAGGGTTAAAAGCAAATGACAATTAAAATTAACCAAATGATTTTAATGACAAAAATCATTGAATAATGTGTTTAACCAGCAGTGAAATTTTAAGGTTTAAAACCTGTTAGGCCATTCGCTTCTAAATGATGTTGTACTACTGCTAAGTTAACATGCGAGCAAATGTACTGCGGATGCACATCTGCCCCTTGTATCATGATACTTACCTATTCGCTGAGAATGTCGGCAACTTTAATGGCAGGGAAGTTTTTAGAGATTATACCGTCTCGTACTTCCGTTTATCGCTCATAGCTGCAGATGACGTGCCTTCATTTTTTGCTGGAGATGTCCAAATGAAATGCAAACAGGCAGTCAAGGAAAATGCAAATACCCACGCTCGACCCGCTCATCGTCACACCGCCCCGCACTTAGGCAGCCAGTCCGCTTCGCACTCGTCACTCAATATCAGATTGGTTTGTATTCCCTGCTTGGTGCGGCGTTTCAGCAGCGTATGCTCATACTCTTTCAGCGTCTGCGGCACCGCCTGGCCAAACGCCGTCAGGTTCATCACGTGCTGATAGCCCCGTGCCGCCATAAACGACAGGTAGGCGTGATACAGGTAGCGGCGTGGATTCGGCGGGGTGATGTTGGCGTTGCCGATCATCATCCCTTCCGGGGTACCCAGCACCGTCAGGTAACCACAAAAATCGACCAGCGGATCGGCATGCCGTTTGATTTCCAGGGCTTCCGCCGAACTCTGCTGCGCCTGGAGCAGTGCACGCGCATCATTCGGGTTGGCGAAGCGCTGCATCAGGTGACGCACAATCACGGCCAACTCTTCGGTGATCTTCGCCAGCAGCAACGGATCGCGCTCTTCGGGGGCGATAGCCTCCGGGAACGGCAGAATAACGCGGCGGCGCGAGATGCCACCGCTCCGGTCGCTGAACTGCATGGGGTTGTTGTTGACTGCCAAAATCACCGCAGGAATGTGCGCCGCGTAGGCGTCACGATATTTCGGGTCGATGGCGACCGCATCGCCGCCGGTGATGGCCTTGATACCCGCCCCGTCACCGCTCCACTTTTCCTGGTCAGGCAGGATAATCAGCGAGTAGCCGACCACCGAGGCACGTTCGCGCGCCGACTCCAGGTTGTCGATGGTGGCAGAAGTCGTGTTGTCCGCCCCGGCCAGCAGCCGGGCGGTGGCCGCCATCACGCTCTTGCCGCTGCCGCCGGGGCCAGTCACTTCAAGAAACAACTGCCAGTCATAGCGATTGGCCAGCACCATAAAGAGCGCCGCGAGGATGCGCTCTTGCTTGTCGTGGTTGCCCCCGGCGGCCCGCGTCAGCCACTGCCAGAAGTGCGGCGCATGGTCAGCCAGGTTCTCACCGGCACGCGGCGGCGTGTAGTCCACGCTGTTGACGGTGCGCAGCCAGTGCTCTTGCCGGTGGGCGCTGAACTGGCCGCTGACGGTATCAAACACCCCGTTACGAAAGCCTATCAATCGGCGAGCCGGGTCGCCCATCTGCGGCACCATCAGCTTGAGGGTGTCCAAAATGCTGTTGATACCCGCAGCGGAGAACGGCGCGCGCACCTTCTGGAACAACGCGGCAATCTCCCGGCTCAGTTGCCGGTGTGGCAGCACCTGCCAGGCACCGCGCGTATAGCGGCAGAGTTCTTCCCCCACCGGCGGCACCGCCAGGGTGTTGCCGTAGTGCCCGGCCAACAGCTCGGCTTTCTCGCTGGCACTCATGGCTTTGAGGTCAGCATCGCTCAGCGTGTCGAACGGGCTGGGCTGCGGCGGCTGGCTGAGCGTCTGGAGCTGCGCGCGCGTGGTCTCAATACCATGATTACAGTAGACGTCGTTCCAGTCGCCTTCCGTGGGCGGCAGCGCCGGGATACCGCCGGTACGTGTGGCCGCCTCGGCGGCGCGGGTCTGCCCGGTGCCGCTGCGGTCATTATCGGCCGCCAGCAGTAGCCGTGCGTCCGGGTAGTGGCTGCGCAGCTGCTGTGCAACAGTGGCCAGGTTGTTGGCGCTGAGTGCCACGCACACCGTTTCACCGGTCAGGCGGTGCACGGTAAGGCCGGTGGCGTAGCCTTCGGTGAGCCAGATAACCGCGTTGTCCGGGCCGCTCAGGGTATGACAGGCGGCTTTCACCTGCCCGCCTGCCAGCATGCGCTTGTCCCCGCTGGCGTTAATCAGCTGCACGTTAACCACCTCGCCCCCGGCATTGTGCAGCGGCAACAGCAGGTCGCCGGGGTGGTAGGTGATACCGCCGACGCGCAGCGACTGGCCGTGCAGGGTCAGGGTTTCTGCCTCCGGCCAGCCTTTGGCGCTCAGGTAGGCATTGCCGGTCTGAGGTTGCGCGGCAGCCACCAGAGCCTGTGCCTGTCGCGCGGCCTTGCGCTGAGCCTCGGCCTTGTCTTGTGGTGAATGACCGGCCTCAGCGGCCGGTGGCAAAGAGTTGGTGTTACTCCCCATCACGGCAGCCACCTGCTCGGCGGCAGCCCGGGCAGACAGTGACAGGGCCTTTTCCACCAGGTTGAGGCCGTCACCGGCCCCGCACTGATTGCAGAACCAGGTGCCGCGTCCGTCCTGGTTGTCGAAACGGAAACGGTCTTTGCCACCGCAGGTCGGGCACGGCTGCGGCTTGCCGTTCGGCTGCAAGGCAATGCCGAGGGCCGGGAGTATCACCGGCCAGTGGCCGGTGGCGGTGCGTACGGTCTGGGAAACGAACTGGGCGCTCATCCTTTCTCTCCTCAGTGTACGGTGGCGTTCTGTGCCGCCGACAGGCGCTCGCAGCACAGTTCGTCCATCATCTTTTGCCCCAGCGCGGTCAGGCGCGGTGCGGCCACCAGAACGTCCGGCTGCACCATGTCGCTCAGCATCGTACACGCCATGTCCATGCCGTCTTCTGCGCCATACTGACGCACAAAGTGCCCTTCCAGGCGCAGGGCAATCGTCATCTGCAGCTCGTCCAGCGTGTACCCAAGGCTCACCCGGTAAAAGGCGCAGGTGTCCAGATAGGCCTGCGCCACGGCGCGACGGAAAACGGCGGTACGGACTTCAATCGGTAAACAGGATGAGGTATTCATGCGGCGGTGGCCTCCATGCGGGCAAGGATTTGGGTTTCACAGGTGTTGACGACGTGGCCGAGCTGGTCGGTCAGCAAGGCAATGACCGAGGCAAACGATGCCTGTTGCACGGCATCGGGGCGCTGGCCGCCGAGGTCGAGGGTGTCCAGCAAGTCGAGGAACAGCACGCCGGTGGCGTGCGCATGCTGAAGACGCAGAAAATCGGCGTGCGGGATTGGGTAATGGGTGTCGCGGTAGTAGCGGTCGGCCAGGGTGTTCATGCCGCCGCCTTAACCGGCAGACGACCGGCAAAGGACAACACGTAATCACGGGCCAGCAGGCGGCGGGCGTTGCGTTCGCTATCCGCCACGGTGCGCACGATACGTGGCGAAGCCGTCAGCGCAGAACGGCGCACGGCCGCAAACAAAAAGCAGAATGTAGGGTGAGTCGGGGTGAGGGTCGTAGCCATGGCGGCAGCCTCCTTAGAGTAAAGGTTATTGCTACCACCGAAGTTCTCACGCAAGGGTGGTAGCCCAAACGGGGGTGAGAAACCGGCCTCTAAGAATACCGGCCAGCCCGAAGGCTGCCCCGCCTGAGCCACCATTGATTGACTGCTGCGGTAGCATAACATCCACCGCGCAAAAAATGAGCGAGCAAAGGCTGCGACATAAACAAACACGCCTGGCGCGTGTTGTGTCGCCTTAGAGATACACGGGTTCTCACGCCCGGCTGCCGATTTTGCGACAGCGGGAGGACTATAGCGCGGGGCCGGACGTGGGGGCAAGCCGTAAGGCGCCCCCGGACGTTCAATCGATCGCATTATGATCAACCACTTCGTCGGCACGGATACGACGCTCTGCCTGTCGGTTCGTCAGGCGAATCACACAGTGTTTTTCGCTGCGGTGCTCAGGCAAGACGATATCCGGGTGCTTGCGCTGCAACAAGATGGTTTCCGCCACAAACAAGGCGTCGCTATCGCTCCGGGTAAAACGGTGTCGGCCCAGCGTTAACTGCATCACTTGGCGCTCCCCTGATGACGGTTGGCGATCCGTTCGTCCATCCACTGCTCGACCTCGGAGGCCAGCCAGGCGACGTTTTTACCGCCGAGGGAGACCTGAGCCGGGAACTGCTTGCGGCTCATCATCTCGTACACGGTGGAGCGGGACAGGCCGGTGGTGTAGAGCACTTCCGGCAGGCGGATAAAGCGCTCGCGCGGGGTGTAACCACCAGGAAGCACCGGCGACAGAGTGGATGGGGCGGGGGTGGAAACGGTCAACATAAAAACGCTACCTCTTGGTGTCCGGCCAACGCTGGCCGGGACTGTGTGAACTTCGGTAGCGCCCTATTATGTGAATATTTACCGGGGTGGCAACAAGGTGTTGTTGTGTGGCCCGTCAAGAAATGGTCATAAAAACAAAAAATTATAATAGTTCAGCAATCCTCACCACTCCTCACCCTTCCTCAACATTACCCCATAGATTTCAGCAATGAATTCATCGCTTATAAATAGGTATAAACAGACTAACCACCGCTAGCCAGGGAAAAGGTCGTTTTGGGCCGGGTGAACAGTAGTGAACACCGGGTGAAGAGTTTATAGAAAACTGTTCACCCTATTATTTACTGATTTATATATATTTTTTATTTAGGTGAACAGTAGTGAATAGTTTTAGGTAAAACTAAAAACGGCTTGATGGTTTTCTCATCAGTGCTCAAGGCTGTTGTCCTGGGGACAGTCCAACCGGGATGAATGGCGATGTTGTACGGCGGTCAGCAGAATTGCCTCACATTGACTGACACCGGAGACACGACCATGAGCACCACCGCCTTACCGAAATACATCACCGATAAACTGCAAGCCCTGCGTGACGCTCGCACCGCCCACGACAAAAACTATCAGGCGTTGACCGACGTCGTAACCGGCATTGCCCGCTGCCACCAACAGAAGAAAGACACCGAAGTGCAGAGCCAGGAGGCAGAAAGCCAGTGGCGCACCCTGTTTCGTAAACTGCGCGGAGAAATGACGCCGGAACTGCAAGCGCAACACCACAGCCGGATTTCCAAGCGGGAGCTGGCGAAAGAGTTCGACGGACTGATTGAGGAGATGGAGCTGGACAAAATGCAGCTTCACCTCAACTGCGGCGGCACAGCCCCGAAGGTGATGAACGCGCACAAAGACGCCCTCACGACCTTTGCAGCTCACGCGATGCATCAGGCAGTGGATGCGCTGAGCAAGGCGCTAATCAGCCCTGACGTTATCAAGGCGTGTGCACTGGCTTCACGGGCTTACGGCGTCTATGCGGACAATCCGATGAGGATGATTGAGCTACAGGTACAGGGCGCACTACAAGGCCGCATTCGCGCTACCATGGCTACGCAAAATATCGACCACCCGGTGCTTAATGAGATTGGCCTGACGATACCGGAACAAACCGGCGTATTGCAGGAGCGACAAAGATGCCCGATGCGCCAGATGCAAGGGGTAACAGGATTAGCGGAAAAACGTCAACGCTTGCAGCAGAAAGGGGCCAAATCATGATGCGCTGCCCGCTGTGCACTCATGCGTCCTATACCCGCACCAGTCGCTATATCACGGAGCGGACGAAAGAGGCGTATTACCAATGTCAGAGCCTGACCTGTTCTTGCACATTCAAGACGGTAGAAAGCGTCGATAAAATCCTGTGCCAGCCGATACAAGCGCAACCGGTCGATGAGAACGCCTTGCCACCACCGGAGAAACGGACATTGAACCGCTATCGCCGTTACAACAGCAATCCTACCCTGCACTAAGCATTCTCCGCCCCGCCGCTCTCGACAGCATCGCAGGGCATTCCCTTTTCACCTCGCCCAAAACAACCTTTTCCCTGGCTAGCCAGCCACAAATTGCGCGTGCATGCATAGGGTGCATGATTTTGCATGCAAGAAAATGCACTTTTCATCCCCTGCTGTACCAGTACTGGCGCAGCTTGCGGCCGTTTATGCAACTGCATGAAAAGCGATACATGAAGCGCGCAGGCGAGGCGGGGGAAGTATTGCGCGCCATGCCTGCATAAACAAATATCTAGGATGGCTTTTTTTTAGCCCGTCCTGTGTAGTAGATTTATGAGCACTAATCCACTATATCTTCAAGGGATCCTGACTATGACTACTACTCCGGATGGATGCATTTCATATTTAAAACCCGGCAGTGACAATTGGAAAGCACTAAGCGAAGAATCGTATATTTATTGGCGTGACATTAAAGCGAACAAAGTTATACAGGAGGCAGGTGCACCTCCCCCACCAGCACAACCATTATCTGACACAGATAAAAAAGATTTAAAAGAAAATCAGACCTACATAAATGATTTTTTACTTCGGTCCTTACAATTCCCAAATCTATCATTTTTCGCAGGAAGCGGTACATCTCTTGGTGATGTTGGTGGCCCTAGTATGTGGGATCTTTGGGAATGTGCCATGTTGGAAGAACCAAGAAAAGCTGGGGAAGGAAAACTCAAGAAAATTGCGTTAAGTGTATGCGAAAAAGTCAAATACACTGACATTGAATATCCTAATATTGAGCATTTCCTCTCAAATTGCGAGGCCTTCCTGGCATTTCATGAAGACAATGAAGTTCTAGATTTTTTAAATGAAGTTAAATCAATCATATTAAATAAATGTCGATCATTTTTGGAAGATGGAACCAGTGACATTTCTTCTTATGTAAATTTACTCCAAAAAATGGGCAGAAGAAGGGTTAGGGATCCAAGATTAAAAGTATTTACAACTAATTATGACTTGACTTTTGAGACTGCTGCCTCGGAGTTAGGAATGATGGTTGTAGATGGACTTTCATATACTGGCATCAGAAGATTCGATGGTAAATATTTCAACTATGACGTTGTTCACAGAGATGAGAATGAACATGAATTTATAGAGGGAGTATTTAACCTATTTAAACTACATGGCTCTGTTAGCTGGATACGGAGAAATGGACAAATATATGAAAATAACACTCCATCAGCAACAAATGCTTGCTTGATATATCCTGCAAAAGGAAAATACCAACAAGCATTTATTCAACCTCACCTTGAGTTGCTTTCAAGACTCCTCGACTTCCTTCGTAAAAAGAATAATTGCCTTGTCATTTCAGGATTTGGCTTTAATGATGACCATCTTTCAGAACCTATTTACTCAGCAATAAAATCAAATCCAAGCATGAGATTAATTGTGGTGGATTTCAAATGTGCCACTCATATAAATAATAATGGCGAGAATGGATCCAGTAAATACTGGTCATTACTTAAAGAACTGTCACTATCAGGTTATGATATACATTTTTTAAATGCCTCATTCAAAGATTTTGTAAATTTAATCCCTAACCTTAGAGCACTGACACCTGCGGAACAGTTAGCAAAAGCTATCAAACAAGTAGGGGTTAATAATTAAAATGTTCAATTCAATTTTACAAAATGGTATTTTAAGAAACTCTTTAAAAGTGGGAGTTATTTCTTCAATTTTTGCACAAATGGTAAGAGTTAACCTAGTCTATGCTGGAGAAGTAAGTGGCACCTACATTGAAGGGAGCCGTTATGGCAAAGGTGAAGTTGGTGAGATCTTATTAATCGAAGGACAACAATCTATAGTTTTAGGTCGGTTGATTGAAGTCAGATTACCAGAACGTGAACGCGGAGAAGTCTCAGGAGAATCACAAGGAAATAAAAAAGTTGATGCTATAGGTACAATACAGCTACTTGGTACGATTGATGCCTCAAGCTTCCGTGTTGATTCTGGAATTAAAACTTATCCTCGGTTAGGAGACAGAGTATATTCAGCGCCATTAGACTTCATTTCATTAATACCTGAATTAATTAACCGAAGTATAGATGATAGTAGTGAAAACAGAGTAGGAATCGTTTTAGGTAATATATCTGGAGGTTCAACAAGTATTGTTACCGTTGAGCCAGACAAACTTTTTGGTCGACACTGTGCAATACTAGGAGCTACAGGCGGAGGGAAAAGTTGGACAACCGCGAAAATTTTAGAGGAATGCGCAACCTATAATAATTCAAAGACTATTATTCTTGATGCTACAAGTGAATACAGATCATTTAACTCAGAGTTTTGCTCCCATTATCATTTAGGTTTGCCGATTAATAAAGCTAAAGACTCGCTAGAGTTTAGAATCCCTCCGACTGATTTTATGGAGTCAGATTTTATTGCCATGTTTGACCCTTCTGGAAAAGTTCAAGGGCCGAAACTGAAAGAAGCAATTAAGAGCCTTAGATTAGTATCTATTGACTCAACTATAGCTACCAATGGGATTTTAAGAAAAATCAAGCAACCTAAAACTGATTACCGTCGCTCAATGAATACTGGTGACAACTCAAAATTAGTTGACAACCCATCCCAACCATTTGATGTCACTAAATTAATACCTCAGATAGTGCAAGAGTGTTGTTTTGATAATGGAGATGAGTCGTGGGGCGCCGCAGCAACTCAAGACCTAAGCTATTGCTCCTCTTTATTAACACGAATACAAGCAGTGACATATGCCAGTTCATTAAAAGCTGTATTTCATGGTGATAAGAGCGTAGCAACACTTGGCGATATACTGCAAAATTTTTTGAGCTCAAATAAAAGAGTTCTTCGTTTGTGCTTGAGTGATGTTAGCTATGAATTTTTCGCAAGGGAAATATTAGCAAATGTTATTGGAAGAAAGCTTCTAACCCTAGCAAGGCTTGAGGAATTTAGGCAAAAGCCACTACTAGTGATAGTCGATGAGGCCCATAATTTCCTAGGAAAAAGGGTAGGTTCAGAAGATCATTCTGTTAAACTTGATGCCTTTGAAATGATTGCAAAGGAAGGAAGAAAGTACGGACTCAATATTTGTTTAACCACTCAAAGACCAAGAGATATAACTGAAGGTGTTTTAAGCCAGATTGGCACTTTATTAGTACACAGATTAACGAATGATAGAGATCGAGATGTTGTAGAGAGAGCATGTGGGGAAATAGATAAATCTGCTGCTTCATTTTTACCAAGCTTAAAGCAAGGGGAAGTTGCACTTGTAGGAGTTGATTTCCCCATTCCAATGACAATTCAAATAGCACAACCTATTTACCCCCCAGAGTCTGATTCTCCAGGTTATCGTAACGTTTGGGAAAAATAGTTTAACAGGGTCTTTAGACCCTGTTTATTTTTGAAGTAGCCAGTTTAGCAAACTCGAATGGCGTAATATGTTTCTCGAAGTTAGATATTAAATAATCAGCCCACCACTGTACCATCAGCCTACGCTCATCCAAATGCTCAGAAGTATGAATATATGCCGCACGCACATTGTTACGCTCGGAATGACTTAGCTGACGTTCTATCGCATCATCGCTCCACAACCCGGACTCACCTAAAGCACCGCGTGCCATCGTCCTAAAACCATGACCGCACACCTCTATTTTAGTGTCGTATCCCATTGCACGCAGTGCATTATTTACCGTGTTTTCGCTCATGACTTTATCGGGATCGTGATCGCCGGGAAACAACCGTTTATTATCGCCGCTCAAAGACTTTAAACGCTCCAGCAAGACCAACGCTTGGCGGCTTAGCGGGACGAGATGCTCTTCTTTCATCTTCATGCCACGGTGTGAGTAGCGTACACCTTTGATTTCTTCACGCTGCGCCGGTATGCGCCAGCAAGCTTGATCAAAATCGAACTCATCCCAGCGGGCGAAACGCAGCTCACTAGAACGCACAAAGGTGAGTAAAGAAAGCTCTACGGCGATGCGTGTCATGAGACGTCCCCGATAAGCGGCAAGCCTTGCGAGAAACTCAGGGAAACGATGAGGCGGCAATGCCGGATAATGCCGAGCTTTGGTTGTTGCCAATGCTCCGGCCATGTCGCTGGCAGGATTAGAATCAATGTAATCGTTCTGAACTGCATAACGCATAATGGCCGTAACACGTTGCTGTAAGCGCTGCGCTACGTCGTGCTTACCACTGGCGTCAACGGCCTTAATCGGTGCCAAGAGATGGCTGGTTTTAAGACCACGAATATCAGCTGCACCAATGCGCGGGAAAATATACAGTTCCAAATAACGAAGCACTCTCGCTCGGTGATCTTCACTCCAACGTTTGTTGTTGGCATGCCATTCTCGGGCAATGGTCTCGAACGTGTATGCGCCCGCAGTTTCAGCCTGAGCTTCCCTTTCTTCTGCTTTTGGATCCAATCCTTGTACCAACAGCTTTTTGGCTTCGTCTCTTTTGCTACGTGCTTCGGCAAGACTGACCATCGGCCAAACACCGAAAGCAAGCCGATCCTCTTTTTTATCGTTAGGGCGGCGGTACTTCATTCGCCAATACTTGGAACCTTTCGTCGTAACCTCGAGATACAAACCGCCGCCATCGGCCATTTTGTAGGTTTTCTCTTTGGGCTTTGCGGTCTCGACCTGGCGGGCGTTTAGCTTCATTTTGGGGGCACATTTTCTATCGAAGTGGAGATGCCCCCAATTATGCCCCCAGTGCCCCCTGGATTTCAACGGACGGCCTCGTACAATGGCGGACGCCAGAAAGGCCACTATTATTGATTTTAAAGAATTTTTTAGACTTCGTCGGACGACTACGGAAGGGGGAATGGTGCCGAAGGCCGGACTCGAACCGGCACGTATCTCTACGGTTGATTTTGAATCAACTGCGTCTACCGATTTCGCCACTTCGGCACTGAAGTAGTATGCGGAAAACGGGTGAATTATACCTTCCCGCGACCAGCACGCAACACTTATCCGTTGTTCAATGAGTTAAGTGTCGAAAAAACCGCCGCAACGCGCGTTTGCCCGCCCCGCCTTCCCGCTGCGCGCCCTTCACAACCCTGTGATGATGAGCATGCTACATCCACAGGCTGTTGCAATGAGCATCCAGGATCAGCGTAATACCGTCCGATTCCAGATTCCAGCATCGTTGCACAAAGCAATGATGGCTCATGTGCCGAGCGCCACTCACTCTCAGTAGCCAGAACCGCTCGCCCAACTGGCGAAACAAGTTCAGGAGTCCGCCACGCCGTTGGCCACACCGGCCTCCCCCATCACCACTGTCTCACCCAGCGTCTATCAAAAACAAAATAATCCCCAGCCGCAATGGCAATGCTGCAAATAATTGCATACTCATGTGTCAGCGAATAAAGAATGAGGTTACGTAACATTCCGTGAACACTATTTTTTCATTGGTTAATATCAGACAGGAAATAAAAGCGTGGAATAACGCCATTAAGAAAGAGACGGTATTTTCGGCTGGATAGGCTTCTAACTAAAATCACCAGAAAATAGCGTACATACGTAACAAAATAGCCACTCAAGGCCTAAAAACCAGCTGAGATCGCTTGCCTCTGCGGAGTTAATAGCTTTAAGATGGTGCAAGAAAATTTTCCCTGGTGTTGGCCAATATTGGCAACCTGGCCCTACGCGGTCAGGTTTTTTTTTGTATTTTTATCAAAATATTACCGGGAAGTGTATCGCCTCAAGGAATGAAAAACTAGTTAGACTAAAGTGCAGTCCCTTACTAGACCTTTATCAGTTCATGCATGTTATTATTTCATATTGCAGAGATCAGGGCAGGCACTCTATATTACGTCCTCAACGTGAACCGACACGCGGCCAAATCAATACCAATTAACGCTCGTCATTTCCCGAATCGAAAGACGCTGTTTGCTAGCCGATATTTTCTACCTTCTCAGACGTCCCCCGGCCGATGAGTTCTGCGCAGCCGTGGGCTAGCGTACCTGTCATTCCACCGGCTTAATCAGCCGAAGCTCCATCCCCAGGCGCACGGCATGTCGGGCATTCGTTACCCCCAGCTTTTTGACGACGTTGGACATATGAAACTTGATGGTGCCGGTCTTTATGCCCAGGATCATCGCCGTTTCCTGGTAGGTTTTACCCACGCTGGCCCAATAGAGAATTTCGTTTTCCCTGTCGGTAAAGCGGGCGTTGCTCTCCAGGGCTGCGGCGTTTTTTTCTGACAGTCGTGACAGCGCCAGATAGGACTCGTGTATCGAGGCCAGCAATACCGAGATTTCACCTTTACGTTCGATAAGCGCCGGGATGGCTTCCGCTCTCTGCTCAAGGTTGAAGGCAAAGGAAAGCGTGACGAGGTTATCGTTATAATCGTGCAGCACGAAGGTATAACCGTGCGTCACACCAAACTCGCGCGCCTGCTCGAACAGTTCGGGAAAGTGCAGCCCCGCGTCGGCCATGATTTGCTCGTCCCAGGCGAAGGGGGTCAGGCGATTGCGGGCGGTAAGCACCACCGGATCAATGTACTGTAACCCCTGTTCTTGATACTTTTTTACCCAGTCACTCGGGTAGTTGGTGACGCCAAAGATGCAGGCAATGTCCTTTTTGGATAACACCACATACGCCCACAGGAGATCGCCCAACTCTCCCAACGCCGCTTCCAGGCGCTTGCCGATGATATTGCTGAGATTATATTCATCTTCCATTGACTGCCCGCTCCCTCTATCCGCATGCCGCTGGGTTGACTATAGCACGACGAAAAGCGACAGGTCGGGGGACGGGTTTATCGGGAGGCATGCCGCACCAACA
This sequence comes from Serratia sp. Nf2, assembly GCF_003028435.1. Lineage (NCBI taxonomy): Bacteria > Pseudomonadati > Pseudomonadota > Gammaproteobacteria > Enterobacterales > Yersiniaceae > Serratia > Serratia sp. Nf2. The sequence continues at coordinate 214,817 of NZ_PYTW01000002.1, read as the reverse complement.
AAAAAGGCGCGGCCCCACGGCCACGCCTTTCTTCACTACCGATTGCCCTGCTATTTGCGTTTGAGCAGCATATACACGCTGATCAGCAGGAACAGCATGCTCGGCAGCAGCGCACCCAGCACCGGCGGCATGCTGTATACCATGCTCAGCGGGCCGAAGATCTGATCCAGCACGTAGAACAGGAAGCCGAAGCTGATGCCGGTCACCACGCGGATGCCCATCGGCACGCTACGCAGCGGGCCGAAGATGAACGACAGCGCCATCAGCATCATCACCGCCACCGACAACGGCGAGAAGATTTTGCTCCACATGTTGAGCTGGTAACGGTTGGATTCCTGGCCGCTCTGCTTCAGGTACTTCACGTAGTTGTGCAGCCCGCTGATGGAGAGCGAATCCGGATCCAGCGCCACCACGCCCAGCTTGTCCGGGGTCAGGTTGGTTTTCCATTCGCCGGTCAGCGTCTGGGTGCCGGTCACCTGTTTCGGGTTGGTCAGATCCGAGGTGTCCACCTGCGAAAGCTGCCACAGGCCGTTCTCGAAGCTGGCGGTAGCGGCATAGCGCACCGTCTCGAGGCGACGCTGGTCGTTGAAGTGGTAGATGTTCACGCCGGAGAGTTCTTTGTCGCCGGAGACGCGCTCGATGTAGATGAAGTCGTTGCCGTCCTTCGCCCACAGCCCGCTCTTGGTGGAGAGCAGCGAGCCGCCGTACATCTGCTGGGCGCGGTAGTTGCGCGCCATCTGCTCGCCCTGCGGCGCCACCCACTCGCCGATCGCCATGGTCAACAGCACCAGCGGAATGGCGGTTTTCATCACCGAGCCAGCGATCTGCATGCGGGTGAAGCCGGAAGCCTGCATCACCACCAGTTCGCTGCGCGTCGCCAGTTGGCCCAGGCCGAGCAGCGCGCCGAGCAGCGCCGCCATCGGGAAGAAGATCTCGATGTCTTTCGGCACGCTCAGCAGGGTGTACATGCCGGCGCTCAGCGCGGTGTATTCGCCCTGGCCGACCTTGCGCAGCTGATCGACGAACTTGATGATGCCGGACAGCGACACCAGCATGAAAAGCGTCATGATGATGGTGTTGAAAATCGTTTTACCGATATACCGGTCTAATACGCCAAACATCAGGCCGCTCCTCTCAGGCGTGCGCGCAGTTTGCGCATCGGCACGGTATCCCACAGGTTCAGCGCCAGCGCGATCGCGAAGTAAACGCCGTTAACCAGCCACAGCCACAGCATCGGATCCAGCTTGCCTTTGCCGGCGTTGGAGCGCAGCGAGGTCTGCAGCAGGAAGAAGATCAGATACAGCAGGATGGCCGGCAGCATGCTCAGCACGCGGCCCTGGCGCGGGTTCACCACGCTGAGCGGCACCACCAGCAGCGCCATCAGCGCCACCGACACCACCAGCGTCAGGCGCCAGTGGAACTCCGCGCGCGCGTCCGGATCGTCGGATTCCCACAGCGTCTGCATCGACATCTGTTCGGATTCGGTGTTGTCCGCCGCCACGGTGCGGTGGCCAATCACCGCCTTGTAGTCGGTGAAGTCGGTAATGCGGAAGTCGCGCAGCAGCGCGGTGCCTTCAAAGCGGGTGCCCTTGTCGAGCGTCACCACCTGCGAGCCGTCTTTCTGCTGCACGATGTTGCCGTGCTCGGCCACCACCACCGACGGGCGTTGGTTGCCGTTCGGCCGCAGCTGCGCCAGGAACACGTCGTTGAAGGTGCTGCCTTTCACGTTGCCGATAAACAGCACCGCGTTGCCGTCCTGCGAGGGTTTGAACTGCCCTTCCGCCAGCCCGGCGATGCTCGGGTTAGCCTTGGCTTCGTTCACCACCACGTCCTGATAGCGCGAGGCCATCGGCCCGGCCCAAAACACGTTCACCGCCGCCACTGCGGAGGTGAGCAGCGCCAGAACCATGGCGGCGATAATCAGGGTGCGTTTGCCCAACCCGCAGGCGTGCATAACGGTGATTTCGCTTTCGGTATACAACCGCCCAAGCGTCATCAGCAAGCCGAGAAACAGGCTCAAAGGCAGGATGAGCTGCGCCATTTTCGGCACGCCCAACGCAAGCAGGGAGAGTACTAAGTTTGTCGGGATATTGCCGTCCACCGCGTCGCCCAACACCCTGACCAGGTTCTGACAAAAGAAGATCAGAAGCAGGATGAACAGGATGGCGATTTGGCTCTTGAGCGTTTCCCGTACCAGATATCTTATGATGATCACGCTTATTACGCCTGTGAAAACTTGTCTTTTTGCAGGAAAATCGATAATTTCATCGTTAATCCGCCATTTATTCTCATCATATGGCAACCTTCACAGCTAAAATAGTATTACAACATCAAGCCGTTTGGGTGTCCTATAGGAACTTGCTTATAGTCGCCAAAACAGAGCAATTTATGCCGTTCAGGTTAACATAATCCGTTAACTCAAATGGCAGGAGATCGTTACGGAGTCGGTTATTCTAGCCGTAGCGTCCGCCTTTGTCTTTAAGATTCAGGAGAGTGCATGGAGTTCAGTGTAAAAAGCGGTAGCCCGGAAAAACAGCGCAGTGCCTGTATTGTAGTCGGCGTTTTCGAACCGCGCCGCCTGTCCCCTATCGCAGAACAACTCGACAAAATCAGTGATGGTTATATCAGCGCATTGCTGCGCCGTGGCGAACTGGAAGGCAAGGTCGGGCAGACGCTGCTACTGCACCATGTGCCCAACATTCTCTCCGAGCGCATCCTGCTGATCGGCTGCGGCAAAGAGCGCGAGCTCGATGAGCGCCAATACAAGCAGGTGATCCAGAAAACCATCAATACCCTCAACGACACCGGCTCGATGGAAGCGGTCTGCTTCCTGACCGAGCTGCACGTGAAAGGCCGCAATACCTACTGGAAAGTGCGTCAGGCGGTGGAAACCGCCAAAGAGACGCTCTACACCTTCGATCAGCTGAAAAGCAACAAGGTGGAGCCGCGTCGTCCGCTGCGCAAAATGGTGTTCAACGTGCCGACCCGCCGTGAGCTCACCAGCGGCGAGCGCGCCATCCAGCACGGCCTGGCGGTGGCTTCCGGCATCAAGGCGGCCAAAGATCTCGGCAACATGCCGCCGAACATCTGTAACGCCGGCTACCTGGCCTCGCAGGCCCGTCAGCTGGCGGACGCCTTCAGCACCCACATCACCACCCGCGTCATCGGCGAACAGCAGATGAAAGAGCTGGGCATGAACGCCTATCTGGCGGTCGGCGCCGGTTCGCAGAACGAATCATTGATGTCGGTGATGGAATATAAGGGCAACCCAAATCCGGACGCTAAGCCGATCGTGCTGGTAGGCAAAGGGCTGACCTTCGACTCCGGCGGCATCTCGATCAAACCGGCCGACGGCATGGACGAGATGAAATACGACATGTGCGGCGCGGCGACCGTGTACGGCGTGATGCGCGTGGTGGCGGAGCTGAACCTGCCGCTGAACGTGATCGGCGTGCTGGCCGGCTGTGAAAACATGCCGGGCGGCCGGGCGTACCGTCCGGGCGACGTGCTGACCACCATGTCCGGCCAGACCGTCGAGGTGCTCAACACCGACGCCGAAGGCCGCCTGGTGCTGTGCGACACCCTGACCTACGTCGAGCGCTTCGAGCCGGAGCTGGTGATCGACATCGCCACCCTGACCGGCGCCTGCGTGATCGCCTTGGGCCACCACATCACCGGCCTGATGTCGAACCACAACCCGCTGGCGCACGAGCTGCTGGGCGCTTCCGAGCAGGCCGGCGACCGCGCCTGGCGCCTGCCGATGGCCGACGAGTATTACGAGCAGCTGGACTCCAACTTCGCCGACATGGCGAACATCGGTGGCCGCCCTGGCGGCGCCATCACCGCCGCCTGCTTCCTGTCGCGCTTCACCCGCAAGTACACCTGGGCGCACCTGGATATCGCCGGCACCGCCTGGCGCTCCGGTAAAGCCAAGGGCGCGACCGGCCGCCCAGTGGCGCTGCTCTCTCAGTTCTTGCTCAACCGTGCAGGCCTGAACGGCGACGATTAAATCTGAGCGGTAATTCAGGTATAATCCCAAGGGGCACAGCATGCTGTGCCCCTACATTTTTTTATCGGCAGCGGTGGATCCTTAATGAAACAGGCGACGTTTTATTTGCTCGACAACGCGGAACCGTCTGGCGCGCTCAGCGCCCATGAGGCCGTGGCCTGCGCCGTTGCCGCCGAACGCTGGCGTGCCGGCAAGCGGGTGCTGATCGCCTGCGAGAGCCAGGAGCAGGCCCAGCGGCTGGACGAAGCGCTGTGGCAGCGCGAGCCGCATGAATTCGTGCCGCACAACCTGGCCGGCGAAGGGCCGCACTATGGCGCGCCGGTGGAACTGTGCTGGCCCGGCAAGCGCGGCAACGCCCCGCGCGATCTGCTGATCGCCCTGCTGCCGCAGTTTGCCGATTTTGCTACCGCTTTCCATGAAGTGGTAGACTTCGTTCCTTACGAAGACACTCTGAAACAGTTGGCGCGCGACCGTTACAAGGCCTATCGCAGCGTCGGCTTCCATTTGACCACGGCTACGCCGCCAACTCACTGAATACGATAAAGAATGGAAAAGACAAACAGTCAGCTCGACACCGCATACGACCCAAAACAGATCGAACAGAAGCTGTACGATCACTGGGAGAATCAGGGTTACTTCAAGCCGAACGGCGACACCAGCCAGGAAAGCTTCTGCATCATGATCCCGCCGCCGAACGTCACCGGCAGCCTGCACATGGGCCACGCGTTCCAGCAGACCATCATGGACACCATGATCCGCTATCAGCGCATGCAGGGTAAAAACACCCTGTGGCAGGCGGGCACCGACCACGCCGGCATCGCCACCCAGATGGTGGTGGAGCGCAAGATCGCCGCGGAAGAAGGCAAAACCCGCCACGACTACGGCCGTGACGCGTTCATCGACAAAATCTGGCAGTGGAAGGCGGAATCCGGCGGCACCATCACCCGTCAGATGCGCCGTCTGGGCAACTCCGTGGACTGGGAGCGCGAACGCTTCACCATGGACGAAGGCCTGTCTAACGCGGTGCGCGAAGTGTTTGTCCGTCTGCACAAAGAAGACCTGATCTACCGCGGCAAGCGCCTGGTGAACTGGGATCCGAAGCTGCGCACCGCCATCTCCGATCTGGAAGTGGAAAACCGCGAATCCAAAGGCTCCATGTGGCACCTGCGCTACCCGCTGGCCGACGGCGCGAAAACCGCCGAGGGCAAAGACTACCTGGTGGTCGCCACCACCCGTCCGGAAACCGTGCTGGGCGATACCGGCGTGGCGGTCAACCCGGAAGATCCGCGCTATAAAGACCTGATCGGCAAAGAGATCATTCTGCCGCTGGTCGGCCGTCGCATCCGTATCGTCGGCGACGAACACGCCGATATGGAAAAAGGCACCGGCTGCGTGAAGATCACCCCGGCGCACGATTTCAACGACTACGAAGTCGGCAAACGCCACGGCCTGCCGATGATCAACATTCTGACCTTCGACGGCGACATCCGCCAGGAAGCGGAAGTGTTCAACACCCTGGGCGAAGTCTGCACCGACTACTGCAACGAGATCCCGGCCGAGTTCCGTGGCCTGGAGCGCTTCGCGGCGCGTAAAGCAGTGGTTGCCGCCTTCGAAAATCTGGGCCTGCTAGACGAGGTTAAACCGCACGACCTGACGGTGCCTTACGGCGACCGCGGCGGCGTGGTGATCGAGCCGATGCTGACCGACCAATGGTACGTGCGCACCGCGCCGCTGGCCAAAGTGGCGGTGGAAGCGGTCGAACAGGGCCAAATCGAGTTCGTGCCGAAGCAGTATGAAAACATGTACTTCAGCTGGATGCGCGACATTCAGGACTGGTGCATCTCGCGTCAGCTGTGGTGGGGCCACCGCATCCCGGCCTGGTATGACGTGAACGGCAAAGTCTACGTGGGCCGCAGCGAAGAAGAAGTGCGCAGCGAGAACAACCTGGGCGCCGACGTGGTGCTGACCCAGGACGAAGACGTGCTGGACACCTGGTTCTCATCCGGCCTGTGGACCTTCTCTACCCTGGGATGGCCGGAGCAGACCGACGCGCTGAAAACCTTCCACCCGACCAGCGTGATGGTCAGCGGCTTCGACATCATCTTCTTCTGGATCGCGCGCATGATCATGCTGACCATGCACTTCATCAAGGATGAAAACGGCAAGCCGCAGGTGCCGTTCAAGACCGTCTACATGACCGGCCTGATCCGCGACGACGAAGGCCAGAAGATGTCCAAGTCGAAAGGCAACGTGATCGATCCGCTGGACATGGTCGACGGCATCTCGCTGGAAGACCTGCTGGAAAAACGCACCGGCAACATGATGCAGCCGCAGCTGGCGGAGAAAATCCGCAAGCGCACCGAGAAGCAGTTCCCGAACGGTATCGAGCCGCACGGCACCGACGCCCTGCGCTTCACCCTGGCGGCGCTGGCTTCGACCGGCCGCGACATCAACTGGGACATGAAGCGCCTGGAAGGCTACCGCAACTTCTGTAACAAGCTGTGGAACGCCAGCCGCTTCGTGCTGATGAACACCGAAGCGCACGACTGCGGCTTCAACGGCGGCGAGAAAGTGCTGTCGCTGGCGGATCGCTGGATCCTGGCCGAATTCAACCGCACGGTGAAAGCCTACCGCGAAGCGCTGGACACTTACCGCTTCGATCTGGCGGCCAACATCCTGTACGAATTCACCTGGAACCAGTTCTGCGACTGGTATCTGGAGCTGACCAAGCCGGTGGTGAGCAACGGCAGCGAAGCGGAACAGCGCGGCACCCGCCACACGCTGATCACCGTGCTGGAAGCGCTGCTGCGCCTGGCGCACCCGATCATTCCGTTCATCACCGAGACCATCTGGCAGCGCGTGAAGCCGCTGACCGGCACGACCGCAGACACCATCATGCTGCAGCCGTTCCCGGCCTATGACGCCGCGCTGGAAGACGAGCAGGCGCTGAACGATCTGGAGTGGATCAAGCAAACCATCATCGCCGTGCGCAACATCCGCGCCGAGATGAACATCGCGCCTAGCAAAGCGCTCGACGTGCTGCTGCGCAACTGCAGCGCCGATGCCCAGCGCCGCGTGCAGGAGAACCAAAGCTTTATCGCCCGTCTGGCGCGCCTGGAATCCATCGCGCTGCTGCCGGCCGGTGAGAAAGGCCCGGTCTCCGTCACCAAGCTGGTGGACGGCGCCGAGCTGCTGATCCCGATGGCCGGTTTCATCGACAAGGACGCCGAGATCGCGCGCCTGGCGAAAGAGATGGGCAAACTGGATGCGGAAATCGCCTCGATCGAAGGCAAGCTGGCGAACGAAGGCTTCGTGGCGCGCGCGCCGGAAGCGGTGGTCGCCAAAGAGCGCGATCGTCTGGCGGCCTGCAAAGAAGGCAAAGTGAAGCTGCAGGAACAGCAGGCGACCATCGCCGCGCTGTAATCCACCGGCTCACGCCAACGCCTGAAAAACAGCGGGGTCTTCCCCGCTGTTTTTTTATCGCCGTTGCATCCGGGCCGGGTTAGATGTTATTACAAGATATTACTGCTGCAGGGACGCCGCCGGGAAATAACCCCCGGCGCGTTTCGTGCTGCGATAAAAATGAAAAAACGAACGTGGTCTCTTTCAATGGCGAGTGTAAACATGACAACAGCAACCCCGGCACGCCTGCTGGTGCGCCCCATCACGGCGGAAGACAATCCCGCCATTGCTCACGTCATTCGCGAAGTCTCCGCCGAGCACGGCCTGACGGCGGATAAAGGCTATACCGTCTCCGATCCCAATCTGGACGCCCTGTATCAGCTCTACAGCCTGCCACGCAGCGCTTACTGGGTGATCGAGGTGGACGGCCAGGTCGCCGGTGGCGGTGGCATCGCGCCGCTGCAGGGCGGCGCAGACGATATTTGCGAATTGCAGAAGATGTATTTCCTGCCGGTGTTGCGCGGCAAGGGATTGGCGAAACGCCTGGCGCTGCAGGCGCTGGATTTCGCCCGCCAGCACGGCTTCCGCTGTTGTTACCTCGAGACCACCGCCAGCCTGACGCAGGCCGTTGCGCTGTACGAACACCTGGGCTTCGAACACATCGACCACGCGATGGGCGCCACCGGCCACGTCGATTGCGAAGTCACCATGCTGAAAACGCTGTAATCGCCCCAGCCTGCACATCAGGGCGCAGCTTGCTGCGCCTTTTTATTAATATCGCAATCAATCAGTAAAACTCGCTATAACGCCGTTTTTCAAGCAGATAAACTGACGTTAAAAACCACGACGTAAATTTAATGTGAAGTTCGTTAATAAATTAACGATCGTAAATTGACCGCTTTTCCCCCCGCGTTACTCTGCCAGTATCCCAATCGCGCACGGAGAGCTGTCATGTCGGAAAATACCTTTGATTACATCATCGTCGGCGCCGGTTCCGCCGGCTGCGTGCTGGCGGCGCAGCTGATCCGACGCACCCAGGCGCGGGTGCTGCTGCTGGAAGCCGGCGGCGACGACAATAACCTGTTCATCAAGATGCCGGCCGGCGTGGCCAAGATCATCGCCAAAAAGAGCTGGCCCTACGAGACGGAACCGGAACCGCACGCCAATAACCGCCGCATGCAGATCGCGCAGGGCAAGGTGCTGGGCGGCAGCAGTTCGGTCAACGGCATGATCTACCTGCGCGGCCAACCGCAGGACTACGACGACTGGGCCGACCGCTACGGCTGCACCGGCTGGAGCTACCGCGAGGTGCTGCCCTATTTTAAACGCGCCGAGGCCAACGAAAGCCTGTCGGACGACTACCACGGCGCCGACGGGCTGCTGCCGGTCAGCGAAAACCGCTACCGTCACCCGCTCAGCATGGCGTTTATCCGCGCCGGCCAGGAGCTGAACCTGCCCTACCGCAACGACTTCAACGGCGACAGCCAACACGGCGTCGGCTTCTACCAAACTACCACCCACAACGGCGAACGCGCCAGCACCGCCCGCACCTACCTGAAGGCGGTGCGCGACGAACGGCGGCTGGTGGTGAAACTGAACGCGCTGGCGCACCGGCTGACCTTCGAGGGCAACGTCGCCACCGGCGTGGTCTACAGCCAGAACGGCGGCGCAGAAGTCACCGCGCACGCCACCAAAGAGGTGATCGTCAGCGCCGGCGCGGTCGGTTCGCCGAAGCTGCTGATGCTCTCCGGCATCGGCCCGCGCGACCACCTGCAGCAGTTGGGCATCGAGGTGCGGGCGGATCTGCCGGTGGGCAAAAACTTCCACGACCACCTGCACATGTCGATCAACGTCAGCACCCGCGAACCGATCAGCCTGTTCGGCGCCGATCGCGGCCTGCAGGCGCTGAGCCACGGTGCGCAGTGGCTGGCGTTTCGCAGCGGCGTGCTCTCGTCCAACGTGCTGGAAGGCGCCGCCTTCACCGACAGCCAGGGCGACGGCCGGCCGGACGTGCAGATCCACTTCCTGCCACTGCTGGACAGCTGGGACGATGTGCCCGGCGAGCCGCTGCCGAACATTCACGGCTTTACGCTCAAGGTCGGCTACCTGCAGCCGAAGGCGCGCGGCGAAGTGCTGCTGCGCAGCAGCAACCCGCGCGATCCGGTCAAGCTACACGCCAACTACCTCGGCCACCCGGACGATCTGGCCGGCAGCGTGCGCGCGGTGAAGTTCGGCCTGGATTTCCTGCAAACCGCGGCGCTGAAGCCGCTGATCAAAGATCTGCTGATGCCGCAGCCGGAGTGGACGCGCGACGAGGCGCAGCTGGAAGAGTTCGTGCGCAACTTCTGCAAGACGGTGTATCACCCGGTGGGCAGCTGCCGTATGGGGCCGTCGCCGCAGGACGCGGTGACCGATCCGCAGCTGCGGGTGCACGGTTTTGAACGGCTGCGGGTGATCGACTGCTCGGTGATGCCGCAGCTCACCAGCGGCAACACCAATGCGCCGACCATCATGCTGGCGGAAAAGGCGGTGGATCTGTTGCTGGGCGCGCCGCAATAGGGGCGCCCTTCAACGTCAGGCGGCGGCGGGCACGCCGCTGTGAAAGCGCAGCTCGCTGTCCGGCGACAGGATCAGTTCAGCTTCGAGGCGGCCGAAATGCGCCACCCGTTCGCTGATGTCGCCGCCGGCGATCTGCTCGGCCAGCGTCAGGTAGTCCTGATAGTGCCGCGCTTCGGATCGCAGCAGCGAGACGTAAAAGCGGTTCAGCTCATCATCCAGGTGCGGCGCCAGTTTGGCGAAGCGTTCGCAGGATCGTGCTTCGATGTAGGCACCGCAGATCAGTTTGTCGATCAGCGTCGCCGGATCGTGAGTGCGGATCTCGCGGATCATGCCCTTGGCGTAGCGGCTGGCGGTGATCTTGCGATACGGGATCCCGCGCGCCTGCATGATCTCCAGCACCTGCGAGAAGTGATGCAGCTCTTCCTTGATCAACAGCACCATGCGATCCGCCAGATCCTGGCCGTAGGCCGAGCCGTTTTTCGGCAGGATCTTGCGGGTGAACTGGCCCTGGCGGAACAACGTGTCCGGCGCGCTCTGCGCCTCGTGCAGAAACGCCTCGTAGGGCCGCAGCAGCGCCAACAGCGCGTCGCCGCTCTCTTTGTCCGCCACGTAGCGGCGGATCAGCCACATGCCGGTCTGCGCGGCTTTCAGCTCGCACACCAGGTGGTCGGTCAGCAACAGCTGCAGGTTTTCCGGGCGGCGCGCGGCATCGATCCAGGCGTCGGGAGTTTCACAGTGCAGGAAGCTTAAAATCGGGGCTAACAGGGATTGGTATGTCATGGCCTTTATCAGGGGCCGGCGAGAACCGGCCCAAGTGAATAAGCGGGGTTAATCAGTGGCGTTTGCCGTCGTCGTCTTCGTCGATGTAGTCGCCGTCTTCGTCTTCCTCACCGTCTTCACCGTTCGGATCTTCGAAGTAGGTGCCCCAGCCGTCATAGTTGACGCCGCAGCGTTCCGCCAGCGCCACCAGCTGCTCGACCTGAGCGTCGATCAGCTCGGCGTTCAGGCCGACTTCGCTGATCACGTCGCAGCACATCACCATCGAACCGTCTTCCACTTCCAGCTCCTCGGCGTCGGTCACTTCGTAGCCCAGCTTGAAGGCTTCAACGGCGGCCTGCTCCAGAACCTCAAATTTCTCGGCGGACAGATGGTGCTCGATGGTGTAGAGCGCGTCCGGATCGCTGCCGTCTTCCAGCAGTTCTTCGATGATCAGGCGGGTCTCTTCACGTTGTTCTTCCAGCAATTCGCGGTTTGCCATGCCTATATCCTCAAGTCAAATGGCCTTCATTCCTTCTATTTTCACACACCGCCGACATTGCTTCCACGATAAACGTGAAAGATTTCCTCGCTGGGGTTGAAATTGAATATTCATACATATAAAGTGAATTTTAATTCAATTAGACAATCAGGGAATCGGACTATGAGCACCGGCAATGCGTTCTACCAACGTCACTTTCTGAGGTTAATGGATTTCACCCCCGCCGAGCTGCAGGCGCTGTTGCGGCTTTCGGCCGATCTGAAGCAGGCCAAGAAGCAGGGGCAGGAACAGCGCCGGCTGCAGGGCAAAAACATTGCGCTCATCTTCGAAAAAGACTCGACCCGCACGCGATGCTCTTTCGAAGTTGCCGCATTCGATCAGGGCGCGCAGGTCACTTACCTCGGCCCAAGCGGCAGCCAGATCGGCCATAAAGAGTCGATGAAAGACACCGCCCGGGTGCTGGGCCGCCTGTACGACGGTATTCAGTACCGCGGCTACGGCCAGGCGCTGGTGGAAACCCTGGCGGAACACGCCGGCGTGCCGGTATGGAACGGCCTGACCGACGAGTTTCACCCTACCCAATTACTGGCGGATCTGCTCACCGTGCAGGAGCACCTGCCGGGCAAGGCGCTGAGTGAAGTGAAGCTGGCGTACGTCGGCGACGCGCGCAACAACATGGGCAACACGCTGCTGGAAGCCGCCGCGCTGGCGGGTATGGATCTGCGGCTGGTGGCGCCGAAGGCCTGCTGGCCACAGCCGGAGCTGGTGGCCGAGTGCCAGGCGCTGGCGCAACAAACCGGCGCGAAACTCACCCTGACCGAAGACATCGCCGAAGGGGTGCAAGACGCCGACTTCCTCTACACCGACGTCTGGGTGTCGATGGGCGAACCGAAAGAGACCTGGCAGGAGCGTATCGCGCTGCTGCGGCCGTATCAGGTCAACATGGCGATGCTGAAGCTGACCGGCAACCCGAACGTGAAGTTCCTGCACTGCCTGCCGGCGTTCCACGACGACCAAACCACGCTCGGCAAGCAGATGGCGCAGCAGTACGATCTGCACGGTGGCATGGAAGTGACCGACGAGGTGTTCGAATCGGCGCACAGCGTGGTGTTCGATCAGGCGGAAAACCGGCTGCACACCATCAAGGCGGTGCTGGTCGCCACGCTGAGCGAAACCCTCTGACACGCCCCCCCTCCGCCCTGGCGCCCCCGGCCAGGGCGGCTAATATATTCCAGGAATATCAAATAGCGGATTGACCTTTGCTCACCGCCGGCAAAGGCTCTACCGTGACAGGCCGACGGCGCCCGCGCCGTAAAAACCAACGATAACAAACCGTTCTCAGCGCCGCCCTGCGGCGCCTTCAGGGGATACACACCGATGAAAGCCAAACTCTTGCCGCTGTTCCTGCTCGCCGCCCTGCCCGCCGCCGCGTTAGCCGCCACGCCGCCGAATACGCTGGTGGTGGTGCAATCGCTGGATGACATCGTCAGCCTCGATCCGGCGGAAGCCAACGAACTCTCCAGCATCCAGACGGTGCCCAGCCTGTATCAGCGGCTGGTGCAGGCGGATCGCGACGATCCGGCCAAGGTAGCGCCGGTGCTGGCGGAAAGCTGGCAGGGCGATGCGGCGGCCAAAACGCTGACGGTGAAGCTGCGGCCGCAGGCGGCGTTCGCCTCCGGCAACCCGCTGACCGCCGACGACGTGATCTTCTCCTACAGCCGCGCGGTCAAAATGAACAAATCGCCGGCGTTCATCCTCAACGTGCTCGGCTGGCAGCCGGACAACATCGACGCGCAGCTGAAGAAGATCGACGAACATACGGTGCAGCTGCGCTGGACGGCGGACGTCAGCCCGGCGGTAGCGTTGAATATCCTCTCGACGCCGATCGCCTCGATCGTCGACAGCAAAGCGGCGCTGGCCAACGTCAAAGACGGCGACTTCGGCAACGCCTGGCTGAAAATGCACTCCGCCGGCAGCGGCCCGTTCAAGATGCGCGTCTATCAGCCGCATCAGGCGATCGTGCTGGACGCCAACCCCACCACGCCGGGCGACAAGCCGCAGCTGAAAAACATCATCATTAAAAACGTGCCGGATCCGGCCACCCGCCGCCTGCTGATCCAGCAGGGCGACGCCGATATCGCCCGCGAACTGGGCGCCGATCAGACCGACACGCTGAAAAACCAGCCGGGCGTCAAGGTGCTGGAGATCCCGTCCGCCGAGCAAAACTACCTGGTGTTCAACACCGGCAACGGCACCAATCCGCTGCTGAACAACCCGGCGTTCTGGGAAGCGGCGCGCTACCTGGTGGATTATCAAGGCATCACGAAGGATCTGCTGAAGGGCCAATACTTCGTGCACCAGAGCTTCCTGCCGGTCGGGCTGCCGGGCGCGCTGGAGACCAATCCGTTCCGCTACGATCCGGCCAAGGCGAAAGCCATCTTGGCCAAGGCGGGCATCACCCACGCCGCCTTTACGCTGGACGTGGAGAACAAGCCGCCGTTCATCACCATCGCGCAGGCGCTGCAGGGCAGCTTCGCCGCCGCCGGCGTGAAGGTCGAGCTGCTGCCCGCCGCGGGCAGCCAGGTTTACTCCCGCGTGCGCGCCAGGCAGCATCAGGCGGCGATCCGCCTGTGGATCCCGGATTACTTCGACGCCCACTCCAACGCCAGCGCCTTCGCCTACAACGACGGCAAAAGCAGCACGGTGGCCGGGCTGAACGGCTGGCAGATCCCGCAGTTGAACCAGCAGACGCTGGCGGCGCTGGCCGAAGCCGATCCGGCCAAGCGCCGCGCGCTGTACACCGCCATGCAGCAGGAACTGCAGCGCAGTTCGCCGTACGTGTTTATCGATCAGGCCAAAACCGAAGTGGTGCTGCGCGACAACGTCAAAGGCTACCAACAGGGGCTGAACGCCGACATGGTCTACTACGATCGCGTCAGCAAATAGCCGGCGGGCGGCCATCGCCGGCCAATCGATTGCGGGGCGGCAAAAAACGGCGTTTTAACGCTTGCAGTGGCGAAAAGCGCGAGTATAATGCGCCACAATTTGCCAGGAGAAAGCATGAAAAACGACGTTTGTTTTGTTAGTCGCAATCGACAAAACCGACTGCCTATCGGCGGCCAGCTGCCGTTGTTTCTCCTGTTGCTAAACCGATCGTTTCAAGCCCCTCATTGAGGGGCTTTTTTTTGCCTTAAAAAATTATGCCCGAAAGATTTCGGGGCGCAGCCAGGCGGCAACCGCTGGAGTCCCCAGGAGCTTAGACCACTAAGTGACTGGGGTGACGGCGGGCAGCCAACGCCGCTGCGGCTTGAAAGATAAAGGGCATACCCAAAGTCCCGCGCCACGGGCACGCGTCGAGGAGGAGTGAAAAATGGCCAACCCGCTGTATCACAAACACATCATCTCTATTAACGATCTCAGCCGCGAGGATCTGGAGCTGGTGCTGCGCACCGCCGCCGGTCTGAAAGCCAACCCGCAGCCGGAACTGTTGAAACACAAGGTGATCGCCAGCTGCTTCTTTGAAGCCTCGACCCGTACCCGCCTGTCGTTCGAAACCTCGATGCACCGCCTCGGCGCCTCGGTGGTGGGCTTCGCCGACGGCAGCAACACCTCGCTCGGCAAGAAAGGCGAAACCCTGGCCGACACCATCTCGGTGATCAGCACCTACGTGGACGCCATCGTGATGCGTCATCCGCAGGAAGGCGCGGCGCGCATGGCCTCGGAGTTCTCCGGCAACGTGCCGGTGCTTAACGCCGGCGACGGCGCCAACCAGCACCCGACCCAGACCCTGCTGGATCTGTTCACCATCCAGGAAACCCAGGGGCGCCTGAGCAATCTCAGCATCGCCATGGTCGGCGACCTGAAGTACGGCCGCACCGTGCACTCGCTCACCCAGGCGCTGGCCAAGTTCGAAGGCAACCGCTTCTACTTCATCGCCCCGGACGCGCTGGCGATGCCGGCCTACATCCTGAAAATGCTGGAAGAGAAAGGCATCGAGTACAGCCTGCACAGCAGCATTGAAGAAGTGGTGCCGGAGCTGGATATTCTCTACATGACCCGGGTACAGAAAGAGCGCCTCGATCCTTCCGAGTACGCCAACGTGAAGGCGCAGTTCGTGCTGCGCGCTGCGGATCTGGCCGGCGCGCGCGCCAACCTCAAGGTGCTGCACCCGCTGCCGCGTATCGACGAGATCGCCACCGACGTGGATAAAACGCCGTACGCTTACTACTTCCAGCAGGCGGGCAACGGCATCTTCGCCCGCCAGGCGCTGCTGGCGCTGGTACTCAACGCCGATTTGGCTCTTTAAGGGGGAACCGCCATGACTCACGACAACAAACTGCAGGTCGAAGCGATCAAATGCGGCACGGTGATCGACCACATTCCGGCGCAGATCGGTTTTAAACTGCTGACGCTGTTCAAGCTGACCGCCACCGACCAACGCATCACCATCGGCCTGAACCTGCCCTCCAACGAGCTGGGCCGCAAGGATCTGATCAAGATCGAGAACACGTTTCTGACCGAGCAGCAGGCCAACCAGCTGGCGATGTACGCGCCGAAGGCCACGGTAAACCGCATCGACAACTATGAAGTGGTGCGCAAACTGACCCTCAGCCTGCCTGACCACATCGACGGCGTGCTGACCTGCCCGAACAGCAACTGCATCAGCCGCAGCGAGCCGGTGGCGTCGAGCTTCAGCGTGAAGCCGCGCGACGGCGAAGTGCACCTGAAGTGCCGCTACTGCGAAAAAGAGTTCGAGCATCAGGTGGTGTTGCAGGCCGACTGAATTCTGCCCTTTTAACGGGAGCGGCGCTGTTAATCTGCGCGTCACTCCCTATAATGGGTGCCTGAAAATAACTCTACCCACGTTGCTACCCACCGAATTTCAAGCTGCGGCCGACCGCGCGGCGGCGTGAAAGACAACGGGTCTATCAGGAGAAAACATGTCACGTAACATCAGCACTGAACTCGCCCCGGCAGCCATTGGTCCTTACGTGCAGGGCGTTGATTTGGGCAGCATGATCATCACTTCCGGCCAGATCCCGGTCGATCCGAAAACCGGCGCCGTTGCCGACGACGTCGCCGCTCAGGCGCGCCAGTCGCTGGAGAACGTCAAAGCGATCGTCGAAGCTGCCGGCCTGGTCGTTGCCGACATCGTGAAAACCACCGTGTTCGTGAAAGACCTGAACGACTTCGCCACCGTCAACGCCGCGTACGAAGCCTTCTTCACCGAGCACAGCGCGCCGTTCCCGGCCCGCTCCTGCGTAGAAGTGGCGCGTCTGCCGAAAGACGTGAAGATCGAAATCGAAGCCATCGCCGTGCGTCGTTAATCGACACGCTCGCGAATGACGGTCAGCTTTGGCTGGCCGTTTTTATTGATAAGAATTTTATTAATCCAATTAATTTATAGCGATAGCGTAATATCGCTCACATTTACAATTCCACAATAAAAATACGCCTATAATTGTTTTTCACCCGGCCGGGTCATTGCTGTTTCATTTCATTCACCCCGTGAATAATGACAGGAGATAACCATGGCACCTAGCGTATTGGATTATTTTATCCAACAAGTTTCCCGTTATCCGGAAAAACTTGCCGTCGTCGGCGATAATAAACACCTGACCTACCGTCAATTGGATGAAGCCAGCAACGCACTGTGCGCGCTGTTGCGACGGCGGGGCGTGGCACCCGGCAGCTATGTGCCGCTCGTCACGCTGCGCACGCCGGAAATGCTGATCGGTATGTTGGCGATCGTCAAAGCCGGCGCAGGCTATATTCCCATCGACGCGCGTTACCCGGAAAAAAGAATACAGGATATCGTTACGCAAAGCGGTTCCCCTTTAATACTCGCCAGCAACGCGACGATTGCGTTATCGGAAAATAACTTCAGCGAGGATATTATTTATATTGATAATATATCAATTTCGCCACAGGAAAATATAACGTCAATCTCTCCGCCTCCCGATGCCATCGTTTATCTCATTTTCACTTCAGGCACCACCGGCAAACCGAAAGGTGTGCTGATCGAACATCAGTCGCTGCTGAATTTAATTCTCTGGCATAACAAGCAATTCGCTATGGATGCCGAAAGTCGTTCTACGCTGATCGCCGGCTTGAGTTTCGACGTCGCGCAATGGGAGGTCTGGTCGCCTCTGACCAGCGGCGGCACATTGTATCTGCCGCCGGAAGACGCTCGCCTGCAGCCGGAAGTGCTGCTGGCCTATTTTGCCGAACAGGGTATCACCCACGCCAGCCTGCCCGCCGTGCTGGTCGCCGACGTGGTCGGCGCGCCGCAGCCGACCAATCTGGCGCTGCGGTATCTGTTCAGCTCGGGGGAGAAACTCCATCCGATCGATCTGCGCGGCATCGATTATCCCTTGATCGATTACTACGGCCCGACAGAAGCCACCATATTCGTCACCTGCAACCGGGTGGCTTGCGCCACGCAAAATCCGCCCGCCAGCATTGGGCGGCCCATCGGCGATACCGAAATATTCATCCTCGATGACCGACTGCAGCCCGTGATCGGCGATCGCCCCGGCGAGCTGTATATCAGCGGTCGTTGTCTGGCGCGCGGCTACCTGAACAATCCGGCGTTGACCGCCGAGCGCTTCATCACCCCGCCTCACTTCGCCGGGTTACGTCTGTACCGCAGCGGCGATCGGGCTCGCTGGCTGGCGGATGGCCGCATTCAATATCTGGGCCGTATCGACGATCAGGTCAAAATCCGCGGCAATCGCATTGAACTGGGCGAAATCGAAAACGCCATGCTGCAGGTGGCGGGCGTTCGTAAAGCGGTGGCCGCCGTGGCGATGGCAGATGATCCGCTGGGCAAGAAAATCGTGGCGTTTCTGATCGCGAAGAGTGACGGCGAAAGCGTGATCGCACGCGTCCGACAGAAACTGAAAGAAACGTTGCCCAGCGCATTTCTGCCCGCCGATTATCGTTTACTGCAACACATGCCGCTGAACAACAACGGCAAGATAGACAAAGCGGCCCTGTTGGCGCATTACCAACCGGTCAGCGCCGGCGTTGCGCAGCCGCTGACCGCCGACCAGCGCGTCGTCGCCGATCTGTGGCGCTCGTTGCTGAAAGTGGAACAGCCTGCAACCGACGATGATTTTTTCTCGCTGGGCGGCCACTCGCTGTTGGCGGCCAAGCTGATGGCGGCGCTGGCCAAGGCGTTCGCCGTCGAGACCTCGGTGCACGACATCTATGAATATCCCACTCTGGGTGCCCTGGCGCAGGCACTGGCACAACGCAGAGACCGGCAACCGACACAGCGGCAAGGCGCAGCGCGTGCCTTGCAAGATGATGTGTATTTGCCGTCGGATCTCGTCATCGATCAGACGTTCGATCCGCGGCAAATCAGCGCGCCGCGCGCCATTTTGCTCACCGGCGCCACCGGTTTCGTCGGCGCGCATCTGTTGGCCGATCTGCTGCGCACCACCGATGCCGAGCTGTACTGTCTGGTGCGCGACGGCGCCAAACTGCCGCCGAGACAGCGGCTTGAGGCAGTGCTGCAGCGCTACCGGATCGCGCTGAACGCCAGCCAGCACGCGCGCATTCATATGGTGCCTGGCAACGTCGCGGAACACGACTTTTCGCTGACGCCTGCGGCCTACAGGACGTTAAGCCGAGATATCGACCTGGTTTACCATTCGGCCAGCGCGGTGAATTTTATCCAGCCTTACGCCTACATGAAGCGCGACAACGTGCAGGGCCTGCGGGAAATCATTCGCTTCGCAGCGCAGAGCCGCACCAAACCGCTGATGCTGCTGTCGACCATCTCCGTTTACAGCTGGGGGCATCTGCACACCGGCAAACGGGTGATGCGGGAAAACGACGATATCGATCAAAACCTGCCGGCGGTCAGCCGCGATATCGGCTACGTGCGCAGCAAATGGGTGATGGAAAAGATCGCCGATTTGGCGGCGGCGCAAGGCCTGCCGCTGATGACTTTCCGCCTGGGCTACGCCACCTGCCACAGCCGTACCGGCGTCAACGCCGATTACCAATGGTGGGGGCGGCTGGTGAAAACCTGCATCAGCAGCGGCACGGTGCCGGATTTACGGGATATGCGCGAAGGGTTGACCACGGTGGATTACATGACCCGGGCCATCGCCCACGTCTCTCGCAATCCGCAAGCGCTGGGGCAGAAATTCAACCTGATCCATCAAGGTGACAATAATCTGACGCTGCGTGAGTTTTTCAGCCTGCTGGAGCGCGAGTTCGGTTATCGTTTTCGCCCCTTGCCCTTCGCACAATGGCGGGCCCAATGGGAAAACGACAGCGACGCGCCGCTGTACCCGCTGCTCAGCCTGTTCAAGGACCACATGGTAGACGAGCTATCGACGGTGGAGCTCTATCAAGACACCTATCGGTGGGACTGCAGCAACCTGCAACGCTTCCTGCAGGGCAGCGGCATCGATGAGCCGCGCTTCACCCGCCAGCTGCTGCTGAATTACCTGCAGCACGCCATCGGGTATGCGCCGCTGTCGCTCCGGGCGTAACAAAACCGGGGCTCAACTGGCCGAGCCCCGTCACCCTCACTCCGTTTTAAGGCCGCGCAGCAGCGCCTCCAGCGGGTACACCGCCGCAATCACCACTTCGTCGCGCGTCTGCGCCGCCGCATCCAGCCGGCGCTGCGCTTGCTCGGCCTCGGCCCGGCTCAGCGGTTTGCCCTGCTGATAGCGATCCAGCAGCGTTAAGCCCAGCGTGGCCAAAGCGTCAACGTCCTGCGCCACCGGCGCCAGCTCCCGCAGCGTGCGGTTGCCCGCGATCGCCGTCTGCACTGCCGCGCCGTTCGCCTGCCAGCGCTGCAGCCGTTCGCGCAGCGCCTGCGCCGCCGCCTTATCGCGCTTATCCTTCAGCAAGGCCGCGACCTGGGCATGCATGTCGCGTACCGCGCCGCTCTCCGGCGGCAGCGCATCGGCAAAGCGGTTCAGCGGTTCGAACTGGTGATAGTTGCCGGCCTGGAACTTCAGGTGCTGGCGGGTGTAATACTGCGCCGGCTCCACCGCCTCGGCCAGGATCTGCAGCGGCAGGATCTGCACGCTGTTGCTCAGCCGGGTGAATTCGCGCGCCGTTTCCGCGTGCTGCTGCAGGCCGACCGACACCACCGACCAGGCGTCGATCGCCGCCAGCCGCCGGTACATGTTGCTTTCGTCGGTGACGTCCTGTGCCGACCACAGCCGCTCCGCCACCGCGAAGGCGCGCGGCCACAGCTTGAGATCGAGAAGCGGCGCACGCACGTTTTCCGCCCACAGCGCCGCTTCACCGCCGAGAATGTTGGCTTGCCCTTTCTCGTCCGGCACCACCGGCATCTTGCCCGCCGGCACCGCCGCCAGTTTGTCGCCCTGGGTGGGGTAGCGCACGTTGCCGACCAACATATAGCCGCTGAGCTTGTCCTGCTGCAGCGTGAACACCGGCCGCGTGTCACCCATCCAGGTATCGACGCGGAACGTCACCTGCTGCGGCGTGCGCCAGACGATGTCGTGCACCGCGCGGCGCGATTTGCCGTTGAAATCGATAAAGCCGCGCCAGCCCTGTTTGCCCTCGATCAGCGTGAAGCTGCCCTCCACCGCGCTGCCCTTTAGGCGCGGCATGCTGAAACGCCAGCTTTGCGCCTGCTCGCCAGGTTGCACCGCCGTCTCGACCCCCAGCGGCTGCGGCAGAATTTCATTGCGGTAGTGATAGGCGGTGCTTTGCGGCTGATCGAGGTAGAAACCGGTGGAGAGAATGCCCTGATAGCCGTCCTGGGCGCTGGCACCCAGCGAGTCTTGCCCCTGCCAGGACTGAATGACGATCGAGCGCGGCAGCGACGGATGGTAGATCTCGTCCCAGCCAACCATCTGCCGCTGGTGTTTCTCGAGGATCTTTTCCAGCTTTTGGTTGAAGTAGGCCTGCAGCGCATGGGTATCCGCCAGCCCGTTCTTCTGCATAAACGCCTGAATCGACGGCGACGCCCGCCACTGGCTGGCGTCCACCTCGTCGCCGCCGATGTGCAGATAAGGATCGGGGAAGATCGCCGCCAGCTCGCCGACGATCGTGTCGACAAACTGATACACCTTGTCGCGGGTCGGATCGAGCGTCGGCTTATGCACGCCCCACTCGCGCTCCATGCGATACGGCCCCGGCGCGCTCATCAGGTCGGGATAGGCCACCGCAATGCTGGAGGCGTGCCCCGGCATGTCGATTTCCGGCACCACGCGAATGCCGCGCGCCGTGGCGTAAGCCACCACCTGCCGCATTTGCTCGCGGGTGTAGAACTGGCCGTCGCTGGCTTGCTGTTGCAGCTTGGGATAATGCTCGGAGGCAAAGCGCCAGCCCTGATCGTCGGTCAGGTGCCAGTGGAACACGTTAAGCTTGGCCGCCGCCATGCCGTCGAGCTGGCGCAGAATGTCCGGCAGCGGCAGGAAATGACGCGCCGAATCCAACAAAACGCCGCGCCACGGGAAGCGCGGCACGTCGCGGATATCCACCAGCGGCAGGAAGGTATTTTGCCCGTCGGTCTGCAGCAGCTGCAGCAGGGTTTCCATGCCGCGCAGCGCGCCGAATCGGGTGTTGGCGGTCAGCGTGGCGCCCTGCGGCGTGACCGCCAGCCGGTAACTCTCGTCGCTGCCCGGCAGCGGCTGCGCCGCCACCCGGTCTTTAATCATCACCCTGATCGCCGCGCCGTCCTTCGCTTCACCCGCCGGCGCCAGCGTCCAGCCGGTCTGCAGTTCGATGCGCTGGCGCCAGCGCGGCAGCGCGTCGCCCAAGTCGTCACCCTGCAGCGTCAGGGACAAACGGTGATCCAGCACCAGCTTGCCCGCCGGTTGCGTCACTTCCACCTGCTGCGGCCAGGGCATCAGCGGCAGATCGCCAGCCGGCTGCGCCAGCGCGCCGCAAGAAAACCATAACGATGAAGCCAGTAGCGTATAACGGAAAGGTCTGTGCATCGGAAATTCCTCAGAGGAAAAAAACAAAATATCCCCAATGAATTTCAAACCACCGCTAGGCGGCAAGCGCCCGCATCCCCAAGCGCTTAGGTCTGCTAAGTCACTGGGGGCGGGCGTACAGCCAACAACGCGGTGGCTTGAAAGGCGCAGGGGAAAACAGCCAACGCTGTAGATAAAGACTCAGCCCAGAACAGATGTCCAACCGTTGCGGTGAAAAAGCGGACGGGATCACAGTTGCCCCCTCCCGGCCGGAGGGGGCGAACGGGTTATTGCCAGCCGTAGCGGCGCACGAACCAGCCTTTCACGCACTGGGTCAGCACCATGTAACCGGCGAGGATCAGCACCAGCCACGGGAAGTAGCCGAGCGGCAGCGCCTGCAGCTGCAGGAAGCCGGCCAGCGGCGAGAACACCAGGCCGATGCCGGTGGCGATCACCGCCAGCGTCATGATGCACAGCGGCCAGGACGGGCGGCTCTGGATAAACGGAATTTTGCGCGTGCGGATCATGTGCACGATCAGCGTTTGCGACAGCAGCCCTTCCACGAACCAGCCGGACTGGAACAGCGTCTGCATTTCCGGCGTGTTGGCCTTGAATACCCACCACATCAGGCTGAAGGTCAGCACGTCGAAGATCGAGCTGATCGGCCCAAAGAACACCATAAACCGCCCCAAATCGGCGGAGTTCCAGCGCTGCGGCTGGGTGATCTGATCGTCGTCGACGTTATCGAACGGGATGGCGATCTGCGAGATGTCGTACATCAGGTTCTGAATCAACAGGTGCAGCGGCAGCATCGGCAGGAACGGCAGGAAGGCGCTGGCGATCAGCACGCTGAACACGTTACCGAAGTTGGAGCTGGCGGTCATCTTGATGTATTTCAGCATGTTGGCGAAGGTACGGCGCCCTTCGATCACCCCCTGCTCCAGCACCATCAGGCTTTTTTCCAGCAGGATGATGTCCGCCGCTTCCTTGGCGATGTCCACCGCCGAATCGACGGAGATGCCGATATCGGCCGCGCGCAGCGCCGGCGCGTCGTTGATGCCGTCGCCCATAAAGCCCACCACGTGCCCCTGGCGGCGCAGCAGTTTGACGATGCGCTCTTTGTGCAGCGGCGTCAGCTTGGCGAACACCGTGGTGCGCGCCGCCGCCTGCGCCAGCTGCTCGTCGTCCATCTGCTCGATCTCGCTGCCGCGCAGCAGACTATCGGCCTCCAGCCCGACGTCCCGGCACACTTTGGCGGCCACCAGCTCGTTGTCGCCGGTGAGGATCTTCACCGTGACGCCGTTCTGTTTCAGCGCCGCCAGCGCCGGCGCGGTGCTTTCCTTCGGCGGATCGAGGAAGGCGACGTAGCCTTCGAGGATCAGATCCGACTCGTCCGCCACGCCGTATTCATGGGTTTGCGCCGGCAGGACCTTGTTGGCCACCGCCACCACCCGCAGCCCCTGCTGGTTGAGATCGTCGGTGATGCGGCGAATGCGCGCCAGCAGCGCCTCGCTCAGCGGGATCACCTCGTCTTCGTGGCGCACGTGGCTGCAAATCGCCAGCATCTCTTCCAGCGCGCCCTTGCACACCAGCTCGTGATACTCGTTGTCCTTGGCCACCACCACCGACATGCGGCGGCGCACGAAATCGAACGGGATCTCGTCCACCTTGCGGTAGTTTTGCAACGCTTCCGGCTGCCGATTCTGCTCAGCGCAGCTCAGCACCGCCACGTCGAGCAGGTTTTTCAGCCCGGTCTGGTAGAAGCTGTTCAACCAGGCGTAGCGCAGCACCCGCTCGCTGCCGGCGCCGAACGCATCGGTGTGGCGCTCCAGCACGATCTTGTCCTGGGTCAGGGTGCCGGTCTTGTCGGTGCACAGAATGTCCATGGCGCCGAAGTTCTGAATGGCGTCCAGGCGTTTGACGATCACCTTCTGGCGCGACAGCTTCACCGCCCCTTTGGCCAGCGTCGAGGTGACGATCATCGGCAGCATTTCCGGCGTCAGCCCGACCGCCACCGACAGCGCGAACAGCGCCGCTTCCCACCAGTCGCCCTTGGTGTAGCCGTTGATCAGCAGCACGATCGGCGTCATCACCAGCATAAAGCGGATCAGCAGCCAGCTGACCTTGCTGATGCCGCTCTGGAAGGCGTTCGGCTGCTCATCCTGGCTGGTGACGCGCTGCGCCAGCTGGCCGAAATAGGTGCCGCCGCCGGTGCCGATCACCATTGCCAGCGCGGTGCCGCTGACCACGTTGGTGCCCATGAAGCACAGGTTCCGGCAGTCGAGCGGATCGGCCGCCAGCGCCTGCGGCGCCGCGGATTTTTCCACCGGCAGCGATTCGCCGGTCAGCGCCGCCTGGCTGATGAACAGATCCTTGGCCGACAGCAGGCGCAGATCCGCCGGGATCATGTCGCCGGCCGCCAGCTTGACGATATCGCCCGGCACCAGCTGCGCGATCGGCAGCTCCACGTGCTCGCTCCTGCCGGTGAGCGCATCGCTGCGGATCACCGTGGCAGTGTTGCTCACCATCGCTTTCAGCGCATCAGCCGCCCGGTTGGAGCGCGCCTCCTGGATGAAGTTCAGCAGCGTGGAGATCAGCACCATCAGCGCGATCACCAACGCGCCGGTGAGATCCTCGGTGGCGTAAGAGATCATGCCGAGCGCGGTCAGCAGCAGGTTGAACGGGTTGCGGTAGCAGTGCCAGAGGTGCTGCCACCAGGCCTCTTTCTGCTGATCGTCGATGACGTTCTCGCCGCAGCGCCGGCGCATCTGTTCCGCCTCATGGGCGGTGATGCCTTCCGGGTGGCTGTGAAAACGCTCAAACAGCTGCATTGTCTCTGCGGCGGCACAGTCCAGCCGCTGCTGCGCCAGGCCGGCCGGCATATCGCGCGCAGCGCCGCCGACGCCGTCCAGCAGGCTGTCGCGGCGCACCAAACGGCGCGGAAGGCCGCGGGCGAACAGGCCCAGCAGCTGACGGGGGAGTTTTTTCAGTTTCATGGTTCGCACCTCGTCGCCCGGTGCCTCACGGCAGCGGGTAAACGGGGATCGTCACCGGCCGGGCGGATGGCGGGCACGCCAAAAAGCCTCTGCCAACGCAGATCCTTATTCTTTTTCAGCAGCAGGAGCGAACGACGAAGCGCGCGCCACCGGTTACCGTGATGTACTTCACCGGTAAAACAGCAGCGCCAGGCGGAGAGGTTTTACCGGTGAACCGAGTGAGTGTCTAAAGCAGTCGGGTCGGGGTCCATATGGGGAATAACCTCCGGTAAAGGGAAAAACAGAGCGGCAGGAGCGGCCGTTCATCGCAATGTCACAATCCCGTTTTGCCTCAAGATCCGCGTGGGAAAATGAGCTATGCTGACGGGCATTGTTTTACAGGCCGTTATGTTACGCCTGTCCACTTCAACGAAAAGTAAACCATGCAAAACCGGCTGACCATCAAGGACATCGCACGCCTGAGCGGCGTAGGCAAATCCACCGTCTCACGCGTGCTGAACAATGAAGGCAGCGTGAGCCCGCAAACCCGCGAACGGGTGGAAGCGGTGATCCGTCAGCAAGGGTTTACCCCCTCCAAGTCGGCGCGCGCCATGCGCGGCCAGAGCGACAAGGTGGTGGGCATCATCGTTTCCCGTCTCGATTCGCCGTCGGAAAACCAGGCGGTGCGCACCATGCTGCCGCTGCTGTACCAGCAGGGCTTCGACCCGATCGTGATGGAGAGCCAGTTCGAAACCCGCCTGGTGCAGGAGCACCTGCACGTGCTGCGCCAGCGCAACGTCGACGGGGTGATCCTGTTCGGCTTCACCGGCCTGACTGCGGCGATGCTCAAACCGTGGCAGGAAAAAATGGTGGTGATGGTGCGTGAATACGACGGCTTCTCGTCCGTCTGCTACGACGACGCCGGCGCGGTGAACCTGCTGATGGATCGCCTGTACCGGCAAGGGCACCGGCATATCGGCTATCTGGGGGTGCAGCTCAGCGACGCCACCACCGGCCAGCGCCGCTATCAGGCCTACCTCGACGCCTGTGAACGCCTCAAGCTCACGCCGCGCGCCACGTTGGGCGAGCTGAGCTACCAGAGCGGTTTCCAGCACGCCGCCGAAGTGATTGATACACACACCAGCGCACTGATCTGCGCCTCCGACAGCATCGCCCTGGGGGCGATAAAGTACCTGCAGCAGCAGCCGGCGCGCGCCATTCAGGTATGCGCCATCGGCAACACCCCGCTGCTCAGCTTCCTGTTCCCCGATACCCTGTCGGTCGAGTTCGGCTACGGCAGCGCCGGCCTGCTGGCGGCGCAGCAGCTGCTGGCGCAGCTCAGCGGCGAACAGGGGATCCGCCGCTTGGTGGTGCCCAGCAAACTTTCCTGATTAAAAAGCGACCATTTTTTGTCATTTTGTGATCCTCGCCCCAAACCGGGAACGTTCCCATTCCATTAAAAAAGCCGAGTGACTAAGCTTTGATCATTACTCAGTCAACACCTCTGCAGGTATCCCATAATGAGCAAAGTAAAACAGCAGGATATTGACCGCCTGATTGTTTTGGTCGGCGGCCGCGAGAATATCGCCACCGTCAGCCATTGCATTACCCGGCTGCGTTTCGTCCTCAATGACCCCAGCAAGGCCAGCCCCAAAGAAATCGAAGAGCTGCCGATGGTCAAAGGTTGCTTCACCAACGCCGGGCAGTTCCAGGTGGTGATCGGCACCGACGTCGGCGACTACTATCAGGCGCTGATCGCCAGCACCGGCGTCAACGAGGCCGACAAAGAACAGGCCAAGGTCGCCGCGCGCCAGAACATGACCTGGACCGAGCGCACCATCTCCCACTTCGCCGAGATCTTCTTCCCGCTGCTGCCGGCGCTGATCAGCGGCGGTCTGATCCTCGGCTTCCGCAACGTGATCGGCGACATCCCGATGTCCGACGGCCAAACGCTGGCGCAGATGCACCCGGCGTGGAAAACCGTTTACGACTTCCTGTGGCTGCTGGGTGAAGCGATCTTCATGTTCTTGCCGGTGGCCATCTGCTGGTCGACGGTGAAAAAGATGGGCGGCACGCCGGTGCTCGGCATCGTGCTGGGCGTCACCCTGGTGTCGCCACAGCTGATGAACTCCTACCTGCTCGGCCAGCAAACGCCGGAAGTGTGGAACTTCGGCTGGTTCGTGATCCAGAAAGTCGGCTATCAGGCGCAGGTGATCCCGTCGATCCTGGCGGGCATGGCGCTGGGCTGGATCGAGACCCGGCTGAAAAAGATCGTCCCCGATTATCTCTATCTGGTGGTGGTGCCGGTAGTCTCGCTGCTGCTGGCGGTGTTCCTGGCGCACGCGCTGATCGGGCCGTTCGGCCGCATGATCGGCGATGGGGTTGCCTGGGCGGTGAAAGCGGTGATGACCGGCAGCTTCGCCCCGGTGGGCGCCGCGCTGTTCGGCTTCCTGTATGCGCCGCTGGTGATCACCGGCGTGCACCAGACCACGCTGGCCATCGACATGCAGATGATCCAGAGCATGGGCGGCACCCCGGTGTGGCCGCTGATTGCGCTGTCCAACATCGCGCAGGCCTCGGCGGTGCTCGGCATCATCATCATCAGCCGCAAGGCCAACGAGCGCGAAATCTCGGTGCCGGCGGCGATCTCCGCCTACCTCGGCGTGACCGAACCGGCGATGTACGGCATCAACCTCAAATACCGCTTCCCGATGCTGTGCGCGATGATCGGCTCCGCGATCGCCGGCCTGATCTGCGGCCTGGACGGCGTGATGGCCAACGGCATCGGCGTCGGCGGCCTGCCGGGCATCCTGTCTATCAAGCCGCAGTTCTGGCTGATTTACTCGCTGGCGATTCTGGTGGCGATCGTCATCCCGCTGGTGCTGACCATCATGGTCTACAAACGCAAGGCCGCCCGCGGCGAGCTGCCGGTTTAATTGACGCAAAATACGCAACATGAATGTAGGGGCTGGAAATACCCTATAGCTTTCGAGCTGTAGCTAGGCGGCAAGGGTGCAAATCCCCAGGAGCTTACTCAAGTAAGTGACTGGGGTGCAGCGCCAGCAGCCAACAACGCTGCAGTTTGAAAGATGAAGGGTACAGGCCCGTTGTCACGATTCAAAGGTATTGATCTATGAGCAACCCAACCCCCTGGTGGCAGAACGGCGTCATCTACCAAATTTATCCGAAGAGTTTTCAAGACAGCACCGGCAACGGCTACGGCGATTTGACCGGCGTGACCCGGCGGCTGGACTATCTGCAGGAGCTGGGCGTCGACGCCATCTGGCTGACGCCGGTCTACGTCTCACCCCAGGTGGACAACGGCTATGACGTGGCGGACTACTGCGCCATCGATCCGGCTTACGGCACCATGGCGGACTTCGAGCAGCTGGTCGCCGCCGCCCACCGGCGCGGCATCCGCATCGTGATGGACATGGTGTTCAACCACACCTCGACCGAGCACCCGTGGTTCAAAGCCGCGCAGGATCGCCACAGCCCGTATCGCCAGTTCTACGTCTGGCGCGACGGCGAAGGGGATACGCCGCCGAACAACTGGCGCTCCAAGTTCGGCGGCAATGCCTGGCAGTGGCACGCCGACAGCGGCCAGTACTACCTGCACCTGTTCGCCACCGAGCAGGCGGATCTCAACTGGGAACACCCGCCGGTGCGCGAAGAGCTGAAGAAAGTGTGTCAGTTCTGGGCGGACAAAGGCGTCGACGGCCTGCGCCTCGACGTGATCAACCTGGTGTCCAAGCAGCAGGATTTCCCGTCCGACAGCCAGGGTGACGGCCGCCGCTTCTACACCGACGGCCCGCGCATTCACGAGTTCCTGCAGGAAATGAGCCGCGACGTGTTCCAGCCACGCGGCCTGATGACGGTGGGCGAGATGTCTTCCACCACGCTTGAGCATTGCCAGCAGTACGCGGCGCAGAGCGGCGAAGAGCTGTCGATGACCTTCAACTTCCACCACCTAAAAGTGGACTACGCCGGCGGTGAAAAATGGACGCGGGCGGCGCCGGATTATGTGGAACTGAAGCAGATCTTCCGCCACTGGCAGCAAGGGATGCATAACCGCGCCTGGAACGCGCTGTTCTGGTGTAACCACGATCAACCGCGCATCGTGTCGCGCTTTGGCGATGAAGGCGCACTGCGAGTACCGGCCGCCAAAATGCTGGCGATGGTGCTGCACGGTATGCAGGGCACGCCTTATATCTACCAGGGTGAAGAGATCGGCATGACCAACCCCGGCTTCCGCGCCATCGAGCAGTATCGCGACGTGGAAAGCCTGAACATGTACGCCGAACTGAGCGCCCAGGGCCGCGGCGACGCCGAACTGCTGGCGATCCTGGCGGACAAATCGCGCGACAACGGCCGCACGCCGATGCAGTGGAGCTCCGCGCCGCACGCCGGTTTCACCACCGGCACGCCGTGGATCGGCTGCGCCGAGAACTACCCGCAGATCAACGCCGACGCGGCGCTGGCCGATCTCGACTCGGTGTTTTACGCCTACCGCCAACTGATCACCCTGCGCAAGCAGTATCCGCTGCTGACCCACGGCGACTATCAGGATCTGGCGCCGGATCACCCGGCGCTGTGGTGCTATCAGCGCAGCTGGAACGGCCAGCGCCTGCTGGTGGTGGCCAACCTGAGCCGCGAACCGCTGGCCTGGGCGGCGGAAGGCGTGGAAGCCTCCGCCCAGTGGCGCCCGCTGATGAGCAACTACAGCGACTCGGCGGATCAGCCGCAGGCGCTGACGCTGCGGCCGTTCGAAGCGGTGTGGTGGCTGCTCGAAGACTAACCCCGCAGGGCGCGGCGAGCGCTGCGCCCTACAATGTCCCCATCAGCGCCACCACCCCGGCGGCCGCTTGCGCCAACTGCTCATCGCTCATGTCGGTCACGCCCTGCACCAGATGCGGCGGCAGATAATCCATGCCGGTCAGGTTAGCCAGCGCGTGGAACGGCAGCAGCAGATCCTGCACCGGATAGCGGTTGTAGCCTGCCGGCGTGTAGGCCTGCGCGTTGCCGCCGGTGCTCACCACCAGCTGCAGCGGCTTGCCGTGCAGTTTAGTGCCCTCGCTGCCGTAGGCGAAACCATAGGTTAATACCGCGTCCTGCCATTCGCGCAGGA
The DNA here is from genome assembly GCF_003028435.1 of Serratia sp. Nf2. Taxonomy (NCBI): domain Bacteria; kingdom Pseudomonadati; phylum Pseudomonadota; class Gammaproteobacteria; order Enterobacterales; family Yersiniaceae; genus Serratia; species Serratia sp. Nf2. Next base: position 184,567 of record NZ_PYTW01000002.1, on the reverse strand, counting down.
TCGCCGGCGAGCTGTACCAGAAAAACGGGAACATCATCACCACCGCATCATGACTTTCCAGCAGCTCCTGTTCACGCGCCACGTCGATGCGGTAATCCGGGTAAGCGCGGATAAGCTCGTGCACGGTCACGTTAGGCAGCGGGCGCACGGCCTCGATCAGCGCCTGGTTGATGCGCGACTCGTCGGGGGTGCGGTGGGCGGTTAACACTAAAATGCGTGACATAAAGGATTCCTTGAACGTAAAGAAGATGAGGCATTTTTCCATTTCTGCCGCTTCGGGTGTAGGCTGTTCAAGGTCACTTCAATTTCAACCGAAAGTATCAACCACTATGTCGCTGCCCTTTGACGTGCACCGCCTGCTGCCGGCCTTCCTCGCCGCCGCGCAGGCGCAAAATTTCTCCGCCGCCGCCCGCCAGCTGGGCGTCACGCCGGCGGCGGTCAGCAAAAATATCCGCGCGCTGGAAGAGAAGCTGGCGCTGCGGCTGTTTCAGCGCAACACCCACAACGTGCTGCTGACCGACGAGGGCAAAGCGCTGCTGGCGCAGGTGGCGCCGCTGTGGCAGGCGTTGGCGGCGACGCTGGAAAGCGCCGGCGGCGAACGGCAGGCGCCGGCCGGGGTGGTGCGCGTCACGATGATCCCCGGCTTCGGCCGCCAGATGCTGATGCCGTTGATCCCGCAATTTCTGGCGCGCTACCCGCAGATCGATCTCGATCTGTCGCTGGACGCCCGGGTGGTGAATCTGGTGGGCGAAGGTTTCGACGTCGGCATCGGCAGCCGGGTCGATCCCGACAGCCGGCTGGTGGCCCGCCCGCTCTACCCGATGCACATGGTGCTGGCGGCGTCGCCCGACTATCTGGCGCGGCGCGGTGAACCGCAAACGCCGCACGATCTGCTGCGGCACGACTGCCTGCTGCACCGCAACCCCAGCAACGGCCGCCACGTCAAATGGCAGCTGCGCCATCAGGGCGAAACGCTGGCGCTGGATCTGAACGGCCGGCTGGTGGTCAGCCGGCCGGAGATGTTGCTGGATGCGGCGCTGGCCGGGCTCGGCATCGTCAACCTGGCGCGCTGGTACCTCGAAAAGCACTTTGAGCAGGGCACGCTGCGGCCGGTGCTGGCGGAGTGCTGGCCGCGCCCGGTGCAGCTGTGGCTCTATTACGCCTCGGCGGATCTGCCGCCGCGGGTGCGCGTCTGGGTCGATTTTCTGCTGGCGCATTTTCGCGATCGGCCAGTGAGCGATTGACGACTGTTCAGCTTGCGCACGCTCTTCCGTTTTCCTTGTTCTACATCAAAAGAATCTCGCCAATATCTATATATAGTGCATTAAGAATTATGAACACCTATATATAGTAGTTATCCACAAAATCATCCACACGCCGCCACAGCCCTTGCGCGCTGCGGCTTTGCCCTGTGGATAAGCGAAATTTGACGGTTGCTCGCCACGCCAGGCGGGTATGAACGCTCCCTCGGGGAACAAGGAGTACAACGTGAAACCAGTAGTGATTAAGCGGGACGGTTGCCAGGTACCTTTTGACGAAGCGCGCATCGCGCAGGCCATCGAGCGCGCCGCGCTGGCGGTGGGCGTGGTCGACGCCGACTACTGCGCCACCGTCGCCCGCGTGGTCGCTCAGCGCATGGAGCAGCAGCCGCGCGTCGATATCCACGAGATCCAGCAGGCGGTGGAAAACCAGCTGATGGCCGGCGAGTACAAACAGCTGGCGCGCGCCTATATCGAATACCGCCACGATCGCGACGTGGCGCGCGAGCTGCGCGGCCGCCTGAACCAGGAGATTCGCGGCCTGGTCGAGCAGAGCAACCGCGCGCTGCTGAACGAGAACGCCAACAAGGACAGCAAGGTGATCCCCACCCAGCGCGACCTGCTGGCGGGCATCGTCGCCAAACACTACGCCAAGCAGCACATCCTGCCGCGCGACGTGGTGCTGGCCCATGAACGCGGCGAAATTCACTACCACGATCTCGACTACTCGCCGTTCTTCCCGATGTTCAACTGCATGCTGATCGATCTGAAAGGCATGCTGACCAACGGCTTCAAGATGGGCAACGCCGAGATTGAGCCGCCGAAGTCGATCTCTACCGCCACCGCCGTGACCGCGCAGATCATCGCCCAGGTCGCCAGCCATATCTATGGCGGCACCACAATCAACCGCATCGATGAAATTCTGGCGCCGTTCGTCGACGAGAGCTTCCGCAAACACCTGCAGGTGGCGGAAGCGTGGCAGATCCCGGACGCCAAAGGCTATGCCATGGCGCGCACCGAGAAAGAGTGTTACGACGCCTTCCAGTCGCTGGAGTACGAGGTTAACACCCTGCACACCGCCAACGGCCAGACGCCGTTCGTCACCTTCGGCTTCGGCCTCGGCACCAGTTGGGAGTCGCGCCTGATCCAGCGCTCGATATTGAAAAACCGCATCGCCGGGCTGGGCAAAAACCGCAAGACCGCCGTGTTCCCCAAACTGGTGTTCGCCATCCGCGACGGCCTCAACCACCAGTACGGCGATCCGAACTACGACATCAAGCAGCTGGCGCTGGAGTGCGCCAGCAAGCGCATGTACCCGGACATCCTCAACTACGATCAGGTAGTGAAGGTCACCGGCTCGTTCAAAACGCCGATGGGCTGCCGCAGCTTCCTCGGCACCTACGAGCAGGACGGCGAACTGGTGCACGACGGCCGCAACAACATCGGCGTCATCAGCCTCAACCTGCCGCGCATCGCGCTGGAGGCGATGGGCGATGAGTCGCGCTTCTGGGCGCTGCTGGATCAGCGCCTGCAGCTGGCGAAAAAGGCCCTGATGACGCGCATCGCCCGGCTGGAAGGCATCAAGGCGCGGGTGGCACCAATCTTGTACATGGAAGGCGCCTGCGGCGTGCGGCTCAAGGCCGACGACAACATCGCCGATATCTTCAAGAACGGCCGCGCCTCGATTTCGCTGGGCTATATCGGCCTGCACGAGACCATCAATGCGCTGTTTGGCGGCGAAAACCACGTGTATGACGACGAGGCGCTGCGCGCCAAAGCGGTGGCGATCGTCACGCGCCTGCGCGCCGCCGTCGACGCCTGGAAAGACGAGACCGGCTACGGCTTCAGCCTCTACAGCACGCCGAGCGAGAACCTGTGCGATCGCTTCTGCCGGCTGGACACCGCCGATTTCGGCGTGGTGCCGGGCGTCACCGACAAGGGCTATTACACCAACAGCTTCCACCTCGACGTGGAGAAGAAGGTCAATCCGTACGACAAGCTGGACTTCGAAGCGCCCTACCCGCCGTTGGCCAGCGGCGGCTTCATCTGCTACGGCGAATACCCGAACCTGCAGCACAACCTGAAGGCGCTGGAAGACGTGTGGGACTACAGCTACAGCCGGGTGCCTTACTACGGCACCAACACGCCGATCGACGAGTGCTACGAGTGCGGCTTCACCGGTGAATTCTCCTGCACCAGCAAAGGCTTCACCTGCCCGAAATGCGGCAACCACGACTCGGCCAAGGTCTCGGTCACCCGCCGGGTGTGTGGCTACCTCGGTAGCCCCGATGCCCGGCCGTTCAACGCCGGCAAGCAGGAAGAGGTGAAACGCCGGGTGAAACACCTCGGCAACGGGCAGCTCGGCTGAAAAGCACCGCGCAGCTTATGCAGAAGCCTGTTCATCAGGCGCGATTGTCGCAGCCAGTTTGCCTTCGGCCAGCGCGCACAAACCGCAGCGTACACGCAGTACGTGAGGATTGGGAGCCCTGCCCGGAGGCAAAATGGCCAGTAAAATAGCCTGATGGGCAGGCCTCACATGAATTATCACCAGTACTACCCGATTGACGTCGTCAACGGCCCCGGCACCCGCTGCACGCTGTTTGTCGCCGGCTGCGTGCACCAGTGCCCCGGCTGCTACAACAAAAGCACCTGGCGGCTCAACTCCGGCCAACCGTTCACCCCGGCGCTGGAAGACCGCATCATCGCCGATCTGAACGATACGCGCGTCCCGCGCCAGGGGCTGTCGCTCTCCGGCGGCGATCCGCTGCACCCGTCCAACGTGCCGAGCATCTTGCAGTTGGTGAAACGGGTGCGCGCCGAGTGCCCCGGCAAGGATATCTGGCTGTGGACCGGCTACCGGCTGGCGGAGCTGGACGCACAGCAAATGCAGGTGGTGGACAGACTCAACGTGCTGATCGACGGCAAGTTCGTGCAGGATTTGAAAGACCCGGCGCTGATCTGGCGCGGCAGCAGCAACCAGGTGGTGCATAGGTTGCGATGAGCTGATAGCTCGTGTCTCGACGTGTGTTAATACAAAGTCGGCATGATACGGCTACGGCACAGAGCTAAACCTGATCTGATCGGCGGGTTTGTGCCAGAAGCGGACATTGCTCACTCCTCACAGCGTTAATCACTGGGGAGCAGTTCATGCTAATTAGTTATATAAGGTGGAGTTGCGTGGAAATTCAATCAATCAAAGAATCTAGATTTAATGCTCTTGCGGCTTATGCGAGAATTCCAGATGTTAAAATTATTAGCAAGGAGGTTGGTTGGTATCAAACTGATGATCTACTCATTGTAGCCTGTATGATATTCGATTATACAGATGGTGAGTATGCAGGAAATATAATGGTAAGAGATGATGCTGAAAGGTATCGTAACGTAATAATATCAGAGTTTTTCTCTGATATTGAGTTTGCCAAAGAAGCCTTATTTATAAGAATTGAAGAGTGTCACGCAGATATTGATAATATTCGCTTGGAGTACCTGGGGGAATTTAATTCTACAATTCCAGTTGACTTCTTTACACCGTTGAATGGGACGCAAGATAGACTAGATCCTATATTTGATGAGTTGATTAACAACCCAATGCATTTGTCCGCGAAAAATATCATTGAGCCTATGATGAGATGGCATGAGGATGCTGACGGAAACTTTATTGAGCAGTTTCAAACTACAGGCTTCAAACAGCGGATTTGGGAGTTATATTTATTTGCTATGCTCATCGAGAATGATGTAATCCTCGAGCCTGAAGTGGCAATTCCTGATTTTATATGTCATGGTTTTTATGGTCGTTTTTGTGTAGAAGCAACCACGGTAAACCCAACAGTGACAAGGGGCGTAGCTGAATCCATCCCAGTACCATCCTCCCCAGCAGAGTTGGAGGATATTCAGCGTAACTACTACCCAATCAAGTTCGGGAGCGCTTTATTTTCCAAGCTGAGAAAACAGTACTGGTTAAAGGAGGTATGCGTTGGAAAACCTTTAATTTTAGCGATTACTGATTGCATAAGCCCTGAATCAGGAAAAATTTCCAAAAACTCATTGGCATATTATCTCTATGGTTACATTCATGATTGGCAGCATGATGAGAACGGTCAATTACAAATACTACCACGACGAATTGATGAGCATAGATGGGGGGATAAAGTGATCCCCTCTGGCTTTTTCAATCTGGAGAACTCTGAACATATAAGTGCTGTAATATTTTCAAACGACGCATCATTAGGTAAATTTAATCGAATGGGGTTAATGAATGGTTTTGCCCCCGAAGGAACTCAAATGAGGCGGATTGGAACACAGTATAACTTGGACCCTAATGCTACAGAGCCATTGCCGTTTTATTTAAACGTTAATGATGAAAGTTACCAGGAATATTGGACTGAAGGGTTAGATGTTTATCACAATCCGAACGCACTTATTCCTCTATCACCTTCAGTCTTCGAAAACGCAGCTCATCACTTTTTGTTGCCTGATGGAAATGTAAGATCTGAATTTCCAACATTTCAGCCGCAAGGTTCTATTACTAGGATAAGTCTCGCCGAATAATTTTGTCTAGGCCGGCGGATAAATGCTGGCCGATCAACAAAAGTAGTTCTAGAATCACTACTAATATGGTCAACCGCCCCTCCGGCTCGTTTGTCAACCAGCTCCCGAATGTCCCCTTTATCGCTCAAAACTGCCAGTCAGATATTTTACATTCTTCGCAAGAGAGGATTGACATTCAGAAATGCGCAGATCCCGCCGAGGTCCGGGGTGGTAGGGGACACGTAGTGAAGCCTTCCACCTGTAAGGCGCAATTGGCTTTGACCTTTGGATGTTTTGTTTTCCGAACGATTTTGCTTTAACAAAGTCTAGTAAGTTACACTTGTCTTTAAAAGTGGCCCGCCGGGGGCATTGCGAAATGCCCCGCCTAGCTAAGGGAATGAGGGTGGTGTTTGGCGAACTACGCGATGATGCGCTGCAAAAAACAGGTGGAAATGGGAAGCGTTGCCAGTGCGTTGCAACGCTGTTACAGAGAGCAGGAGATGCCTAACGCTGATGCTGAACGTACACCAAAAAATGAATACGATGTGTGTCGAATCGACAGCTCAGGCAATGGACAGATTACGGGATTTACTATCCTGTGTTACGAAGCCGTTTAAGGGATTGCATCAAGACCAGATGTAGGAGATTTTTCGGATGTCTACGATTTTCCAGCAAGAGAATCGAGAGCGCGAGCTAGAAAAACGAATTAAAAGTGAAATTCATAAAAAATCTCGTAGTTATAGTGACTTTGAACGCTAGTTATTTATATATACAGCACTTAATTGTCTGGATAGATCACAAGTTATAAAATCGGGAATAATAAAAAACAGGATAGAACATTGACATGAGCATTATCTCAGAAAAAATATCATCTAGAATAAAAACATTAAAGCAAGAGTTTGCTGTAAATAAAAACGTAGAACACCAGGGGGTTAAGGGTGGTTTGAATGAAGTAGAGTTGATAAAAATAATAAAAGACGTCATTCCAAGAAAGTATGATATTTCAAGAGGTATAATTGAGAACTCGCATGGAGAGCAATCAAATGAAAGTGATATTATTATTTATGATAATGAAATCTTACCACCATATATAAATAACGACCTTGCCTTCGTTCCTATGGAAGCAGTTAGATATAACATTGAGGTTAAATCAACTTTAACAGCGAAAGAGCTAGAAACAACAATTGAAAAATTTAGAAAATTTCGGTCAATTGGTGGGAAGTCTCCTACCGTTCTATTCGCATTTTCAAGTAACGCCAAGAAAAGCGAACTGAGCAGATATTATGATAACGATACTAATTTCTTGGCAAATCCAGCCATTGACGTACTCTGCATTTCTGATAAGTGTTACTACTACAAACATACAGAGATTAAATATTTAAAAGACCACCTTAGCAATTCTGATATTCTTAAAAGTTTCATGGGCGATGATAATATAAAAATGTCAAACTTTACAAATATCATTCAAGACACTTTAAAAAACAATGATTTTCTATCTAGTTTAACGAGATCTCAATTTGCTTTATTATTGCAATCTTCTATTCAAGCCAATAAAATAGTTTCCGATTTTGACACGAGGAAAATTACAATAAACGGCATTAATTTTAATGAAATAACTTTTAAAATACACCAATGGATTGGAGTTGAGTGCAACGATAATGATGTTGAGTTATCACTTTTTTCTGGAATATCAAACACATTATCTAAAGAATCATTTGGTAATTACTTACTTAACGAAAAGAAAGCTGATCCCAAGGTTTTTTCGATATGCTGTGAGGATATGTGGGGTAATTTAAGTTGTCAGAAATTTGATAAAAACGGTCTAGGTGACGACTTTAAAAATTTCAGTTTCAGTTTTGAAAGCTCAGCTGAAGAAAGTAAAATAACATTTTACTTTAAACAAAACCCACCACAGGAAGAATAAAACCCGCACAAGACGGGTACTGTCGGCCACCAGATGGATTATACCATTTAGCCCTGTATGACGCTGGGGCCGCTTTTCAATGCTCTTTTGTTATTACTAGCAGTACCCTTCCTGATAAACTGGGGGGCAGGCGATAAGTTTTGCTCCGCCCAATCCTCGGTCCTTATGTGAGCATCCCGGTAGCAGTACCATTCACTTTTGAGAGTATATAGTAATACAAGGTCCGCTCCTCGCTCAAAGCCGATCAATAGCGCCCCCGGATTTTCGCTTTAAATAAAGCCATTCGTTTTTCTACCTCCGAATGGCTTAGATAAACCGCTGTGCCGGTGCTCAAACGTTCAAAGATGCCATCTCCTGCTTTGAGACAGCATCGGGCCACTCATCAGCAACGATAAGTTACACCAACCCCATACCCACCACGCCGGTCAGTACGCCGCACAGCGCCACCAACGCCGCCGTCAGGCACAGCGCGCGGGCGGAGAAGGCTTTGTTGAGCATCAGCAGCGAAGGCAGGCTGACCGCGGGCAGGGTCATCAGCAGCGCCAGCGCCGGGCCTGCGCCCATGCCCGCCAGCATCATGGTCTGTACGATCGGGATTTCCGCCGCGGTGGGGATAACAAACAGGCAGCCGACGATCGCCAGGCCGATGATCCACAGCAGGCTATTGTCGACGGCGCCGTCGGCATGCGGGAACAGCCAGACCCGTGCCGCGCCCAGCGCCAGCACCGCCAGCACGTAGATCGGGATGGTCGACCAAAACAGCGCCCACAGCGCTTTGCCCCAGCGGGCAAGGAACGGCCGCTCGTCGCTCTGCGCCGTCATCAGCGGCGGCTGCGGCGCGGCGGGCTGCGGGTCGTTGGCGGTCACGCGCTGCACCAGCCAGGCGATGCCCAGCACCATCACTACGCCCGCCACCAGGCGGATGGCGGCGAACGGCCAACCGAGCACAAACCCCATGAATACCAGCGTCGCCGGGTTCAATACCGGGTTGGCGAGCCAAAAGGCCAGCGCGGCGCCGCTGGACACCGACTGACGGCGCATGCCGGCGGCAACCGGTGCGGCGCAGCAGGTGCACATCATGCCCGGCAGCGCGATCAGCGCCCCCAGCACGGTGCCGGAAAAACGCCGGTGGCCGAGCGTGCGCGCCAGCCAGTCGCGCGGGATCAGCACCTGCACCAGCGAACCTAACAGCACCCCGAGCAGCGCCGCCTTCCACACCGCGGTGAAGTAGACCAGCGCGTACTGCCAGGCCGCCAGCCAGGGGCTCGCGGCGCCGTCGGCCAGGATCGACTTGCCGATCGAGTGGCTGTCCGCCGCCACGAAGGCCTTGCCGTAGTAAGGCTGCCATTTGACGTAGTAGAGGCCGACGGCCACCACCAGCAGAAACAGGATCGGTTTCCACAGCGGCCAGGCGCGTGGGGCGTGTTCAGGGGCGTTCAGAGGTTGCGGCATGGTAGCGGCCAGAGTCAGTCAACAGTGGCGCCAGCATAGCGCGCCGCCGCCGCCCGTGCACGCCCGGGCTGTCCTAAATAGTTCATCTGTTCGCCACCGCCGCGTAACGCAATTGTCATCTGCGCCCGGCACCATGATGCCAACTTGAAAACCACAGGGTAGACGCCCGATGAAACGCACCGCTTCCGCCTTCATCGCACAGCCATCGGTATGACGAGGTTTTTATTATGATGGAGTTATCTAGACATCCGACCACTTACCCCACCCGCTATCAGCAGATCGCCGCACAGCTGGAACAGGAGCTGCGCACGCAGTACCGCTGCGGCGACTACCTGCCTTCGGAACAGCAACTGGCCGAACGTTACCAGGTCAATCGCCACACGCTGCGCCGCGCGGTGGATCAGCTGGTGGAGCGCGGCTGGCTGCAGCGCCGCCACGGCGTCGGCATTCTGGTGCTGATGCGGCCTTACGACTACCCGCTGCACGCCAATACCCGCTTCAGTCAGAACCTGTTCGAGCAGGGCAGCCACCCCACCAGTGAGCGCTTACTCGCTGTCTTGCGCCCGTGCAACGGGCATGTCGCCAGCGCACTCTCGCGTGAAGAAGGCGAAATGGTGATCCACCTGCGCACCCTGCGCCGGGTCAACGGCGTGCCGATGAGCGTGATCGACCACTATTTGCCCGATCTGGACTGGTGGCCGGCGCTGCAGCAGTTCCACAGCGGTTCGCTGCACCAGTTTATCGAACAGTACCTCCAGCAGCCGCTGACCCGCCGCCAGACGCGCATCAGCGCGCGCCGCGCGCAGGCCAAAGAGAGCCGGCTGCTGGAGATCGCCACCCACGCGCCGCTGCTGTGCGTGCGCACCCTTAACGTCCGCAGCGGCGGCGAAGACGTGGCGGAATACTCCGTCAGCCTGGCCCGCGCCGACATGATTGAACTGACGATGGAGCACTGAATGCAAGCCTTAGAGTCGAGACAACGCTGGATGTCGGTGCTGGCGCACAGCCGGCCCGAGCAGCTGCGCAGCCACTGGCAGGCGCTGAACCTCAGCCCGGGTTACCGCAGCATCCGCGCGCCGGAGATCGGCCTGGCCCAGCTGCAGGGGCGCATGGGCGCCACCGGCCGCCGCTTCGTGCTGGGGGACATGACGGTCACCCGCGCGGTGGTGCAGCTGGACAACGGCGGCTACGGCTACAGCTATATCGCCGGGCGCGACAAGGCGCACGCCGAGCTGTGCGCGCTGGCCGATGCGCTGCTGCAACAGCCGGAACACGGCGAACGCCTGCAACAACAGCTGATCGCGCCGCTGGCTGCGCTGCAGCACGAACAGCGCCAGCTGCGCGCCCGGGCCATCGCCGCCAGCCGGGTGGACTTCTTTACGCTGGTGCGAGGGGATTAAGCCATGAGTTTATTGACCGGTTTTGAACAACCGATAGACCAATCGCAGCACGCTTTCCGTTTGATTCTTAAAGCCTTGAGCGAACCGGGCCACCGGGTGACGCTGCCGAACAGCCCGGCCTGGGCGCCGCTGAACGCCGCCAGCACCGCCGCGCTGCTGACGCTGGCCGATCAGGAAACGCCGCTGCAGCTGTGCGCGGCGCTCAAAAGTGAGCAAGTGCTAACAAACATTCGTTTTCACAGCGGCGCGCCGCTGGCCGCCACGGCGCAGGAGGTCTGTTTTGCCCTGTTCGATGAGCAGCTGCAGGCCGCCGATCTGCAGGCGTTGCCGCACGGTACGGAAATCTCGCCGGAGTTCGGCGCCACGGTCATCGTGCAGCTCACCGAGCTGGAGAACGGCGCCGCGCTGCGCCTGACCGGCCCCGGCATCGAGAGCCAACGCCTGATCGCGCCACGCCTGCCGCCGGCGCTGCTGGATTACCTGGTCAACCGCCCGCAGCGCTTCCCGCTGGGGCTGGATATTTTGCTGACCTGCGGCGATCGCCTGCTGGCGATCCCGCGGACCACCCGCGTGGAGGTGTGCTGATGTACGTAGCGGTAAAAGGGGGCGAAAAAGCCATTGAGGCGGCCCATCAGCTGCAGGAACAGCTGCGGCGCGGCGACGACGCGCTGCCGGCGATCGGCGCAGAACAAATCGAACAGCAGCTGGGGCTGGCGGTGGATCGGGTGATGACCGAAGGCGGCATCTACGATCGTGAGCTGGCGGCGCTGGCCATCAAACAGGCCAGCGGCGATCTGGTGGAGGCGATCTTCCTGCTGCGCGCCTATCGCACCACCCTGCCGCGCCTGGCGGTCAGTGAGCCGCTGGCCAGCGAAAACATGCGGCTGGAGCGGCGCATCTCGGCGGTTTACAAGGACTTGCCCGGCGGGCAGGTGCTGGGGCCGACCTACGACTACACCCACCGGCTGCTGGACTTCGCGCTGCTGGCGGAAGGCGAGGCGCCGCGTGCGCCGCAGGCCGACGAACCGCTGCCGGACAACTGCAGCCACGTGTTCGATCTGCTGTGTCGCCAACAGCTGGCGCGGGAGGAACAGGACGACGGCAGCACGCCGGACGACATTACCCGCAATCCGCCGGTTTACCCCTGCTCGCGCTCGGCGCGCCTGCAGCAGCTGGTGCGCGGCGACGAAGGTTTTCTGCTGGCGCTCGGTTACGCCACCCAGCGCGGCTACGGCCGCAACCACCCGTTCGCCGGCGAGATCCGCACCGGCCACGTTTCGGTCGAGATCGTGCCTGAAGAGCTCGGTTTCGCCATCGATATCGGCGAAATCCTGCTGACCGAGTGCGAAATGGTCAACGGCTTCGTCGATCCAAAGGACCACCCGCCGCACTTCACCCGCGGTTACGGGCTGGTGTTCGGCCGCGCCGAACGCAAGGCGATGGCGATGGCGCTGGTGGACCGCGCATTGCAAAGCCCCGACTACGGCGAAGGCGTCGCCGGCCCGGCGCAGGACGAAGAGTTCGTGCTGGCCCACGCCGACAACGTCGAGGCCGCCGGGTTCGTCTCCCATCTCAAGCTACCGCACTACGTCGACTTCCAGGCCGAACTGGAACTGCTCAAGCGGCTGCGACAGGAATACAGCGAGCGTCAGGAGGCCCACGATGAGTGAAGTATTGACCGGCTATAACCTCGGCTATCTGGACGAGCAGACCAAGCGCATGATCCGCCGCGCCATCCTCAAGGCGGTGGCGATCCCCGGCTATCAGGTGCCGTTCGGCGGCCGCGAGATGCCGATGCCCTACGGCTGGGGCACCGGCGGCATTCAGCTCACCGCCAGCGTCATCGGCCGCGCCGACGTGCTGAAGGTGATCGACCAGGGCGCCGACGACACCACCAACGCGGTGTCGATCCGCCGCTTCTTCCAGCGTGTCGCCGGGGTGGAAACCACCGAGCGCACGCCGGAGGCCACGCTGATCCAGACCCGTCACCGCATTCCGGAAACCGCACTGCGCGAAGACCAGATCCTGATCTATCAGGTGCCGATCCCGGAGCCGCTGCGCTTTATCGAACCGCGCGAAACCGAGACCCGCAAGATGCACGCGCTGGAGGAGTACGGCGTGATGCAGGTGAAGCTGTATGAAGACATCGCGCGCTACGGCCATATCGCCACCACCTACGCCTACCCGGTGAAGGTCAACGATCGCTACGTGATGGATCCGTCGCCGATCCCGAAATTCGACAACCCGAAAATGCACATGATGCCGGCGCTGCAGCTGTTCGGCGCCGGGCGCGAGAAACGCATCTACGCCCTGCCGCCGTTCACCAAGGTGGAGAGCCTGGACTTCGACGACCATCCGTTTAGCGTGCAGCAGTGGGACGAACCCTGCGCGCTGTGCGGTTCGCGCCACAGCTACCTGGACGAGGTGGTGCTCGACGATCGGGGCAACCGCATGTTCGTCTGTTCGGACACCGACTACTGCCGGCAGCAGCTGGCGCAATCTTCGCAAGAGGCGCAGCACTGATGACTTCCACCCCTTTGAGCACCACTCCGCTGCTGTCGGTGAACCGGCTCACCCACCTGTACGCCCCCGGCAAGGGCTTCAGCGACGTGTCGTTCGATATCTACCCCGGCGAAGTGCTGGGCATCGTCGGCGAATCCGGCTCCGGCAAAACCACGCTGCTGAAATCGATCTCGGCGCGGCTGGCACCGCAGCGCGGGCAGATCCTTTACCGCCCGCAGGCGGGCCAGGAACAGGATCTGTACGCCATGGCGGAGAGCGATCGCCGCCGCCTGCTGCGCACCGACTGGGGCGTGGTGCACCAGCACCCGCTCGACGGGCTGCGGCCGCAGGTCTCCGCCGGCGGCAACATCGGCGAGCGGCTGATGGCCATCGGCCAGCGCCACTATGGCGACATTCGCCGCCAGGCCGGCCAGTGGCTGGAAGACGTCGAAATCCCGCTGTCGCGCCTCGACGATCTGCCGACCACCTTCTCCGGCGGCATGCAGCAGCGGCTGCAGATCGCCCGCAATCTGGTGACCCACCCCAAGCTGGTGTTTATGGATGAGCCGACCGGCGGGCTGGACGTGTCGGTGCAGGCGCGCCTGCTCGATCTGCTGCGCAACCTGGTGGTGGAGATGCAGCTGGCGGCGGTGATCGTCACCCACGATCTCGGCGTGGCGCGGCTGCTGGCCCACCGCCTGCTGGTGATGAAACAGGGCGAAGTGGTGGAGAGCGGCCTGACCGACCGGGTGCTGGACGATCCGCACCATCCCTACACCCAGTTGCTGGTTTCTTCGGTGCTGTCGTAACCCAAGGCGATAACAGATGACTATGCAAATCCGAGTTGAACATCTCAGTAAAACCTTTGTGCTGCATCAGCAGTACGGCACCCGCCTGCCGGTACTGCACGACGCCAACCTGACGGTTCACGGCGGCGAATGCGTGGTGCTGCACGGCCACTCCGGCAGCGGCAAATCCACCCTGCTGCGCTCGCTGTACGCCAACTACCTGCCGGACAGCGGCCATATCTGGATCAACCACCAGGGCGACTGGCTGGACATGGTCAGCGCCGATGCGCGCCAAATTCTGGCGGTGCGCCGCCATACGCTGGGCTGGGTCAGCCAGTTCCTGCGGGTGATCCCGCGCATCAGCGCGCTGGAGGTGGTGATGCAGCCGCTGCTGGAACAGGGCGTCGAGCGCGCCGAGTGCCGCGACCGCGCCGAAGCGCTGCTCGCTGCGCTCAACGTGCCGCAGCGCCTGTGGCCGCTGGCGCCGTCCACCTTCTCCGGCGGCGAGCAGCAGCGGGTGAACATCGCGCGCGGCTTTATCGTCGATTACCCCATTCTGTTGCTGGACGAACCGACCGCCTCGCTCGACAGCCGCAACAGCGCGGCGGTGGTGCAACTTATCGAACGCGCCAAGGCGCGCGGCGCGGCGATCGTTGGCATTTTTCACGATGAAGGCGTCCGCCAACAGGTCGCCGACCGGCTTTATGACATGCAGGCGCCGCAGGCGCTGGAGGCCCTCTGATGATCGTCAATAACGTTAAGCTGGTGCTGGATGACCAGGTGGTGCAAGGCTCGCTGGAGATGCAGGACGGCGTGATCCGCAGCTTCGCCGACGGCCCGAGCCGGCTGCCGCAGGCGCTGGACGGCGACGGCGGCTGGCTGCTGCCGGGGCTGATCGAGCTGCATACCGACAACCTGGACAAGTTCTTTACCCCGCGCCCGAACGTTGACTGGCCGGCCCATTCCGCGATGAGCAGCCACGACGCGCTGATGGTGGCCAACGGCATCACCACGGTATTGGACGCGGTGGCGATCGGCGACGTGCGCGACGGCGGCCACCGGCTGGAAAACCTGCAGAAGATGATCGACGCGGTGATCCACAGCCAGCGCGCCGGGGTGAACCGCGCCGAGCACCGTCTGCACCTGCGCTGCGAGCTGCCGCACGAGAGCACGCTGCCGCTGTTCGAACAGCTGATGGACAAGCCGGGCGTGTCGCTGGTGTCGCTGATGGACCACTCGCCGGGCCAGCGCCAGTTCGCCTCGCGCGAAAAATACCGCGAATACTATCAGGGCAAATACCACCTCAACGACCAGCAGATGAGCGAGTACGAGGAGGAGCAGGTCGCTCTGTCCGCCCGCTGGGCCGCGCCGAACCGCGAGGCGATCGCCGCCCACTGCCGCGCGCGCCGCATCTCGCTGGCCAGCCATGACGACGCCACCGCCGCGCACGTGGCCGAATCCTGCGCGCTGGGCAGCGCCATCGCCGAGTTCCCCACCACCGAGGCGGCCGCCCGCGCCTCGCACCAGCAGGGCCTGCAGGTGCTGATGGGCGCGCCGAACATCGTGCGCGGCGGCTCCCACTCCGGCAACGTGGCGGCGCACCATCTGGCGGCGCTGGGGGTGCTGGATATCCTCTCTTCCGATTATTACCCGGCCAGCCTGCTGGACGCGGCGTTTCGCCTCGCAGCGGACGAACGCAACGCCTACGATCTGCCCCAGGCGGTGCGCATGATCACCCGCAACCCGGCGCGGGCGCTGGATCTGCAGGATCGCGGCACCCTCGCCGAAGGGCTGCGGGCGGATCTGGTGCTGGCGCGGCCGCACGGTGAGCACGTTTACGTGCAGAACGTGTGGCGTCAGGGCAGGCAGGTGTTCTGATGGCGCGGCTCATCTACCTGATGGGGCCTTCCGGCGCAGGCAAGGACAGCCTGCTGGCCGCGCTGCGGGCCGACGCCGACCGCGCGCCGCTGGTGGCGCACCGTTACATCACCCGGCCGGCGGACGCCGGCTGCGAGAATCACATCGCGCTGAGCGAACCGGAATTTCTGCGCCGCCGCGCCAAGGGGCTGTTCGCGCTCGACTGGCAGGCCCACCAGCAGCACTACGCGTTCGGGATCGAAGTGGATCTTTGGCTGCTGCAGGGGATCGACGTGGCGGTCAACGGTTCGCGCGCCCACCTGCCGCAGGCGCAGCAGCGCTATGGCGCGCAGCTGCTGCCGGTGTGCCTGCAGGTCAGCGCCGCTATCCTGCGCCGCCGCCTGCAGGATCGCGGACGAGAAAGCGCCGAACAGATCGAGCAGCGCCTGGCGCGGGCGGCGGAATATCAGCAGAGTCTGCCCGCCGGCTGCCGGGTGCTGCACAACGACGGCCCACTCGACGACACTCTGGCGGCGCTGCTGGCGCTGCTGCCTACCGCCACCCGACAAGCTCAGGACGCGACGCCATGAACGACTTTGCCCAGCCGAAAATCGGCGACAACGTGACCCTTAACCGCACCCGGCTCGGCCAATATGTGCATCTGGCCGACGATGCGATCCTGGAAGAGGTGGAGATGGGGGACTACTCCTACACCGCCGGGCACAACCAGATCTTTTACGCCACTATCGGCAAGTTCGTCTCCATCGCCTCCTATGCGCGCATCAATCCCGGCAACCACCCAACCTACCAGCGCATCGCGCAGCACCACTTCACCTACCGCGCCGCCGAATACGGGCTGGGGGAAGACGACGCGGCGTTCTTCGACTGGCGGCGCGAGCACCACGTCACCGTCGGCCACGACGTGTGGATCGGCCATAACGCCATCCTGATGCCGGGCGTCAGCATCGGCAACGGCGCGGTGATCGGCAGCGCGGCGGTGGTCACCAAGGACGTGGAGCCCTACAGCATCGTCGCCGGCGTGGCGGCCAAGAAGATCGGCATGCGCTTTGACGACGCGCTGATAGAACGCATCGAACGCAGCCAGTGGTGGCACTGGGATCACGCCACGCTGAAGGCGCGGCTGGCGGATTTTCGCGACATCAACCGCTTTGCCCAGAAGTACCTTTAACGGAGGGGAGCGATGCAACTGACCTTTCTCGGCACCGGCGGCGCGCAGCAGGTGCCGGTGTTCGGCTGCGACTGCCTGATCTGCCAACGGGCGCGGCGCGAACCGGCATTTCGGCGGCGAGCGTGCAGCGCCATGCTTAACTATCAGGGGGAAACGACCTTATTGGATGCGGGATTGCCGGCTTTGGAGCGGCGATTTTCGGCGGGGCAAATTCAACGTTTTTTACTGACACATTACCACATGGATCACGTTCAGGGGTTATTTCCTTTGCGTTGGGGGTGCGGAAATTCCATTCCGGTGTATGGCCCGCCGGATGAACAGGGCTGCGACGACCTGTTCAAACACCCCGGCATTCTGGCGTTTCAGCCGCCGCTGGCGCCCTTCGCCACCGTCGAACTGGGCGGCATGCGCATCACCCCGCTGCCGCTGCAACACTCCAAACTGACCCACGGCTATCTGATCCAGGCGGCGGGCGCTGCGCTGGCCTACCTGACCGACACCGTCGGTCTGCCGCCGGCCACCGCCGACTATCTGCAAAACGTGGCGCTGGATCTGCTGGTGCTCGATTGCAGCCTGCCGCCTCAGCCGCAGGCGCCGCGCAACCACAACGATCTGACCCGCGCGCAGGAGACGCAGCAGTTGCTGCAGCCCAAACGCACGCTGCTGACGCACATCAGCCATCATCTCGATCTGTGGCTGCTGGACAACGAACTGCCCGCCGGGCTGGAGCTGGCGTTCGACCACCTCAGCGTCAGCCTCGGTAGCAGTGCAGCCGATCCGACTCCAGCACCCTGACCCCTTCGCCCGGCGTGAACGCCTGCTGCAGCAGCGTTTGCGCCACGTCTTTGGCAGAGACGGCGCGCCATTTGCCGGGCAACAGCCTGAACAGCGGCAGCGTGAGGCGCTCCATCAGGCGCGGCGTAGGGCGATCCCCCACCAGCATGGAAGGCCGCACCAGCGTCAGGCGCGGCCAGTGCTGTTCGCGCAGCGCCTGCTCCATCTCGCCTTTGGTGCGGTTATACAGGAAGGTGGAATCCGCGTTGGCGCCCAGCGCGCTCACCACCAGACAGTGCTGCGCCCCCAAGCGACGGCCGGTCAGCGCGCTCTCCACCACCAGTTGATAATCGACGTAGCGGAAGGCATCGGCGCTGCCCGCCGCCCGGCGGGTGGTGCCCAGGCAGCAGAACACCAGATCGACCGGCTGCTGCAGGCTACTCAGCAGCTCGAACAGCGCATCGCCGACCGGATTGGTCAGCTTGCCGTGCGGCGGCAGCGGTGTGCGCGTCGGCGCCACGATGGCCGTTATCTGCGGATCGCTTTGCAACAACTGCAGCAACTCGCGCCCCACCAGCCCGGTTGCGCCGACTAACAGTGCTCGCGCCATGCAATCTCCCGTTGTAATCAATACGTCGACTTAAAGTATAGACCGCGCCCAATGCAGCTTCTTGCCGAAGCCGAGGGTGTTGTCGGTCATCTTCACCTCGTGCAGATCCAGCCGCCAAACCGAGGCCTTCATCGCCCTGGCGATCGGGAAGCGCTTGCAGTAACGCGCGCGCGCCGCCTCGGCTTCTTCGCCGCTCAGCAGCACCGCCTCGGCGCGGTACTGCACGCCGCGGATCAGCGCGATGCTTTTCGGCTTCGGCGCGATGGTGCCGACCACCCGGCCGTTGTTCAGCATCAGCCCGCCGTGGCGGGTGTGCGGTTCGGTCATCAGCCACAGCGCCATCGCCGCGGCATCGAACACGTAAAAACAGTTGGCGCACCACATGTCGAGACCGTCGCCGGCGCACAGCGTCAACACGTGCTGTTTGCCGATGAAATCCGCAATCTGCTGCCGTTGTTCTGGGGTATTCAAGGTTACTCGCCTCCCTGTTCACTCACTTCATCTTACCCTGCGTTGTTGAGGCGAGTCACAAATAACGATAATCATCAAAAACTAAAAATGAATATAAAAACACAATAAATGCATTTTTATCAATTTAAGCCCAAAGCGGCTTTATAACATAAAAAATACAAGACGGATTTATTTGATCGTTATGCAACCGGTTAATCGAGCGATTTTATTGTTCCCATCCTGATGGTACGTAAATTTAGTGCCCCCGTCCGGAGCCGATTATCAATTCGTTTACATGCCCGCTAGCCCGCCAGAACGCTGTTTATGCAACTCATTGCATAACAGGTGAATAGTTATTTATAAATACCGGCATTTATGTGACTACCATCACGATTTTTAGCCCGCCTTGCGTTAAAATAGCGCCATCTTTTCACTCAGCAAGGTGGATTAGAAAATGGAAAACAATAACCGCAAAATGGCGCATATCAGGCGCACAACCCATATTATGATGATGGCTCATCGCAGCTGCTTTAGCTTCGCATTCTTCAACTACAGATAACCCTCCCCCCTCGCTCTTACGCCGTTAATAAGAGTGTCATTGCGTTTTTATTTATTCTCCGCACGCCGGTGATAATACCTCTTTCTCGCTAACCGAGAAGGACTCGCAATTCATTCTTAATTTCGACCAAGCGCATCCAAGCTAAATAAAACAGCGAACACAGTTAATGCCTTTCGGCATCACTGGGTTTTCGCACACCTTTATTTTCGTGAAGGCGTTAGCGGCAAATGGAATTATTTGCCGGCGGACGGCCTTTGCCTGAAGAATGAGAAAAATGAAAAAATTAAAAATTGCCGCCAACACCCAAACCCTCGGCTGCTTTGAAACTGAACGCGACATCGTCGACGTGCATCACAGCGATTTCAATGACGTCGCCGCCATCGTGCTGTCGGTAGATGATGTCACGCAAGGTATGTTGGCGCGCATCGAAGAACACGGCCTGAACATTCCGCTGTTCGTCGCTGTCTGCTGCGAAGAAGAGCTGGATAACGCCGTATTGCCGGCGCTGCACGGCGTGTTTGAGCTGTGCGGCAAGAATACCCAGTTCTACGGCAAACAGCTGGAGGCCGCCGCCGCCAAATATGAGAGCGAGCTGCTGCCGCCGTTCTTCAACACGCTGACGCAGTATGTGGAAATGGGCAACGCCACCTTCGCCTGCCCCGGCCACCAGGGCGGCGAGTTCTTCCGCAAACACCCGGCGGGCCGCCAGTTCTTTGACTTCTACGGCGAAACGCTTTTCCGCTCCGACATGTGCAACGCCGACGTCAAACTGGGCGATCTGTTGATCCACGAAGGCGCGCCTTGCGCCGCTCAGCAGCACGCCGCCAAGGTGTTCAACGCCGACAAGACCTACTTCGTGCTCAACGGCACCTCGGCCTCGAACAAGGTGGCGACCAACGCCCTGCTGACGCGCGGCGATCTGGTGCTGTTCGACCGCAACAACCATAAATCCAACCACCACGGCGCGTTGATCCAGGCCGGCGCCACGCCGGTTTACCTGGAAACCGCCCGCAACCCGTTCGGCTTTATCGGCGGCATCGACGCGCACTGCTTCGACGAACGCTACCTGCGCCAACAGATCCGCGAAGTGGCGCCGGAACGCGCCAACGAAGCCCGCCCGTTCCGCCTGGCGATCATCCAGCTCGGCACCTACGACGGCACCATCTACAACGCCCGCCAGGTGGTCGACAAGATTGGCCACCTGTGCGATTACATCCTGTTCGACTCCGCCTGGGTGGGCTATGAGCAGTTCATTCCGATGATGAAAGACTGCTCGCCGCTGCTGCTGGAGCTGAACGAGAACGATCCTGGCATCATCGTCACCCAGTCGGTGCACAAACAGCAGGCCGGTTTCTCGCAGACCTCGCAGATCCACAAAAAAGACAAGCATATCAAGGGGCAGAGCCGCTACTGCAACCACAAGCGCTTCAACAACGCCTTTATGCTGCACGCCTCCACCAGCCCGTTCTATCCGCTGTTCGCCGCACTGGACGTCAACGCCAAGATGCACGAGGGCAAAAGCGGCCAGCGCCTGTGGCAGGAGTGCGTGCGCGTGGGGATCGAAGCGCGCAAAATGCTGCTGGACACCTGCACGATGATCAAACCGTTCGTGCCGGACCAGATCGACGGCAAACCGTGGCAGGCCTATGACACCGCGGCGATGGCCAACGATCTGCGCTTCTTCAACTTCGTGCCCGGCGAGAAATGGCACGCCTTTGAGGGCTATGCCGAATCGCAGTACTTCGTCGATCCGTGCAAACTGCTGCTCACCACGCCGGGCATCGATACCGCCACCGGCAGCTACAGCGAGTTCGGCATCCCGGCGACCATTCTGGCCAACTACCTGCGTGAAAACGGCATCGTGCCGGAAAAATGCGATCTCAACTCGATCCTGTTCCTGCTGACGCCGGCGGAAGACATCGCCAAGATGCAGCATCTGGTGGCCCTGATCGCCCGCTTCGAGAAGCACATCGAGCAGAACTCCCTGCTCAGCGAGGTGCTGCCTGCGGTCTATAAAAACCACCAGCAGCGCTACAAAAACTACACCATCCGCCAGCTGTGCCAGGAAATGCACGACCTTTACGTCAGCTACGACGTTAAAGAGCTGCAAAAAGAGATGTTCCGCAAAAGTTATTTCCCGCGCGTGGTGATGAATCCGCAGGACGCCAATACCGAGTTCGTGCGCGGCAATGTGGAATTGGTCTCGCTGGCCAAGGCCGAGGGCCGCATCGCCGCCGAAGGCGCCCTGCCTTACCCGCCTGGCGTGCTGTGCGTCGTGCCCGGTGAAATTTGGGGTGGCGCCGCGCAGCGTTATTTCCTGGCATTGGAAGAAGGCATCAACTTATTGCCGGGATTCGCACCGGAATTGCAGGGCGTTTATATCCAACAGGATGAGGACGGCTGGAACCGCGCTTACGGCTACGTCATGAAAAATTAATCACCTTACGGGGCGGCGATTATTCTCGCCGCCCGGATCGCATCCTAAAAGAGAAAATGATCATGAGTAAGTCCAATAATAAAATGGGGGTCGTGCAATTAACGATCCTGACCGCCGTGAATATGATGGGTTCCGGCATAATTATGCTGCCGACCAAGCTGGCCGAAGTGGGCACGATTTCGATCGTTTCCTGGCTGGTGACCGCCGTCGGCTCGATGGCGCTGGCCTACGCGTTCGCCAAATGCGGCATGTTCAGCCGTAAATCCGGCGGCATGGGCGGCTACGCCGAATACGCCTTCGGCAAATCAGGCAACTTCATGGCGAACTACACCTACGGCGTTTCGCTGCTGATCGCCAACATCGCCATCGCCATTTCCGCCGTCGGCTACGGCACCGAGCTGTTTGGCGCTACGCTTAGCCCGCTTGGGATCTGTATCGCCACCATCGGCGTGCTGTGGCTGGCGACCGTCGCCAACTTCGGCGGTGCGCGCATCACCGGCAAAATCAGCGGCATCACCGTCTGGGGCGTGATCATTCCGGTGGTGGGCATCTCGGTCATCGGCTGGTACTGGTTCAGCGGCAGCGCCTACGTCGCCGCCTGGAACCCACATCAGGTGCCGACCTTCGAAGCCATCGGCTCCTCCATCTCAATGACCCTGTGGGCGTTTCTGGGGCTGGAATCCGCGTGCGCCAACACCGACGTGGTGGAAAATCCGGAGCGCAACGTGCCGATCGCCGTACTGGGCGGCACCCTCAGCGCGGCGGTGATCTATATCATTTCGACCAACGTGATCGCCGGCATCGTGCCGAACATGGATCTGGCCAACTCCACCGCCCCGTTCGGGCTGGCGTTCTCCCACATGTTCAACCCGACGGTCGGCAAGATCATCATGGCGTTGATGGTCATGTCCTGCGTCGGCTCGCTGCTCGGCTGGCAGTTCACCATCGCTCAGGTGTTCAAATCCTCCGCCGACAGCGGCTTCTTCCCGAAAATCTTCTCCAAGCTGAGCAAGGCCGACGCGCCGGTTAAAGGCATGCTGACCATCGTCGTCATCCAGAGCGGCCTGTCGCTGATGACCATCAGCCCGTCGCTGAACAAGCAGTTCAACGTGCTGGTGAACCTGGCGGTGGTGACCAACATCATCCCTTATATCCTGTCGATGGCGGCGCTGGTCATTATTCAAAAAGTGGCGAAAGTGCCGGACAACAAGGCGCGCATCGCCAATATCATCGCCGGCATCGGCGCGCTGTACAGCTTCTACGCGCTCTACAGCTCCGGTGAGGAAGCGATGATGTGGGGCGCCATCGCCACCTTCCTCGGCTGGACGCTGTACGGCATCGTCTCGCCGCGATTTGAGCTGGCGGGAAAAAAGGGGTAAAGCGGTAGGGCACCGGCGGCCGGGGATGGGATTGTGATGGCGAACATGCCATCATACGCCGACCCTGGCCACCAAAACGGCGTACGATGACCGACAACTCCCCCACTCCCTGGCACCTCTACATGCTGCGTTTACCGAGTGGCATGCTGTATACCGGCATCACCACCGACGTGGCGCGCCGCCTGGCGCAGCATCAGGCCGGCAAAGGCGCCAAGGCGCTGCGCGGCAAAGGGGAATTAACGCTGGCGTTTCACTGCCAGGTGGGGGATCGCTCAACGGCGCTGAAGCTGGAATACCGCGTCAAACAGCTGAGCAAAATACAAAAAGAGCGGCTGGTGAATCACCCGCCGCTGTCGTTGGAGTATCTATTACCCGTCGTCGTTAAAAGCGATTAAACGGCGCCGAAAAAGCCACTTCGCCGCTGACGCCATTCAGGGCATCTTCCGCCAGCGGATACACCTGGAACGAGTTTTCCGTCTCCGGCCAGCGGCAGTGCAGGCCATAGGCGGCGGCCGGTTTAAAGCCGAAGCGGCCGTAGTAGGCCGGCTCGCCCAGCACCACCACCGCGGCGTAGCTGAATTCGTTCAGCGAATCCAAGCCTTCATACACCAGCTTTTCAGCCAGCCCCTGGCGGCGCAGGCTTTCGTCTACCGCCAGCGGCGCCAGCGCCACCCATTGGCGGTCTTCGCCGGCCACGTCCACCGGGCTGAACGCGGCATAACCCACTACCCCGCCTTCGTCGTCAGTGGCGACCACGCCCAGCGTCAGCAGGCCGTCTTCCCGCAGCTGCTGCACCAGATCGGCTTCGTCGTCGCGGCCAAAGGCGCGGCGCAGCAAGGCGTCGATGCCCGCCGCGTCTACCGGGATCTCTACGCGGATCAGCATGATACCGCCACACGGGAAGCCGACGCCGTGCCCTCCTGCAACCCTGCTTCGACAAAATCAGCCAACTGCAACAGCCCCATGCGCAGCGGCGCGGGCATGCTTTCCAGCTCGATGGCGTCCATCAAATTTTTCACATACAGGCCCAATTCGGTATCCCCTTCAATCTGCAGCCGACGCTGAAAGAACAGCGTATCCGGATCTTGCTTGCGCGCCGCGATCAGGATCAGATCGTTGGCGTCACCGCTGAAGCTGACGTCCGCTTCGGCGTGCTGGCTGACCACCAGTTTGTCGTTTTCTACCGTCATAAACCATTGTAGCGCCAGATCGCGAACTTCGATCTTCAGCCAGCGCGATTCGAGAAATTCCAGATCCCCATCCGCCAACGCCTGGCGGAACTGCCAGCTCAGCACCTGTTGCAGCAGCTGACGCTGCAGGGCGAACGGCGTGAATTTCAGCGGGATGCGCAGCAGCGACGGCCCCTGGCGCACAAGGCGTGCTCGTAGTTGTTCCAACACGGTCATCCACTCCTTTCAATACGGACTACCGCTATTTTGCCACACTGGCGCGCGGCTTCAGCGGTCTATATCAACAAATAGTGCATTTCACCGCCATGTTTATCAATACGCCATAAGCTGCCTCAAATCAAAACCTGTGTGCGCCCCTTTGCCTAAAATGGCCTCCCCGATTCGCGTTTGCCGGCGGAACACCGCCGTCGGCAACCTTTAAAAGACAGCGTGCGCCCGGCCGGGCGCACGGCTAAGCCAGGATAAATCTATGGAGCTGCTTTGTCCCGCCGGCAACCTGCCGGCCCTGAAGGCCGCGGTGGATAACGGCGCCGACGCCGTTTACATCGGCCTGAAAGACGATACCAACGCGCGCCACTTCGCCGGCCTCAACTTCACCGAGAAAAAGCTGCAGGAAGCGGTCGATTACGTACACCGCCACGGCCGCAAGCTGCATATCGCCATCAACACCTTCGCCCATCCCGACGGCTACGCCCGCTGGCAGCGCGCGGTGGATATGGCGGCCCAACTGGGCGCCGACGCGCTGATTCTGGCGGATCTGGCGATGCTGGAATACGCCGCCCAGCGCTACCCGCAGCTGGAGCGCCACGTTTCGGTGCAGGCCTCCGCCACCAACGAGGAAGCGATCCGCTTCTACCAACGCAACTTCGAGGTGGGCCGGGTGGTGCTGCCACGCGTGCTGTCGATGCATCAGGTGAAACAGCTGGCGCGCACCAGCCCGGTGCCGCTGGAAGTGTTCGCCTTCGGCAGCCTGTGCATCATGGCTGAGGGGCGCTGCTATCTCTCTTCCTACCTGACCGGCGAGTCGCCGAACACCGTCGGCGCCTGTTCGCCGGCGCGCTTCGTGCGCTGGCAGCAAACCCCGCAGGGCATGGAGTCGCGCCTGAACGACGTGCTAATCGACCGCTATCAGGATCATGAAAACGCCGGTTACCCGACGCTGTGCAAGGGCCGCTATCTGGTGGATGACGTGCGCTACCACGCGCTGGAAGAGCCCACCAGCCTCAATACGCTGGAGCTGCTGCCGGAGCTGCTGGCCGCCAACATCGCCTCGGTGAAGATCGAAGGCCGCCAGCGCAGCCCGGCTTACGTCAGCCAGGTGGCACGCGTCTGGCGCCAGGCGATCGACCGTTGCCAGGCCGATCCGGCCGCCTACCGCGCCGACGCCGCCTGGATGGAGACGCTGGGCGCGATGTCCGAGGGCACCCAAACCACGCTGGGCGCCTATCACCGCAAATGGCAGTAGCCGGAGGAAACATGAAATACGCACTGGGGCCGGTACTCTACTACTGGCCGAAAAACGACATCGCGGCGTTCTATCAACAGGCGGCGGAGAGCAGCGCCGACATCATTTACCTCGGCGAGAGCGTCTGCACCAAGCGGCGCGAGATGAAGGTCGGCGATTGGCTGGCGCTGGCGCGCGAGATCGCCCGCAGCGGCAAGCAGGTGGTGATCTCCACGCTGGCGCTGCTGCAGGCGCCGTCCGAACTGAATGAGCTGAAACGCTATGTGGAGAACGGCGAGTTCCTGCTGGAAGCCAACGATCTGGGCGCGGTGAACATGGCGGCGGAACGCGGCTTGCCGTTCGTCGCCGGCCATGCGCTGAACTGCTACAACGCCTATACCCTGCGCCTGCTGCGCCGCCAGGGCATGATGCGCTGGTGCATGCCGGTCGAACTGTCGCGCGACTGGCTGGCCAACCTGCTGGCGCAGTGCGACGAGCTGGGCTTCCGCCACGATTTCGAGGTGGAGGTGTTGAGCTACGGCCATCTGCCGCTGGCCTACTCGGCGCGCTGCTTCACCGCGCGTTCGGAGAACCGCGGCAAGGACGAGTGCGAAACCTGCTGCATCAAGTATCCGCAGGGCCGCATGATGCGCTCACAGGAGCAACAGCAGGTGTTCGTGCTCAACGGCATTCAGACCATGAGCGGCTACTGCTACAACCTCGGCAACGAGCTGCCGAGCATGCAAGGACTGGTAGACATCGTGCGGCTGTCGCCGCAGGGCGCCGAGACGCTGGCGCAAATCGATGCCTTCCGCGCCAACGAACGCGGCGAGCAACCGCTGGCCTTGACCGACCACGCCGACTGCAACGGCTACTGGCGCCGGGTGGCGGGGTTGGAGTTGGTGGGGTGATCCTCGCTCCCCTCCTCACGGAGGGGAGTTTTCAATCAATTCGCCCGACGCTTCCTGAACATCCCGCGCAGCGCCACGCTGTTGCGCAAGAAGCCGACGCCAAAGCCCAGCAGGGTGTAGACCACGCCGAGCACCAGCATCATCATCACGTCGCCCCACACTTCGTTCAGCGACAGCCCCATCTGGTTGACGCCGGCGATCGCCTTGGTGCCCCAGGTGGAAGGAATGCTGTACGAGATGGCGCGCACCCAGGCCGGCATCGACTGCAGCGGCCAGATGGTGCCGGACAGGTAGAAGATCGGCGTGGTGATGAACGCCAACGTCAGGTAGATCATTTCGACGCTGCGCAGGCACTCGGTCACCAGCTTGCCCAGCCCCAGTACCGCCAGCAGGAACGGGAAGGTCAGCAGCAGCAGTTCGGCGATGTTCGCCGTCTGCCGATAGCCCAATACCCACGGCCACAGCACGAACAGCACGATCGACAGGAACAGCCAGATCGGCAGCAGCGCCGTCAGCCCGCCGAGGTGCGCCGCCAGCGGCGCCTTGCCGCCGGGCATGCTCTTCATGGCGATGTTGACGCGGATACAGGCGATCAGCAGCGAGTGCTGCAACAGCATCACCAGCAGGCCGGGGAAAATGATCGCCGCGAAGCTGATGCCGGGGTTAAACACGTCCAGCGTTTGCCCCAGTATCGGCGTCAGCAGTATCTGCGCCTGCCGTTCGCTGAAGCCGCTGCGCAGCAGCAGGCCGTTATTGTACTCCGTCAGCAGCTGCTGGTAGGCCGCCACCACGTCCTGTTGGATCTGGCCGTTGGCCAGGCGGTTGGTGGCATCGCCGTACACCGGCACCACGATGTTCTGCCCGCTGAGGATCTTCTTCTCCAGATCCACCGGCATGATGATCACCGCAAACAGCTTGCGCCAACTGAGATCGCGCTGCGCCTGCTCCAGGCTGTCGTAGGTTTCAATCGCGATCTTGGAGGTGGCGTCCAGCTGGCGGATCAGCTGCCGGCTGGCGGTGCTGTGATCCTGATCGACCACCCCCACCGGCAGATCCCACACCGTGCGATTGGCGTACACCATGCTCATGATGCACAGCGACAGGATCAGCATCAGCCACACCGGCCGCTCGAGCATGCCGAGCAGCACCTTAACGAAGGTTTGCCAATAGAGCTTCATCCGGCGTTCCCCTCTTTTGCCAGCCGCGCCGGCAGGCGATTACGCACCAGCAGCGCGGCCACCAGCGGATAGACCGCCAGCAGCGCACACACGCTGAAGATGGCGCTGGCGTGCACCTGCCGCAGGAACACGTCGAACATCGCGTACAGCGCGTGGGTCAGCGGCTCGATGTTGGAAATGATACGCGCCGGCAGCGGCATCGACAGCTCAGGCACCGCCATGCCGGAGAAGGTCATCGCGATACTGACCAAAATACCGATCAGGCTGTAAGCGGTGATAGTGCTGCCGGTAAAGGTATACAGCAGCAGGCCGATGCTCTGCGCCGCCATCACGTAAAACAGGCCGATCATCAGCATAAACAGCGGATTGCCGCTGACGCGGGCGTCAAAGATGCCCACCAGCGCCGCGATCTCCACCATCAGCAGGGTGGTGAAACACAGCGTGTAAGGCGCCAGCTTGCCGAGCAGCGCCAGGCTGAACGGCTTGGCCTGCAGCAGCGACTTGCTGCGCGCCAGCACGTAGATCATGCAGGTCACCGCGAACAGCTGCAGCAAATGGATGGTGGCGGCGAACTGCTGGTAATAGATATAGCTGCCGCTGGCGTTGAACAGGCTGCCGTAGGAGAGCGTCACGTCCGCCAAGGGCGGCAGCGTTTTGCCCATCTCGGTGGCGATGATGCTGCGGGTGCTGGCGTTGATTTCGTTCATCAGGCCGCCAAAGTCCTGGGTGGAGTACAGCCCGGCGCCGTAGAACAGCGCATTGTAGTACATCACCACGCTCGGCTGTTTGCCCGACAGCGCGTTGGCCTCAAAGTCCGGCGGGATGTACAGCAACGCGTAATCCTGTGCGCTGCGCAGGCGGCTCAGCGACTCCGGCAGCCCACCGCCGTAGGCCTCGACGTGGGCGTGCGACCCGGCGTCCAGCCGCCGCGTCAGCGATTTGGAGAGCGGGCTATGATCGCTGTCCACCACCGAGACCGGCAGATCGAGCAGCGTGCCTTCGGAGAAGTTGCTGCTGATCAGCCCAAACAGGATCAGCGGAAAGATCCAGCTCAGCCAGTGCACTACCGGGCTGCGAAAGGCGACGCGGCACTCTTTATCGAACGCGTGACTGAAGCAGCGCCAGCCGGCCCTTACTCTTTCCATTGCCATAAGGTGCTCATCCCCGGACGCAGGCCGTCCACCGGCTGTGACGGATACAGGCGCACTTCGAAGGTTTTCAGGTCGAAGTCGCCGGTGGCGCGGGTGGCGCGTTTGGTGGCGTAATCCCCCAGCGGCGCGATGTAGCGCACCTCGGTGTCGATCATTTTATCCTTCAGCGCCGGCACCCGCAGCTTGACCTTGTCACCTTTGCGCACGTGGGCCAGGATGTCTTCGCGCAGGTTAAACACGAAATAGGCATCCGGTACCCGGATCAGCGTCACCAGCGGGCTGCCGGCGTTCAGCAGCTCGCCCACTTCGGCCGGAATCGGCCCCACTTCGCCGTCCACCGGCGCTTTCACCTGCAGATCGTCGCTCTGCGCCTGGATCTGCAGCAGGTTCTCTTCCGCCGCCCGCAGCGCCGCCGCATATTGCTGCCGCTGCTCGACGCGGTCGCCGTTAATGCCTTCATCCAGGTTAGCCTTGGCGGCCTGCACCTGCTGGAAAGCGGTGTCGCGCGCCCGGCGCGAAGCGTCCAGCTCGGACTTCGAGATATAGCCCTTGCCGGCCACGCTCAGATTGCGGTTGTAGTCGTTTTGCGCATTGCGGTACTGCGCCTCGGCCTGCGCCAGGTTGGCGCGCAGGTTGCGGATGCTCTCTTCACGGGTGCCGTGCAGCGACAGCTCAAGCTGCGCCTTGGCCTCGTCGCGCGTGGCCTGCGCGGAACGCAGCTGCGCCATCAGTTCGGGGCTGTCGAGCTGGATAATCAGCTGGCCGCTTTTCACGTCGTCGCCGCGTTCAATCAGGCGTTCAACCACCCGGCCTTTCGCCTTGGAAGCGACGATCACTTCGGGGGCATCCACTTCACCCTGCAGTAACAGATCCTGATTGTGTGCGCGGAACAAGATCGCCAATGCGATCGCCACCATCATCAGCAACAGGGTAAACAGCGTCTTTTTTTTCATTATGTCGGCTCCCGGAACGGTAAGCGGCGGGCGGGGATCATCATTTCCATGTCTCAAATTGCTCCAAAAAACACCATTGCTCTCATGAGGATATCACAAGCACATATCTCCTCTTTTATAACTATAAATTGGATTATGCTTTTAACACTAAAAAGCATCATTTTCGGCTTTTTGGTATGCAGACTCCTGCAATCGCCCTTTAAGCGATCCACTCTCTGATGGACGATGTCATGACTGAAAACACTGCCGTACCGCTGTCGGTACTGGATTTATCGCCAATCCCGCAAGGGGCCAAAGCGCGCGACGCTTTCCACTGTTCGCTGGATTTGGCGCAGCATGCCGAACGCTGGGGCTACCGGCGCTACTGGCTGGCCGAGCATCACAACATGACCGGCATCGGCAGTGCCGCCACCTCGGTGCTGCTGGGCTATCTGGCCGCCGGCACCCAGAGCATTCGCCTCGGCTCCGGCGGCGTGATGCTGCCGAACCATGCGCCGCTGGTGATCGCCGAGCAGTTCGGTACGCTGGAGTCGCTCTATCCCGGCCGCATCGATCTGGGGCTGGGCCGCGCGCCCGGCACCGATCAGCGCACTATGATGGCGCTGCGCCGCCACCTGTCCGGCGATGTGGATACCTTCCCGCGCGACGTGCAGGAGCTGCAAAACTACTTCTGCGACGCGCAGCCCGGTCAGCCGGTGCAGGCGGTGCCGGGCCAGGGGCTGCACGTGCCGCTCTGGCTGCTCGGCTCCAGCCTCTACAGCGCGCAGCTGGCGGCGCAGCTCGGCCTGCCGTTCGCCTTCGCCTCGCACTTCGCCCCGGATATGCTGTTCCAGGCGCTCCAGCTGTACCGCGAGAACTTCAAACCGTCCAAACAGCTGGCACAGCCGCACGCCATGGTGTGCGTCAACGTGATCGCCGCCGACAGCGATAGCGATGCGCGCTTCCTGTTCAGCTCGATGCAGCAGCAGTTCATCAACCTGCGCCGCGGTTCGCCCGGCCCGCTGCCGCCGCCGGTGGATAACATCCACGCGCTGTGGACCGCCGGTGAGCAATACGGCGTCGAGCAGGCACTACGGATGTCGATCGTCGGCGATGAAAAAACCGTGCGCCACGGGCTGCAAACGCTGCTGCGTGAAACCGATGCCGACGAGATCATGGTCAACGGCCAGATCTTCGATCATCAGGCGCGGCTGCGTTCGTTCGAGATTGTCGCCGGGGTGCAAGGCGACATCGTGAAGGGATAAAACGCGAAAAGGCGGTGGGGAGCTCCACCGCCTCGGCGTTAACGCTGGATCAGATAGCGGATGGTCGGCCCGTCCTGCTGGATATCCAGCACCTTATAGCCGTGGTTGCGCGCGTCGAGCGGAATGTTGTTGATCGACTGCGGACAATCGCTGATCACCTCCAGGATTTCCCCCGGCTTCAGCTGCGGCATCGCCTCCAGCGTCGCCACCGCCGGGTACGGGCAAGGCTCGCCCAGCATGTCCAGCCGGTAGTCCGGCACTATCGTCGTCTCTTTCATGGCAGGCTCCTCAAATTCACCACCTGCGCCTCAGGCCGGGCGCGGAAAAAGCGTTTCTCCCACCACAGCATGGCGGCGAAAGTCAGCGCCAGCAGCAGGTAGGTCACCAGCAGGCCGCCGATCGGGCCGAAGGTGTCGAGCAGGTTTATCTTGTCGTAGTCGGTCGCCAGCGCCGGCGCCAGATCGTCCCAGTAATAGGCCAGCAGCGTGGCGCCGATGATGTTGCCCAGCCCCACCCACCAGTAGTGCACCTGCCCTTCCACCGCGCGGTACATCCAGCCGGTCTCGCAACCGCCGGCCAGCACGATGCCGAAGCCGAACAGCAAGCCGCCCAGCACCGCATTCGGGCCGGCCCACATGATCTTCGGCGCCACGCCGAGCTGCACATAGCTGAATATGCCGATGGCGCTCACCGCCATGCCGATGATGATGGCTTTCGCCATGTGGGTGCGGCCGGTGATCCACAGATCGCGGAACGCCGAGGTGAAGCAGATCTGCGCGCGTTCGATCAGCAGACCGAAGCCGATGCCGAACAGCATGGCGATGCCGAGCTTCGGCGCATCGAACAGCGTCCACAGCGACCAGGCCACCGCCAGGCCGAAGACCGCCATGCCCAGACGGAAGCGGCGGCGCGCCTGCTCAGGCTTCTGCGTCAGCGGCGCGGCGGCCTTCACCTTTTGCAATTTGACCGGGATGCGGAACATTGGCAGCAGCGTGAATTTAGCGCCGAAGTACGAACCTGCAGCGGTCGCCAGCGCGAAGAACCAGGCGTGCAGCGAAAACTGAGGAATACCGGTGAAAAACGCCGCCAGGTTGCACCCCATCGCCAGGCGCGCGCCGAAACCGGCGATGATGCCGCCCAGCAGCGCCTGCACGATACGAATGCGGTGCTGCGGCTGGCGCAGCTTGATGTTGTTGGCCCACAGCGCGGCAGCGATGCAGCCGGCGAACATGCCGATGATCATGCGACCGTCGATGCGCTCCAGCGGCGTGCCCTGCAGGCCGATAACCTTGAAATAGCCCCACTGCTCGGGGTGCAGGCCGAACCACTGCAGCACATGGCCGCCCCAGCGGGTGAACTCGCCGGTCACCGCCCAGAAGGTGCCGGTCATGCCGAAGTAGTAGGTAGAAAGGATCCCGGCGGCGATCACCGCCGGCAGCGGCGCCCAAAAGCGCACCAGGTATTGAGATTTGAACTGCTGCCAACTCATGGCATCTCCCGTGCATATCATCCGTAAGAAAAAACCTTATGAATGATACGCCATTCAGGGACGTTTGACGGCAACTTTCAGGCATAAAAAAACCAGCCCGCAGGCTGGTTTTTCAGAGCGCTTCATTCATCGCGAACGATGAGTCGGCAATTACGCGTCACCGAAACGACGACGAGGTGCAGCAGGTGCTGCGTCATCACGGCGTGGTGCCGGCTTGCCGTCACGGTTGAAGTTACCGCCACGACGCTCGCCGCCGTTACCGCCTTCACGACGTTCGCCGAAGGAACGACGTGGGCCGCCTTCGCGACGTTCGCCGTTGAACGGACGACCGTTACCGTTGCCGCGACGTTCGCCACCGTTGCCACCGTCACGACGCTCGCGACGTTCGAACGGCTGTGCATCGCCCAGCAGCTGCATGTTCATCGGCTTGTTCAGGATGCGAGTGCGAGTGAAGTGATTCAGGATCTCGCCCGGCATGCCTTTTGGCAACTCGATGGTGGAGTGGGAAGCGAACAGCTTGATGTTACCGATGTAACGGCTGCTGATGTCGCCTTCGTTAGCGATCGCGCCAACGATGTGACGGACTTCTACGCCATCGTCACGGCCCACTTCGATGCGGTACAGCTGCATTTCGCCAACGTCACGACGTTCGCGACGCGGACGGTCGCCGTCACGGCTATCGCGGCTGTCGCGACGGTCGCCACGATCACCGCGACGATCGTCACGGTCGTTGAACTCGCGGCGCTGGCGCGGTTTGAAGACCGGATCCGGCGGCAGGATCAGCGGACGTTCACCCTGTGCCATTTTCAGCAGCGCTGCGGCCAGGGTTTCCATATCCAGCTCTTCTTCCGGCTGCAGTTTGGTCAGCAGTGCGCGGTACAGATCCAGATCGCTGCTTTCCAGCTGCTGCTGAACTTTCGCGGCGAACTTGGCCAGACGACGCTCGCCCAGCAGTTCTGCGTTCGGCAGTTCCACTTCCGGGATGGTCAGCTTCATGGTGCGTTCGATGTTGCGCAGCAGGCGGCGTTCGCGGTTTTCCACGAACAGCAGCGCGCGGCCGGCGCGGCCCGCACGACCGGTACGGCCGATACGGTGAACGTAAGACTCGGAGTCCATCGGGATGTCGTAGTTAACAACCAGGCTGATGCGCTCAACGTCCAGGCCACGGGCCGCAACGTCGGTCGCGATCAGGATATCCAGACGACCGTCTTTCAGGCGCTCCAGGGTCTGCTCACGCAGCGCCTGGTTCATGTCGCCGTTCAGCGCGGCGCTGCTGTAACCACTGCGCTCCAGCGCTTCGGCCACTTCCAGGGTCGCGTTCTTGGTACGGACGAAGATGATCGCCGCGTCAAAGTCTTCAGCTTCCAGGAAACGCACCAGCGCTTCGTTTTTACGCATGCCGTACACCGACCAGTAGCTCTGGCTGATGTCCGGACGGGTGGTCACGCTGGACTGGATGCGCACTTCCTGCGGCTCTTTCATGAAGCGGCGGGTGATGCGACGGATCGCTTCTGGCATGGTGGCAGAGAACAGCGCAGTCTGATGTTCAGCCGGGATCTCAGCCATGATGGTTTCTACGTCTTCGATAAAGCCCATGCGCAGCATTTCGTCGGCTTCATCCAGCACCAGACCGCTCAGGTTGGAGAGGTTCAGGGTGCCGCGCTTCAGGTGGTCCAGCAGACGGCCTGGGGTACCCACAACGATTTGCGGGCCCTGACGCAGAGCGCGCAGCTGCACGTCGTAACGCTGGCCGCCGTAAAGGGCTACCACGTTGACGCCGTTCATGTGTTTGGAGAAATCGGTCATCGCTTCGGCAACCTGAACCGCCAGTTCGCGGGTCGGTGCCAGCACCAGGATCTGAGGTGCTTTCAGGTCTGCCTGCAGGTTGTGCAGCAGCGGCAGCGAGAACGCTGCAGTTTTACCACTACCGGTCTGTGCCATGCCCAGCACGTCGCGGCCGTTCAACAGGTGAGGAATACACTCAGCCTGGATCGGAGATGGTTTTTCATAGCCCAGATCGTTCAGGGCGGAAATGATTGGAGCAGACAGCCCCAGATCAGCAAAAGAGGTTTCAAACTCAGTCGTCATGTACACGTGCCTCATTAATAATGGCAGCCAGTCTACATAACTCGTCGAGAAAATTTTCAGTCATTTTCATTGAAAAGTGTGAACCGGCTCAAATTAGATTATAAAACGAACAAAAAAGCCCTCACCCGTTAAGGCGATAACTTTGGTTAAAAACCAATGTTCATCAGGCTGATTGGTGTTCGTCAGCTATTGCTGGTCCGATTCCGATAGGTCGTCTTGCTCTTGGCCCAAAAGCGCCAATTCCAACAATGCATAGCGGTGCTCAACGAAGTTGTGAACGTTGTTAGACACCGTCAGTTTGAACAGCGCCGAAGCGGTGTCCTTGTCCCCCAGACTCAGGTAGTGTTTACCCAAATAGAAGTCAGTTTCACTGAGATGCTCAGCGAGCGAAGTGTTATCCGTTGCATCTGCCTTGAGGCGTTCCATCAGCGTTTTTTCGCTGATCTTGCCCAGGTAGAATTCGACAATATTCCATCCCCATTGCCCTCTGTCCGCTTTGTCATAGCGCTGCTGAAGCGCTACCTCGGCCTTCTTGGGATCGATTTCTCGCTCCACCAGATACAGCCATAACGAACGGAAGGGATCGTTTGGGTCGTCTTGATAAAACGCCTGCAGATCATCCTGCGCCAACGGGAAGCGGCCGCCATAATACAGTGCGATGCCCCGGTTTAAACGCGCGTAATTGTAAGTTGGATCAAGCTCTAGTACAGAATCAAACGCTTCATAGGCAGCATCAAAATTGCCTGCCTGCGTTAAGTAAATGCCCAGGTAGTTGAAAACTTCCGGCATGTCGGGACGTATCGCCAGCGCCTGCGAGAAATCATTGCGCGCTAATGCACGTAACCCGAGGCTATCATACAGCACACCGCGCTCATATAAAAGCTGTGCGCGTTCGTCGTCCGTCAGTGCCCGACTGGCAAGAATTTGTTCCATGCGCGCCAGGATCACTTCCTGCTGCAACGTAGGCTGCAACGGGATTGCCAAAACTTCGTCTTTACGCCAATCATGGTTGCTGCATCCTGCCAGCATGAGTGCTGTCGCAACGTAACACCAGCGCAAGAAAGGCTTCATTTCCCACTCCCGAAGACAAACATTGGATGAACGTCCTGTCCTCCGTTTGCTAATACGCGGGCATCCTACCCGCGCGATACGAACAGCTCCCAACCCCGTGGCGGGGAGCTGTAAAACTATCTATACAGTTATTCTGCTTCAGGCGCAGGTGAACCCGCTTCTGGCGCCATCGCTTCTTTGATGCTCAGACGCACGCGGCCCTGACGGTCAACTTCCAGTACCTTAACCGGCACTTCCTGACCCATCTGCAGATAGTCGGTCACTTTCTCGACGCGCTTGTCGGCGATCTGAGAAATGTGTACCAGACCTTCTTTACCACCGCCGATGGCGACGAATGCGCCGAAATCAACGATACGGGTCACTTTACCCTGGTAGATACGGCCCACTTCGATCTCTGCCGTGATCTCTTCGATACGACGGATAGCGAATTTCGCCTTCTCACCGTCGGTCGCAGCGATTTTAACTGTACCATCATCTTCGATTTCGATGGTAGTGCCAGTCTCTTCGGTCAGCGCGCGGATAACGGAACCGCCCTTACCGATCACGTCTTTGATTTTATCCGGGTTGATGCGGATAGTATGAATACGCGGTGCGAATTCGGAGATATCGCCGCGCGGGGAGCTGATAGCCTGTTCCATCACGCCCAGGATGTGCAGACGCGCGCCCTTGGCCTGGTTCAGAGCCACCTGCATGATTTCGCGGGTGATGCCTTCGATTTTAATGTCCATCTGCAGCGCGGTGATACCGTCGCGGCTACCGGCCACTTTAAAGTCCATGTCACCCAGGTGATCTTCGTCACCCAGAATGTCTGACAGAACCACAAAGTTATCGGCTTCTTTCACCAGGCCCATCGCGATACCCGCAACGGCAGCCTTGATTGGCACACCGGCGTCCATCAGCGCCAGAGACGCGCCGCACACGGAAGCCATGGAAGAAGAACCGTTGGATTCGGTGATTTCAGACACTACGCGAACCGTGTACGGGAAATCTTCCGGTTTAGGCATCATAGCCAATACGCCGCGTTTCGCCAGGCGACCGTGACCGATTTCACGACGCTTAGGAGAACCGACCATGCCGGTTTCGCCTACGGAGTACGGAGGGAAGTTGTAGTGGAACAGGAAGCTGTCGGTCTTCTCGCCCATCAGCTCGTCCAGGTTCTGCGCGTCGCGCGCGGTGCCCAGGGTCGCGGTAACCAGCGCCTGAGTTTCACCACGGGTGAACAGCGCGGAACCGTGGGTGCGCGGCAGTACGCCGGTGCGCACGTCCAGGCCACGGATCATGTCTTTTTCACGGCCGTCGATACGCGGCTCGCCACGCAGTACGCGGCTACGCACCACGTTCTTCTCGACGTTGCCCAGGATATCCTGGATTTCGCCGGCGTCCAGCGTTTCGTCCTGCGCCAGCAGGGTTTCAACAACGCTGTCTTTGATCGCGTCAACCTGAGCGTAACGCTCTTGTTTTTCGGTGATGTGGTAAGCGTCGCCCAGGCGAGCTTCAGCCAGTTCAGCCACGCGCGCGTGCAGCGCTTCGTTGACCGCTGGGGCCTGCCAATCCCACTTCGGCTTACCGGCTTCGGCAACCAGGGAGTTGATGTTTTCAATAACCACTTGCTGCTGGTCGTGGCCGAACACCACGGCGCCCAGCATCTGATCTTCGCTCAGCACTTCCGCTTCGGATTCAACCATCAGCACCGCGCCGGCAGTACCGGCAACCACCAGGTCCAGACGGCTTTCTTTCAGCTCGTCAGTCGTCGGGTTCAGCACGTACTGATCGTTGATGTAACCTACGCGCGCTGCGCCGATCGGGCCGTTGAACGGAATGCCGGACAGGCTCAGGGCGGCAGAGGCGCCGATCATCGCAACGATGTCCGGGTTCACCTGCGGGTTAACGGAAACCACGGTCGCGATCACCTGAACTTCGTTCAGGAAGCTGTCCGGGAACAGTGGGCGGATCGGACGGTCAATCAGACGGGAAGTCAGCGTCTCGCCTTCGCTCGGACGGCCTTCGCGACGGAAGAAGCTGCCTGGGATACGGCCGGCGGCGTAAGTACGCTCTTGGTAGTTAACGGTCAGCGGGAAGAAGCTCTGGCCCGGCTTGGCTTTTTTCTGGCCAACGACGGTAACGAATACGGCGGTGTCATCCATGCTCACCATAACGGCGGCGGTGGCCTGACGAGCCATCATACCGGTTTCGATGGTGACGGTATGCTGGCCATACTGGAATTTGCGAATGATCGGTGTCAGCAAAATTATATCCTTGATTAGCGGCGCGCAATCGCATTGACGACTCGACACGCCTGTGACTCGATTTGCCTTCTCACTACATCCTCGCGACTAATGACAATCCTTATCTCAGGCGGGAGATAAAGCCTCTCATTAGCCGCGCGAACCTCTGTAACGGAAGAACCTGTTTGGAAACATCAGTAATACATTAACCTGATTTGCTTATGCTTCCTAGAAGAAAGGGGCCAAAATAGGCCCCTTTCCACTGAAACTTGCTAGATTAGCGACGCAGACCCAGACGCTCGATCAGGCTGGTGTAACGTGCTACATCTTTACGCTTCAGGTAGTCCAGCAGCTTACGACGCTGAGAAACCATACGCAGCAGACCACGACGGCTGTGGTGATCTTTTTTGTGCTCGGAGAAGTGGCCTTGCAGATGGTTGATCTGCGCAGTCAGCAGGGCAACCTGAACTTCGGTAGAACCGCTGTCGTTAGTACCACGACCGAAATCAGCTACGATTTGAGCTTTAGCTTCAACACTTAGAGACATTGTAATACTCCAGATTATAGATAATAAAAACAGGCGCCGATCTCTAATTCAGCAACCCAATGCATAAGCTGCGCCATTCTACTCTTAGCGCAGTGCGATCGCAAGGCGACGCAGTGCCCCGCCGTCAGTCGAAATGCTCGACCACCAGGCGGCGCGGCGCCACGCGACCATCCTCGGCGATGTCGCCAACGCCGATGAATTTTCGCTCTTCACCCTCGGTGATGCGCACCAGGCCGGAAGCCGGCGCGCCGGCCACTTGCACCGGTTGCCCCTGCTTGACGTAGCCCGCTACCACCGGCAGCAAATTCACTTCCGGATAGTTCTCAACCGGGCTGTCCATCGGCATCAGCAGCGGATCGAGCAGCTCGCCGGGCGCGATCGCCTGTTCCTGCGCCTGCGCCAGCAAGGCGTTCAGCTGTTCCAGCGTCACCATGCGCGCGATCGGGTAAGTCGCCACCTGCAGGCGGCGCAGATAGATCACGTGCGCGCCGCAGCCCAGCAGCTCGCCGAGATCGTCGGTGATGGTGCGGATGTAGGTGCCTTTCGAGCAGTGGATCTCCAGCTCCAGCTCATCCCCTTCCCAGCGGATAAACTGCAGCTCGTACACCGTGATGCTGCGCGCTTCGCGCGGCACTTCAATGCCCTGGCGCGCATACTCGTAGAGTTTCTTGCCCTGGTATTTCAGCGCCGAATACATCGACGGCACCTGCTGGATATCACCGCGGAAGGTGTCCAGCGCCGCATCGAGCTGCGCCTGAGTGAAATTCACCGGGCGCTCCTGCACGATCTGGCCGTCGGCGTCGGAGGTATCGGTACGCTGCCCCAGCTTGGCGATCACCCGATAACGCTTGTCGGAATCGAGCAGGTATTGCGAAAACTTGGTCGCTTCGCCCAGGCAGATAGGCAGCATGCCGGTCGCCAACGGATCGAGCGCGCCGGTATGGCCCGCCCGGTTGGCGTTGTACAGGCGTTTTACTTTTTGCAGCGCATCGTTGGACGACAAACCCTGTGGCTTGTCCAGCAACAGCACGCCGTGGATATCACGGCCGCGGCGACGAGGGCGACTCATTAATCCTCCTTGTCATCGCCTGAGGCGGAACGGCGCTCGGCGTCGTTCTTCACCACGTTGGTCACCAGGTTGGACATGCGCATGCCTTCCACCAGGGAGTTGTCGTAGGCGAAGGTCAACTCCGGCACCACGCGCAGGCGCATCGCTTTGCCCAGCAGGGTGCGGATGTAACCGGAAGCGTCCTGCAACGCTTTAATGCCGTTGGTGACCAGATCCGGATCGTGGTTCTCGGTCAGCACGTTCAGGAAGGTGACGTAAACCTTGGCATACGCCAGGTCACGGGACACTTCCACGCCGGAAACGGTCGCCATGCCGACGCGCGGATCTTTCACTTCACGCTGCAGAATGATCGCAATCTCTTTCTGCATCTCTTGCGCCACGCGTTGACCGCGGCTGAATTCTTTTGCCATTTTGGATTCTCCAGACAAATCGGGGGGCACAAAGGCCCCCCGTAAACAGATATAAGCAGATGTGCAATCGTTAAGCGATGGTGCGTTGGATCTCAATGATTTCGAACACTTCGATCATGTCGCCGACGCGCACGTCGTTATAGTTCTTAACGCCGATACCACATTCCATGCCGTTACGGACTTCGTTAACGTCATCCTTGAAGCGGCGCAGGGATTCCAGCTCGCCTTCATAGATAACCACGTTGTCGCGCAGTACACGGATTGGGTTGTGACGCTTGATGGTCCCTTCGGTAACCATACAGCCGGCGATAGCACCGAACTTAGGCGATTTGAACACGTCGCGCACTTCGGCCAGGCCGATGATCTGCTGCTTGTATTCCGGCGCCAGCATACCGCTCATCGCCTGCTTCACTTCGTCGATCAGGTTATAGATCACGGAGTAGTAACGCAGATCCAGGCTTTCCGCTTCGATTACGCGGCGCGCAGAAGCGTCGGCACGCACGTTGAAGCCCAGGATGATGGCGTTGGATGCCGCAGCCAGCGTCGCGTCGGTTTCGGTGATACCACCTACGCCGGAGCCGACAATCTTCACCTTCACTTCGTCGGTGGAGAGTTTCAGCAGCGAGTCGCTGATCGCTTCGCAAGAACCCTGTACGTCGGACTTCAGTACGATGTTCAGCTCGGACACTTCGCCGTCGGTCATGTTGGCGAACATGTTTTCCAGCTTGGACTTCTGCTGACGCGCCAGTTTGACTTCGCGGAATTTGCCCTGACGGTACAGCGCCACTTCACGCGCTTTCTTCTCATCACGCACCACGGTCGCTTCGTCACCCGCTGCAGGCACGCTGGACAGACCAAGGATTTCCACAGGGATAGACGGACCGGCGGAGGTCACGTCACGGCCCAATTCGTCGCGCATCGCACGCACACGGCCGTATTCGAAGCCACACAGAACGATATCGCCCTTGTTCAGCGTACCTTCCTGAACCAGCACGGTAGCCACAGGGCCACGGCCTTTATCCAGGAAGGACTCGATCACCACGCCGCTCGCCATGCCGCTGCGAACTGCTTTCAGTTCCAGAACTTCGGCCTGCAGCAGGATAGCCTGCAGCAGCTCGTCGATACCGGTACCGGCTTTCGCGGACACGTGGACGAACTGCGCTTCGCCGCCCCACTCTTCCGGCATAACGCCGTACTGAGACAGTTCCTGCTTAACGCGGTCCGGATCGGCTTCCGGCTTGTCGATTTTGTTCACCGCAACCACCAACGGCACCTGCGCCGCTTTCGCGTGCTGGATAGCTTCGATGGTCTGTGGCATCACGCCGTCGTCGGCCGCCACCACCAGAACCACGATGTCAGTCGCCTGAGCACCGCGAGCACGCATCGAGGTAAACGCGGCGTGGCCCGGGGTATCCAGGAAGGTGATCATGCCGTTCTCGGTTTCTACGTGGTAGGCACCGATGTGCTGGGTAATGCCGCCGGCTTCGCCCGCCGCCACTTTGGTGGAGCGGATGTAGTCCAGCAGAGAGGTTTTACCGTGGTCAACGTGGCCCATGATGGTCACGACCGGCGCGCGCGGCTCGGCCGCAGCGCCCGTGTCACGGTCGCTCATCAGCGCTTCTTCCAGCTCGTTTTCACGGCGCAGGATAACTTTGTGGCCCATCTCTTCGGCAACCAGCTGTGCGGTTTCCTGGTCGATAACCTGGTTGATGGTGGCCATGGCGCCCAGCTTCATCATCACTTTGATGACCTGAGAACCTTTTACCGCCATCTTGTTGGCCAGCTCGGCCACGGTGATGGTTTCGCCGATCACCACGTCACGGTTAACCACCTGCGCCGGCTTGTTGAAGCCCTGCTGCAGAGCGCTAGGCTTGCGTTTGCCTTTACCGCCACGGGTAACGGCACGCGCCTCTTCACGATCCGCTTTGGACTCGGACAGCTTGTTGCCTTTCTTCTGCTTGGTGGCTTTGCCGCCGCGGGTGCGGCTGCGACGAT
The DNA here is from genome assembly GCF_003028435.1 of Serratia sp. Nf2. NCBI lineage: Bacteria > Pseudomonadati > Pseudomonadota > Gammaproteobacteria > Enterobacterales > Yersiniaceae > Serratia > Serratia sp. Nf2. Next base: position 142,495 of record NZ_PYTW01000002.1, on the reverse strand, counting down.
CGCCTTCAACTTTGGCGTCGTTTTCGTCTTCAGCGGCACGGGCGTGCTGAGAGGTGGTCACGTGATAGTCGGCGCTTTCAACCGCGGCGCTTGCCGCGTCTGCCTGGGCCCACTTCTCGCCGTTCTCTTCGGCCATGCGGCGGGCTTCTTCCGCCACGCGCTTGGCTTCCTCTTCAACCTTGCGGCGCACTTCCTCTTCCGCTTTGCGTTTCAGTTCCGCGGCTTCGGCTTCACGGCGTGCTTTTTCCGCCTGAGCTGGCTTGGTCATTTCGTCGGTATGTTGATTGGTCACTTTTTCTTTTTCCGCTGAATTACGCTTAGCAATCTCCGCGGCCTCACGTTTGGCTTGCTCTTCGGCTGCGCGCTTCGCTTCCGCTTCGCGTTTTACGAGCTCTTCCGCTTCGCGCCGTGCCTGCTCTTCCGCTTCACGCTGTGCCTGCTCTGCCGCTTCAGCCAACTGGGCTTCCTGCGTATCGCGATTTACATAAGTGCGTTTCTTGCGGACCTCAATTTGCACCGATTTACTTTTACCGCCGGTGCTCGGGATATTCAAGGTGCTGCGCGTTTTGCGCTGCAAAGTGAGTTTACCCGGCGCGCTGCCGTGTTCACGGTTCAGGTGCGCCAGCAATGTTTCTTTTTCTTGCTGGGTAACAGAGTCCGACTCGGACTTGTTGATCCCTGCATCAGCAAACTGCTGTACCAGGCGATCAACCGGAGTCTGAATCTCTGCTGCCAGCGATTTTACGGTTACATCTGTCGTCATGCTGTTCCTTCCTGCTACAGTTATTACGCGTTGTCGCCAAACCAACAGATATTGCGTGCAGCCATGATCAGCTCACCGGCTTGCTCGTCGCTAAGCCCTTCAATATCAGCCAGATCGTCAACACCCTGCTCGGCAAGATCTTCCAGCGTACAAACCCCACGCGCGGCCAGTTTAAAGGCCATGCTGCGCTCAAGACCCGGCAGGTTGAGCAAATCGTCGGCTGGTTTGTTGTCGCCCAGGCTTTCTTCTTGTGCCAGGGCCAGCGTGGTCAATGCAGCTTTGGCGCGTTCGCGCAATGCTTCAACCGTATCTTCATCCAGACCGTCGATTTCCAACAGCTCTTTGATCGGCACGTAGGCCAGCTCTTCCAGCGTGGAGAAGCCTTCTTCAACCAGTACGGTGGCGAAATCTTCGTCGATATCAAGATACTTGGTGAAGGTATCAATAGCGGCATGAGCCTCGGCCTGGTGCTTGGCCTGCAGGTCGTCCGCCGTCATCACGTTCAGTTCCCAACGATCGTCGCCGCGGTGTTGTTTCAGCAGCTGGGAAGCCAAACGCACGTTTTGGCCATTACGGCCGATCGCCTGTGCCAGGTTGCTGGCTTCAACGGCGATATCCATGGTGCAGTTATCTTCATCTACCACGATCGACGCGACGTCGGCCGGCGCCATGGCGTTGATGACGAATTGCGCTGGGTTATCATCCCACAGGATGATGTCGATGCGTTCGCCGCCGAGCTCGCTCGACACGGCCTGAACGCGCGCACCGCGCATACCTACGCAGGCGCCGACCGGGTCGATGCGCTTGTCGTTGGTTTTCACTGCAATTTTCGCGCGGGAGCCTGGATCGCGGGCTGCCGCTTTAATTTCGATCACTTCTTCGCCGATTTCCGGCACTTCGATGCGGAACAGTTCTTTCAGCATTTCCGAGCTGGAACGGCTGACAAACAGCTGCGCGCCGCGAGCTTCAGGACGCACGGCGTACAGTACGCCGCGAATGCGGTCGCCCGGACGGAAGTTTTCGCGCGGCAGCATGTCTTCACGGCCAATCACCGCTTCAGCGTTGTTGCCCAGATCCAGCGCGATGCTGTCACGGTTCACTTTCTTCACCACGCCGGTGACGATCTCACCTTCGTGCTCACGGAAAGCGTCGACCACCATCGCACGCTCGGCTTCACGCACTTTCTGCACGATAACCTGCTTGGCGGTTTGGGTGGTGATACGGTCAAAGGTCACGGATTCGATCTGATCTTCGACGTAGCCGCCGAGCTCGATGCTCGGATCTTCAAACTGAGCGGCTTCCAGCGTGATTTCACGCGTTGGCTGAGTCACCTCGTCTACGGCGACCCAACGGCGGAAGGTGTCGAAATCGCCGGTTCTGCGGTCAATGCTGACGCGCACGTCGATTTCCTGCTCGTATTTTTTCTTGGTTGCGGTGGCTAATGCAGTTTCCAGCGCTTCGAAAATCTTCTCGCGCGGAAGGGATTTTTCATTGGAAACTGCTTCAACAACAGCCAGAATCTCTTTGTTCATCCTAGTTGCCTCTTCCAAACTTTAAAAGTGGGGTACCAGGTTCGCTTTCTGGATGTTGCTCAGCGCGAACACTTCATCTTTCCCTTCCACAGTAACCGTGATCATCTCGCCTTCGACAGACTTGATAATACCCTGCCACTTGCGACGGTTCTGTACCGCCATGCGCAGGACCAGGCTGACTTCTTCACCGAGGTAACGCGTATAGTGTTCTGCGGTGAACATCGGGCGATCAAGGCCAGGAGAGGAGACTTCCAAGTTGTAAGCGACCGTGATTGGATCTTCGACGTCCAATACAGCGCTGACCTGGTGGCTGACATCAGCGCAATCATCAACATTGATGCCGTTATCACTATCAATATAGATGCGGAGCGTCGATTGGCGCGCACGAATGAATTCGATGCCTACAAGCTCAAAGCCCAACGCTTCTACCGGTGCCGAAAGCATCTCTGTTAACTGTTGCTCTAATGTGGACAAGCCCACCCCCAAGACATAAAAAAAGGGCTAAATAGCCCAGTGATTCTGTTGCCAAATAACAAAAAACCCCGAAAAATCGGGGCTTTATGCAACTGGACCCTGTTTGCCGCTAGGCGGCCTCGGTACAACTTTCGAGCAAGTGTCATTTTCAAATGTTGATCGAGAAAAGCGGATTTCAATCGAAAAGTGTATTTGAAAATAAACACTTAAAGGAAAGTGGTTGCGGGGGCCGGATTTGAACCGACGACCTTCGGGTTATGAGCCCGACGAGCTACCAGGCTGCTCCACCCCGCGTCCGAAAACGTGGCAAATACTACGCCGATAATCGCAAAATTGCAAGTTATCTCTGGGATTTGGTACCGAGGATGGGACTCGAACCCACAAGCCCGTTAGGGCACTACCACCTCAAGGTAGCGTGTCTACCAATTCCACCACCTCGGTACTGATTCTTACTGCTAACGGCCGTTGTTTTTTCGAGTTCACAACCACCGTTTACAAACTTTTTTGCGGCTTACTGCGGGATGTCGCTGCTCGGCTTGGCAGGTGCTGCCGGCGCGGTTGTCTGCTCAGTTTTCACTGGCTGACCCAGGTTTTCCCACTCGCTGCCTTTCTTGCTTTGGTTGCTGCTGAGGTTGCCCAGAATCAGGCTGATGACGAAGAACAGCGTCGCCAGCACAGCAGTCATGCGGGTCATAAAGTTACCGGAACCACTCGAACCGAACAATGTGCCTGATGCACCTGCTCCGAAAGAGGCTCCCATGTCAGCGCCTTTACCTTGCTGCAACATAATCAGAGCAACCAGCCCGATTGAAATCAGCAGGAAAATTACCAGAAGAGCTTCGTACATAGTAGTACCCGTATCCTTGCGGCCTCACCGCATGCCAAATGCTTCACACTCATCAAGCAGGCGTTTTTATAAACTGCCTACTGAAGCGGGTGTGAATACTAACCAAAGCCGCCAACCCGCGCAAGGGCAATTTGCAGCCGCCGGCGCGTTTGCGGAAAAAAACGCCAACAATCGCCTCTCCGGGCTCAGCTTTACCGAGCCCGGCGGCTAACTGACTGTTTTAACCTGCAGATTTTACCGCGTCGGCGATGCGATGCGCCAGCGTGGTCACCTGCTGCTCATCCTCGCCTTCCACCATTACGCGGATCAGCGGTTCGGTGCCCGATTTGCGCAGCAACACCCGGCCGCGGCCGGCCAGTTCGGCTTCCACCTGCTCGGTGACTTTACGCACCGCGTCAGACTCCAGCGGATTGTGATCGCCAGCGAAGCGCACGTTGACCAGAATCTGCGGCAGCAACTTCATGCCGCTGCACAGGTCGTGCAGGCTCATGTGGTTGCGCACCATGGCGGTCAGCACCTGCAGCCCGGCCACGATGCCGTCGCCGGTGGTGGTTTTGTCCAGCAGGATCACATGACCGGAGTTTTCCGCACCGATGCGCCAGCCCAGCTCCTGCAGCTTCTCCAACACATAGCGGTCGCCCACTTTGGCGCGAGCGAACGGAATGCCCAGCTGTTTCAGCGCCAGCTCCAGCCCCATATTACTCATCAGGGTGCCGACTGCGCCGCCGCGCAGCTGGCCCTGACGCAGGCCTTCGCGGGCAATGATGTACAGGATCTGATCGCCGTCCACCTTGTTGCCCAGGTGATCCACCATCATCACGCGGTCGCCGTCGCCGTCAAACGCCAGGCCTACGTGCGCTTTTTCCTGCAGCACGCGCTCCTGCAGCTGACGCACGTCGGTAGCGCCGCATTTTTCGTTGATATTCATGCCGTCCGGCTCAACGCCGATGGCGATCACCGTGGCGCCCAGCTCGCGCAGCACGCTCGGTGCGATGTGGTAAGTCGCTCCGTTGGCGCAGTCGACCACAATTTTCAGCCCCTTCAGGCTCAGCTCGCTCGGGAAGGTGCCTTTGCAGAATTCGATGTAGCGGCCGGCGGCGTCGATGATGCGGCTGGCTTTACCCAGCTCGGCGGACTCCACGCAGGTCAGCGGCTTTTCCATCTCGGCTTCGATAGCTTCTTCGACGTTGTCCGGCAGCTTGGCCCCGTCGATCGAGAAGAACTTGATGCCGTTGTCATAAAACGGGTTATGCGAAGCGGAGATGACGATGCCCGCTTCAGCGCGGAAAGTGCGTGTCAGATAAGCCACCGCCGGGGTTGGCATCGGCCCGGTGAAAGAGGCGGACAACCCTGCAGCCGCCAGGCCGGCTTCCAGAGCGGACTCCAGCATATAGCCGGAGATGCGCGTATCCTTACCGATGATGATCTTGCGGGAACCGTGACGCGCCAGCACTTTACCGGCCGCCCAGCCCAGCTTCAGCACGAAGTCCGGCGTGATGGGGCTGTCCCCGACCTTGCCACGGATGCCGTCGGTGCCAAAATATTTGCGCTCGCTCATGTCTCTACTGTCCCTTAGCTGAAAGTGTTGCCTCGACGACACGCATCGCCTCGACGGTTTCTTTAACGTCATGCACTCTGACAATCTGCGCGCCCTGCATCGCCGCGATTACCGCGCAGGCCACGCTGCCGATAACCCGTTGATCCGGTGGTACGTTCAGCAGTTGTCCTACCATCGATTTGCGCGACATGCCGACCAACAGCGGCAAACCGAAACGATGAAACTCCGACAACCGTGCCAGAAGCTGATAGTTGTGCGCCAAATTTTTACCGAAACCGAAGCCTGGGTCGAGCAGCAATTTCTGATTTGTTATCCCCGCCTCGTTACAGCGCCGGATATGGTGCTCGAAAAACGCCTGAACGTCGGCAATCAGGTCATCGTAGTGCGGCGCCTGTTGCATGGTGCGCGGCTGCCCTTGCATATGCATCAGACAGACCGGCAGCTCGCTTTCCACCGCCGCCGCCAGGGCACCCGGCTCCTGCAGCGAACGAATGTCGTTGATCAGATGTGCGCCGGCGTGCGCCGATTCGCGGATCACGCCCGCTTTCGAGGTATCGACAGAGATAAAGACTTCAAAACGCTGCGCCAGCGCTTCCACCACCGGCACGACCCGCTCAAGCTCCTCCTCTTCGCTCACTTCCGCCGCCCCCGGCCTTGTCGATTCACCGCCGATATCGATCATCGTGGCGCCGGCCGAAATCAGCGCATGCGCATGCAGCAGTGCCTGGTTCAGGGTGTTGTGGCGGCCGCCGTCGGAAAACGAATCCGGCGTCACGTTGAGGATACCCATCACCTGCGGATGGGAGAGATTGAGCGTCATGTCGCGCACGGTTAACTGCATGGTTGGTCCACCTTACTGTTGCCTGGTTCACTGCCCGCCGGGCAAAAAAAACCCCGGCATGCCGGGGTTTGATGTTATTACACAGCCGCTGTTACTTGTCGAGCTGTTCGGACATGGTGTTGCCCGGCGTTGGGGTGCGAGGCTCATCTACCGGCGTCGGGGCTTTCGGGGTGCCACCGTTGTCAGAGCTGTTGCCTTTGTTCGCATCGTCCCAGCCCGCCGGCGGACGCACGTCTTTGCGGTTCATCAGATCGTCGATCTGCGGCGCATCGATGGTTTCATACTTCATCAGCGCATCCTTCATCGAGTGCAGGATGTCCATGTTTTCCATCAACAGCGAGCGAGCACGCGTGTAGTTACGCTCGATCAGCGACTTCACTTCCTGGTCGATAATACGCGCGGTTTCATCCGACATGTGCTTCGCCTTGGCCACGGAACGGCCCAGGAACACTTCGCCCTCTTCTTCCGCATACAGCAGCGGCCCCAGCTTCTCGGAGAAGCCCCACTGGGTCACCATGTTACGGGCGATGGAGGTCGCCACTTTGATGTCGTTCGACGCACCGGTAGAGACTTTTTCCGGCCCGTAGATGATCTCTTCCGCCAGACGGCCGCCGTACAGGGTGGAGATTTGGCTCTCCAGCTTCTGACGGCTGGCGCTGATCGCATCCCCTTCCGGCAGGAAGAAGGTCACGCCGAGCGCACGGCCACGAGGAATGATCGTCACCTTGTGTACCGGATCGTGTTCGGGAACCAGGCGGCCAATGATGGCGTGGCCCGCTTCGTGATACGCGGTCGACTCTTTCTGCGCTTCGGTCATCACCATGGAGCGGCGTTCCGCACCCATCATGATCTTGTCTTTGGCTTTCTCGAACTCCACCATCGACACCACGCGCTTATTGCCACGGGCGGCGAACAGCGCCGCTTCGTTGACCAGGTTAGCCAGGTCAGCACCGGAGAAGCCCGGCGTACCGCGCGCAATGACGGAGGCGTCGATGTCTGCGGCTAACGGCACGCGGCGCATGTGCACCTTCAGGATCTGCTCACGGCCACGCACATCCGGCAGCCCGACCACGACCTGACGGTCGAAACGGCCCGGGCGCAGCAGCGCCGGGTCAAGCACGTCCGGACGGTTGGTAGCCGCGATGACGATGATGCCCTCGTTGCCTTCGAAACCGTCCATCTCAACCAGCATCTGGTTCAGAGTCTGCTCGCGCTCATCGTGACCGCCACCCAGGCCGGCGCCACGCTGGCGGCCGACGGCGTCGATTTCATCGATGAAGATGATGCACGGCGCGGCTTTCTTCGCTTGTTCGAACATGTCGCGCACGCGGGATGCACCCACGCCGACGAACATTTCGACGAAGTCGGAACCGGAAATGGTGAAGAACGGTACCTTCGCTTCGCCGGCGATCGCTTTCGCCAACAGCGTTTTACCGGTCCCCGGCGGGCCAACCATCAACACGCCTTTCGGGATCTTGCCGCCCAATTTCTGGAAACGGCTCGGTTCGCGCAGGTATTCTACCAGTTCGCTCACCTCTTCTTTCGCTTCGTCACAACCGGCGACATCGGCGAAAGTGGTCTTGATCTGGTCTTCCGTCAGCATGCGGGCCTTGCTCTTGCCGAAGGACATCGCGCCCTTGCCGCCGCCGCCCTGCATTTGCCGCATAAAGAAGATCCAGACCCCGATCAGCAACAGCATCGGGAACCAAGAGATAAAGATAGAAGCCAGCAGGCTCGGCTCTTCAGGCGGCTCGCCGACAACTTTCACATTCTTCGTTAACAACGTATCCAGCAACTTAGGATCGTTGACAGGGATGTAGGTCGTGTATTTGTTACTGTCTTTCTTGGTAACGTTAATTTCACGTCCGTTGATTCGCGCTTCGCGAACCTGATCTTGGGTCAGTTCGGACATGAAGGTAGAGTAATCCACCCTACGGCCATTCGACTCGCTGGGCCCAAAGCTCTGGAATACAGACATCAACACTACCGCGATGACTAACCAGAGAATTAGGTTTTTCGCCATGTCACTCAAGGGATTAACCTCATCTTACAACTGTGTTAACAAACAGCGTTAGGGTACTACAGTTTGCGCCCTGTCGCTACAATGTACACTTCGCGCGAACGAGCGCGGGAAGCGTCTGGCTTACGAATCTTAACCTTCGTAAACAGGGAGCGAATTTCCCGTAGGTACTCGTCAAAGCCATCTCCCTGGAACACCTTCACCAGGAAACTTCCACCTGGTGCGAGGACATCACGACACATATCCAGCGCCAACTCCACCAGATACATCGACCTTGGAATATCGACCGCCGGGGTGCCACTCATATTCGGGGCCATATCGGACATGACCACCTGAACCTTACTCTCGCCTACTCGTTCCAACAGCGCCTTCAGCACCAGTTCATCACGAAAATCGCCCTGAAGGAAATCGACGCCAACGATAGGATCCATTGGCAAAATATCACAGGCGATGATACGCCCGGTACCGCCGATTTGGGTGACCACATACTGCGACCAGCCACCCGGCGCGGCACCGAGATCAACCACGGTCATGCCCGGTTTGAACAGTTTGTCGCTCTGCTGTATTTCATCAAGTTTAAACCAGGCACGGGAACGCAGTCCCTTTTTCTGCGCCTGCTGTACATATTTATCGCTAAAGTGTTCTTGTAACCAGCGACTGGAGCTAGCCGAACGCTTTTTATTAGCCATCTCGTTTTCCAACTATCATAAAAAGAGTCTTATGTCAGGGTCGCTGCTCACGTAGACTCACACCGGTGAAGACCGATTTGGTGATATACATGAGATGGCGGTAGAATGTACCGTTTTCAATCCCAACTTAAGCAAAAAAGACAATGAATCTGAATAATAAACAAAAACAGCACCTGAAAGGCCTGGCGCATCCGTTAAAACCGGTGGTGATGCTGGGCAATAACGGTCTTACCGAAGGGGTGCTGGCTGAAATTGAACAGGCTCTGGAGCATCATGAGCTGATCAAGGTAAAAATCGCCGCTGAAGATCGCGAAACCAAAACCCTGATCGCCGATGCTATCGTGCGTGAAACGGGCGCCTGCAATGTGCAAGTTATCGGCAGTACGCTTATTCTTTACCGCCCGTCGAAAGAGCGCAAGATCAGTCTACCGCGTTAATAACCATCAGGTTAACGAAAAGGTGCCATGCGCCTGACCAAGATAAAAGGCCGCTCGCGGCCTTTTTCCTATCTTTACAAAACGTTGGCGCATTAGTGACCAACGGCCTCGATCAGAGATACTCGACCTTCAGGATCTCATACTCAACGTCGCCGCCGGGGGTTTTGATCACCACTACGTCGTCTTGCTCTTTGCCGATCAGGCCGCGCGCCATCGGCGAGTTTACCGAAATCAGATTTTTCTTGAAATCGGCCTCATCGTCGCCAACGATGCGGTAAGTCACTTCTTCTTCACTGTCCAGATTCATCACCGATACGGTGGCTCCGAAGATCACTCGGCCGGTGTTCGGCATCTTGGTGATATCGATCACCTGAGCATTGGACAGCTTGGCTTCGATTTCCTGAATGCGGCCTTCGCAGAAACCCTGCTGTTCGCGGGCGGCGTGGTACTCGGCATTCTCTTTCAAATCGCCGTGCTCACGGGCGTCAGCGATATCCGCAATGATTTTCGGGCGGCGCACGCTTTTCAGATATTCGAGCTCTTCGCGCAGTTTTTCAGCGCCAAACAAGGTCATCGGAATTTGGTTCATCGTATAAATACCTCTAAATCTTTCCTGTTCAAATAACCGTCATCCTGACGTATTCGTATGAAAACACGGTTGGCATACCGCCACCCGCCTCCAGGCGACAAACAAAAGAAACCTGACTCGGAACGAGGCCCAAGCCAAGATTGGTTTTGCATTTTGATACGCATTTTAGCCTAGAGTTCCTTGAGGGTCATCGTTTACTTTTTCCCTGATTGCACCGTAGTATGACGGCACGTTATCCAGCTGTTATCCCGAGATTATGCGTTTTTCACGAATTGTCAGTGCATTGGCTTGCGCATTTGTTCTGAATGCGAATGCGGCCCCGGTTGAAGAGTACACACAATATCTGCCTGATGGGGCCAACCTTGCCCTGGTCGTTCAGAAAATCGGTGCCAGCGCGCCGACGATCGATTATCACTCTCAGCAGATGGCGCTGCCGGCCAGTACCCAAAAAGTGCTGACGGCGCTGGCGGCATTGCTGCAACTCGGGCCCGATTACCGTTTCACCACCACGCTGGAGAGCCAGGGCGATATCCGCGACGGCGTGCTGCGCGGCAACCTGATCGCCCGCTTCAGCGGCGATCCGACCTTCAAACGCCAGAGCCTGCGCAATATGGTGGCCGTCCTGAAGAAACAGGGCGTGCGCCAAATCAGCGGCGACGTGCTGGTCGACACCTCGGTCTTCGCCAGCCATGACAAGGCGCCCGGCTGGCCGTGGAACGATCTGACGCAGTGCTTCAGCGCACCGCCGGCCGCCGCCATCGTCGATCGCAACTGTTTCTCGGTCTCGCTCTACAGCGCGCCGAATCCGGGCGACATGGCGTTTATCCGCGTCGCCTCCTATTATCCCGTCAATATGTTTAGCCAGGTGCGCACCCTGGCGCGCGGCTCTGCAGACGCGCAGTACTGCGAGCTGGACGTGGTGCCGGGCGAGCTGAACCGCTTTACCCTGACCGGCTGCCTGACGCAGCGCAGCGAACCGCTGCCGCTGGCCTTCGCCATCCAGGACGGCGCCAGCTATGCGGGCGCCATCTTGAAAGACGAACTGACGCAGGCCGGTATCCAGATCGACGGGCATTTGAAACGCCAGACGCGCCCTGGCATCACCGGCACGGTGATCGCGCAAACCCAGTCGGCGCCACTGCACGATCTGTTGAAGATTATGCTGAAGAAATCGGACAACATGATCGCCGATACCGTCTTCCGCACCATCGGCCACGAACGCTTCGGCGTACCGGGCACCTGGCGAGCGGGTTCCGATGCGGTGCGGCAGGTGCTGCGCCAGAAGGCCGGCATCGATCTGGGCAATACCATCATCGCCGACGGTTCCGGCCTGTCGCGCCACAACCTGCTGGCGCCGGCGACCATGATGCAAGCGTTACAGTACATCGCGCAGCACGACAACGAGCTGAACTTCATCTCGATGCTGCCGCTGTCCGGCTATGACGGCACCTTGCGCTACCGCGGCGGCCTGCACGAAGCCGGCGTCGACGGCAAAGTGTCGGCCAAAACCGGCGCGCTGCAGGGCGTGTACAACCTGGCGGGCTTCATCACCACCGCCAGCGGCCAGCGCATGGCCTTCGTGCAGTATCTTTCCGGTTACGCCGTACCGCCGGAAGATCAGAAACAGCGCCGCGCACCGCTGGTACGCTTCGAAAGCCGCCTGTATCGGGATATTTACCAAAACAACTGAGGATCGCCATGAAGCTGCTGGTCGTTGAGGATGATGAACTGCTGCAACAGGGGCTGGCGCTGGCGCTGACCGGCGAAGGCTACGTCTGCGACTGCGCCGCCACGGCGGCGGAGGCCAACAGCCTGCTCATCACCAGCCAATACAGCATGGTGATCCTGGATCTCGGCCTGCCGGACATGGACGGCGCCGCGCTGCTGCGGCAGTGGCGCCGCCAGCAGATCGATCTGCCGGTGCTGATCCTGACCGCCCGCGATGCGCTGGAAGACCGCGTCGACGGGCTGGATGCCGGCGCCGATGACTACCTGGTCAAACCCTTCGCGCTGGTCGAACTGCAGGCGCGCGTGCGCGCCCTCCTGCGGCGCTACCAGGGCCACAGCGACAATCTGATGCAGGTGGATGACCTGCAGTTGAACCTCTCCAGCCAGCAGGTCTATCTGCAGCAGCAGCCGGTGGAGGTCACGCCGAAAGAGTTCGCCATTCTGGCGCGTCTTATCATGCGTGCCGGCCAAACGGTCAACCGCGAACTCCTGCAACAGGACCTCTACACCTGGCAGGACGACTTGGGTTCCAACACGCTGGAAGTGCACATCCACAACCTGCGCCGCAAACTGGGCAAGGATCGCATCCGCACCGTGCGCGGCATCGGCTACCGCCTGGAACCCTCGTCATGATCAGCATGCGCCGCCGCCTGCTGCTGATGCTGGCGCTGATCCTGCTGGTCACGCAACTCATCAGCGCCTTTTGGCTGTGGCACGAAAGCCAGGAGCAGATCAGCTTCCTGGTGGACGAAACCCTGTCCGCCAAAGTGCGTACCGAACGCGTCGATACCGAGATCGCCGAGGCCATCGCGTCGCTGCTGGCGCCTTCGCTGATCATGATGGTCGTCACGCTGCTGGCGTCGTTTTGGGCCATCAGTTGGATCATCCGCCCGCTCAACCAATTGCAGCAGCGGCTGGAAAAGCGCTCTGCCGATAACCTGACGCCGCTGCCAATCACCAGCGACAGCCAGGAAATGGTGGCGGTCACCAATGCACTCAATCAGCTGTTTTCACGGCTGGATAACACCATTCAACAGGAACGCCTGTTCACCGCCGACGCCGCCCATGAGCTGCGCACGCCGCTGGCCGGCATCCGCCTGCATCTGGAACTGATGGAAAAGCAGGGCGTCAAGGGCAGCCAGGCGCTGATCGCCCGCATCGATCAGCTGATGCACACCGTCGAGCAGTTGCTGATGCTGTCGCGCGCCGGGCAAGACTTCGCCAGCGGCCATTATCAGCATTTCGATTGGGTAGCCGATGTGATTCAACCGCTGCGTGAAGAGCTCGACGAAATGACCGCCCAACGCGGGCAGACGCTGGATTGGCAATTGCCGGCCGTCGCCGCGGTGAACGGCGATCCGGTGCTGCTGCGGCTGCTGCTGCGCAACCTGGTCGAAAACGCCCACCGTTACGGCCCGGAAGGCGGGGCGATACAGGTGCGGTTAACGCCGCAAGACAACGGCTATCTGCTGCAGGTCATCGACGATGGCCCAGGTATCAAGGAGGAGATGGTCGGGGAGCTGACACAGGCGTTTCGCCGCATGGATCAACGCTACGGCGGCAGCGGACTGGGCTTGAATATCGTGATCCGCATCGCGCAACTGCATCAGGGCCGTTTGACGCTGGAAAACCGCCGCGATGTGCGCGGCCTGAACGCCCAGTGTTGGCTGCCGGAAAAGGCGCTTAAATAACAAGGGCCCAGCGTTGCTGAGCCCTTTATCACCGAATCACTTCTGGTAAATGATTTCGACGCCTTCGTCGTCGTCTTCGTCCCAGTCATCATCCCAGTCATCTTCCGCTTCGGCTTCCACTTCCGCGATTTGCTCGCGGTGGTAGTCATCCCACATGAATTCGACTTTTTCCGGTGCGCTTTCTTCGATCGCCATCGCTTTCGGCTGAGTGTTGATGAAGTTCATCACGTCCCAGCACAACGCATTGACGCCTTCGCGGTTGGCGGCGGAGATCATGTAGTACTTCCCTTCCCAGCCCATGCCTTCCACAATCGCTTTGGCGCGTTCGGCGGCTTCTTCCTCACCAATCACATCAATTTTGTTGAACACCAGCCAGCGCGGCTTCTGCGCCAAATTTTCGCTGTATTGGTTCAACTCGTTGATGATCACTTTGGCGTTTTCCACCGGATCGGTTTCGTCGATCGGCGCGATATCCACCAGGTGCAGCAGCACGCGGCAACGCTCCAGGTGTTTCAGGAAGCGAATGCCCAGGCCCGCGCCTTCGGAGGCACCCTCGATCAACCCCGGAATGTCGGCAACCACAAAGCTCTGCTCGTGGTCCATGCGCACCACGCCCAGGCTCGGCACCAGCGTGGTAAACGGATAATCGGCCACCTTCGGCTTGGCGGCGGACACCGCGCGGATGAAGGTCGATTTACCGGCGTTCGGCAGCCCCAGCATGCCTACATCGGCCAGCAGCAACAGCTCCAGCAACAGGTCGCGCGCTTCGCCGGCGGTACCCAGCGTCTTCTGACGCGGTGCACGGTTGACCGAAGATTTGAAACGGGTGTTGCCCAGGCCGTGCCAGCCGCCTTTGGCGACCATCAGCTTCTGCTCATGGCGGGTCATGTCGCCGAGGATCTCGCCGGTGCCCTGATCCTTCACGCGCGTGCCGACCGGCACCTTGATGATGACGTCTTTACCGCGTTTACCGGTACAGTCGCGGCTCTGGCCATTCTGGCCGCGCTCGGCGCGGAAAGACTTCTCAAAACGGTAGTCGATCAGGGTGTTGAGGTTCTCGTCCGCCAGCAGGTAGACGTCGCCGCCGTCGCCGCCGTCGCCACCATCAGGCCCACCGTTGGGGATATATTTTTCGCGGCGGAAGCTGACGCATCCGTTACCGCCGTCGCCTGCAACGACCAGAATCGCTGCTTCATCTACAAACTTCATTTACCGTCTCCGTAAATCATTCACCGGGCTGCTTCAAAGGAGCAACCAGGGGGGGTTCTGCCCGTCGCGGCCACCACCGGTGACCAATTGCGGAAAACATGGCGCCCGCCACAACCACAAACGCACCGACATAGCCGACGATGTTCAGCGTCGGCGCGGCGAAAGTCTGGGGCCAGGCCAGCGCCAATAAATCTGAAAACAGCAGGGTAAACAGCGGGGTCAGCGTAACCAACGCGCTCACCTGCGCCGCCTGCCAGCGCGCCATCGCCTCTGCCAGCGCGCCATAGCCGATCAGCGTGTTGGCGCCGCAAAACAGCAGGCACGCCAATTGCCAGCCGCTCAGCTGGAAAATCACCTCGGGTTTGGCCAGAGGGAACAACGCTATCGCACATAAAGTGTACAACATAACCAGGATCTGCGGCGAAGCCAGTCGGCGCAGCAACACCTTCTGGGCCACGCCGTAGCTCACCCAGACCATCGCCGCGCACACGCCCAGCATGACGCCCAGCGTGTAGTCCGTCAGCCGGGTGAAGATCTCTATCAGACTGACGTTGAAAAACAGCATCAGTCCGCAAATCAGCATCAGGGCGCCAATGACCTGGGTGATACGCATGCGTTCTTTTAAAATCAGCACGCTGGCGAACATCATGCCGACCGGCGACAGCTGGCCAATCACCTGCGACGCCGTCGGGCTCAGGTATTGCAGCGAGGAACTGAAGAACACAAAGTTGCCCAGCAGCCCCGCCGTCGCGATCGCCAACAGCAGCAGCCAACGCGGCTGGCGGAACATCGTCAGCGGCGGCAGCTTGCCGCGCACCGCGAGGATCACGCCCAAGCCGATGGCGGCCATGGTAAAGCGATACCAGACAACGGTAAACGGCTCCATCACCACCAACACTTCTTTCATCGCGATCGGCAACGCGCCCCAGCAAACCGCCGTGGTTAACGCCAGAGAAATGCCAACGCCGACCTGCTGCTTCGTATCCATATCACCTTCGCCAACGCTGACGGGCCTGCCCTCAGGCAACCCATAAATGTAAAAAGCCCCGCAACGAATTGCGGGGCTTACATCTATTTCGTAAGGCTCGAAAAATTATTCAGCTTCGATGCTGATGAATTTACGATTGCTCGGGCCTTTAACTTCGAATTTGACTTTACCGTCTTTCAAAGCAAACAGAGTGTGGTCTTTGCCGCAACCCACGTTGGTACCAGCGTGGAATTTGGTGCCGCGCTGACGAACGATGATGCTGCCTGCCAGTACTGCTTCGCCGCCAAAGCGTTTTACGCCCAGACGTTTAGCTTCTGAATCGCGACCGTTACGAGTCGAGCCGCCAGCCTTTTTGTGTGCCATTAATCCGCTCTCCTAACTTAAGCGCTGATGCCGGTGATTTTAACGTCAGTGAACCACTGACGGTGGCCCTGCTGCTTACGGTGGTGTTTACGACGACGAAACTTAACAATTTTAATTTTCTCGCCACGACCGTGAGCAACAACTTCAGCTTTGATCTTGCCGCCATCGACGAAAGGAACGCCGATTTTGATATCTTCGCCATTAGCGATCATCAGAATCTGGTCAAACTCAACCGCTTCACCAGTTGCGATGTCCAGCTTTTCCAAGCGAACGGTCTGACCTTCGCTTACTCGGTGTTGTTTACCACCACTTTGGAAAACCGCGTACATATAAAACTCCGCTTTCCGCGTGCCCGACTGTGTTAGTTCAGAGCGCGCTATAAATATTCACAATAGGGCGCGAATTCTACGCAAAAAAGCAGCGCATGACAAGAGCAGAATAAGACCAGAACAAGAAAAAAGAAGAAAAAAAGCGCAGTTTCTTTCGTGGCGTTTATCTGAACCGTTTTTCAAGTACAATCATAGGGACAGTTACCGCCATGTACCGATGTGAGCAGCGATCTCAACGCGGTGAAGAGAAACACAGCTGAAAAAAACACAATGAACCTAGAGCAAATTACCGAGTTAACCGCGCAAGATATGGCGGCCGTGAACGCAACAATTCTCGAACAGCTGAATTCCGATGTCACGCTCATCAATCAGCTTGGCTATTACATTATCAGTGGTGGCGGTAAGCGCATCCGGCCGATGATCGCCGTTCTGGCGGCGCGGGCGTTGGGCTATGAAGGCAACAAGCACGTCACCGTGGCCGCCCTGATCGAATTCATCCATACCGCCACGCTGCTGCATGACGACGTCGTCGACGAATCGGACATGCGCCGCGGCAAAGCCACCGCCAACGCGGCGTTCGGCAACGCCGCCAGCGTGCTGGTCGGCGACTTTATCTATACCCGCGCCTTCCAGATGATGACCAGCCTGGAATCCCTGCGCGTGCTGGCGCTGATGTCGGAGGCGGTCAACGTCATCGCCGAAGGTGAAGTGCTGCAGTTGATGAACGTGCACGATCCCGACATCACCGAAGAAAGCTATATGCGGGTGATCTACAGCAAAACCGCCCGCCTGTTCGAGGCGGCGGCGCAATCGTCGGCGATCCTGTCCGGCGCCAGCGCCGAACAGGAGCAGGCGCTGCAAGACTATGGCCGCTACCTCGGCACCGCTTTCCAGCTGATCGACGATCTGCTCGACTACAGCGCCGACGGCAGCACCCTGGGTAAAAACACCGGCGACGATCTGAACGAAGGGAAACCGACCCTGCCGCTGCTGCACGCGATGCACAACGGCGACGACGCGCAGCGTGACATGATCCGCGGTGCGATTGAGCAAGGCAACGGTCGTCACCTGTTGGAGCCGGTACTGCAGGCGATGCAACAATGCGGTTCACTGGAGTACACCCGCAAACGCGCCGAAGAAGAAGCCGACAAGGCGATCGCCGCGCTGCAGGTCTTGCCGGCATCGGAGCACCGTACGGCGCTGGAAGGCCTGGCCCATCTGGCGGTGCAACGCGATTTTTAAGAAATAAATATTTCTTAAAAAACATCAGGCCCGCGTACGCGGGCCTGCCTAGCTATTGCTCTCTTCGTCGATGCGCGCCAACAGGCCGCCGATCCCTTCCCGCATCAGGAAAGCCACCATTTTCTCGCGCTCGCTCTCCGTCAAATGGTAGTAATACTCGATCCAGACCGCCAACGGTTCCTGGCGTTCTACGTCATATGCCGCCCCGTCTTCCTTCAGCACCAGCAGGTTACGCACACCTGAAGGCAGGCTGTCGATATGGTACTCCAACGCTTTTCCCTGCACGCCTTTACGCCTGCGGCTGACCCAGCCTTCGCGCCGGGCCATCAGATTGATTCCCTGTGGTGAGGAGGGTAATCCTGCGATGCCTGTCAGTTCCTTGGCGGCAAACCACTCGTTTTTCATAGCCATCATCTCTGGGCAATAGTGGGCAACGTCATTTTTTGGAAATTACTCGGGTATTTTTTAGGAAATTTAATGGTATTCTGGTTTCCTAATAAGCGTTTCACGTTGTTCAAGCACTTAACCTTGACCCGTTAGTTATACCACTAACGCAACTTTGGCTAATCAGAAAAGGAATGTAAACATGAATTCAAGGAACCCAGATTGGCACCCGGCAGATATCATCGCGGCGCTACGCAAGCAGGGCACCACGCTGGCGGCAGTGTCGCGCAAGGCCGGATTGAGCTCATCGACGCTGGCCAACGCGCTATCGCGCCCGTGGCCGAAGGGGGAATGGCTGATCGCCGAAGCGATAGGCATCCACCCTTCGGAAATCTGGCCAAGCCGCTATTACGATCCGCACAACGATTGCCTCCTGGATCGTAAGGCACGCATAAAATCGTGAACGCGGAGCAAAAAAAACCGCCGGAACAGCGTCCGGCGGCGTTTATCGGCTGACTATCGGCAACGATCAGTTATTGATGAACTTCTCGCCCAGCTCGATATCTTTGTGCAGCACGTCCAGCATCTCGTTAAGCGCTTTCTGCTCGAAGGCGCTTAAGGTGCCGATATCTTTGCGTTCTTCAACGCCGTTCTTGCCAAGCACCAGCGGCTGCGCGAAGAAGCGAGCGTATTTACCGTCGCCTTCAACGTACGCGCATTCCACCACGCCTTTCTCGCCCTGCAGCGCACGCACCAGAGACAGACCGAAACGGGCGGCCGCCTGGCCCATGGACAGCGTTGCAGACCCGCCGCCGGCTTTGGCTTCCACCACTTCGGTGCCGGCGTTCTGAATGCGTTTGGTCAGATCCGCCACTTCCTGATCGGTGAAGCTCACACCAGGGATCTGCGACAGCAGAGGCAGGATGGTCACGCCAGAGTGGCCGCCGATGACCGGCACGTTCAGCTCTTCCGGCTGCTTGCCTTTCAGCTCGGCCACGAAGGTGTTGGAACGGATGATATCCAGCGAAGTCACGCCGAACAGTTTGTTCTTGTCGTAAACGCCGGCTTTTTTCAGCACTTCCGCCGCGATGGCGACCGTGGTGTTAACCGGGTTGGTGATGATGCCGATGCAGGCTTTCGGGCAGGTTTTCGCCACTTGCTCAATCAGGTTACGCACGATGCCGGCGTTAACGTTGAACAGATCAGAGCGATCCATGCCTGGCTTACGGGCCACGCCGGCGGAAATCAGCACCACGTCCGCACCGTGCAGAGCCGGGGTCGCGTCTTCGCCGCTGAAGCCTTTGATTTTAACTGCGGTTGGGATGTGGCTTAAGTCGACGGCAACGCCTGGGGTAACAGGGGCAATGTCGTAGAGAGAGAGTTCAGAACCTGAAGGAAGCTGGGTTTTGAGTAGAAGGGCGAGGGCCTGGCCGATACCGCCAGCAGCACCGAGAACTGCAACTTTCATCCTATACTCCTTTATTATCTTAAATATATAAAGCGCCGTGAATGTGTTGGTTACGGACCTTAAGTTATTACACCTTTAAAAACAATAAATTAGCCAATTCTTGCCTGCAGGTGTAATAAAACGGCCGCTGTCGCGCCCATTTTAGATTAAATCGCTTACGCATGAAGGGCATAGCGCACACTAATCAAAAATAGTGCGAGGTTATTCACGAGCAAGTTAACCGGCCGTTACATTACACCCTTACGCAACATCAGAACAACATCATTTTAATAACATTTTATTTACCACCGCAGGCCGATTTTCCGTCGCCAAAAGGGCATATTCATCGCGGCCGCATTTTGTTAAAATGGCGCCCTTTCCTCGCCGCCCGGTCATGTTTATTTTCTTTGGGTCGGCCTTTGTTGCATAAAAATTCATCTATATGCATAATCATGACTTCCACTATCAACATTCCACGGTGCAAAATGCGTAATCCCGCAAAACAGGAAGATCTGATCAAGACGTTCAAAGCGTTATTGAAAGAAGAAAAATTCAGTTCTCAAGGCGAGATCGTTTTGGC
The DNA here is from genome assembly GCF_003028435.1 of Serratia sp. Nf2. NCBI lineage: Bacteria > Pseudomonadati > Pseudomonadota > Gammaproteobacteria > Enterobacterales > Yersiniaceae > Serratia > Serratia sp. Nf2. Next base: position 122,784 of record NZ_PYTW01000002.1, on the reverse strand, counting down.
GCTGCAAGAAGAAGGCTTCGAAAACATTAACCAATCCAAAGTATCGCGCATGCTGACCAAGTTCGGCGCGGTACGTACGCGCAATGCCAAAATGGAAATGGTGTATTGCCTTCCTGCCGAACTCGGCGTGCCGACCACTACCAGCCCATTGAAGAATCTGGTGCTGGACGTCGACCATAACGACGCCGTCGTGGTGATCCACACCAGCCCAGGCGCCGCACAGCTGATCGCCCGCCTGCTCGACTCATTGGGTAAATCCCAGGGCATCCTCGGCACGATTGCCGGCGACGATACGATTTTCGTCACCCCGTCCAACGGCTTTACCGCTCAGAAACTGCATGAAGCTATTCTGGGCGTATTCGAGCAAGAGCTGTGAAACCTGGCGCTAACAAAGTACGGCTGTAGCCCGCACTTTGTTAGCGCTTCTTTAACCTTCGCCTTACCTTTCCTACCCGCCACCGCGTTTAACACTGCTTTTTTATCCCTCAGCAACACATTTCCATGACATCTCCATGTAACCAGCAGTACCCACTGTGATCTTCCGCACTTTTGGTCAAAAGCACTTACCTCATTGAAATTACATAAATTTAACATCAAAAGATCGTTTTATGAGCGTTTTTTATTCCTTGTGGTTATAAAAAATAAGGATCATGAGGTTAAAGTTTCACTAGCAACTGTTAGCGAACTATTAATTTTTCACGTTACTAGCTGTATACTCATTTCCGTGAACTGAATCACAGTTCGTTGGAACTGATAAAAGAATACGATGAGGTGAGATGATGAAAATTAAAACTACCGTTGCAACCCTGAGCGTTCTGTCCATGCTTTCATTTGGCGCATTCGCAGCACAATCTGTTGACGCAACTCAGGCCGCAAAACTGCAGCCGGCCGGTGTGATCACCGTGAGCGGCGTCGCCGCTGCGCCTTCTGACATTCGTCAGGCGCTGTCCGACAAAGCTGACGCCAAAGGGGCGACCGCTTACCGCGTGATCGAAGCCCGCAATGAAGGCAACTTCCACGCAACCGCTGAAATCTACAAATAAGTACCGGCATTACCCGGCAACGGGCAATACATCTCTGGAATCAAACGCTGTCGTAACGGCCTTCAAGAATAAAAATCGCTGCCAAGCCCTTCCAGGCTGTTATGGCCAAGGATCGCTACCATGAACATGAAAACTACTCTTGCTGCATTCGGCCTGCTGTCTGTCATCGCCTTCGGCGCGCCTGCCGCCCAGCTGGTGACTAACGATCAGACCGCCAACCTGCAATCTATCGGCACCATTACCGTCAGCGGCATCGACGGCGCGCCGACCGACATTCGCCAGGCGTTGTCGGAGAAAGCCGACGCTAAAGGCGCGACCGCCTACCGCGTGATCGAAGCGCGTAACGAAGGCAACTACCACGCCACCGCCGAGATTTACAAATAACAACTCTGGGAACGGCTTTGCAGAGCTGATTACCCTCGTCACTGCCACTGCCGAGTTCTGACGCAAACGCCGATTTCCCAGAGACCCTCTCGTCGTCCTATCCGACGAACCCCGTTGCCCTCGCTCGCGAGGGCTTTTTTATGGGCGTAAAAAAGGCCGCGAACGCGGCCCTTGATGTGGTTGAGCGATCAGTAGGTGACTTTCGGTTCCTGCTTTTTCGCCAGCGCGTCCAGCAGACGATCGTGAATACCGCCGAAACCGCCGTTGCTCATCACCAGAATGTGATCGCCCGGCTGTGCGGTTTTCACCACCATGTCCACCAGTGTGTCGAGATCCGCGCTCCAGTGCGCCGGCTGCACGCAGGCATCCGCCACTTCCGCCACCTGCCACGGAATGTGGTGCGGCTGGAACAGGAACACTTCGTCGGCGCGGCCGAGCGAAGGCGCCAGATCGTTTTTGCTGATGCCCATTTTCATGGTGTTGGAGCGCGGTTCCAGCACCGCCAGAATGCGCGCCGTGCCGCCGACCTTGCCGCGCAGCGCGGCCAGGGTAGCGAGGATCGCCGTCGGGTGGTGCGCGAAGTCGTCGTAAACCGTGACGCCGTTGGCTTCGCCACGCAGCTCCAGGCGGCGGCGGGCATTGATGAAATCGCCCAACGCGCGGCAGGCATCCGCCGGCTGCACGCCAACATGACGGGTGGCGGCGATGGCCATCAGGCCGTTATGCATGTTGTGCTCGCCCACCAGCGCCCAGTTCACTTCACCGACCTGTTCGCCGTCGAGGAACACCGCGTAATGACTGGCGTCCGGCGTCAGCTTCTGCGCGCGCCAGGTACCCTCTTCCCCCACCAGCTCCTGCTCGCTCCAGCAGCCCATCGCCATCACCTGCTTCAGGTGGCTGTCGTTGTCCGGCAGGATGATCTTGCCTTTGCCCGGCACCAGGCGCACCAGGTGGTGGAACTGTTTCTGGATGGCTTTCAGATCGTCGAAGATATCGGCGTGGTCGAACTCCAGGTTGTTCATGATCAGCGTGCGCGGGCTGTAGTGCACGAACTTGGAACGCTTGTCGAAGAACGCGCAGTCATACTCGTCGGCCTCGATCACGAAGAACGGGCTGCCGCCGAGGCGGGCCGAAACGTCGAAGTTGCCCGGCACGCCGCCGATGACGAAGCCGGGCTGGTAACCGCAGGCCTCGAGGATCCAGGTCGCCATGCCGGCGGTGGTGGTTTTGCCGTGGGTGCCGGCGACCGCCAGTACCCAGCGATCGCGCAACACGGCGTCGTGCAGCCACTGCGGGCCGGAAACGTAAGGGATACCACGCTCCAGCACCGCCTCCACGCACGGGTTACCGCGCGTCATGGCATTGCCGATGATCACCAGATCCGGTGCCGGATCCAGCTGGGCTGGATCATAACCCTGAATAAGATCGATCCCCTGGTTCTCCAGCAGCGTGCTCATCGGCGGATAGACGTTGGCGTCCGAACCGGTGACGTCATGCCCCAGTGAACGCGCCAGCATCGCCAGCCCGCCCATAAAGGTGCCACAGATCCCAAGAATGTGAATGCGCATAGGTTTCTCATGTGAGTGCATCGAATGTCGGCATATTCTAACGCTCAGAATCGTCCAGAAGAAATGGATTTGCCTATGAATAGCGCGCATCTTTGGGCTACACTGCACGCGAAAACGTTGGCGGTTTGTTAACAGGCCGCTATCCATCCGTAGATTCAGGGATTGTGTCATGAAAACGTTAGGCGAATTTATCGTCGAGAAACAGCACGACTTCTCTCACGCCACCGGCGAGCTGACCGCGTTACTTTCTGCAATTAAACTGGGCGCCAAAATCATCCACCGCGACATCAACAAGGCCGGCCTGGTTGATATTCTGGGAACCAGCGGGGTGTCCAACGTACAGGGCGAAGTTCAGATGAAACTGGACCTGTACGCGAACGAAAAACTGAAAGCGGCGTTGAAAGCGCGTGGTGAAGTTGCGGGTATCGCTTCCGAAGAAGAAGATGAAATCGTGATATTCGACGGCGAGCGAGCTGAAAATGCCAAGTATGTCGTTTTGATGGATCCGTTGGACGGTTCGTCCAACATCGATGTCAACGTCTCGGTCGGTACGATTTTCTCTATCTACCGTCGCATCACGCCGGTCGGCACGCCGGTGACCGAAGAAGACTTCCTGCAGCCGGGCAGCGCCCAGGTCGCAGCGGGTTATGTGGTTTACGGTTCGTCCACCATGCTGGTGTACACCACCGGTTACGGCGTCCACGCCTTTACTTACGACCCGTCTCTGGGCGTATTCTGCCTCTCCCACGAGAAAGTGCGCTTCCCGGCGAGCGGCAACATGTATTCCATCAACGAAGGCAACTACATCAAGTTCCCTCTCGGCGTGAAGAAATACATCAAATACTGCCAGGAGCAGGATGAAGTGACGCAGCGCCCTTACACCTCGCGCTACATCGGTTCCCTGGTGGCGGACTTCCACCGCAACCTGCTGAAAGGCGGCATCTACATCTACCCAAGCACCGCCAGCCACCCGCAAGGCAAGCTACGCCTGCTGTACGAATGCAACCCGATGGCGTTCCTGGCCGAACAGGCCGGCGGTAAGGCCAGCGACGGCAAAAACCGCATTCTGGACATCACGCCGGTGAAACTGCACCAGCGCGCACCATTCTTCGTCGGCACCAAGTCGATGGTAGAAGACGCGGAACGCTTCATCGCCGAAAACCCGGACGAGTAACGCATTTCTGGCAAGGGTTCGGCGCCGCGCCGAACCCTTATCGCCTTACAGCTTGAACGCCGCCATGCTCTGCGCCAGCAGCTGAGCCTGATCTTCCAGCGAGCGCGTCGCCGCCGCCGACTCTTCCACCAGCGCCGCATTCTGCTGCGCCACCTGATCCATCTGCGCCACCGCCAGGTTCACCTGTTCGATACCGCTGCTTTGTTCGCGCGTCGCTGCCGAGATCTCACGCATCAACGCCGTCACCCGGCCTACTTCGCCGGTAATGCCGCTCATGGTCTGCGCCGCCGATTCCACCATCTGCTCGCCTTCCTGCACCCGGTTTTGCGACGCTTCGATCAACCCTTTGATCTCTTTCGCCGACTGGGCGCTGCGCTGCGCCAGGCTGCGCACTTCGCCAGCCACCACCGCGAAACCGCGGCCCTGTTCGCCGGCCCGCGCCGCTTCTACCGCCGCGTTCAGCGCCAGGATATTGGTTTGGAAGGCGATGCCGTCCATCACGCTGATGATGTCGGCGATGCGGCGCGAACTGTCGGTGATCGCCTGCATCTTGCTCATCACCTGGCTGACCACGTCGCTGCCCTGGTTGGCGATATCAGACACGCTCAGCGCCAGCTGATTGGCCTGCTCGCAGTTCTCGGCGTTCATTTTCACCGTCGAAGTCAGCTGTTCCATGCTGGCGGCGGTTTCTTCCAGCGAAGCGGCCGATTCTTCGGTGCGCTGCGCCAGATGCAGGTTGCCGGCCGCCAGTTCGCGTGAACCGGTGTCGATCTGGCTGCTGGCGTCGCGCACTTTGCTGACCGAACTGGCCAGCGCCTGCTGCATGCGCTGCATCGCTCGCACCAGGCGGCCCATCTCGGTATCGCCCTCGCCGCGGATCTCATGGGTCAGATCGCCGCCGGCGATGTGTTCCAGCTGCGCGATGGATTCGTCCAGCGGACGCAGAATGATCACCCGCAGCGCGAACCAGGCCAGCACCGCCAGCAGCACGCTGAGCAGGCCCGCCACCACGATCAACGAGATCTTGGTGTTGGCGTTGCTTTCCGCGTCATACACCTGCTGCGCGCCGAGCTTCATGGCAAAGCTGCGGAAATCGCTGAGATCCTTTTCAAACGCGATGCTCAACGCGGAGATGCGCGTCTCCTGAATGTGATAATACTCATCAATCTTGCCGGCTTTGATGGCGGCGGCCATCGGCTTCACGCCCTGCTCCAGATAGGCGTGATAGCTGTTTTGCAGACGATTGGAGAGTTCGCGGCCGCGATCGGTCACGGTGCCGACGCCGACAAAGCGCGCCATTTCCTTGTTCGACTGTTCGAGGTAACCGTAGATGCGGCCCACGGTGGCATCGGACACATCGGTCTGGCCTATCTCCCGTTGGCGCACCGCCAGCGAGGCGGCGGTTCGGGCGCGCAGCGTCAGATTGGAGCTGTTGGCCAGCGAGCCCAGCTCTTCGCCGAGGATCTGGTTCAAGGTATGGATCGAGCGCGATCCTTCGTTAATCGCGTTGACGCCAATAACGCTGACCATGATCAGCAGCATGGTCATCAGGCTCAGCAGGGCGATCAGCCCAGCCTTCACCGTAATCTTTTTTAGCATGAGTTCTTCCCGGCTTCAGAATAGTGAGATCAGACGTAGTAGGGGTGGCAAAACGCGGAGCCAGCTTTGCTGGCTCATTATTGTTTGTTGAAGTTATCGGCAGGCGGAGGCAAAACTTCATGCCGCGGCGGGATTAATCTGGAAATTCTCCGTGCGCCGGCACGCTGGGTTTTCAACGATGAAAAGGGCAGGAAATCGCAAAAGAGTCCGCTATAATAGCCGCCACTCCATTTCTGGTTTGATGATTAAAGGAAACCGACATGAGCTTGAATCTGGTCCCTGCTGGCAAAGACCTGCCGGAAGACATCTACGTAGTAATCGAAATCCCGGCCAACGCCGATCCAATCAAATACGAAATCGACAAAGAAACCGGCGCGCTGTTCGTTGACCGTTTCATGTCCACCGCGATGTTCTACCCGTGCAACTACGGCTACATCAACCACACCCTGTCTCTGGACGGCGACCCGGTTGACGTGCTGGTTCCAACCCCATACCCGCTGCAGCCGGGCTCCGTGATCCGCTGCCGTCCGGTTGGCGTGCTGAAAATGACCGACGAAGCCGGTGAAGACGCCAAGCTGGTTGCGGTACCGCACAGCAAGCTGACCAAAGAGTACGATCACGTGAAAGACGTGAACGACCTGCCGGAACTGCTGAAAGCCCAGATCGCTCACTTCTTCGAGCACTACAAAGATCTGGAAAAAGGCAAATGGGTGAAAGTGGAAGGCTGGGCAGACGCTGCCGCGGCTAAAGCGGAAATCATCGCCTCCTTCGAACGCGCCGCCAAGAAGTAATTTCGCCGCCGTCCGATGAAAAAACACCGCTCATTGAGCGGTGTTTTTTTTTCTTACTGTTCTTCGAGGCGTTTCAGCCAGTCACCGCTGGTAATTCGCGGGTAACCATCCACGCTGTGTTTATACAGGTAGATCCACGCACTCCCATAAGGCGTCTGAATCAGCTCGCGCTTATAGTCCTTGGTGTTGCTTTTCAGTTCGTCCAGCTCTGCCAGAATCGATGAGTTAATACGATACACCTCGCAATGTATCGTGCCCTCTCCAGGGATCGCCGCCGGGTAATGGCCCAGATTATAAATCTGGTAGCCTTCGAGCTCGTGCTCGCCGAGCCATTGGGCGTTGGTCATCCAATGGCTGTTTCCCTGTTTGCGCCGTAAACTGCCGTAGACAATTATTCGCATCGCTAAAACTCAAACTGATAGAGCAAATCTAATGCCTGGTCGAGACCAGACACCGCTTCAAGATACAACTTAGGCATCAGGCGATAACGCAACGTCAGCGTGGCCAGCGAGTCGAAAATGCCCACCCCATATTTTACTTGTAAGCCTGGGAGGACATAGCCGCTCACGACAACCTGGGAATTGTCGCCAACCCCTTGGGTGTCCAGAGCCAAATTACTCACGCCGAATGCCTCGCCGATTTTACCCACAAGTTGACCACTTTGTGCAACCCCCATGCCGATTAACATCGACGTCATGGCGTTGCCGTCGGCGCCGGAGCTGCTCAAGCCCTGACCGCGCAGCAGATAAGACAAGGCTTCCTGCTGCGATTTGGCCGGATCGGAGAACACTTCCAGCTTCGGTGCATCCGCCAGGCCGGTCACGCGCACGCCGGCGGTCACATCATCCTCGGTAGATTCCGGGTTGCGGATCGCTTCGATATTGAGCAGCGGCTGATCCGGCGGGCCGGAGAACATCAGTTGCCCTTTACGCACGATCAAATCCTGACCATAAGCATGGAAGCGACCGGAAGGGATGTCAATCTGGCCATTGAGGCCCAACCCTTTCTTGTCCTGCACCACTTTCAAATCGCCCTTCAGCCGGGCTTTCAAGCCGAAGGCATCCAGCCGCACGTCGTTACCGACGTGGATCATCAGGTTGCTGTTGATCGGGATCGAGGCGGTCTTCGGTTGAATCGGCTTGAGTTGGTCGTCCAGCATCACCTCATCGGAAGAAACGCCCACCGCGCTTTCCGGCAGCTCCTGCACCGTGATGCGCGCCCAGGGAATGTCGACCTTGCCGTTGAGCGAGAACAGCTGCGGCGTGGCTTCAAACACCAGATCCGGCGACACATCGATGCGGATCATCGGCGGCACCGTCACCCGCAGCTTGTCGCCTTTGGCGGCAATCCGCGCACGCCAGGCGTTGATGTCACGCCAGTCGGCGTCGCCCGCCAAATTCAGCTGGCCGCGCGTGGTGCTGAGCAACCCTTCCAGCGTCGAGGTCATGCCGTTGAAATTTACCGCCAGCCGCGCGTCGGTCATGTCGAACGGCATCCAGTGCCCCTGCACCTTCGCCCGATCCAACGCCAGGCGCCCGAACACCAGCGGCTTCTGCGCGCTGCCGCCCAGGCGCAGGTTGGCATTCAGCATGCCCGCCGCGCTTTCGCCCTTCATCAGCGCCGGGTTGATCAGCGCCAGCGAGATATTGGTGATATTGACGTTGCCGCTAATGGTGCGCCGCACCTGCGGATCCGCCACCTGGATATTGCCGTCGAACTGGCCGTTGTTGGTCAGCTTGATCCGCCAGTCGGCCTGCGCGCGGCCGTTGTTCAGGCCGGCGTTGAGGGTCAGCGTATCGAAGGCGATCGGCAGCGCGTTGCCCTGCACCTGCTGCACCACCTTGACGCCGTTGCCGGCCAGCGTGACTTTCGCCTCCGGCAGCGCGCCGCCCGGCTTCCAGCTGACGTCGGCCCGGCCGGTGAACACGCCGCTCAGAGCGGTTTCCGGGCCGAGGAACGGCTTGATCATCGCCAGGTCGAACCGGTTGAGCACCACGCTGGCCTGGCCGCTCTGGCCGGCTTCAATGGTCTTAGGCACACACAGCTCGGCGTTCGGGTTCTGCCAACAGTGCGGCCCGACGCTGATTTTCTGCTCGGTGTTCAGGTAGTCCAGCGCGATGGCGCGCGTCAGGCGCCATTCCCCGACCGGCGTATCGAAGCGGGTGTTGTTCAGATTGCCGCGCCAACGCTGCTGCTGACGATCGAAACTGCCCTGCAACGCTAACTGGCCGGAGACCGGCTTGCCGTCAATCTTCAGCTGCAGCTGGTGCTGCTTCTCGCTGCCTTTGGCGTCGAGGGTCAGCAAGCTGACCTCCAGCGCGTCCTGCTTCAGCTGTTCGACGCGTACCGCCAACTGCCCCTGGATCTGATCCGTGGAGCGCACGTCGCCGTCTATTTTCACGCGGTTAATGCGCAGCGCCTGCCACTGCAAGCCGGAAGCGGTCAAATCCGCCAGCAGTTGCGGCGCCTGCAGATTGCCGCGCAGCTTCAGCAGCCCTTTGGCGGTGCCGCCCAGGCCCGGCAGCGCGCCGTCCAGACGCGGCGCGTCGATGTTGGCGTCCAGGTTCCAGCTCTTCTCGTCCAATTGCCCTTTGACGTTCAGTTGGTTACGCCCCAGCGCCAGATCGATGCCGGGGATTTTCCACTGCCCGGCGGCGTTACCGCTCAGCGTACCGCGCGCCGTGACCTTGTTCTGCTTCACGTTGCCGTCCAGCTGCAGCACCGGCACCTGCAGCTGCCAGCTGCCGCCGTGCAAACTGCCGCGCGTGGTGATCTTGCCGTCGAGTTTCGCCGGCCATTCCGGCCACTGCTTGGCGGTATTGATGCCGCTCAGCGTCAATTGCGAGGTCCAGCTGATGGCTTTGCTCCAGTCCACCAGCGCGGTGAGATCGGTATTGCCCTGCAGCGCCGCCAGCCGCAGTCGCTCCAGCTTGAACTGCTCGACGTTGCCTTTGCCATCCAGCGTCAGCACCGCCGGCGGCAGATCCTGGCCTTTCAGATTGGCACGCGTCGACAGCGCATAGTCGGTCGCCTTGCCGTTAAAGCGCAGGCGGAAATCGTTGACCTGGTACTGCGCCTCACCGCTCAGCGGCCATTTCAGCTGTTTGCTCTGCAGCGTCAGCGCCAGCGGCAGGCCGGCTTCGGCCAGCCGGGTTTGCACATCAAGCTGGGCGCCGACCGGGCCGGACAGGTTCAGCGCGACCTTCAGCTCGTCGCGCAGCCCGCCGCCGATGTTCAGCTTCACCTTCTCGCCCTTCAGCGGCTCAATGTTCAGCGCGCTATTGGCGGTCAGGGCCACCGGCCAGCCGCCGGTCAGGGTCGCCTGCCCCTGCACCGACAGCGTGCCCTGCGGCGACTTCACGTCGAAGTTGTCCAGCTGGATATGTTGATCCTGCGTGCTGGCCTGCAACAACAGGCTCGTGATCAGCACGTCGGTATCGCCGGTCAAGCGCAGCTGCTCGCCGCGGATCTCTTTCACGGTGATATCCAGCGGCAGCCGAATGTCCGGCAGATCCGGTAACAGCGGTTTGGCAAACAGCTCCTTCAGCGTTTCGCCCAGCGGCTTCTCTTCCGGCTGCGGTGCCGGCTTCGCCGCGTCGGTAACCTGTTCGCCGACCTTTTTCGCCACCTCGGCCGCCGGCTGCATCGCTTCCGGCAACGGGTTTTGCGGCGTTTTCGGCAATGCGATCAGCAGCGAGCCGATCTTGGTCGGCATCAGCGTCAGCGCGCGCTCTTGCCACTGCGCGCCGGTGCGGAACTCTGCCAGCGAGATGGCGGTGTCGTCGACGGTGACCTTGACGTTGTTCAGCGCCAACAGGCGCAGGGTGATCGGATAAGGGGTGCTGAGATTGGTGGTCGGCTCACTGCTCTCCTCCACCGGCGCGGAGGGCGCCATCTCTTTGGTGTTCACCGCCACGTCCACATCCTGGGCGGTCAAGGCGTTGACGCACAGCGAGCTGCGCTTAAAGCAGGACAGGTCAAGGGACAGATGGAACTGCCCGGCGTTGACCGTCACGCCCGGCATCTGATACTTCACGCCCTTAAGCGTCAAATCGCGCCAGCCGCCGCTGACGCCGGCGATCTCCAGCCCCGGCACCCAGCGCGCCGCGCCGTTGATGACCATATGCAAACCGGTGGTGGTACCCACCAGGAAGGCCAGACCGCCGATCAGCAACAGCAGAACGACCAGAAATCCGAGACAAATCTTTTTAACCAGGCTCATAGTTCAGGCCCCAAACCGATGTAGAACTGCATCCCGTGGGTGTCCTTGTCCCCCACGGGCGCGGCGATATCCAGCTTCACCGGCCCCACCGGCGACTGCCAGCGCACGCCTACGCCGGCGCCGGTCTTGAAGTTGCTCTTCTTGATATCGTTCACCGCTTCACCGGAGTCGACGAACATCGCCCCCCACCACTTGCCGGTCACGTTGTATTGGTACTCCAGCGATCCGGTCAGCATCTTGGAGGCGCCGGTCAGCTTGCCGTCGTCATCGCGCGGCGAAATGTCTTTGTACTTGTAGCCGCGAATGCTGCGGTCACCGCCGGCGAAGAAGCGCAGATCCGGCGGCACCTTGTCGAAGTCGTTGGTTTCGATCCAGCCCACCTGCCCGCGCGCCACGAAACGGTGCTTGTCGGCCAGGGTACGGATCCAGACGTTTTGCGCCTGCATCAGCGCGAAGTCCACGCCGGAACCCCAGGTGGTGTCGGACACGTCGATAGAGTAGCGCTGGCTGTCGCCCCAGGTCGGCATCAGGCCGCCGCGCGAGCGGGTGCGGTTGAAGCTGACGCCGGGGTACAGCAGCATGGTGGTGTTGCTGACGTTACCCTGGGTAAAGTTATCCCAGCGCCAGGTCAGGTTGATCGCCCGCTGCCAGCCGCTGGAAAGATCCCAGTTGCGCGAGGCCACAACTTTGGAGGTGACGGATTTAGTGTCGTTAAGATTGACGTTCTTGAGGCCGCCCTGCAGCAGGTAATACTGCTCCAGCGGGTTCTTCAGCAGCGGGATCTTGTAAGTCAGATCCAGCTGCTGCTCCGGCGCCGACACGCTGGCGCTGGTTTCCAGGCTATGCCCGCGATCGTTGAGCCAGGGCTTTTTCCAGGTGCCTTTCACCCGCGGGCCGACGTCGGTGGAGTAACCGATACCGGTTTCGACGGTGTTGCGCGTGCGCGGCGTCACCAGCGCGTCCAACGGCAAAATCTTGTTCTCTTTGGCATCGTTGAAATCAGGGGACACCACCACCGAGTTGAACCAGTTGGTGGCGGACAAACGGCGGTTCAGCTCGGCCAAATCCTCCGAACTGTAGTAATCCCCCTGATGAAAGGGCACCAGATTTTGCAGATAGTCTTCGCGGATTTGCGAACCGGTGAATTTCACCTTGCCGAAGCGGTAACGTTCGCCGCTGTTGAAATCGATATCCCAAAATGCCTTGTGCAAATCTTCGGCCACGCCGAGCTGGCTTTTGGTCATGTCGGCATCGAAATAGCCTTTGCGCAGCGCCAGGCCGGTGAGCGAGCCTTTGAAACTGTCATACTTGCCGTGGTTAAGGATCTCGCCGATGGTCGGCCGGTCCTTCTTTACCAGCGCCAGGTAGTCCTCATCGGTCTTCGCGCCGCCTTCCAGCACGATGTTGGCGCCGGCGATACGCACCGGTTCGCCCGGATTGACCTTGGCATGCAGCACCGGGCGCGACATCCCCGGCCGATCGTCCAGCGTAAATTCGATGGTCGGCTGGTAATAACCGAGCGCGCGCAGCCCCTGGCGCACCGCCTCATCCACCCGTGCGCGGAAGCGACCGTCGGTGCCGACCTCTTCAGGCGTGATCGACGACAGGCGCACCCGAACGTTTTTTTCCAACTCTCCGCTTAACCCTTCCACCTGCAACCGCACGTTCGCCGCGTAGGCTGCAGGTGCCGCAAGCAACACAGCTATCAAGCACATGACCGGGTACTTTGGCACGTGTTCTCCTTATTGATTTTACTTTCCTGTTATGGTGTTCGCTCCGGGGCCAGGGCAGACTCCGCGCTATCATGACGGCAGCCCTCTTCAGCCTTGTTCCGGACGCCGCCCGCCGCGCTTTGCCACCGCCGCGCAACAGGCGAATTCTTCACTTTTGGCGCTCAAAATACTGCGTTAAGCTTATACAAAATCCAACTTGCCACTTATTGTGGGCAAAGACGCGGTGAGATACAACCGAACCGCCGCCATGTAGGGTCAATTCTTACTGTGACAACAGGAGTCAACCGTGGTGCCATTTTTTGATAAATCACAAACCGTCGATAAGGCAAGCGCGCTGCCAGGCCGCACCACGCCAATGCCTGTCGCAACGCTCAACGTGGTCACCGAACACTCGATGACCCAGGTGCCGGCAGGCATGGAGGTGGCGATCTTCGCCATGGGCTGTTTCTGGGGCGTCGAGCGCCTGTTCTGGCAGCAGCCGGGCGTCTACAGCACCGCCGCCGGCTACAGCGGCGGCTATACGCCGAACCCGACCTACCGCGAAGTGTGCAGCGGCCAGACCGGCCATGCCGAAGTGGTGCGCGTGGTGTTCGATCCGCAGGTCGTCAGCTACAAACAGCTGCTGCAGGTGTTCTGGGAAAATCACGATCCGGCGCAGGGCATGCGCCAGGGCGGCGACGTCGGCACCCAGTACCGCTCGGCGATTTATACGCTGAGCCCGGAGCAGCAGGCCGAGGCGGAGAGCAGCCTGCAGCGCTTTCAGCAGGCGATGGACGCGGCGGGCGACAAGCGCGTCATCACCACCGAGATCGCACCGGCGCTGCCGTTCTATTACGCGGAGGACGATCATCAGCAGTACCTGTTCAAGAATCCGGAAGGCTACTGCGGGCTGGGCGGCATCGGCGTTTGCCTGCCGCCGCAGGGCTGATCCGATGCCGGCCGGCGGCACTTTTTTAACCGCTGGCGGCCCCTGTGGGGCAACTGCTATACTATGCGGGCCGCTTCTGCGGCCCGATAGCTTCCCTTCTGGTTGTTATCGCTGCTTTTTTTACTATGTACTACCCTTCCTCAAGAGCGCCGGCATCCCGTCGGCACGTATGGATAGATTATGTTAAACAGTATTTTACTGATTCTTTTTCTGATCGCGGTGAGTGCGTTTTTCTCACTGTCGGAAATCTCTCTGGCCGCCTCGCGCAAGATCAAACTGAAGCTGATGGCGGACGAAGGCAACATCAACGCCGCCAGAGTGCTTAAACTGCAAGAAACCCCAGGTATCTTCTTCACCGTGGTGCAGATCGGCCTGAACGCCGTGGCCATCCTCGGCGGTATCGTCGGCGACGCGGCTTTTTCTCCCACTTTCAAGGTGTTGTTCGATCGTTTCCTGTCGCCCGAACTGGCGGAACAGGTCAGCTTCATCTGCTCCTTCGTGCTGGTGACCAGCCTGTTTATCCTGTTCGCCGATTTGACCCCGAAGCGCATCGGTATGATTGCACCAGAGACGGTCGCCGTCCGGATCATCAACCCGATGCGTTTCTCCATCATGATCTTCCGCCCGCTGGTGTGGTTCTTCAACGGCATGGCCAACCTGATCTTCCGCATGTTCAAGCTGCCGATGGTGCGTAAAGACGACATCACCTCCGACGACATCTACGCGGTGGTGGAAGCCGGCGCCCTGGCGGGCGTGCTGCGCAAGCAGGAGCACGAGCTGATTGAAAACGTGTTCGAACTGGAATCGCGCACCGTGCCGTCTTCGATGACCTCGCGCGAAAGCGTGGTGTACTTCGATTTGCGCGAAAGCGAAGAAAGCATCAAGGAGAAGGTCTCGACCCATCCGCACTCCAAGTTCCTGGTGTGCGACGGCCATATCGATCAGGTGGTCGGTTACGTCGATTCCAAAGACCTGCTGAACCGCGTGCTGGGCAACCAGAGTCTGGTGCTGAGCAGCGGCGTGCAGATCCGCTCGGCGCTGATCGTGCCGGATACGCTGACGCTGTCCGAAGCGCTGGAAAGCTTCAAGACCGCCGGCGAAGACTTCGCGGTGATCCTCAATGAATATGCGTTGGTGGTGGGCATCATCACCCTTAACGACGTGATGACCACGCTGATGGGGGATTTGGTCGGCCAGGGCCAGGAAGAGCAGATCGTGGCGCGCGACGAAAGCTCATGGCTGATTGAAGGCGGCACGCCGATCGACGACGTGATGCGCGTGCTGGATATCGACGAGTTCCCGCAGGCGGGCAACTACGAGACCATCGGCGGCTTTATGATGTATATGCTGCGCAAGATCCCGAAACGCACCGACTTCGTCAAATACGCCGGCTACAAGTTCGAAGTGGTGGATATCGACAGCTACAAGATAGACCAACTGCTGGTCACCCGCCTGAGCGACAAACCGGCGGCGGTGCTGCCGAAAGCGCCGGAAGACACCCCGGCGGCTTGACGGCAGCCGGCAAAAACATCAGCGGCCCCATCGGGGCCGCATTTTTTTTACCGCTGTCAGCGAGGTGTTACCCCATCTCGGTCTGCAACAGCAGCACCTGACGGTTCACTTCAGACATCACGCTGAAATGGCGCTTGTCACGAATCTTCGGCGGCAGGATTTTCCCCTCGTCGAATTCAAATGCGCCTACGTCCTTGATATACAGCCTTCCGCGAAACAGGGTCTTAACGTACTTTGCCACTTTCAAAGGGTTATAACGCTGGAAGATTCTCATTCTTTTACGCTCCTCCCGTTGATCCATGCGCTCAGCGAGCCGCCAAAAGTGGCAGCCTCGAAATTCAGAACGCAACTTGATTGCATGTAGTAGACCCAGTAAAGACCAGAACGTTCACTTCTGCCCGGATATCTACGCTGGATTTACACTTTTTGACAGAATTGTATATGATAATTTATAACGTTTTCAGGATATCCCTTCAAAATCTGATGATTAGCGAACCAAGGGAAAATCTGCGATCCGGTTAACAGGACAGACCTCTTATCACATCCTATGCTTTAGGCTGTCGAAGTGCTGTCGCACAAATTCCCCCCATTACAAGGAGAAAGCATGAAAACAAGTCGCATGCTGATGGTATCCCTGCTGCTCGCCCCGCTTTTCGCTTCCGCGCACAACTTCCAGCTCCAGCAGCGCGTGGCGCCGGTTGGCGTCAGCGACAAAGGAGAGCTCAATTACGCTGACGGTAATTTTAGCTACCAGAACTGGAACAGCGCGCAGCTCAGTGGAAAAGTGCGAGTGATACAACATATTGCCGGCCGCAGCTCCGCCAAAGACATGAACGACCCACTGATTGAAGCGATCAAGAAGGCGAAGCTACCACACGATCGTTACCAAACGACGACAATCGTCAACACCGACGATGCCCTGATGGGCACCGCGATGTTCGTGCGCAGCAGCATTGAAGACAGCAAGAAGGAGTTCCCGTGGTCGCAGTTTATCGTCGACAGCGACGGTAACGTGCGCAAGGCCTGGGATCTGCAGCCGAAAGGCTCCGCCATCGTGGTGCTGGATAAGCAAGGGCGCATTCAGTTTGCCAAAGACGGCGCGCTGACGCCGGAAGAGGTGCAGCAGGTGATGTCCAAGCTGCACCAGCTGTTGGCGAACTAACTCAGAACAGCGACACCCGGAAGCCGGGGTTGAGGAAGGATTCACGCGGGGTATAGAGCAACGGCTTGCCCTGCCAATCGTGAATTTGCGCCCCGGCGGCCACCGCCACCGCATGCCCTGCGGCGGTATCCCAAATGTTGGTCGGCCCGAAGCGCGGATAAAGCTGCGCCTTGCCTTCCGCCACCAGGCAGAACTTCAGCGAGGAGCCGACGGACACGGTCTGGTGCTCGCCCAGTTGCTGTAAATAATCTTTCAGCTCGTCGTCGATATGCGAGCGGCTCACCACCACCAGCGGCGGATGCGCGTTGCTGACGCCGATCGCCTGCCGCACGCCCTTCTCTTCTTTCCAGGCCTTGCCGCGCTCTGCCAGATACAACACGTCGATCGCCGGGGCATACACCACCCCCATCACCGCCTGCCCCTCTTCAATCAGGGCGATATTGACCGTGAACTCACCGTTGCGGTGCAAAAACTCTTTGGTGCCGTCCAGCGGATCGACCAGCCAGTAACGCGTCCAGTTGCGGCGCTCTTCCCACGCCGGCGGATCTTCTTCAGACAACAGCGGCACCTCCGGCGTCAGCGCCGCCAGGCCGCGCTTGATGATGTGATGCGCCGCCAGATCGGCCGCCGTCACCGGTGAGTCATCTTTTTTCTGTGCGACATCAAGCGGTTGTTCACCGTCGTACACCGCCATGATCGCCGCCCCCGCCTCGCGGGACAGTTGGCAAATTCGCTCTAACATCATGCACCTCAACTCTGCATCTCCGTGGGAAATTTCCCTCTGTCTCTGCTAGCAGACTAGTTTTTTTTACGCCGAATATCCATCTCAACCGGCTAACCCCCAGGAATTCCTCAGATCTTGTTGGGCACAACTGTGAACTTCCCCGCGTTACCTGCTACCGTTTTCTGCCACACTTCACAGTTTGCTGTGGCAAGCAGTGTTAATTACATTTCCCTCTGCGATAACACTCGAATAATGGAATGGAGAGAGCCCAAAATGATGAAGCATCCCCTGACGCTGTCCGCGCTTGCGCTACTGGTATGCGCCTCGGCGCAGGCGGCCACCGTCGACCTGCGCGTGCTGGAAACTACCGACCTGCACAGCAACATGATGGACTTCGATTACTACAAGGACACACCGACCGATAAGTTTGGTCTGGTACGCACCGCCAGCCTGATCCAGCAGGCGCGCCAACAGGTTACCAACGCGGTATTGGTGGACAATGGCGACATCATTCAGGGCAGCCCGCTCGGCGACTACATGGCGGCCAAGGGGCTGAAACCGGGCGACGTGCACCCGGTCTATAAGGCGATGAACACGCTGAACTACGTGGTCGGCAACATCGGCAACCATGAGTTCAACTACGGGTTGGACTACCTGAAGAACGCCATCACCGGCGCCAAATTCCCGTACATCAACGCCAACGTCGTCGACGCCAAAACGCAAAAACCGCTGTTCACGCCGTACATCATCGTCGATACGCCGGTGAAAGACCGCGACGGCAAGGCGCATACGCTGCGCATCGGCTACATCGGCTTCGTGCCGCCGCAGATCCTGGTGTGGGACAAGGCCAACCTGCAGGGCAAGGTGACGGTGGACGACATCACCGCCACCGCCAAACGCTACGTGCCGGAAATGCGTAAACAGGGCGCCGATCTGGTGGTGGCGATCCCGCATTCAGGCCTGTCCAGCGAGCCTTACAAGGCAATGGCGGAAAACTCGGTCTACTACCTCAGCCAGGTACCGGGCATCGACGCCATCATGTTCGGTCACGCTCATGCGGTGTTCCCGAGCAAGGACTTCGCCAATATCAAAGGCGCGGATATCGATAAAGGCCTGCTGAACGGCGTACCAGCGGTAATGCCGGGCCAATGGGGCGATCATCTCGGCGTGGTCGACCTGCAGCTCAACAACGATAGCGGTAGCTGGAAAGTGACCGCCGCCAAAGCGGAAGCACGGCCGATCTACGACAAAGAGAACAAGAAATCGCTGGCGGTGGAAGACGCCGCGCTGGTGAAAGTGTTGGCGGACGATCACAAGGGCACGCGCGAGTTCGTCAGCCAGCCGATCGGCAAATCAGACGGCAACATGTACAGCTACCTGGCGCTGGTGCAGGACGATCCGACGGTGCAGATCGTCAATAATGCGCAGAAGGCCTACGTTGAACATTACATTCAGGGCGATCCGGATCTGGCCGATCTGCCGGTGCTGTCGGCGGCGGCGCCGTTCAAGGTCGGCGGCCGCAAGAACGATCCGGCCAGCTTCGTCGAAGTGGAAAAGGGCCAGCTCACCTTCCGCAACGCCGCCGATCTCTATCTCTACCCCAATACCCTGGTAGTGGTGAAGGCCAGCGGCAAAGAGGTGAAAGAGTGGCTGGAGTGCTCCGCCGGCCAGTTCAACCAGATCGACGTCAACAGCGCCAAGCCGCAGGGTTTGATCAACTGGGACCGCTTCCGTACCTATAACTTCGACGTGATCGACGGCGTCAACTACCAGATCGACGTCAGCCAGCCGGCGCGCTACGACGGCGAATGCCAGTTGATCAACGATAAGGCGGAGCGCATCAAGCAGCTGACCTTCAATGGCAAGCCAATCGATCCGAACGCCACCTTCCTGGTTGCCACCAATAACTACCGCGCCTACGGCGGCAAGTTTGCCGGCACCGGCGACAAACACATCGCCTTCGCTTCGCCGGATGAGAACCGTTCGGTACTGGCGGCCTACATCAGCGCCGAAACCCAACGGCACGGCGCGGTACACCCGCAGGCGGACAACAACTGGCGTTTGGCGACCTTCAGCAGCAAGCAGCCGCTGGATATCCGCTTCGAGACCTCGCCGTCGGACAAAGCGACGGCGTTTATCAAGGAGCACGCTCAATATTCGATGACCGCCGAGGGCAATGACCGCATCGGTTTCGCGGTCTATCGCATCGATTTAAGCGCGAAATAATCACCCGGCCGGGGCAATTCCCCGGCCATCTTCGCTATTTTCCCACTGGCGCGCCCTTTAAATTGCATTTAAAATGCATGTTATAAAATTCCTTCGTTTAAAGAGGCACTACCATGGATTACCGCAACCAATCCCTTGGCGCGCTCGCTATCGCCATTCCCCGGGCATCCCGTCTGTTTCGCCAGCATCAGCTGGATTTCTGCTGCGGCGGCCGGCAATCGCTGGCACGCGCCGCCGAGCGCAAAGGGCTGGACATCGACCAGTTGGAGAACGCGCTGGCCGCTCTCGCCGCCACGCCGGAGCAAAGCCGGGACTGGCGCACGGCGCCGCTCGGTGAGGTGATCGATTACATTCTGCCGCGCTTTCATCAGCGGCACCGCGAGCAATTGGCCGAACTGGTGCTGATGGCGGAAAAAGTCGAACGTGTGCACGGTGACAAACCCACCTGCCCGCGCGGACTGGCGAAGCAGCTGAACCTGATCCGTCTGGATCTGGAGAATCACATGATGAAAGAGGAGCAGATCCTGTTCCCGCTGATCAAACAGGGCATGGGACCGCAGGCCGCCGGACCGATCTCGGTGATGGAGCATGAACATGACGAGGCGGGTGAACAGCTGGAGGTGGTGAAGTTCCTCACCGATAACGTCACGCCACCGGAGGGCGCCTGCACCACCTGGCGGGCACTGTACAACGGCATCGACGAGTTCATCGGCGATCTGATGGAGCACATCAGCCTGGAAAACAATCTGCTGTTCCCGCGCGCGCTGCGCGGCGCATAAAATAAGGGCGCCACGAAGGCGCCCGGAGCAATCCTCGGTGGGATTACAGAATTTCCAGCAGTTCGACGTCGAACACCAGCGCGCTGAACGGCGGGATGGACGCGCCTGCGCCACGCTCGCCGTAGGCCAAGTTGTGCGGGATATACAGCTGCCATTTGGAGCCGACCGGCATCAGGGTCAGCGCTTCGATCCAGCCTGGGATCACGCCGCTGACCGGGAATTCTGCCGGCTGACCGCGCTCGACCGAGCTGTCGAACACATCACCGTTGATCAGACGACCGGTGTAGTGCACACGCACGCGATCCTGACGGGACGGGATTGGGCCGTTGCCCTGCTCCAGCACGGAGAACTGCAGGCCGGACTCGGTCAACGTCACGTCGTCGCGCTTGGCGTTGTCATCCAGGAATTTCTGGCCTTCAACGGCCATCGCCTGCTGGCGCTCACGGCGCACCGCGTCCGCACGCTCGTGGATTTCACGCAGCGCACGGTGCACCACGTCTACCGGAACCGCCGGGGCATTCCCTTCCAGCGCGTCACGCAGGCCCGCCAGCAAAGCTTCCGGTTGCAAACCTTCCAGCCCGGACTCTTGCAGCTGCTGGCCGACCTGTAAACCAATCCCGTAACTTGCTTGCGCTTCAACGCTGTCAAAAGAAGGGGTTGTCATGGGGTTTTCCTTAAGTCTGTAAAAAGTCGAAAGCGCAGCATAACAGCGCGTCAATGCCGGGTAAAATCTTGTGTGGAGAATGATGACTTTTGTCGTAGAAAAAGAAACAATAACCTTCTGTTAACGCCCGCAGCCGCAAACCCCGGCCCTGCCGCTCAGCCGCCTTTCACTTCAATCAGTTAGCGGACTATACTGAAAGCAGGATATCGGGCAGGCGACGCGCTTGCCGCGCCGCGCTCATTATTACGCCGTCGAAGAGAGGTCACCATGGGCAGAATCGCGCCCAGGAGAAGGAAAACCACCCGCATCTACCAGCCGCTGCTGCGCACCTGGCTGAACGTCAGCCAGCGCCTGAAATCGGGCGCAGCACCCACGTCTGAAGGCGCGGAACCGCCATCGGAGCCACCGCCGGCCAACGATAAAATGCAGCAGGTCAAAGCGCTGCTGGCCAAAGTCTGGCATCTGCCGGACGGTTTCCATTGGATGGAGCCGCTGCCCTACTTCCACCGTCGCTGGGTGCTGATCTTCGGCATCATCCTGCTGTTGGCCCTGCTGTGGCCCTACTCGCCCGAAAGACAGCCGTTCCCTGTTTCCCAGCAGGAAACCAGCGTGCCGCTGCAGGCCGATCTGCAAAACGGCGGCGGCGCCACTTCAGCCAACGAACCGACACCGGCGGGCAACTGGCAGCGTTATCAGATCCAGCCCGGCCAGACCCTGGCCCAGCTTTTTCGCGACAACAATCTGCCGGTAAATGAAGTGTTCGCCATGGCGCAGGTGGAAGGCGGCGACAAGCCGCTGAGCAACATGAAAGCCGGCCAGGAAGTGCGCATCGAACGCGATGCCAACGGCGTGATTAACGCGCTGTCGGTCACCACGGTGGACAACAGCCAGGCGCTGTTCCGCCGCCAGGCCGACGGCAGCTACCGCCGGGAACGCTAATCCCTACAGCTGCGCCAGCAAAAACTCGCGCAGCACCACGCCCTGGTTGTGCTCGGTATCTTTGCTGCCATACAGCAGCGTCAGCGCTTGCCCCTGCCGTAACAGCACCACCAGCGGCTGCCAGGCGTCGTTGGCCGCCAGCTGTTGGCGGTAACGCGCCTCGAAGACCGCCCACTGGTCGGTATGCTGATGGAACCACTTGCGCAGCTCATCATCCGGCGCCACCTGTTTCAGCCACTGCACGCCCGTCAGCCGCGCCTTGCTGATGCCGCGCGGCCATAGCCTGTCTATCAGATAACAGTGTTCCGGCGCCGGCGCGCTGAAATCGTAAACCCGCTGTAGCGTAATCTTTGCCATCGCACGCTCTCCTTTTTATCCCGTCTTCAAGCGTAGCGCGTTTTGCCGGGCGCAGAAAAGCAAAACGCCAGCACGAGGCTGGCGTTTTAACCGGGTTAACAGCAGCGTAAATTACGCTTCTGCAACCACAACTACATTCAGCTGTGCGAACACGTCGCTGTGTACCTGGAAGTGCACTTCGTGCTCGCCAGTGGTACGCAGAACGCCGTTCGGCAGACGAACTTCGCTCTTGGCAACTTCAACGCCTGCCGCAGTCACTGCGTCAGCGATGTCGCGGGTGCCGATAGAGCCGAACAGTTTACCTTCGTCGCCAGATTTGGAAGCGATGGTGACTGAACCCAGTTCGTTGATCTTGGTTGCGCGAGCTTCAGCAGCAGCCAGAACGTCAGCCAGTTTGGCTTCCAGTTCAGCACGGCGTGCTTCGAAGAACTCAACGTTTTTCTTGGTAGCAGGAACAGCTTTGCCCTGTGGTACCAGGAAGTTACGAGCGTAGCCCGCTTTAACGTTAACTTGATCACCCAGGCTGCCCAGGTTTGCTACTTTATCAAGCAGAATAACTTGCATTACCTTATCCTCTCAAAGTCGTTAATGGACAGTGGCCGATTACTGATGACGATCAGTGTACGGCAACAAAGACAGGTAGCGCGCGCGCTTGATAGCACGGGCCAGCTGGCGCTGATATTTTGCACGAGTACCGGTGATACGGCTCGGTACAATTTTACCACTTTCGGTGATGTAGTTTTTCAGCGTAGCGATGTCTTTATAGTCAATCTCTTGAACGCCTTCCGCGGTGAAACGGCAGAACTTGCGACGACGGAAATAACGTGCCATTTGGCTAGTCTCCAGAATCTATCAATTCAATCTGCTCGGCATGCAGAACCAATTTGCTCAGCCCGTTGCGCCCTTGATGGCAGCTTACAAAGCCTTGCACGGTAATCTGACTGCCGACCGTTAATCTTTGAGTTAGTGCTTGTGACTGTTGTCCGCTGACAACCACGGGCATTCGGCACCATGCTTGTCTGCTGAATCCGGCTTCCGTCTGCTGCGAACGGTGCTCTAGCACAAATTGGCAGTGCGGTATCCCGGAAGGACTCACTTTTCGAACCGGCGCCTTGCACACAGTGCCCGACAAAACCAGACGATTAGCCGTCACGGCGGCAATTACTCTTCAGAATCCCCAGCATCTGCATCATCTGCGGTTTCGTTAGCGAAGTCTTCGCGGCGATCGCCACGACGTTCGTCTTTCGCTTTAACCATCGGAGATGCTTCAGTTACCGCGTGCTTAACGCGCATAACCATGCTGCGGATAACGGCGTCGTTGAAGCGGAAGTTAGTTTCCAGCTCATCGATCGCTTCCTGCGGCGCTTCAACGTTCAGCAGAACGTAGTGAGCCTTGTGCAGTTTGTTGATCGGATAAGCCAGCTGACGGCGGCCCCAGTCTTCCAGACGGTGAATCTGACCTTGCGCGTTAGTGATGGTAGCACTGTAACGCTCGATCATGCCCGGAACCTGTTCGCTTTGGTCAGGATGGACCATAAAAACGATTTCGTAATGACGCATCGAATTGCTCCTTACGGATTATTCAGCCTCCTGTCAGGGTCAACCGCGGCCCATGGAAGCAAGGAACGTGTTTAGTGTGCGGCTGAAAAATGACGCGTAATCATACTGACGCAGGGCGGGAAACTCAAGGACTGCGTGGGTTTTATTCGCGTTAATGCGAGGCGTTATGGGAAATAGCACGATTTGCTCGTGGGAGAACCTATGTACGCCGATCCATCGGTTTCAAAAATCTTTCAATGAAATCAGCGCTGAGTCACAAATCTATTTCACTTTTTTTGAAGAAGGCCATCAAAAGCCCCCGCTTTTTAATCCACCGCAACGGACTAAAATTAACCTTATCCGCCGCAGACAGCGCGACGAAAAAGATTCCAGGTTATTCAATGCAGATAAATGACTTTTTGCCGCAGCGACACTCGCTGTCAGGCCGTAACGGCAAAAGTAAGAGAGGCACTATGAAACGCATCATTCTCGCGACGGCGCTGGCCGCCCTTTTCTCCGCCAACGTGATGGCCGCGACGGAGATTACCTCGCACCAGGCCGATCAACGCCAGAGCGTCGGTTTTGTCACCCTGAACCAGAACGTGGTTTCGCCGGATGACGCCAGCAGCCAGGTCAGCAAAATCGCCGATCAACGCGGCGCAAGCTCTTATCGCATCATCGCCCTGCACGAACCGGGCGACAACAGCACGATGCACGTCAGCGCCGAGCTGTACCGCTAAAGAAACGCACCACGCCAGGGAAATCCCCAGGGCTTCATCAGAAAGCCCGTCCAGCCCGCATCGGAGCGCCGCTCGTTGGGCGCTCCGCTTCTCTCATCAGAGTTTGAGCAGCGTCGGCATGCTGAACGCCTTGCCCGGATTGTGCAATTGCAGCGCCGTCCGCAGATAGTTCGTTCGCGTTTGCAGCAGCTCGGCGCTTTCCATCAGGGTCGCCCGCTGTTCGAACGAGAGCGTACCGGCTGCCGCGGGGTGAATAGGCGCCGCTTTCGGCGCGGAGGCAAACAGCGCCGTCATGTTTTGCACCGTCTGCGCGGTGATGCGCGACAGCGGATTCGCCTTGTTTTGCCGCGCCTTGCCGTCGACGCTCCCCAACATCTCGCTGAATGCCGCTGAGTTAAGCTCGGTGCGCGCTTTCATCGTTCCCATTAAACCGGCCGTACTGCCGATGTTTTTTATCATGCCCTCTGCTCCTTGCTGCCCTGAAAGAATTCACGCTGACATTCTCCCCTTCATTCGGCCAAACGATGGCCGAAACAGCAGGCACAGAGCGGTGCAATTCCAGGCATCGCGCCCGGCGCTGCATCACAGTTCGCGGCGGAAAAAGTCGGCCGTGGCGGACAGCGCCAGCGGCGTGATGCGGTGCTTCACCCCCGGTTCGACGAGCGAGGTCAAACGGCTGTCCGCACCTTGCTGCCGCAGTTCAGCCGCCAAACGCAGGCTGTCCGCCGCCGGCACCACGTCGTCCGTCTCGCCGTGCCACAGCAGCAGCGGCCGCCCGGCGATCGCCGCCAAACGCCCTTCCAGCTCATACTCCGCCAGCACGGCGGTGCGCGCCGCAAACGCCGCCGGCGAGAGCGCCTCGCCCTCTTCGCCCAACGGCGGGAACAGCGTTTGCGCCAGCGAACGGTAATAGCCGGAACCCATCAGGCTGGCGGCCGCCCGGACCCACGGGAAGCGCACGAAGGCGCCAAGCGCGGTCATGCCGCCCATTGAGGCGCCGGCCATGCCGATACGCCCGTCGGCAATCAGGCCGAGCCGCTCAAAATGCGCCTTGATCTGCGGCAGCTCGTCGATATTGCTGCGCAGGATCTCCCAAAACGTGGCCAGACGCCGCGCCTCATCGCCGTCGAAGCGCTCGCCGTGCCGATCGGCATCCGGCAACACCACCCGAAAACCGGCGCGCGCCAGCGCATAAGCGAAGTAGGCGTACACCTCTTTTGACGAGGTATAGCCATGACAGAAGAACACCGTCGGCAACGGCCGATGGTACTGCCCCGCCGGCACCGCATGGATCACCGCGATATCGCCCGCCCGCTCGTCATGAATTTCGATCATCCGTTCATCCTCACTCACCTGTTGGCTTTCATCATGACAAACTTGCGCCAGCCAGCGTTAGCTCAATCTGTTCCAGCTTATATTGCGTTACACTGAAGCCATCTACCGGCTCTTTCGAGGTCACCATGACGCTTGCCCGCACACTCATCGCCCTGACGCTGGCCGCACAGCTTTCTGCCTGCGGCATCATGACCACCACGCCGAAACCGCCGCCGCCGCCCACCGCACAGGCGCAGGAGATCGTGCGCGCACAGACCGCCGAGCTGGTGAAAATGGGCAGCGTCACCGCCGTGGTGCGCGGCAGCCCGATGGACGTGGAAGCGGAGATCCAGCGCAAGGCCACCGCCGCCGGCGCCCGGTATTACGTGATCATCATGAACAGCGAAACCATCGTGCCGGGCCAGTGGTATTCCCAGGCGATCCTGTATCGTTAAGGCGGGGATTTTTTAAGCAGATTTACACTGGCTTTGCACTGGCTGAAGAAGGGTGTTGCACACTGAGGGACAGCATGCCGCATGTTGCGGGTGTCGATTCAGGATCTGACGAAGGGGAACGCCATGAAACGCTCCACCGCACTCACCTCCCTCCTGCTTTCAGTAGGGCTGCTCAGCACCGGCGCACAGTCCGCCGAGCTGGCGCCCGCCGATCGCGTGACGCCGCTCAGTGAAATCGCCGAGATCACCTTCAGCGATCTGCCCGGTTCGCCGCAGGAGGCGGAGCAGGCCATCGCCCGCACCGCCGGTCAACACGGCGCCAGCTATTACCGCATCCTGCGGATGGAAGAACAGGCGCACCCGCTCGGCTGGCGCGCCTCGGCCATCTTATACCTTTAGTAGCTCATGCAAGCCGCATTCAACACGCCGCCGCTGACGGAGACGCCCCCCAGGAAAATCCCGGCGGCCAGATGATTCGCTTCGATCTTTTCGCTGATGCGCGGCATGTAGATCTTCACGGCCGCGAACAGCAGCAATTGCACCACCAGCGCCACTACGCCCCACAGCAGGTAATCCAGCAGGCTGATCGAGTTGATCGCCGCGCTGGCCAACGGGATCACATACCCCAGGCAAGCGCCGATGAAAGCAAAGGCGGCGGATGGATTATCGGCCTTGATCAGCGCCCATTCGTCGTGCGGGGTGATGCGGGTATAGACGAACAGAAACACCAAAATCATGGCGAAACCGCTGAAGAAATAAGAGGCGAACGCCGCCAACGCGCTGAGAATATCCATGTGCATTTTCCTGTCAGAGTGAGGCTGAATTAAAAAGGTTTTCGCCGCCGCGCGCCACCCTTTTCCCTAACCGCCGATAGCGCGGTTGAGCAGCAGTTCGCACACCTCGGCCGACAGCAGGCTCTCGCCGCGGTGATCCAGCGTCAGGTGGCACCAGGCGTCGGCTATCTGCGGGCTGGCGTGCAGCAGCAGCTGCGCGGCGCAGCACAGGTCGAACAGCTGCTGGGTCAACAGCCGCCCCATCTCTTCACGCGGTTGCCGGGCGCGCTGCTGCCACTGCCGCCAGGCGTGATCGAACAACCGATTCTGGCCGCGCACCGGCTGCAGCTCGAACTGCAGCATCTCGAGCGCGCCCGGCAGCTTGTGCAGGCTGCGCAACACGTCCAGGCACATGATGTTGCCGGAACCTTCCCAGATGCTGTTGACCGGCATCTCGCGATACAGACGCGGCAGCTCGCTCTCTTCGCAGTAGCCGATACCGCCCAGCACCTCCATCGCCTCAGCGATGAACGGCATGCCCTGACGGCAGATGCTGTATTTGGCCGCCGGGGTCAGCAGACGGCTGTAGATCAGCTCGCCTTCATTGCTGCGGCTCTCCCAGGCGCGGGCCAGCCGGAACAGCAACGCGGTATGCCCTTCCAGCCGCAGCGCCATGCGCGCCAGAACCTGACGCATCAGCGGTTGTTCGATCAAGAGCTTGCCGAACGCCTGCCGCTGCAGCGCATGATACAGCGCCACCGACAGCCCGCGGCGCATCAGGCCGTGGCTGCCGAGCGAGCAGTCGAAACGGGTCAGGCCGCCCATTTTCAGGATATGCCGCACGCCGTCGCCCTCATCCCCCAAGAGCCAGGCGGTGGCGTCCTGAAACTCCACTTCGCTGCTGGCATTGGAGCGATTGCCCAGCTTGTCTTTCAACCGTTCCAGGCGAATGGCGTTGCGGCTGCCGTCGGGCAAAATACGCGGCAGGAAGAAACAGGACAACCCGCCTTCGGCCTGCGCCAGCACCAGGTGCGCATCGCTCTGCGGCACCGAGAAGAACCACTTGTGCCCCACCAGCCGGTAGGCCTCACCCGGCCCGCGCGCGCCGAGCGGCGCGGCGGTGGTGGTATTGCTCAAGACATCGGAGCCGCCCTGTTTCTCCGTCATGCCCATGCCGATCAGCAGGCCGCGCTTTTGCCCGCCCGGCAGCAGGTGAGCGTCATAACGATCCGACAGCAGCGGCGTCAGCCAGGAGCGAAACTCAGCCGGCAACGCCTGCAGCAACAACGGTGTGGCGCCGAAGGTCATGGTCACCGGGCACAGCGTGCCGGCCTCGACCTGCGCATGCAGCATAAAGCGCGCGGCGCGCGCCACGAAGGAACCGATACGCGCATCCTCCTGCCAGGGCAGGTTGTGTACCCGGTTGGCGATCAGCCCCTGCATCAGGATATGCCAGGCGGGGTGAAAACGAACGTCGTCCAGCCGCTGGCCTGTGGCGTCGTAGCGCAGCAGCTCCGGCGGGTTGGCGTTGGCCAGGCGCCCCAGCTCCAGCGACTCCTGGGTGCCGAGCTGCTGGCCCAGCGAGGCCAATACCTCGGCGTCCCAGCCGCCCTGCTCGCGCTGCAACGCTTCGCGCAGCGGCGTATCGGAGAGAAACAGGTTGCTGTTGCCCAGCGGCTTGGGTTGGTTAAAAACGGTGTGCGTAGTCCAGACCATGAGAGTGCTCCCTGAGAAAAGCGTCAGGAGTAAGTATGGTCGGCGCAGAGATTTCTGCCGAAGGCGGGATCACAAGAGGGGGAATTAACGGGGGCGCAGGCCCCCGTCAGGAGAATCAGCCGCGCTGACGCACCGCTTCGAACAGGCAGATGCCGGTAGCGACCGACACGTTCAGCGAAGAGACGGTCCCGGCCATCGGAATGCTGATCAGCTCGTCGCAGTGTTCACGGGTCAGACGGCGCATGCCTTCGCCTTCCGCGCCCATCACCAGCGCCATCGGGCCGGTCATTTTGCTTTGATACAGCGTATGGTCGGCTTCGCCGGCGGTGCCCACCACCCAGACATTCATTTCCTGCAACAGACGCAGCGTGCGCGCCAGGTTGGTCACGCGGATCAACGGCACGTTTTCGGCGGCGCCGCAGGCCACTTTCTTGGCGGTGGCGTTCAGCTGGGCGGAGCGGTCGCGCGGCACGATCACCGCGTGTACGCCGGCAGCGTCGGCGCTGCGCAGGCAGGCACCGAGGTTGTGTGGGTCGGTCACGCCGTCCAGCACCAGCAGGAACGGGGTCTCCACGCTTTCCAGCAGGCCCGGCAGGTCGTTCTCCTGATACTGGCGCCCTTCGCGCACCCGGGCGACGATCCCCTGGTGCACCGCGCCTTCCACCTTGTCATCCAGCCACTGGCGGTTCGCCACCTGGATCACGATGCCGGTCGCTTCCAGCTCGGCGATCAGCGGTTGCAGACGGCGATCTTCGCGGCCTTTCAGAATAAACACTTCCAGGAAGCGTTGCGGGTCGCGCTCTAACAGGGCTTTGACGGCGTGGATGCCGTATATAATTTCGCTCATGATGCTCTTTTAAATTCGTGCGGCCGGCGATAACCGGCCGATGATAACGATGTGCGGCAGGTTAGGCCTGCTCGGCACCTTTCTTCTTGGCTGCGCGTTTGGCTTTGGTCGCCGCCGCGATTTTCCGCGTTTTGTCGGACGCTTTCTTGGCTTTCTTCTTCGCCTTCTTCACGTTGTCCGCGGGCTTGGCGTCATCCTGCTTGCGGAAGGCGCTGTCCGGCTCGAAGTTGGCCGGCGGTTTGCCGCCGCGACGCTTGCCGCGCCCCGCGCTGCCGTTGTCGCGCAGCGTACGCTGGCCGCCCTTCTTGGCGCGATCGCGCTCGGTTTTGCCTTCACCGCGCGCTTTGCGGGTGCTGGATACCAGCGCGAAATCGATCTTGCGCTCGTCCATATGCACCGCGTCCACGCGGATCTCCACCGTATCTCCCAGGCGATAGACCGTGCCGGAAGACTCGCCGATCAGGCGCTGGCCGATATTATCGTAGCGATAGTAATCATTATCCAGCGTTGATACGTGCACCAGCCCGTCGATGAACAGATCGTTCAGGCGCACGAAGAAGCCGAAGCCGGTCACGCTGGAGATGATGCCGCTGAACACTTCACCGACGTGATCCTGCATGAAGTCGCACTTCAGCCAGTCAGCGACGTTGCGCGTCGCTTCGTCCGCGCGGCGCTCGGTCATCGAGCAGTGTTCGCCCAGCTGCAGCATCTCTTCGAATTCGCTGTGCCAGCCGCCGGTCGGCGTCCAGCGCTCTTTCGGCTCGCCGTGTTCTTTGGCCAGTTGGTATTTGATCGCGCGGTGCAGCGCCAGATCCGGATAACGGCGGATCGGCGAGGTGAAGTGGCCGTAAGACGCCAACGCCAGGCCGAAGTGGCCGCGGTTTTCCGGATCGTAAATCGCCTGCTTCATCGAGCGCAGCAACATGGTTTGCAGCATTTCGTGGTCAGGGCGTTCAGACACTTCATCCATCAGCACCGCATAGTCCTTCGGCTGCGGCTTGTTGCCGCCGCCCAACGTCAGCCCCAGCTCGCTCAGCACGCTGCGCAGCGCGGAGATGTGGTCGTCGCTCGGACGATCGTGCACGCGGTACAGCGCCGGCTCGTTGTGTTTCTCGACGAAGCGCGCGGCCGCCACGTTGGCCATGATCATGCACTCTTCGATCAGCTTGTGGGCGTCGTTGCGCACCGTCGGCTCCACGCGCTCGATGCGGCGTTCGGCGTTAAAGATGAATTTGGCTTCTTCGGTTTCAAATGCGATGCCGCCGCGCTCGGCGCGCGCCTTATCCAGCACCTTGTACATCGCATGCAGCTCTTCCAAGTGCTTGACCAGCGGATGGTAATGCTCGCGCAGCTCCTGATCGCCCTGCAGAATGTGCCACACCTTGTTGTAGGTCAGGCGGGCGTGAGAACTCATCACCGCCTCGTAGAACTTGGCCGTGGACAGGCGCCCCTGAGCGGAGATGGTCATCTCGCACACCATGCACAGGCGATCGACCTGCGGGTTCAGGGAGCACAGCCCGTTGGACAGCACTTCCGGCAGCATCGGGATTACCTGCGACGGGAAGTACACCGAGTTGCCGCGGCTGCGCGCTTCATCGTCCAGCGCGGTGCGCGGGCGCACGTAGTAACTGACGTCGGCGATCGCAACCCACAGACGCCAGCCGCCGCCGCGTTTTTTCTCGCAGTACACGGCGTCATCGAAGTCGCGCGCGTCTTCACCGTCGATGGTGACCAACGGCAGCTTGCGCAGATCGACGCGGCCCTTCTTGGCCGCTTCCGGCACCTGTTCGCTGAGATCGGCCACCTGCTTTTCCACCTGCGGCGGCCAGGTATGCGGGAT
This sequence comes from Serratia sp. Nf2, assembly GCF_003028435.1. Lineage (NCBI taxonomy): Bacteria > Pseudomonadati > Pseudomonadota > Gammaproteobacteria > Enterobacterales > Yersiniaceae > Serratia > Serratia sp. Nf2. The sequence goes on along the minus strand of NZ_PYTW01000002.1, from coordinate 91,755 downwards.
CTCATGGGTGCGCAGCGCGATGTCCACCGCCATGCTGGTGCCCATCTTGTCGCCGAGGATCTCGACGATCTTGCCGACCGCCTTGGTACGGCGGGTCGGACGCTGAGTCAGCTCCACCACCACCATAAAGCCCATGCGCGCGCCGCTGACGCTGTCTGCCGGGATCAGAATATCGAAGCTCAGACGGCTGTCGTCCGGCACCACGAAGCCGGTACCGGCATCCATGAAGAAGCGGCCGACAATCTGGCTGGTTTTCGGCACCAGCACGCGCACGATGCGCGCTTCGCGGCGCCCTTTGCGATCCGCGCCCAAGGCCTGCGCCAGCACCACGTCACCGTGGATCGCCATTTTCATCTGTTCGGCAGACAGGTACAGATCGTCTTTGCTGCCTTCAACGCGCAGGAAGCCGTAGCCGTCGCGGTGGCCGATCACCGTGCCGCGCAGCAGATCCAGACGTTCCGGCAGCGCGTAGCACTGGCGGCGGGTAAACACTAACTGGCCATCGCGCTCCATGGCGCGCAGGCGGCGGCGCAGCGCTTCCAGCTGCTCTTCACCGCTGAGGCCCAGTTCGTTGCCCAGCTCTTCGCGGCTGGCCGGCGTTTCTCGTTTCGCCAAATGGGCCAGGATATATTCACGACTAGGGATAGGGGATTCGTATTTTTCTGCTTCTCGTTCCAGGAATGGATCTTGTGACATTGCGGTTCCTCCGTTGTCATCAGCAGGATGACGTTGAGCCTTGTCTTCTCAACGTCGTTTTATTCGACAAGCAATAGCTTGTAGAGCGGCGGATTGTCTTCGACCATGTCGGCCAACGTATGCTTATCCAGCTCTTCAAGGAAATTCTGTACGCCCTGGTGGAGCACCTGCTTCAATCGGCAGGCAGGGGTGATGTGGCAAAAATCACTGCTGCAGTTAACCAGCGCAAGCGGCTCCAGCGCCCGCACCACGTCACCGAGGCGGATGCTCTCGGCCGGTTTGCCCAATCGAATGCCGCCATGCTTGCCGCGCACCGCCGTGACAAAACCTACCCGGCTCAACTGATTGATGATCTTCACCATATGGTTGCGAGACACGCCATAAACCTCGGTCACTTCCGAGATGCTGGTCATCTTGTCCTGCGGCAACGAGGCCATGTAGATCAACGCCCGCAGACCATAATCAGTAAAACTTGTTAACTGCACATCTTACCTCTGGGTATCACTTTACCCGTCTGATACGCCGCTTTTCGGCGCTATTCAAAAGATTACTCATTGGATAATAAACCAGCCGGAGAGTTCGTCGCTAATTATTTAGCGAATCCCGCGCCCTAAGGCGGGTTTATGAAAGGATTTTTTGACGTGAAACCGCAATCGGAGGGAGTCAGGATAAAAACAAACCGGGACGCGCCCGGTTTGTTTAATGCCGCAAAGCCTGATTATGCGTCGAACGGGTCGCGCAGGATCATGGTTTCGCTGCGATCCGGGCCGGTAGAGATAATGTCTACCGGTACACCGGTAACTTCTTCGATGCGCTTGATGTAGTTCAGCGCAGCCTGAGGCAGCTTGCTGTGCTCTTTCACGCCAAAGGTGGTTTCGCTCCAGCCTGGCATGGTTTCGTAGATAGGCTCGATGCCTTCCCAGCCTTCAGCCGCCAGCGGAGTGGTATCCACTTCACGGCCGTCCGGCATGCGGTAGCCCACGCAGATCTTCACTTCTTTCAGGCCGTCCAGGACGTCCAGTTTGGTCAGGCAGAAGCCGGACAGGGAGTTGATCTGCACGGCGCGACGCACCGCTACCGCGTCCAGCCAGCCGGTACGACGACGACGGCCGGTGGTGGCGCCGAACTCGTTACCCTGCTTGCACAGGTACTCGCCGGTTTCATCGAACAGTTCGGTTGGGAACGGGCCTGCACCCACGCGAGTGGAGTAGGCTTTCACGATGCCCAGCACGTAGTCCACATAACGCGGGCCGATGCCGGAACCGGTAGCCACGCCGCCGGCAGTGGTGTTGGAAGAGGTGACGTACGGGTAAGTACCGTGGTCGATATCCAGCAGGGTGCCCTGAGCGCCTTCGAACATGATCAGATCGCCACGCTTGCGCGCGCCGTCCAGCAGTTCAGAAACGTCAACCACCATGGCGGTCAGGATGTCGGCGATAGACAGCACGTAGTCCAGCGTCGCCTGATAATCGACGGCTTCAACTTTGTAGTAGTTGACCAGCTGGAAGTTGTGGTAATCGACGATCTCTTTGAGCTTAACGGCGAAGGTTTCTTTGTTGAACAGGTCGCTGACGCGCAGGCCGCGACGAGCCACTTTATCTTCGTAAGCCGGGCCGATGCCGCGACCGGTGGTGCCGATCGCTTTCGCGCCGCGCGCTTTCTCACGCGCGTTGTCCAACGCGACGTGGTAAGGCAGGATCAGCGGGCAAGCTTCAGAGAGTAACAGACGTTCGCGTACCGGGATGCCACGCGCTTCGAGTTCACCCATTTCTTTCATCAACGCGTCCGGCGCCAGAACAACACCGTTGCCGATGATGCTGGTGACGTTTTCACGCAGAATACCTGAAGGAATTAAATGAAGGACGGTTTTTTCACCGTTGATTACCAGAGTGTGGCCAGCGTTATGGCCACCTTGGTAGCGCACAACATATTGAGCCCGTTCAGTCAGCAGGTCTACAACCTTGCCTTTACCTTCGTCACCCCATTGGGTGCCCAGTACGACGACGTTCTTACCCATTTTTCAAAATCACCGATTGCTTAAAAATGGATTCTACCACCGTAATTTTCGATTTTCAGCACTTTTAGCATACGATTGCATAAATTTTGGGCTAGACTTTAAAGACCCGTGCGGCCGCTCAACATGTAGTAGATCACGCAGCCCGCAACCACTATTCCACCGCCAAATCGCCGCAGTGTCGCGTCCGGCAGCTGCGACATCGCCACGATCATTTTGCGCCAGGCCTGCGGAAACAGCATCGGCCCCAATCCTTCCAACACCAGAACCAGCCCGAGCGCCAGCCAAATCGTTGAGTTCATGCATCCCCCAAAAACGAGAAAGGGCCCGCGTAAACGGGCCCTCGATCAGATTGCCTGCCGCGCTTATTTGCGCAGGGTATCAGGCGACTTCATGTAGCGGAAGAAATCGCTGTCCGGGCTCAGTACCAGCACGTCCTGGTTGTCCTTGAAGCTGGCTTCATAGGCACGCAGGCTACGGATAAAGGCATAGAAGTCCGGATCCTGGCTGAACGCGTTGGCGAACAGTTTGGCCGCTTCGGCATCGCCTTCACCGCGGGTGATACGCGCCTGACGCTCGGCTTCCGCCAGGGTACGGGTCACTTCGTAGTCCGCGCTGGCGCGCAGCTTCTCGGCTTCTTCCTGGCCCTGCGAACGCAGACGACGGGCTACCGCTTCACGCTCGGCGCGCATACGCTGGTAGATGGCGTCGGACACTTCCGCTGGCAGGTTGATCTGCTTGATACGCACGTCGATCACTTCGATGCCCAGCGCCGCCATGCTGTTCGGGTTAACCTGCGGCTGTTTGCCGGTAGTTTCCCGTTCAACGCGCGCCGCCGCAGAGGCGATAGCGTCATCGGCTTCGGTGGTCGCCACTTCTTCGCCGTCACCCACGGTGCCGGTGTTCAGCGCATCACGCACATCGGACATCAGCTTGCCGCGCGAGTCGGTCACGATGTCTTTCACGTCCAGGCGGCCGATTTCAGAACGCAGACGGTCACTGAACTTGCGTTTCAGCAGCACTTCGGCCTGGGAGACGTCGCCACCGCCGGTCGCCAGATAGTAACGGCTGAAGTCGCTGATGCGCCACTTCAGATAGGAGTCAACGATCAGGTCTTTCTTCTCGCTGGTCACGAAGCGATCGGCCTGGTTGTCCATGGTCTGGATGCGCGCATCCAGGTTCTTCACGGTCTCGATGAACGGGATCTTGAGGTGCAGACCCGGCGCATACACCAGCGGCTTGTTTTCGCCGTCGCGCAGAACCTTGCCGAAGCGCAGCACGATGCCGCGCTGGCCTTCCTGCACCACGAACAGCGAAGCGTACAGCACCACCAGCACCGCGAGGACAATAACTACAAAAGACTTACGCATTGATTACTCTCTCCCTACGCGAGTGGTGTCGTCACGCTGCGCATTCGCCCGGCGCTGATCCATAATCGAACCGCCGCTGGTGCGCGGGGCGCTGCTGTTGGCAGCCGGCGCAGGATTCGGATTGAGGCGAATCAGGCTGGTATCCTTGTTGCCGCTCTCCGGCGCTGCGCCTTGACCGCGCAGCATCTGATCCAGCGGCAGCACCATCAGGTTGTTGCCTTTGTCGCTCACCAACACCTTACGGGTATGGCCCAGCACTTTTTCCATGGTTTCGATATACAGACGCTCGCGGGTGATCTGCGGTGCGGACTTGTATTCCGGCAACAGCTTGGCAAAGCGCGCCACCTCACCCTGAGCTTCCAGGACGGTACGATCCTTATAAGCCTTGGAGTCTTCCAGCAGACGCTGCGCCTGGCCGTTCGCACGCGGCTGAACTTCGTTGGCGTAAGCTTCCGCTTCACGGATGTATTGCTGCTCGTTCTCACGCGCGGCAATCGCATCGTCGAACGACGCCTTCACCTCTTCCGGCGGACGCGCCGCCTGGAAGTTGACGTCCAGCAGCGTGATGCCCATGTTGTAAGGACGGATGGTCTCTTCCAGCATGCGCTGCGTATCGTTACGCACCACGGTACGGCCTTCGGTCAGGATGCGGTCCATCGAGTATTTGCCGATCACGCCGCGCAGGGCGCTGTCGGTCGCCTGGCTCAGGCTGTCGTCGGCATTGACGACGCTGAACAGGTACGCTTCCGGGTTGGTCACGCGGTATTGCACGTTCATTTCCACGCGCACCACGTTTTCATCGGAGGTCAGCATCACGCCGGACGCCGCCAGCTCGCGCACGGATTCCACGTTCACCGGACGCACGTCGTCGATGAAGGTCGGCTTCCAGTTCAGGCCCGGCTGCACCAGGTGGCTGAACTTGCCGAAACGCGTCACGACGCCGCGCTCGGCTTCCTTGATGGTGTAGAAGCCGCTGGCGGCCCAGATCACCACCACGGCCACCGCCGCGATACCGATAATGCGGCCGCTGAAGCCCGGACCAGAGGTGCCGGTGCCGCCGCTATTGCTGTTGGAGCCTTTGCCCCCGCCGAAACCGCTCAATTTCTTGCTCAGTTTGCGGAAGATATCGTCCAAATCAGGTGGCCCTTGATCACGACCGCCTTTGTTGTTACCGCCAGAGTTGCCGCCATTGTTATTGCTGCTCCCCCACGGGTCGCGGTCCTGTCCGTTATTACCGGGCTGATTCCACGCCATGTTTTAGCTCCATATTCTGTGATTGGGTACTTCAGGCTTTCGCGAAGCATAAATGTAACAGGATATGATCATACGATAAAGTCAATCAGGTCCTGTTCTTGCTTGCAGAGACGACGCCATTCGACGATCGGCATTCGCACCACCACGCCAATGCTGCCGTCTTCTTCGTTCCACTCTTTTTCAATCGCCTGAAGCTGGTAAAAACGGCTGCGAAGACGGCCTGCCCGTGGCGGTAAGCGCAATTCGTAATGCGCGATCTCCCCCGATAAGCGCTCCGTCAACGCCTGATACAGCAACGGAATTCCCTCTCCGCTGGCGGCGGACAGCCACACCCGGATCGGCAGGTTTTCGTCGTTGCGGTCGATACGCGGCACAAAATCGTCCAGCATATCTATTTTGTTCATCACTAACAGTGTAGGGATTTCATCCGAGTCTATCTCCGCCAGCACGGTGTTCACCGCTTCGATGTTCTCATCGACGCGCGGATCTGCGGCATCGATGACGTGCAGCAGCAGAGATGCCTGGCGCGTTTCCTGCAGCGTTGCCTTGAAGGCGGCCACCAGATCGTGCGGCAGGTGCCGGATAAAGCCTACGGTATCCGCCAACACGGTATCTCCTACGTCCGGCACGTCGATGCGCCGCAACGTAGGATCCAGGGTGGCAAATAGCTGGTCCGCCGCATACACCTCGGCAGACGTTATTCGGTTAAACAGGGTGGATTTGCCGGCGTTGGTGTAGCCCACCAGCGATACGGTCGGCACATCGGCGCGGGTCCGCGCACGTCGGCCTTGTTCACGCTGCTTTTCTACCCGCTCCAGGCGGCGCAGAATCAAGCTGATGCGATCGCGCAACAGGCGACGGTCGGTCTCAAGCTGGGTTTCCCCCGGCCCGCGCAGGCCAATCCCCCCTTTTTGCCGCTCCAGGTGCGTCCAGCCGCGTACCAGACGCGTGGCGATGTGACGCAACTGCGCCAGCTCCACCTGCAGCTTACCTTCATGGGTGCGGGCACGCTGGGCGAAGATGTCTAAAATCAGCCCGGTGCGATCGATCACCCGGCATTCGCACAGGCGCTCGAGGTTTCTTTCCTGCGCCGGGGAAAGGGAATGATCAAACAGGACAACAGACGCGCCGCTGGCTTTCACCGCATCTGCAATTTCTTCGGCCTTTCCTTCGCCGACAAAGTACTTCGGATGCGGGGCTTTGCGGCTACCAGTCACCACTTGCAAAGCTTCGACACCGGCTGAGGAAACCAACGACTCGAACTCGTTGAGGTCTTCCGTATCTTTGTCTTGCGAGAAATAGATATGAACCAGTACGGCCTGCTCACCGGCTTCATAACGGTCAAACAAGCGTGCAACCTCTCAAACGGACACTCACCGTGAGTTTGGGGGACATAAACAGCCCGCGGCTGCTTATGCTCCCCGTCATGGTTGACTTGCAACGCGCTTTATTCAGCGTCATCGCTTTCCTGCTGCGGCTGTTGCTGCGCAGACGGATTGTTGCCATGGTGATAGTTGCTTGAACCGCCGCTCGGGTTGTTGCTGTGATGCGAAACCGGGCGTGACGGGACAACGGTAGAGATAGCGTGCTTGTACACCATCTGGCTCACCGTGTTCTTCAACAGGATGACAAACTGGTCAAAAGACTCAATCTGGCCTTGCAGCTTAATACCATTCACCAAATAAATAGAAACCGGAACACGTTCACGACGCAATGCGTTCAGGAACGGATCTTGCAAAGATTGCCCCTTAGCCATTCTATCTTTTCCTTATTTGCTTGTTGTTTGTAACTAAGAACCTGTCGGCTCTAAAATAAACGACGTAAAAAATTTGCGCGCTGAATACTCAGCAATTGTACACAATCACCCAACCTATGCACTAACAACCTGTGTCACCGAGTCCAAAGCCTCTCCCGGCTTTTCACTGTCCAACCAATGGACCGACTCCCAACCCCGTAACCAGGTCATCTGGCGTTTAGCCAACTGACGTGTTGCGCAAATACCACGATAAACCATCTCATCGTAACTAATTTCACCAGACAAGTATGACCACATCTGGCGGTAACCGACACAGCGAATGGAGGGCAAGTCCGTATGCAAATCACCCCGTGCGAAAAGTGCACGCGCTTCCGTCTCAAAACCCGCCGCCAACATTTGATGGTACCGCAGCTCGATGCGTTGATGGATCAACTCACGGCTGGTCGGCGCTATCGCAAATTGGTGAACTTGATACGGTAACGATTCACCCGAAATTTTAGTCAGTTCCGTTAAAGTTTTACCCGAAATAAAAAAAACTTCCAGTGCTCTGGACAGTCTCTGCGGATCATTCGGATGAATTCTCACTGCCGCGACCGGATCGATCGCCTGTAACTGGCGGTGCAACGCCTCCCAGCCCTGCTCCGCCGCTTGCCGTTCGATGCGCTCGCGCACCGCGGGATCGGCGGACGGCAGCGGCGACAATCCTTCCAGCAACGCCTTGAAATACAACATGGTGCCGCCAACCAGCAGCGGAATGCGCCCGGCGGCGGTGATGTCGGCCATCTCCTTCAGCGCGTCGGCGCGGAACTCCGCGGCCGAGTAAGCTTCGGCGGGATCGCGGATATCGATCAGCCGATGCGGCGCCTGCGCCAATTCTTCGGCGCTCGGCTTGGCGGTGCCGATATCCATGCCGCGGTAGATCAGCGCGGAATCGACGCTGATCAGTTCCACCGGCAGGCGTTCGCGCAGCGCGATCGCCAGCGCGGTCTTGCCCGAGGCGGTCGGCCCCATGATGAAAATAGCCGGGGGACGTGGTGTCATTTCAGTGTTAGTCATGCTTGAGGGCCGCCAGTGCGACCTGTAAATCAACGGGTTGTAAAAGTCCGCTCGGTGGTGATTTGACCAGCTGCGGGCAAAGTCGTTCAACGTCGGTCAGCAATTGTATCGCTTGCGAGGTGTTCCACTGTTCATGCTCGCTGCCAAGACGGCGAGCGAGCCAGGTGGCCAGCACCGCGGGCGACATCTCCTGATGTTCGGCCAGATAGCCTAACAGTTCGGGTATCAGTTTTTGTAAATTTTGTTGGCGTAATGGTAAAGGCACTGCGCGCAGCGTCACACGGCCGTGATCCGCCTGCAGATCCAGCCCCATCATCGTCAGCAGCGCCTGATGCCGTGCAATGGCCGCCGCTTCGCTCTTTTCCAACGTCAGCTTGACTGGGATCAGCAGCGGCTGCGGCCGCAGCCCTTCCGTCGGCGGGTTGAGCTGCGCCTGGCGCAGCCAGCGCTCGGCCACCGTCAAATTGAGCAACGCCGGCTGCTGGCGCTGTTCAATCAACGCGTAGCACGGCGGATGAATCATCAGCACCCGGCCAAAACTGTGCGAGCCGCCCGCCAACGGCGTTTCCGCTGCGGCTTTCGCCGGCGGGAACAGCGGCGGCTTGCTTGAGACTTCCGGCGCCGCATCGGCCTGCGGCTCGGCGACGGGTTGCATCAGTTTACCGTACAGCTCGCCTTCGCGTTTCTGGTAACCGCCGGTCGTTTGCCAACCCGGCTGCGGTGCACGCTCGCGGGCGGTGCCGGCCGGTGGCGGCGTTTCGCGACGCGGCGCAGGCTGAGAAAAATGGTTGCCGCCGGCGGCGACGCGGTTTTCCTGCTGCCAGACCGGCGCGGGCGCTTCGTCAGGCGTTTCCGCCAGCGGCAGCGGCGGCGTCTGACCGGCCTGCTGCAGCACGGTGGTTACCGCCTGGTAGATAAAATCGTGCACCAGCCGCGCCTGATGGAAACGCACCTCGTGCTTGGCGGGATGAACGTTGACGTCCACCTGGTGCGGGTCGACCTCCAGATACAGCACGTAAGCGGGCTGCTGATCGTCCTTCAGCTGATCCTGATAGGCCTGACGAATAGCGTGATTGATCAAGCGATCGCGCATCATGCGGCAGTTGACGTAGCAGTATTGCATTTCACCCAGTTGGCGCGCCCCGGCCGGATCCGCTACCCAACCGCGGATGCTCAGATCGCCGTGCTGCCAGTCGATGTTCAGCGCATGCTGCAAAAACGCCGGGCCGCAGATGCTGCCCAAACGGCGCTCGTGCTGGCTTTCTTCTTTCGCCGCCCGGTATTGGCGGATCAGTTTGCCGTTGTGGCTGAGATTGATCGCCACATCGAAACGCGCCAGCGCGATGCGCCGCACCACTTCATCGATATGGCCGAATTCGGTTTTCTCGGTGCGCATGAACTTGCGGCGCGCCGGGGTGTTGTAAAACAGATCCAGCACTTCCAGCGTGCTGCCGACCGGGTGCGCGGCGGGTTTGACGGTGACCGCCTGCTCGCGCCCTTCGGCATAGGCTTGCCACGCTTCACTCTGCTCGGCGGTGCGTGACGTCAGGGTCAAACGGGAAACCGAGCTGATACTGGCCAGCGCTTCGCCGCGAAAACCGAGGCTGACGATCGCTTCCAGATCGTCGAGCGTGCTGATTTTACTGGTAGCGTGCCGCGCCAGCGCCAGCGCCAGATCGTCCTTGCCGATGCCGCAGCCGTTGTCGCGAATGCGGATCAGCTTGGCGCCGCCGCGTTCAATATCGATATCGATGCGCGTCGCCCCGGCGTCCAGGCTGTTTTCCACCAGCTCCTTGACGACCGACGCGGGGCGTTCAACCACCTCTCCGGCGGCGATCTGGTTGGCAAGCTGTGGCGGTAACACCTGGATAGGCATGCTGACTCCTGTAGCGATGGCGCTAGGCCTGCGGAATGGTCAGCGTCCGATCCAGCGGCGCGACGTCCGACTTCAGATTATTGACCCGTTTCAGATCGCCGACGCTGACCCCGTAGCGAGAAGCGATGGAGGAGAGCGTATCCCCGCGGGCCACTTTATGTTTAGACGGCTTCTTGGCCGGCGTTTTCACCTTGGCGACGGTGGTGACGGCGGCGGCTTTCCCCGCCGGCACCTTCAGGCGTTGCCCCACCCACACGCCGTCTTTCTTCAGTTTGTTCAGATCCCGCAGCGCCGCCATGGTCGTGCCGTAGCTGTCGGCGATGCCGGACAGCGTTTCCGCCCGCTTCACCACGTGGATCTGGGTCTTGCCGCTTACGCTGCGGCTCGCGCCGGCCGAGCTGACGATAGGCTCAGGCTGGCGCACGTCTGGTGTTGAGGTGTTAACCGCCGCTGCGACGTCCAGCGGTCGGTTTTCCACCTTTGGGTCGGCTTGCAGCGGATGCGCCAGGAAGTAGCTGCGCAGGCCGTTATGGATGGCCTTGGCAATCTTCTCCTGATACGCGCTACTGCCCAGCAGCCGCTCCTCCGTGCTATTACTGATAAATCCTGTTTCCACCAGCAGCGATGGAATATCCGGCGAACGCAGTACACCCAGGCTGGCGTGTTCCGGCCGGCGTTTATGCAACGATCCGACGCTCTGCAACTGCTGCAGCACTTTCACCGCCACATCGTACCCGACGCGCTGCGAGTGGCCGAACTGCAGATCCAGCACCGCCTGGCTCAGATAAGGATCGGCCTGGCTGTTGGCCAGCAGATCGCCGGCACCGCCGAGCAGTTCGGATTGCTTCTCATGCTGTTCAAGCCAGCCGGCCATTTCACTGTTGGCGCGGCGATTGGACAGCACCCAGACGGAGGCACCGCTGGCGCTGCGGTTTGGCGCGGCGTCGGCATGGATGGAGACCAGCACGTTGGCGCCCTGTTTACGCGCAACGTCGGAGCGCCCCATCACCGAGATGAAATAGTCACCGGTACGCGTCAGCACCGGTTTGAACTGCGGATCGGCGTCCAGCATCGCCTGCAGGCGACGCGCGATGGCGATGGTGACATTCTTTTCTTTCAGCCCGCTAGGGCCAATGGCGCCCGGATCCTGGCCGCCGTGGCCAGCGTCGATCGCCACCACCACCCGATCGCCGGAACCGGCGGAAACGCGGCTGCTGCGCGGCGTGACCTCTGTGGCGGTGCCTGCAACCACGGTCTGTTTATGGGTAAAGGGATTCGATCCCGCCGGCGTTTTGCGCAGCGGCGGCTCCGGCGCTTCACGCACCACGACCGGCGCCTGACGCGGCGGTGGGTTGACCGCAACCGGCGCAGGCGTTTGCACCGGCGCCTTGCGCACCACCGTATTGGCACTGCCTTCGGCCGTAATGGTGAACACCACGGTATGCACCCCGCCGTTCTGGCGGGTGGCGACGCGGGTTTTGGCGCGCTGGGTCAGATCAAACACCAGGCGCACGCTCTGAGCGTCTTTCGGCGCGCTGGAGCGAATGCTTTTCACCAGGTTTTGCCCGCTGAAATTGAGCGGCAGGCCGCCGACCTTGCCCTTCTGGTTAACGTCCAGCACCACGCGTTCCGGGCCGTGCAACGGGAAAAACGCGTAGTCCGGCGGGCCATTGAAGCTCACCGACACCGTCGCTTCGCGTTGGGCGTTCGACACTTTGATATCGGACAGCGAGGACGCCGCCAGCGCGTTCAGCGCGCCGAGCGGCCCCAGCACGGCGATCAGCATGATGACCGCAAATTTTTTCAACACGTGCGTCATTGCAGCATCATCCCTGTGATCCATGAATGCGGTCTAACAGCCGGCTGCCATAAGCAGAAATCGCCTCGATCTTCGCCTCTCGCCCCTCGCCCTGATAGCAAAGATGCAGCGCCAGATCCGGCTCCGGCAGCACGCCGGTGCCCTGCTGCGGCCATTCGACCAGGCAGATGGCGTCTTGCGCGAAGTAATCGCGAATGCCCATGAATTCAAGCTCTTCCGGATCGGCCAAGCGATACAGATCGAAGTGATACACCGCCAGCGGCTGCAAGGCATAGGGCTCCACCAGCGTATAGGTCGGGCTTTTGACATTGCCCTGATGCCCTAACGCCTGCAGGAAACCACGGCTGAAGGTGGTTTTACCGGCGCCCAGGTCGCCGTAGAGATAGATGACGCTGGCACGATCGCAGGCCTTGGCCAAAGTGGTGCCCAAAGCGACAGTCGCTGCCTCGTCTGGTAGAGGTAAAACGAGTTCTTTCATTCGATAAAGTCTATTTTGCCCACTCAGGGTTAACGAAATGAAGGATGTCCGGCAGTAAATCGGTCGCCAACATGCCTCTTGTTCCTTGTCTTTCCGCTACGCGATCGCCGGCCGCGCCATGTACGACGCAGCCCGCACAGGCGGCATCATACAGCGAGAGCTTTTGCGCCAGCAAACCGCCGATGATGCCCGACAGCACATCGCCCATGCCGCCGGAGGCCATGCCGGCGTTGCCGACGTCGGCAATCGCCATCTGCCCCTGCTCATCGGCGATCAGCGTACCGGCGCCTTTCAGCACCGCCACGCCGCCGTAGCGCGCCGTCAGCTTACGCACGGCAAGTAAGCGATCACTCTCGATGTCGGCAGTGCTGCAGCTCAACAGCCGCGCCGCCTCTCCAGGATGCGGAGTCATCACGCGATTCTGCCGTTTCTCGGGATTTAATGCCAGCAAGTTCAGCGCATCGGCGTCCCACAAGGCCGGTTTATCGCTGGTTTGCAGCACGTTCAAGGCGTTTTTGCCCCATTCAGCCTGGCCCAGTCCCGGGCCAATCACCAGCACATCCGCCCATTGCATCGCCTGCCGCAGCGTCGCCTCGTCCAGCGCCTGCGCCATCAGCTCCGGCCGGGCCGCCAGCAGCGGTGCGACGTGATCTATGTGAGTAAGCACTCGCACCAATCCCGCCCCGCTGCGTAGCGCCGCCTCCGCCGCCATGCGAATGGCGCCGCCGAACCCGCGGTCGCCACCCACCAACAGCAGGCGGCCATGCTCGCCCTTATGGGCGCAGGGACGACGCGGATGCAGCCAGCGCGGCAATACCTCGGCGGTAAGCCGCTGAATCTGCTCCGGTTGCTTCGCCAACCAACCCGATAAGCCTAGCGCATTCTGATGAAGTTGCCCGACCCAGTCGCGCGCCTGGCCGGTCAGCAACCCCGGTTTGAGGCCGATGAACGTGACGGTGTGCGCGGCACGCACGACCGCGCCCGGCGCCGCGCCACTTTCCGCCAGCAGGCCGGACGGGATATCGAGCGCTACCACCGGCGCCGCATGGCGGTTGGCGGCCTCTATCAGCGCGTCGTAAGGCGCACGCGGCGCGCTGCCCAGGCCAGTGCCTAACAGGCCGTCGATGATGAGAGCGACGGACGCCGGCCAGCGGCTGTTCGCCGGCAGAATATCACCGCCGGCGGCCAGCCAGGCCTGACGGGACGCTGCGGCTTCCGGCGGCAAAGGCCGTGCGCCTTCGCAGGCGATCAACGTCACCTGCAGGCCCGCCGCCTTCGCCAGGCGCGCCACCACATAGCCGTCGCCGCCGTTGTTGCCGTGGCCGCACAGCACCAGCCAGTGGTCGCGGGAGGGGTACGCGTTGCGCGCCAATGCGTAGGCCGCCTGACCGGCGCGCTGCATCAAATCGTAAAGAGAAATACCGAGCGAGGCCGCCGCCGCGGGTTCCGAGCGCCGGATCCAATCCGCAGGCCAGACAGAGTGTGGTAAACTGTCAGCGTATGCTTTTTCACTGTGGCCCGTCATGACGCACCCCCTCGATCTCCATCAACTCGCCCAACATATCAAGCAATGGGGGCAATCGCTAGGATTCCAACAGGTTGGCATCTGCGATACCGACCTGAGCCTCGAAGAGCCGAAACTGCAGGCCTGGCTCGACAAGCAGTACCACGGCGAGATGGAATGGATGGCGCGCCACGGCATGCTGCGCGCGCGTCCTCACGAACTGTTGCCGGGCACGCTGCGGGTGATCAGCGTACGCATGAATTACCTGCCGGCCAAGGCGGCGTTTGCCAGCACCTTGCAAAATCCGCAGCTGGGTTACGTCAGCCGCTACGCGCTGGGGCGCGACTATCACAAACTGTTGCGCCAGCGCCTGAAAAAGCTGGGCGATCAGATCCAGGCCTACTGCGGCGAGTTGAATTTCCGCCCCTTTGTCGATTCCGCGCCGGTGATGGAGCGCGCGCTAGCCGCCAAGGCGGGCATCGGCTGGGTTGGTAAACACTCACTAATTCTCAACCGCGAAGCCGGGTCGTGGTTTTTCCTCGGCGAGCTGCTGATCGACCTGCCGCTGCCGGTGGATAAGCCGCAGGAAGAGCAGTGCGGCCGCTGCGTCGCCTGCATCACCACCTGCCCGACCGGCGCCATCGTCGCCCCCTATACCGTAGACGCCCGGCGCTGCATCTCCTACCTGACCATCGAGCTGGAAGGCGCGATCCCGGAGGAATTCCGGCCGCTGCTCGGCAACCGCATCTACGGCTGCGACGACTGCCAGCTGATCTGCCCGTGGAACCGCTTTTCGCAGCTCACCGACGAAGACGATTTCAGCCCGCGCGCCACGCTGCATGCGCCGCAGCTGATCGATCTGTTCAACTGGACGGAAGAAAAGTTCCTGCGCATCACCGAAGGCTCGGCGATACGCCGCATCGGCCACCTGCGCTGGCTGCGCAATATCGCCGTGGCGCTGGGCAATGCGCCCTACGGGGACAGCGTCGTGCTCGCACTGCGCACGCGCCTGGGCCAGGACGCCATGCTGGACGAACATATCCACTGGGCGCTGGCGCAACAGCTCGCCCGCCGCGAAGCGCAGGGGGTCGAGGTGCAGACGGCGCAGAAAAAACGGCTGATACGGGCTGTGGAAAAAGGTTTGCCGAGGGACGCCTGACGGCGTGCGCCGCGCGGCCATCTCACCGGATGTCTCACTCTGTGGATTTGTGCATAAAAATAAAAACACGTTGTCTTTCAACTGCAACAAAAAGAGCAAGTGATCGGCATAACGTTTTGGGATAAATAAATAAACTTATAAATCAGAGAGATAAATATTTAATTTGTATGACGTTGATTTTTCAGGCAGGCGAGTTTATGTACAGAGGCTGTGGATAACTCTGTTCACAACATTTTTACGAGGCATGTAAAAGGGACAAAAACCCGCGCCGGATAAGGCGTTGGATTTGAGTTTGAAACGAAGAGAAAATTGGAGCGGGAAACGAGACTCGAACTCGCGACCCCGACCTTGGCAAGGTCGTGCTCTACCAACTGAGCTATTCCCGCATTGAGATGCTTTTGGCATCCGGCCACCAAACACTGGCGTGACCTTTGAATTTTTGGAGCGGGAAACGAGGCTCGAACTCGCGACCTCAACCTTGGCAAGGTTGCGCTCTACCAACTGAGCTATTCCCGCGTCGCATAGGTACTGCTTTTTTATTCATCATGCCGCATCGCGACATTGTTGAATAGAAAATAGGAGATAAGACACATTACTTATCCCTATCTGATTGATTTTATTGAAATTTTCAAACAAAGCTCAATCGATGGACAGCATTATGGACTAGTCATCGCGCCTTGGCAACCCCCCCTATGGTGAAAAATGCAAAATACGGGGCGTTTGCTCAATTTGCAATCGAAGATACCGTTAAACCGGCGACCATGTAACACGGAGACCGGCCAAGGGGGGGATCGCGGCGTCACCCTACCTGATACTCCCCCGTCAGGATCGTTAGAATCGGTAGCGCGCGTTCAGCATGCCACCGTAACCCTGCTGGCCATTATGACCCGCCTGCCCGAACACATGCCCGGATATCTGCAGTTTCTCTCCTGCATTTCCCGCTGCGCCAAGCTTCATCTCCAGTATGTTGCGCGCTGGCGAAGCCCTCATGACGGAACTGCCCATTTGTACCGAAGCCTTTTCATCATGATGCAGCCAATTGGTTTCCAGGAAAGGGCGAATGCCTGTTTCATTCTGGGGGTAGAGACGTAAACCGGCGCGAGCAAACCACGTGTTGTCTACGTTATTCCTCATCCGTGTGCCTTGCAACACCGCATCCGAGGCGCGGTAATCGCTGTAGACCAGTTGGGCATTCGGTTCTATGACCAGGCCACCCAACGCGGATCCGGTTGCGAATGACGTTACCGCATACCCCATCTCCAGAGAACCGGACCATACATTCGAATGGTAGCCTACCGTTCCGAGCTCGCTGCCGATTTGATTGGAGTAACGGCCATATTGCAACCATGCGTCCGCATACCCTCCATGATGGGTTACGTCGTTTTCATAAACAGTGGCATACAACCCTACCGTATACCCTGACATTTTCCCTTTTGCTTTTGCCTGTGCGCTGACATCGTTACCAGGCAACATCAGGGTAGAAACCGAGTGCGTACGCACCGTGCCATACCCGCTCATGACGCCTGCATGGGCTGCGCCATTGTGACTCAGAGGGAAATGGATAACATCCCCGCCCAATTGCAGAAGCGTGCTGTCTGATTTCATGTTGACCCTCCCCTCCGCGAGGCTCATCCCTTTGTCATGCCGCCCCTGGGAGCGAATCCACAATCCCTGTTCGTCTGCTGCAAGATGGCCCTCTGTAGAAACCGGAACGCGATCTCGCAGGTTATGGATAAACAGCCTGACGCCGGCAAGCTGATTGCCGATATAAGCGCCGCTTTCCGGTGACACATTGCTCACACCGGGAACCACCGGGGGCATAATAATTTCCCCTGGCGGTGCAACTGGCGGCGGCACGATAGCCGGAGGCTCTGTGATTGGCGGGGTTACCACAGGGGGTTCCACCGTGGGAGGCGTGACCGGCGGCGTATAAGCCGAGGTCAGATACCAGTCATCCGGCACGCCTTGATTCCCGCCGCGCACCAGACTGTAATCGTAGCCATTGATGGCCAGAGTAGCCGTTCCCGCTCGATAACCTGTTGAACCTGCATCAAGTCGAAACGCGTCTACATTCGTTGTGCCACCGTTAATCGTCTCGACCAGGCGTATGCCGCGCTGAGTAAAATCGCCGCTACCACCGGCATTGATAACGCGTAATTTGCTTTTCCCCTCCGCCTTTCCGCCATCAATCACCAGCCGGTCAGTCGGCGAATTGTCATCACCGAGCCGGGTATTCAGCACCAACGTTCCGTTGCCCTGGTAGTGATTAACCGCCACCGTTTTGAAATGGCCATTGCCACCTGGCGCCAAGAAGGTCACTGTGCCGTCATTTTCCAATCTCTCCAGCGTGGAATTATTCCGTACATCCCAGCAACTGTCGTTGTCTAGCGCCAAAAGTTTAACGCGACCTTGTTCTCGTTGGTTCACGGCGCCGACCCACAGGGAAGCGTTGCTCAATAAAATGTTGGCAGAGCCACTATCAATCAGAATATCGCCCGTTAGTTGGCTATGCTTCGCATCCAACAAGACAGTGCCCGTTTGAATCTCTTTTTCTTCGCCTTGTTCGGTAATCCTGGCTGATTTGGCATACAGCAGTAGACCTTGATCTTCGTCGCCTTCCGTTCTTGCCGTGATGGCTGACTGCTCCAGGAAGAACGCATGATTGCCGCCGTTGGCAAATAACCCTAGGCCATCTTGCGTCTCGACCTGCGACCCCTTGGTCAAAAAGAGAGTATTAGTGGTATCCTCGGCGGTGGCATAGCTCCAGATACCGTGTGATTGCTTCCCTGTCGTCGTTAAGTGGACATTATTCAAGTTGACCGTTGGGCTGTTGCCGATGAACAAACCGGCCGAGGAAGCCCCTAAGGCCGTGACCGTCGTGTTTAGCGCTGTCAGACTGGCCCCTTTCCCAACGGCATAGAGGCCGTAAGCCTCGGTGCCATAGGTCTTGATGTTCACGTCTTCAAGAGCGAGTGACGAGCCACTGAATCGCGACAACGCGCCGACTGCCCCCGCACCCTGTGTTTCTATCTGCACTTTTTTCGCCGTGGTCGAGGCCTTGTTATTGGCTAAGGCAGCCACATAAAGCGCATGGCCACTGCGGCCTTCCGTCGTCAAAACGCCCTCATCCAATAAGACCGTTCCTGCACGATTATCTATACCGAGATAAGCGGCGCGAATATCGAAGCGGTTTGCCGTCAGGCGGGTACCGACTGAAGGTAACCAGGCGCCGGAACCATAAGGACCCTGCGCAAGGATCTGCACATTTTCAATGTCGGCGCGCGAATTCTTCGTATTGAGATTGAGACCATAGCTAAACTCGCCGCCTGTAATCAGTTTGGCGTCGCTTATCGTTACCGTGGGAGAAGGGCCGTTATAGAGAGCCGTCAGTCTGACCACATCACCCGCCGCCGTCAGCGTGCCTCCCGTAATGTCGACGGTGCCGCTCTGCACAATGACGGCGGGCCCTTTTGCTGAAGAGACGTCGGTATCCTGCAGGGTAATCAACGCGTTTGCACCACTCGCATAAATCGCCGCCTCATTGTCTCCTTGAGTGGTGACGGTTGAATGGTCCAAACGAATCGAAGCCCCTGGACCTGCGTAGGCGCCTCTCCCTTTAGCTGAGCTGATCGTCACGTTTTTCACCGTAATGTTGGCTTTTGCGTCTTTCGCGTACAAACCACTACTTGAGGCCCCCGTCACCGTGATAACCCCGCCATTTAATATGATCTTTCCGCCGGCCTGCGCCATCGCGCCGTGCGAATTGGGCCCTTCTGTGGATAATGTGACGCCCGTACCTGCAATACTGCTGCCAACATCTCGTGCATACAGTGCGTGGGCATTATTGCCGGTTCCGACGCCTTCGACGGTACTCTTGCTCAAGAACACCACGCCACCAGCCCGCGCCAACACGGCAGGGGTATCACCGCTATCAGTGGAGTCCGCGCGAATGGTGATGTTGTCGCCAGCAAAACTATTGCCAACCTGAGATACCAAAACGGCGGCCCCGTGACCAGTGTGGTTCACCGTATCGCCGGGAGCGAGAATGAGTTGGACATTGCCTTTAGGATCGTCCAAAACGATTTGCCCATGCTCCTCAGCAACGCTGAAACCCGAACTAAATAACGCCAGCGTGACGGCACTATAGCGGAATACGGGATGCGTAAGGGCTTGGGGCAAGGGAGCTGCCCCCCTCTCCTGCCCATTATTACCGCGCCCTGCGGTCAACTCAGACACGGCCTGAAATACTTGCAAAGCCGAATTGAATACGCTGCGAAATACATGATTCATTATTATTTCCTCCAGCCTTCCGCGCACGCCGGCAGCGATTCAAATATTATTGAATCGTTTCGAAACGCACCAAAAAGGTCGTCTGACAAATTTCCATTTCATGAGGCTCCGTGTGCCGAGCACTTGCAACGTCTGACTTAGGGAACGCAAACCGCTTGCAATGACTGCCTGGGCTCGCCGGAAGGGCGGAGCTTGTCGAATGCGGACGCAACATGCTCCGCCATGTAAAACGAACGGGATCGCAAATTCAGCTATGGATTTTCTTGATTCAACCCCATCGTATTTACATCACCAGGGATGATATCCGCCTGGTTTCATTCAACATAACATTGAAAACCCAATATAAAGAAACGATAGATTCCCAAAAATCGAAAATTCAGAAACTCCTTAACTTATCAGGCGGGATTTAATAAAAATAAATAATGATAAAAAATAATTCATTTTAATTTTTTATTAAATAAGCACGAGAGAAACCGCCTGGCTATATATACCCGAGTCAACAACAGAGAAAGAACGGTATGATGCAGAGAGGCGTTTAAACGAAAGAAACACCGTAAGATGGGCCATTCGACGTTGCGGCACATAACAGGCGCGGGAGAAATACAAAAACGAAAAAGGGGCAAAAGCCCCTTTTTCGTCATCTGCAGAAAACTCTACAGCGTATAATTTTGGAGCGGGAAACGAGACTCGAACTCGCGACCCCGACCTTGGCAAGGTCGTGCTCTACCAACTGAGCTATTCCCGCCCGGCGTATCGATGGTGGAACGTTACGAAATTCTTCATCGGTACGGGGTGCGCATTATACGAGAAATCCTTTTTGTCGCAAGCCCCTGAAAGCAAAAAAACGCGATTTTTGTTTGATTGCCGATTAAAGCGCCAGATTGGCGAATTAAGCGGCTAAACCGGCGTTTTTTCCCCAGAGGGGCCGCCATCGCCTTAAAGCTGAATGAAATGTTCGCGGTAATAAGCCAGTTCGGCCACCGATTCGCGGATGTCGTCCAGCGCCTGATGGGTGCCCTGCTTCTTAAAACCGGCGAGAATTTCCGGCTTCCAGCGGCGCGCCAGCTCCTTCAGCGTGCTGACGTCCAGGTAGCGGTAATGGAAGTAGGCCTCCAGCTCCGGCATATAGCGGAACAGGAAACGGCGGTCCTGGCCCACGCTGTTGCCGCAGATCGGTGATTTGCCGGCCGGCACCCACTGTTGCAGGAAGGCTATCGTTTCCAGCTCGGCGGCGCGATCATCCTGGCGGCTGGCTTTCACCCGCTCCACCAGCCCGCTGCCGGTATGGGTGCGCACGTTCCACTCGTCCATCAGCGCCAGCTGCTCGTCGGACTGGTGCACGGCGATCACCGGCCCTTCCGCCAGGATGTTCAGGTTAGCGTCGGTGACCAGCGTGGCGATCTCGATAATGCGGTCACGCTCGGGATCCAGCCCGGTCATCTCCAAATCGATCCAAATCAGGTTATTTTCGTTTCCTGTCATGATGTTTCCTGCCTAAAAGCCGAGAGAAAAACGCTGTGCGGACGAGACGACGGGCGCCGCCGGTGGCGACGCGCCGCAGCCGGCGGCTAACAACGGTTATTTAATATAAAATAGCGTGTATCATAGTCTTTTTGGTCGCCCTGGGCGACATATACCCCTATGGGTTCAAGGCTGCGGCCGGGGAAATCCCCTACCGCCGCCGTACGTGTAAAGGTATAAAACCGAGTCAAGTGAGGCGCAGTGAGTAAGAACAAACTGTCCAAAGGTCAGCAACGCCGCGTGCAGGCGAACCATCAGCGTCGCCTGAAGCGCACTGATAACAAACCGGAACCGGATGATTCCCAACTGGGCGAGCCACAGGAAGGCGTCGTCATCAGCCGTTTCGGCATGCACGCCGACGTTGAGGCGCCGGATGGCACTCAGCACCGCTGCAACATCCGCCGCACGCTGCGATCGCTGGTCACCGGCGATCGCGTGGTGTGGCGCCCCGGCCTGGGCACCCATGAAGGGGTGAAGGGCATCGTGGAGGCGGTGCACGAGCGCACCTCGGTGCTGACGCGCCCAGACTTCTACGACGGCGTGAAGCCAATCGCCGCCAATATCAATCAGATCGTCATCGTGTCGGCGATCCTGCCCGAGCTGTCGCTGAACATCATCGATCGCTATCTGGTGGCCTGCGAAACGCTCGAAGTCGAGCCGCTGATCGTGCTCAACAAAATTGACCTGCTGGACGCCGAAGCGCGCAAGTTGGTCGACGGCATGATGGATATCTATCGCAAGATTGGCTACCGGGTGCTGGAAGTCTCCAGCCAAACGCGGGAAGGCATGGCGGAGTTCGAACAGGCGCTGGCCGGGCGCATCAGCATCTTCGCCGGCCAGTCGGGGGTCGGCAAGTCCAGCCTGCTTAACGCGCTGCTGCCGCCGTCTGATGAGCAAATTCTGGTAAATCAGGTTTCCGACGTCTCGGGCCTCGGGCAACATACCACCACCGCCGCGCGGCTGTACCATTTCCAGCACGGCGGCGACGTGATCGACTCCCCGGGGGTGCGCGAGTTTGGCCTGTGGCACCTGGAGCCGGAACAAATTACCCGCGGATTTGTCGAATTCCGTGATTATTTAGGCGGTTGCAAATTCCGTGACTGCCGCCACGATACCGATCCCGGCTGCGCCATCCGCGCGGCAATGGAGAAAGGCGATATCGCGGAAGAGCGTTTCGACAACTATCACCGCATTCTGGAAAGCATGGCGCAGGTGAAGGTTCGCAAGAACTTCACGGACGCCGCAGACTGACACTGACGGGCGGGCATTGACGACGGCGGAGCCCTCGTTACAATGCGCGCCCTTTACCCTGATTCACGAGGTTAACGTGCTGGATAGCATCAAGATTAAATTGCAATATTGGCTGCCGAAGCTGGCGCTGACCCGCCTGGCGGGCTGGGGCGCCGACAAACGGGCCGGCTGGCTGACCCAACTGGTGGTCAAGGCCTTCGCCCGCTTCTACCGCGTCGATATGCAGGAAGCGAAAAATCCGGACCTGGCGTCTTACGCCACCTTCAACGACTTCTTCGTGCGCCCGCTGCGCGACGGCGCGCGCCCGATCGTCGCCGACGCCAACTGGCTGGCGCTGCCCGCCGATGGCGCCATCAGCCAGCTCGGCCCGATCCGCGAGGACCAAATCTTCCAGGCCAAAGGCCACCACTACAGCCTGGAAGCGCTGCTGGCCGGCAACTACCTGCTGGCCGAGCCGTTCCGCAACGGCCTGTTCGCCACCACCTATCTGGCGCCACGCGACTACCACCGCGTGCACATGCCGTGCGCCGGCGTGCTGCGCGAAATGATCTATGTGCCGGGCGATCTGTTCTCGGTCAACCCGCTCACCGCCGCCAACGTGCCTAACCTGTTCGCGCGCAACGAGCGCGTGATCTGCGTGTTCGACACCGACATCGGGCCGATGGTGCAAATCCTGGTCGGCGCCACCATCGTCGGCAGCATCGAGACCGTCTGGGCCGGCACCGTTACGCCGCCGCGCGAAGGCATCATCAAACGCTGGACCTACCCGGCCGCCGGTGAAGAAGGCGCCATCGCGCTGGAAAAAGGCGCCGAGATGGGCCGTTTCAAACTCGGCTCCACGGTGATCAACCTGTTTACCGCAGGTAGCGTGCAGTTCGCGCCGCAGTTACATAACGGCAGCGTCACCCGCATGGGTGAGGCCTTCGCCGAAATCCCGGCCGCCGCTGAAACACCACAGACCCCGCTCTAAAGGAATCGACGCCGTGCGCCTGATCATCACGCTTTTGCTCGGTTGCCTGCTGTGGCAACCGGCGCTGGCCGCCCCCGTGCCGACCGAGAACCAGCTCAAACAGGAGCTGAAGCAGGCGGAAAGCAGCAAAAACGCGCCGAATCAGGCGGAGACCACCGAGGCGCTGCAAAGCGCCCTCAACTGGCTGACGGAGCGTAAAGAGTCACAGACTCGCTCCGAGCAGTATCAGAGAGTGATCGACGATTTCCCGAAGATGACGCAGGAACTGCGCCGTCAGCTGGTACTGGAAAGCAACAAGATCCTGCCGAACGGCGACGATCTGCCGGCCGCCGAGCTGGAACAGCAGATCCTGCAAACCAGCAGCCTGCTGCTGGAACAGGCGCGCCTGCTGCAGCAAGAGCAGGATCGCACGCGGGAAATCAGCGATTCGCTCGGCCAACTGCCGCAGCAGCAGACCGACGCCCGCCGTGCGCTGACGGAAGTGCAGCGCCGTCTGCAGGCGCAGCCCGCCAACCCGACCACGCCATACGCGCAGGCCGCTCTGGCCCTGCTGCAGACCGAAGCCGCAGCGCGCAAAGCCAAAGTGGACGAGCTGGAGCTGGCGCAGCTGTCGGCCAACAACCGTCAGGAGTTGGCGCGTATGCGCGCCGAGGTCTATAAAAAGCGCCACGAGAAAATAGACGTTCAGCTGCAGGCGCTGCGCAACAACCTCAATGCCCAACGCCAACGCGAAGCGGAACTGGCGCTGGAAAAAACCGAGCAGTTGGCCGAGCAGAACGGC
Source organism: Serratia sp. Nf2 (assembly GCF_003028435.1). Classification (NCBI taxonomy): domain Bacteria; kingdom Pseudomonadati; phylum Pseudomonadota; class Gammaproteobacteria; order Enterobacterales; family Yersiniaceae; genus Serratia; species Serratia sp. Nf2. The sequence goes on along the minus strand of NZ_PYTW01000002.1, from coordinate 67,960 downwards.
GATTTGCCAAAAAGCATCAGCCAACAGCTGCAGATCAACCGCGAACTGTCCGCCGCGTTGAACAGCCAGGCTCAGCGCATGGATCTGATTTCGTCGCAGCAGCGGCAGGCGGCGGCGCAGACGCTGCAGGTGCGTCAGGCGCTGAGCACCATCATCGAACAGGCCCAGTGGCTCGGCTCATCGTCGGCTTTGGGGGAAACCCTGCGCGCCCAGGTGGCGACGCTGCCGGAAATGCCCAAACCGCAACAGCTGGACGGCGACATGGCCCAGCTGCGCGTGCAGCGCTTGCAGTTTGAAAATCAGCTGGAAAAACTGTCGCAGCGCGAATTCAAACGCGACGACGGCAGCGCGCTGACCAACCAGGAGCAACGCATCGTCGATGCTCAGCTGCGCACCCAGCGCGAGCTGCTGAACTCGCTGCTGTCCGGTTGCGACACCCAAATCCTCGAGCTGACCAAGCTGAAGGTGGCCAACACCCAACTGATCGAAGCGTTGAACGAAATTCGCGACGCCACGCACCGCTATCTGTTCTGGGTACCGGACGTCAATCCGATCAACTTCTCTTATCCGCTCAACGTGGCGCACGATCTGACGCGCGTCCTGTCGCTGGACACGCTGTCGCAGCTCGGCGGCGCCTTCATGATGATGGTGACCAGCCGCGAAACGCTGATCCCGATCTTCGGCGCCCTGCTGCTGGTGATTTTCAGCATCAGTTCGCGCAAGCACTATCACGCTTTCCTCGAGCGCGCCAGCAGCCGCGTCGGCAAGGTGACGCAGGACGAATTCTTCCTGACGGTGCGCACCGTGTTCTGGTCGATTCTGGTGGCAATGCCGCTGCCGGTGCTGTGGGCCGCGCTCGGTTACGGCCTGCAGAGCGCCTGGAACTACCCGGTGGCGGAAGCGATCGGCAAAGGGGTGACCGCCACGCTGCCGATCCTGTGGCTCTGCATGATCTGCGCCGCCTTTGCCCACCCGCAGGGGCTGTTCATCGTGCACTTCCGCTGGCCGGCGAAGCAGGTTTCGCGCGCCATGCGCTACTACAAGATGTCGATCTGGCTGATCGTGCCGCTGATCATGGCGCTGATCACCTTCGATAGCCTGAAAGAACGCGAGTTCGCCAACACGCTGGGACGGCTGTGCTTCATCCTGCTGTGTCTGGCGCTGGCGCTGGTCACCCATAGCCTGAAGCGCGCCGGCATCCCGCTGTATCTGGATAAAAACGGCTCCGGCGACAACATGCTCAACAGCGCCTTCTGGGGGCTACTGCTGTCGGCGCCGCTGCTGGCGGCGCTGGCCTCGACCGTCGGTTACCTCACCACCGCGCAGGCGCTGTTGGCGCGCCTGGAAACCTCGGTGGCGATCTGGTTCCTGCTGCTGGTCATCTACCACATCATCCGCCGCTGGATGTTGATCCAACGGCGGCGCATCGCCTTCGATCGCGCCAAACAGCGCCGCGCCGACATTCTGGCCCAGCGCGCCCGCGGCGAAGACGAAACCTCGCACACCCCGAACAGCACCGAAGGAGCCATCGATCCGGACGATTCGGACTTCGATCTGGACACCATCAGCGCCCAGTCGCTGCGGCTGGTACGTTCGATCCTGACGCTGATCGCGCTGGTGTCGGTGATCGTGCTGTGGTCGGAGATCCACTCCGCGTTCGCCTTCCTGGAAAACATCTCGCTGTGGGACGTGACCTCGACGGTGAACGGCGTGGAAACCGCCCATCCGATCACCCTCGGTGCGGTTCTGATCGCCATTCTGGTGTTGATCATCACCATGCAGCTGGTGCGCAACCTGCCGGCGCTGCTGGAGCTGGCTGTGCTGCAGCACCTGGATCTGACGCCGGGCACCGGCTACGCCATCACCACCATCACCAAGTACCTGCTGCTGGTGTTCGGCGCGGTGCTCAGCTTCGCCTGGATCGGCATCGAATGGTCGAAACTGCAATGGGTGGTTACCGCGCTCAGTCTGGGGTTGGGCTTCGGCATGCAGGAGATCTTCTCCAACTTCATCTCCGGCCTGATCATCCTGTTCGAGAAACCGATCCGCATCGGCGACACCGTGACGATCCGCAACCTGACCGGCACCGTCACCAAGATCAACACCCGCGCCACCACCATTTCAGACTGGGACCGCAAAGAGATCATCGTGCCGAACAAAGCCTTCATCACCGAGCAGTTCGTCAACTGGTCGCTGTCGGATAATCTGACCCGTGTGGTGCTGACCGTGCCGGCGCCGGGCGAAGCCAACAGCGAAGAGGTGACCAAGATCCTGATGAACGCCGCCGAGCGCTGCTCGCTGGTGCTGGATAACCCGGCGCCGGAGGTTTACCTGGTCGATCTGCAACAGGGCATCCAGATCTTCGAGATGCGTATTTACGCCGCCGAGATGGGCCACCGCATGCCGCTGCGCCACGAGATCCACCAGCTGATCCTGGCGGGCTACCGCGAGCACGGCATCACGCTGCCGTACCCGCCGTTCCAGGTGCGCACCGAGACGCTGTCGCGGCTGACCAACAACGGCCGTACGCCGCCGTCCACGCCGGCGCCGAACACCAAGCGCGACGCCGGGGGCCTGTAAGCGCTTCTCGCGATAAAAAAAGGGCCGGCAAATGCCGACCCTTTTGCTTTTCTCACCGCCTGAAACGTCAGGCGATCCCGACCGGGAAAGCCAACACGTCGCTCAGGCTCTCGGCGCCCAGCGCCAGCATCACCAGGCGATCCACGCCCAGCGCCACGCCGGAACATTCCGGCATGCCGTGCTGCAACGCCGCCAGCAGGTTGTAGTCGATCGGCTGCTGCGGCAGGCCGCGCTCCGCGCGTTTGCGATTGTCCTGCTCGAAGCGCTGCTGCTGTTCACGACCGTCGGTCAGCTCGCGGAAACCGTTCGCCAGCTCAATGCCCTTGAAGTACACCTCGAAACGCTCCGCCACACGGTGATCCTCGGTGCTGATCTCCGCCAACGCCGCCTGGCTGGCCGGGAAGTGGTAAACGAACGCCGGCTTTTCACGGCCGATATGCGGCTCCACGCCCACGGTGAACAGCAGCTGCAGCAGCGTATCGCGATCTTCTTCGGTATCGGCGATGTTGCTCAAGTCGAGTTTGGCCGCCGCTTCGCGCAGCTGCGCCTTCTCCGCCGACAGCGGATCGATGTCCAGATGGCGCAGGAACGCCTGCTGATAAGACAGGGTCTCCGCGCTCTCGCAGTCCAGCACCTGTTGCAGCAGATCGTCCACTTCGTTCATCAGGCGGTACATGTCGTAGTGCGGACGGTACCACTCCAGCATGGTGAATTCCGGGTTGTGATGCCGCCCGGCTTCTTCATTGCGGAAGCTGCGCCCCATTTGGTAGATCGGGCCGCTGCCCGCCGCCAGCAGGCGCTTCATGTGATATTCCGGGCTGGTCATCATGTATAGCGTCAGGCCCTCTGCCGCCCCCGGCCCGACGAAACGCGTCTCGAACGGGAACAGGTGAACGTCGGTGACCGTCGCCTGGCTCATGGTGGGCGTCTCAACTTCCAGCACGCCACGATCGGCGAAGAAACGCCGGATCTCAGCCAGAATCGCTGCGCGTTTCAACAAATTGGCGATGGGTGCACTAGGCTGCCAGCTTGCCGTTTCGCTCATGGTAATTAACTCCGAAATCAAACAGGGGATGCAGTCTACTCGCATCCTTGCAGCCAAACAAATTCTTCACGATGCACAACCGGCCATAACGCCAATTTCCGATAAATGGGCGGCAAAAGCGCGTTAAAAAGGGTAAAGCAGGCCGAACGCGCAAAAAAACAGACAAGCCTGTTGGGCTAGCGTTAATCGACAAAACAATCGATCACATCAAATTTCGACTACTTAACTTTAGGTATAGTTAATTCCCCATTATTGGTGGGAGATATCTATCCTTAACCTTTAAGCAACATTAATCGGTTCAATTAGTTAGCACCCGAAGAGTTCGCTAAATTTTAAGCATAGATATTTAACTTGCCGTTCTTAACAAGAACATTGGAGGAATGCAGTGCAAACCTTTAACGCCGATCTTGCCATTATTGGGGCCGGGGGCGCTGGTTTACGTGCAGCAATAGCCGCAGCGGAAGCCAATCCCCAACTGAAAATCGCGCTGATCTCTAAGGTCTACCCGATGCGCAGCCACACGGTCGCCGCCGAGGGGGGCTCCGCCGCCGTCACCCAGGATCACGATACCTTCGACTACCACTTCAACGACACCGTCGCCGGCGGCGACTGGCTGTGCGAGCAGGACGTGGTCGATCACTTCGTGCATCAGTGCCCGCGCGAGATGACCCAGCTTGAGCAATGGGGCTGCCCGTGGAGCCGCAAACCGGATGGTTCAGTCAACGTTCGGCGCTTCGGCGGCATGAAGATCGAACGCACCTGGTTCGCCGCCGACAAGACCGGCTTCCACATGCTGCACACCCTGTTCCAGACCTCGCTGAAATACCCGCAGATCCAACGCTTCGACGAGCACTTCGTGCTGGATATCCTGGTGGATGACGGCCAGGCGCGCGGCCTGGTGGCGCTCAACATGATGGAAGGTACCCGCGTGCAGATCCGCGCCAACGCGGTGGTGATGGCCACCGGCGGCGCCGGGCGCGTTTACCGCTACAACACCAACGGCGGCATCGTTACCGGCGACGGCATGGGTATGGCGTTCCACCACGGCGTGCCGCTGCGCGACATGGAGTTCGTGCAGTATCACCCGACCGGCCTGCCCGGTTCCGGCATCCTGATGACCGAGGGCTGCCGCGGCGAAGGCGGCATCCTGGTAAACAAGGACGGCTACCGCTATCTGCAAGATTACGGCATGGGCCCGGAAACCCCGCTGGGCGAACCGAAGAACAAATACATGGAGCTGGGCCCGCGCGACAAAGTGTCCCAGGCCTTCTGGCACGAATGGCGCGCCGGCCGCACCATCGCCACCCCGCGCGGCGACGTGGTCTACCTCGATCTGCGCCACCTGGGCGAGAAAAAGCTGCTGGAGCGGCTGCCGTTCATCTGCGAATTGGCCAAGGCCTACGTCGGCGTCGATCCGGTGAAAGATCCGATCCCGGTGCGCCCTACCGCGCACTACACCATGGGCGGCATTGAAACCGACCAGAACTGCGAAACCCGCATCAAGGGGCTGTTCGCGGTCGGCGAATGCTCCTCCGTCGGCCTGCACGGCGCCAACCGTCTCGGCTCCAACTCGCTGGCAGAACTGGTGGTGTTCGGCCGCGTCGCCGGTGAGCAAGCGGCCCGCCGCGCGCTGGAAACCGCGCCGGCCAACGGCAGCGCGCTGGATGCGCAAACCCGCGACGTCGAAACCCGTCTGAGCAACCTGATGAAGCAGGAAGGCAATGAAAACTGGGCGAAGATCCGCGACGAAATGGGGCTGTCGATGGAAGAAGGCTGCGGCATCTACCGCACGCCGGAGCTGATGCAAAAAACCATCGATAAGTTGGCGGAGCTGAAAGAGCGCTTCAAGCGCGTCAACATCACCGACAACTCCAGCGTGTTCAACACCGATCTGCTGTACACCATCGAACTGGGCTACGGCCTGGACGTCGCCGAATGCATGGCGCACTCCGCGTTTAACCGCAAAGAGTCGCGCGGCGCTCACCAGCGCCTGGACGAAGGCTGCACCGAGCGTGACGACGTCAACTTCCTCAAACATACGCTGGCGTTCCATAACCCGCAGGGTGCGCCACGCCTCGAATACAGCGACGTGAAAATCACCAAGCTGCCGCCGGCCAAACGCGTCTACGGCGCAGAAGCCGAAGCGCAGGAGAAAAAGAATAAGGAGCAGGCAAATGGCTGAGATGCAAACCCTGAAGATCGAAGTCATGCGCTATAACCCGGAAAGCGACGCCGAGCCGCATTTCGTCACCTACGCCGTGCCTTACGACGAACAGACCTCGCTGCTCGACGCCCTGGGCTACATCAAGGACAACCTGGCGCCGGATCTCTCCTACCGCTGGTCCTGCCGCATGGCGATCTGCGGCTCCTGCGGCATGATGGTCAACCGTGTGCCGAAGCTGGCGTGCAAAACCTTCCTGCGCGATTACGTCGGCGGCATGAAGGTCGAAGCACTGGGCAACTTCCCGATCGAGCGCGATCTGGTGGTGGACATGACCCACTTCATCGAAAGCCTGGAGGCGATCAAGCCGTACATCATCGGCAACGATCGCAAACCGGAGGACGGCCCGAATGTGCAGACCCCGGCGCAGATGGCCAAGTACCACCAGTTCTCCGGCTGCATCAACTGCGGCCTGTGCTACGCCGCCTGCCCGCAGTTCGGCCTCAACCCTGAGTTTATCGGCCCGGCGGCGATCACGCTGGCGCACCGCTACAACCTGGACAACCGCGACCACGGCAAGAAACAGCGCATGCCGCAGCTTAACGGCCAAAACGGTGTCTGGAGCTGCACCTTCGTCGGCTATTGCTCCGAAGTCTGCCCGAAACACGTCGATCCCGCCGCCGCCATCCAGCAGGGCAAGGTGGAGAGCGCCAAAGACTTCATGATCGCCATGCTGAAGCCGCAATAAGGGAGAAAATTGCCATGACAACTCAACGTAAGCCCTATGTGCGCACCATGACGCCCACCTGGTGGCAAAAACTCGGCTTCTACCGTTTCTACATGCTGCGCGAAGGCACCTCGGTGCTGGCGGTCTGGTTCAGCATCGTGCTGCTCTACGGCGTGTTCGCGCTGAAGGGCGGCGCCGAGAGCTGGGCCGGCTTCGTCGGCTTCTTGCAGAACCCGTTGGTGCTGTTGATCAACGTCGTCGCCCTGCTGGCGGCGGCGCTGCACACCAAAACCTGGTTCGATTTGGCGCCGAAGGCCGCCAATATCGTGGTCAACAGCGAGAAAATGGGACCGGGCCCCATCGTGAAAGGGCTGTGGGCCGTCACGATCGTCGTCAGCGTGGTCATCCTGGCCGTGGCCCTGATCTAATCCGGAGGAAACATGATAAATCAAGCACCTAAACGCTCCGACGAGCCGGTTTTCTGGGGATTGTTCGGCGCCGGCGGCATGTGGGGCGCGATCGTCGCGCCGGCCATCGTGCTGCTGGTCGGCATTCTGCTGCCATTGGGGCTGTTCCCCGGTGAAGCACTGGGTTACGAGCGCGTGCTGGCGTTCTGCCAGAGCCTGATCGGCCGCCTGTTCCTGCTGCTGATGATCATTCTGCCGCTGTGGTGCGGCCTGCACCGCATCCACCATGCGATGCACGATCTGAAGATCCACGTACCGGCCGGCAAATGGGTGTTCTACGGTCTGGCGGCGATCCTCAGCGTGGTCACCGTTATCGGCGTCGTCACCCTGTAAACCGCTCAGGCGGCCAACGCCCGTTGGCCGCCCTTTGCTCATCGGCTACACTGTCTACTCGCCCCCGGTAAACAGGAGTCACCGATGCGTTTATGGTCAAAGCTTAGCGTCATGCTTTCCGCCCTGCTCTCCGTCGCCCGCAGCGTCTCCCCGCCCAAAGACATCAAGGTCGTGAACAATTTCGACAGCCAGCGCTATCTCGGCACCTGGTACGAAATCGCGCGTCTGGATCATCGTTTTGAACGCGGTTTGCAGCAGGTGACCGCCCACTACAGCCCACGCGCCGACGGCGGGCTGAAAGTCATCAATCGCGGCTTCAATCCGCAGAAACAGCAATGGCAAGAAAGCGAAGGCAAAGCCTACTTTATCGGCTCACCGCAGGTCGCGGCGCTGAAAGTGTCGTTCTTCGGCCCCTTCTACGGCGGCTATAATGTGATTGCCCTGGACCCGGACTACCGCTACGCGCTGGTTTGCGGCCCTAACCGCGACTATCTATGGATCCTGTCGCGCACTCCGACGCTTGACGCCGGCGTACGCGACAGCTTATTGCAGACGGCCAAAGGCTACGGTTTCGCCACCGATGCGCTGATCTGGGTGCAGCAACCCGCCGATCAGTGACTGCTGAACTTCAGCCCGAGGATGCCGACCACGATCAGGCACAGGCTGATGATACGCGCGATATTGGTCGATTCCCCCAACAGCACCATGCCCATGATGGCCGCGCCCACCGCGCCGATGCCGGTCCACACCGCATAGGCGGTGCCGGCGGGCAGCGTTTTCATGGCGTTGGCCAACAGCAACATGCTGACCACCATCGCGGCGATGGTGATGATGCTCGGCGTCAGCCGGGTAAAACCGTGGGTGTATTTCAGACCGATAGCCCAAACCACTTCGAGCAAACCGGCGATAAGCAGAATAATCCAGGCCATGAGACGGCCTCCTACCACTGGGGTCGTCCCCGATATAATGACGCGTAAACGGGTCGTCCCGTTCAGCGGGGTGATAAACGGCGGGTAACCTCACCCGCACTGCGGCAGGATAGCAGCAGCGTTAACGCTCAGGCAAGAGGAGGAAATGCGGCGGCCCTCCGCGTGCGGAACGCCGCCGGGTGGAGAACGGATTATTCCGCGCTGCGCTGAATGGCCTTGCCGCCGGCCTGAATGTCCTCACCCACACCGCGGGTAGTGTTACAGGCAGTCAACGAGGTCAAAATCATCAAAGAGAAGATCGCGATAATACTTTTCTTCAGCATAAGAAAGTCCTTATTTGTCGTTGATGAAAAAGTACGGCTTTCTAAGCTTAGTCAAAATTGGCGCGGGGAGTGGGATCGCCACCGGCTTTGTGGCGCAAATACATCGGGTTAAAGGGCGGAATCAGCTGGCCGTGCGAGAGATGGCGCCGCCGAGATGCTGAACGTCTTCGCCGAAACCGCGAAACGTATTGCAACCGCTAAGGGAGAAAAGGAACAACAGGGAGAGCACGGCCAACAACGTTTTCTTGAACATGCGGATTTTCTGCCAACGAACGGGGATGGGATAAAACAGAGGAACCGCGGGGGTTCCTCTGCTTTGAAACTTACTTAACGCGAGAGACGTATTCGCCAGAGCGAGTGTCAACCTTGATCACTTCGCCGATCTGGACGAACAACGGCACTTTTACCACGGCGCCGGTGCTCAGGGTAGCCGGCTTGCCGCCAGTCCCTGCGGTATCGCCTTTCAGGCCAGGATCGGTATCGGTGATTTCCGCTTCGATGAAGTTCGGCGGCTGAACGGCGATTGGACGGCCATCCCACAGGGTGATGATGCACTCTGCGTTATCCTGCAGCCATTTGGCCGCGTCGCCGACGGTTTTACCGTCAACCTGATGCTGTTCGAAAGACTCAGGGTGCATGAAGTGGTAGAACTCACCGTCGCTGTACAGGTAGTTCATGTTGGTGTCCATCACGTCTGCGCCTTCGCAAGAATCGGTAGACTTGAAGGTTTTTTCCACGCGGGTGCCGGTCAGCAGACGACGCATTTTCACGCGTGCAAACGCCTGGCCTTTACCTGGTTTCACGAACTCACTGGCTTCGACGGCGTAAGGTTCGCCCTCGAACATGATTTTAAGACCCGGACGGAAATCGTTGCTAGAATAAGTCGCCATGATGGCCCTCTGAATATTTGAACTGGTAGCTTAGCCAAAAAAATGGCACACATTATAACCCAAAGTACGGCACATAGAGAAGATTGGTTGCATCAACTCGCCGATGTTATTACCGATCCTGATGAATTACTGCAGCTTTTGTCACTGAATACGCACCCGGAACTGCCGCAGGGGCGCGATGCCCGCCGGCTGTTCGCCCTGCGCGTGCCGCGCGCCTTCGCCGCACGCATGCGCCCCGGGGATGCCAACGACCCGCTGCTGCGCCAGGTACTGACCGCCAGAGAGGAGTTCATCAACGCCCCAGGGTTCACCACCGATCCGCTCGATGAGCAGCGCAGCGTGGTGCCGGGCTTGCTGCACAAATACCGCAATCGCGCACTGCTGCTGGTCAAGGGCGGCTGTGCGGTCAACTGCCGTTACTGCTTCCGCCGCCACTTCCCCTATCAGGATAATCAGGGCAATAAGAACAACTGGCGGCAGGCACTGGATTATATCCGCCAACACCCGGAACTGGACGAGATCATTTTTTCCGGCGGCGATCCGCTGATGGCCAAAGACAGCGAGCTAGAGTGGCTGGTCGATGAGCTGGAGGCCATCCCGCACCTGAAACGCCTGCGCATTCACACCCGTTTGCCGGTGGTGATCCCGGCGCGCATCACGCCGGCGCTGTGCCGCCTGCTGTCGGCCTCGCGCCTGCAGGTGCTGATGGTCACGCACATCAACCACGCCAACGAAATCGACCGCGATCTGCAGAGCGCCATGGCGCAGCTGCGTCTGGCCGGCGTCACACTGCTCAATCAGAGCGTACTGCTGCGCGACGTCAACGACGATGCCGACACGCTGGCGGCGCTCAGCAACGCGCTGTTCGACGCCGGTATCCTGCCCTACTACATCCACGTGCTGGACAAGGTGCAGGGCGCGGCGCACTTCATGGTCAGCGACGATGAAGCGCGCGCCATCATGCAGGCGCTGCTGAGCAAGGTGTCCGGTTATCTGGTGCCGCGCCTGACGCGCGAAGTGGGCGGCGAACCGAGCAAAACGCCGATCGACCTGCGCCTGATGCAGGAGTGACGCACGCCCAATGCCGTAACGAAAAGAGGAATGCCGGGGCATTCCTCTTTTTTTATCTCTTTGCGGCTGCGGCCTCAGCGCCTTAAGGGCACTTGTAAACCTGGCCGACCATTTTGCTGTCCAGCGGTGCGAAGCTGGAGAGCAGGTTCTGGCTCGGGCTGTTGGCACCGTAGATCACGTTGCCGCCCATGGCCGCCGCCTTATTGCGCAGATCGTTGGCCGCACCGCGCATGGAGCTGCCTTCACCGCCGTTGCCGGACAGCCAGTTGCTCTGGGTGCCGGTCACTTCCCCCAGCAGTTGGCATTCCGCCGCCGGCTTGCTGTCGGTGAACTTGATCTGCTGACCCGCAGCGGTCAGTTCATGAGTGGTGCTGCAACCCGCCAGCAGCATCGCTGCCGAGAGACCCAGTAAGGCTTTAATCCGCATCTTGTTCCCCATTCGATGTTGAGAATTACGCAAAAGCTTATCAGAAAGCGATGCCATCTCTTAAGCATCCGTTGCCACGCGAGCGGGCCAACGTCTTGAGCGACAGCTGATGACTTACCAGTTTACCAGCTAAATCGCCCCCGGCGGCAAAAATATCATCAAATACAGTGCGGCGGCGCGCAGGCATAAAAAAACCCCGGCCATTTGACCGGGGTTCTCAGCACACAAGCGTGTGGGGGATGATTACATCATGCCGCCCATGCCGCCCATGCCACCCATGCCGCCTGCTGCGCCCATATCCGGTGCGTCAGCTTTCGGCAGGTCGGTGACCATGCATTCGGTGGTGATCATCAGGCCAGCCACGGAAGCCGCGTACTGCAGAGCAGAACGGGTCACTTTGGTTGGATCCAGGATGCCCATCGCGATCATGTCGCCGTATTCTTCGGAGTAAGCGTTGTAGCCGTAGCTGCCTTCGCCCGCTTTCACCTGGTTGGCGATAACGGAAGCTTCTTCACCGGCGTTGACCACGATCTGACGCAGAGGGGCTTCCATTGCGCGCAGCGCAACTTTGATACCCACGTTCTGGTCTTCGTTGTCGCCTTTCAGCGCGGCGATTTTGCCTGCAACGCGGATCAGCGCTACGCCACCGCCGGCCACCACGCCTTCTTCCACTGCGGCGCGGGTCGCGTGCAGGGCGTCTTCAACGCGGGCTTTCTTCTCTTTCATTTCAACTTCAGTGGCTGCGCCAACCTTGATAACGGCAACGCCGCCGGCCAGTTTCGCTACGCGCTCCTGCAGTTTTTCACGATCGTAGTCAGAGGTCGCTTCTTCGATCTGCTGACGGATCTGAGCAACGCGGCCCTGGATGGTCGCTTCGTCGCCCACGCCATCGATGATGATGGTGGTGTCTTTGTTGATGACAACGCGTTTCGCCTGGCCCAGGTCTTCCAGGGTGGCTTTTTCCAGCTCCAGACCGATCTCTTCAGAGATAACGGTACCGGCAGTCAGGGTCGCGATGTCCTGCAGCATGGCTTTACGGCGGTCGCCGAAGCCAGGCGCCTTAACGGCAGCCACTTTCACGATGCCGCGCATGGTGTTGACCACCAGGGTCGCCAGCGCTTCGCCTTCTACGTCTTCAGCGATGATCAGCAGCGGTTTGCCTGCTTTGGCAACGGCTTCCAGCACCGGCAGCATTTCGCGGATGTTGGAGATCTTCTTGTCAGCCAGCAGGATGAACGGGCTTTCCAGCTCAACAGAACCGGTTTCCGGCTTGTTGATGAAGTATGGGGACAGGTAACCGCGGTCGAACTGCATACCTTCAACCACGTCCAGCTCGTCTTGCAGGCCGGTGCCTTCTTCAACGGTGATAACGCCTTCTTTGCCCACTTTCTCCATCGCTTCCGCGATCAGTTTACCCACGGTTTCGTCGGAGTTGGCGGAGATGGTGCCTACCTGAGCGATAGCTTTGGAATCGGAGCAAGGTACGGACAGTTTTTTCAGTTCTTCAACCGCAGCGATAACCGCTTTGTCGATGCCGCGCTTCAGATCCATCGGGTTCATGCCTGCAGCAACCGCTTTCAGGCCTTCGGTGATGATGGATTGCGCCAGTACGGTTGCCGTGGTGGTACCGTCGCCCGCCGCGTCATTCGCTTTGGAGGCCACTTCTTTCACCATCTGTGCGCCCATGTTCTCGAACTTGTCTTCCAGTTCGATTTCACGCGCAACGGAAACGCCGTCTTTGGTGATGGTCGGTGCGCCGAAAGATTTATCCAGCACTACGTTGCGGCCTTTCGGGCCCAGGGTCACTTTTACTGCATCAGCGAGAACATTCACGCCGCGGAGCATTTTCACGCGAGCGTCATTGCCGAATTTTACGTCTTTAGCTGCCATTGGTATTTCCCTTCAACTCGTTCAGTTCAGAAGATAAAGCGCAATTACGCTTCAACAATTGCCAGAATGTCGCTTTCGGACATGATCAACACTTCTTCATTGTCGATCTTCTCTGCTTTCACGCCGTAGCCGTCGTTGAAAATCACGATATCGCCAACTTTCACATCCAGCGGTTGGATGTTGCCGCTTTCCAGCACACGCCCTTTACCCACTGCAACCACTTCACCGCGAGTGGATTTACCCGCAGCGGAGCCAGTCAGGACGATGCCGCCAGCAGATTTTGATTCAACTTCTTTGCGCTTGACGATAACGCGGTCATGCAATGGACGAATACTCATTGAACGCTCTCCTGTAAGAAGGTCTCTATCAGATTTAGGGTTGTACACCGGAAGGTTGTTATTACCGGCCTCGTGGGATTTGAGATGGGGGCGTTCCAGCCCCCTTCAAGGGGGCTAGCGAAAAAAATTTCGCATTTTGGGTCGCGCGGGTGCGACAGAGATGAAAAACGCGGCCTGAGCCGCGTTTGCTTAACGATCGTGAGGCTTGCGCTCCTCGTCCGGGTGGTGTTCCAGCACCGGGCGCTCGTCCTCCTTGCGCTGGAATTCGCCGTCGAAGGTGTTGCCATTGGCGGCGTCGTCCCCCGTCCAACCGCCGGGGCGATAAACCGACAGATGCGGCATCAGCTTCAGCGTCAACGATTTTTGCACCGGCGGCAGCAGCAGCAACAGGCCGAGGAAGTCGGTGAAGAAGCCCGGGATCAGCAGCAGGAAGCCCGCCAGCACCAGCGAAACGCTTTTCACCATTTCCGCCGCCGGGCTTTCGCCGGCCGCCAGTTTTTGCTGCATCTGCACGAAGGTTTTCATGCCCTGATTGCGCACCAGCGAAATGCCGACGCAGGAGCTGAACACCACCAGCAGCAGGGTGACAGCCACGCCGAGCACGGCGGCGACTTTGATAAAGATGGATATTTCTATGTAAGCCAGCAGAAATATCAGCAGTAGCGGTAACCAGCGCACCTGGTTCTCCTATCGGTAGGTAAAGCGCGGCCGCCACGGGGCGACGGCGCGAAAAAAGAGGCCGTAAACGGCCGACACTATTACAATGAGGGCATCACCCCACCATTTCAACCGAGAGCCGGTTTTTATTGCTAAAGTTCACAAACGTGAAAGAAGTCACAGAACCGGAAAAGGGCATATCCTTAAACACCATAAGGTGATCTGGATTCAGTCATTTCTTACCAACCAGCATATGATCTGGGCAGCAACGGGCGATTTGGTTAATCGTTTCACGCCCCAAGCCTTCGGCAATATTAATTTAGGCTGTGCCCTTACTAGCCTTGACCTGACAAATTATTAATTCGGCAGCAACACATAGAGAAGGTTCTCATGTCAAACAACATTCGTATCGAAGAAGACCTGTTAGGAACACGTGAAGTCCCCGCAGACGCTTACTACGGAGTTCACACTCTGCGTGCGATTGAAAACTTCTACATCAGCAACAGCAAAATCAGCGATGTCCCCGAGTTCGTTCGCGGCATGGTGATGGTGAAAAAGGCCGCGGCGATGGCCAACAAAGAACTCAAAACCATCCCGCGCAAAATCGCCGATGTGATCATCCAGGCCTGCGACGAGGTGCTGGATAAAGGCAAATGCATGGATCAGTTCCCGGTGGACGTGTTCCAGGGCGGCGCAGGCACCTCGCTGAACATGAACACCAACGAAGTGCTGGCGAACATCGGCCTGGAGCTGATGGGCCACCAAAAAGGCGAATACCAGTATCTGAACCCGAACGATCACCTCAATAAATGCCAGTCCACCAACGACGCCTACCCGACCGGGTTCCGCATCGCGGTGTACGCCTCCAACCAGAAACTGATCGACGCCATCAACCAGCTGCGCGAAGGCTTCGACCGCAAGGCGAAAGAGTTCGAAACCATCCTGAAAATGGGCCGCACCCAGCTGCAAGACGCAGTGCCGATGACCCTCGGCCAGGAGTTCCACGCCTTCAGCGTGCTGCTGAACGAAGAGACCCGCAACCTGCACCGCACCGCGGAGCTGCTGCTGGAAGTGAACCTGGGTGCCACCGCCATCGGCACCGCGCTCAACACCCCGGAAGGCTACCAGCCACTGGCGGTGCAAAAACTGGCGGAAGTCAGCGGCCTGCCGGTGGTGCCGGCGGAAGACCTGATCGAGGCCACCTCCGACTGCGGCGCCTACGTGATGGTGCACAGCGCGCTCAAACGCCTGGCGGTGAAACTGTCCAAAATCTGTAACGACCTGCGGCTGCTCTCCTCCGGCCCGCGCGCCGGCCTGAACGAAATCAACCTGCCTGAGCTGCAGGCAGGCTCGTCCATCATGCCAGCCAAAGTGAACCCGGTAGTGCCGGAAGTGGTCAATCAGGTGTGTTTCAAGGTGATTGGCAACGACACTTGCGTTACCATGGCGGCCGAAGCGGGCCAGCTGCAGCTGAACGTGATGGAGCCGGTGATCGGCCAGGCGATGTTCGAGTCGATCCACATCCTGACCAACGCCTGCTACAACCTGCTGGAAAAATGCATTAACGGCATCACCGCGAATAAAGAAGTCTGCGAACACTACGTCTTCAACTCGATCGGTATCGTCACCTATCTGAACCCGTTCATCGGCCACCATAACGGTGACATCGTCGGGAAGATCTGCGCCGAAACCGGCAAGAGCGTGCGTGAGGTGGTGCTGGAACGCGGCCTGCTGACCGAAGCCGAGCTGGATGACATCTTCTCCGTGGAGAACCTGATGCACCCGGCCTATAAAGCCAAACGCTATACGGATGAAAATGAACAATAACAGACCTACCCGGTAGCCCTGAAAGGCACGCTAAATCCTCTGGATAGCGTGCCTTTTTACTTTCCGGCGCCCACAAAATTTTAACGTTTTATTTTCAATTTACACCCTAAATCATTGGGACTGCATCAAGGCGGCAAGCGCGCAAGCCCCGGGAGCTTACTCAAGTAAGTGACTGGGGTGAGCGCTCGCAGCCAACACCGATGCAGTTTCAAGGATGACGGGAAATCTCATTTTAAGGAGTAAACACTATGCTAGCCTTGGAATTGGTTATCGTTCTGCTGGCCATCTTTTTAGGGGCCAGGTTGGGCGGTATCGGTATCGGGTTCGCGGGGGGATTGGGCGTTCTGGTCCTGGCGCTGATCGGCGTCAAGCCGGGCAGCATTCCCTTCGACGTGATTTCCATCATCATGGCGGTGATCGCGGCGATCTCCGCGATGCAGGTCGCCGGGGGGATGGATTACCTGGTGCAGCAGACCGAAAAGCTGCTGCGCAAGAACCCCAAGCACATCACCATTCTCGCCCCTATCGTCACCTACTTCCTGACCATCTTCGCCGGCACCGGCAACATCTCGCTCTCGGCGCTGCCGGTGATCGCCGAAGTGGCGAAAGAACAGGGCATCAAGCCTTGCCGCCCGCTGTCGACCGCCGTGGTGTCCGCCCAGATCGCCATCACCGCCTCGCCAATCTCCGCCGCGGTGGTGTACATGTCTTCGGTGATGGAAGGCCACGGCGTCAGCTACCTGCACCTGCTGATGGTGGTGATCCCGTCCACCTTCTGCGCCGTGCTGGTGATGTCGCTGCTGGTGACCTGGCTGTTCGACTCCAAACTGTCTAACGACCCGGTGTACCTGAAACGCCTGGAAGAAGGCCTGATCACCCTGCGCGGCAACAACGCGCTGGCGATCAAACCGCGCGCCAAAGCCTCGGTGCTGCTGTTCCTGCTGGGCGTGCTGTGCGTGGTCGCCTACGCCATCATCAACAGCCCGGGCCTGGGCCTGGTGGCCAAGCCGCTGATGAACACCACCAACGCCATCCTGATCATCATGCTGAGCGTCGCCACGCTGACCACTCTGCTGTGCCGCGTCGACACCGACATGGTGCTGAACTCCAGCACCTTCAAGGCCGGCATGAGCGCCTGTATCTGTATCCTCGGCGTCGCCTGGCTGGGCGATACCTTCGTGCAGGCCAACATCGACTGGATCAAAGAAACGGCCGGCAGTGTCATTCAGGCGCACCCGTGGCTGCTGGCGGTGATCTTCTTCTTCTGCTCGGCGCTGCTGTACTCGCAGGCCGCCACCGCCAAGGCGCTGATGCCGATGGCGCTGGCGCTGAACGTATCGCCGCTGACCGCCGTCGCCTCCTTCGCCGCCGTCTCCGGCCTGTTCATCCTGCCAACCTACCCGACGCTGGTCGCCGCGGTGCAGATGGACGATACCGGCACCACGCGCATCGGCCGCTTCGTGTTCAACCATCCGTTCTTCATTCCCGGCACCATGGGCGTGATCTTCGCGGTGGTATTCGGCTTCCTGCTCGGCAGCATCATGCTGTAACGCTTCGACCGGGGCTGCGGCCCCGGTTTTCCTCCTGACGATAAACTCGCCTTCTAGCCAATCCGCCTTCAGGGTATAGTGCCCATTCGAACCAATGAGAGGGCTGAAGATGTCTGATTGCGAAGCTGTCGTCATACTCTGTACCGCACCCGATGAAGCCAGCGCCCAGGAACTGGCGGCGCGGGTCCTGGGCGATAAGCTGGCGGCCTGCGCCACGCTGCTGCCCGGCGCCACCTCGCTGTATTACTGGGAAGGGAAACTGGAACAGGAATACGAAGTGCAGATGCTGTTCAAAAGCGATCGCCGCCGTCAGCAGGCCCTGCTCGACACCCTGAAACAACATCACCCTTACCAGACGCCCGAGCTGCTGGTGCTGCCGGTGATGGCCGGAGATAAAGACTACCTGTTATGGATCAACGCTTCCTTAAACTGATTTTGCTGCTGTGCTGCCTGTTCTTCCTGCCGCAGGCGGCGCAGGCTTCGCTGTTCGCGCCGAAGGGCGGCAGCCAGTTCGTGCCTGTCGATCAGGCCTTCGCCTTCGATTTCAAACAGCAAGGCAGCCAGGTAACGCTGAACTGGCAGATCCGCCCCGGCTACTATCTGTATCGCCAGCAGATCAAACTGGTGCCGCAGCAGGCTACGCTCGGCGCCTTTACCCTGCCCGAAGGGTTGAGCCACAAGGACGAGTTCTTCGGCGAAGTGGCGATTTTCAAACAGCAGCTGAATCTGCAGGTGCCGCTGCAACAGGCGGCGGCCAACGCCAGCCTCAGCGTCACCTATCAGGGCTGCGCCGAGGCCGGCTTCTGCTATCCGCCGGAAACCCGGATCATCCCGCTGGACGCTGTCAGCGCCGGCGCGGCCGCCCCGCTCCCGGCAGCTGCCTCTGCGCCAATCGAACAGCCCGCTACACCGGCCAGCTTACCGTTCTCGCCGCTGTGGGCGCTGCTGATCGGCATCGGCATCGCTTTCACGCCGTGCGTGCTGCCGATGTACCCGCTGATCGCCGGCATCATCCTCGGCCGCGATCGGCCGCAAAGCAGCGGCCGCATTCTGGCGCTGGCGGTGGTTTACGTGCAGGGCATGGCGCTCACCTACACCCTGCTGGGCCTGGTGGTGGCCGCCGCCGGATTGCAGTTCCAGGCGGCACTGCAGCACCCTTACGTGCTGATCGGCCTGTCGGTGCTGTTCATCGCGCTGGCGCTGTCGATGTTCGGCCTCTATTCCCTGCAGCTGCCCTCGGCGCTGCAAACCCGGCTGGCGAACTGGAGCAACACCCAGCGCGGCGGCTCGCTGACCGGCGTGTTTCTGATGGGCGCCCTGGCCGGGCTGATTTGTTCCCCCTGCACCACCGCGCCGCTCAGCGCCATCCTGCTGTATATCGCCCAGAGCGGTAACCTGTGGGCCGGCGGCGGCACACTGTACCTGTACGCACTGGGAATGGGCATTCCGCTGGTGATCGTCACCCTATTCGGCAACCGCCTGCTGCCGCGCAGCGGCTCGTGGATGCAGTACGTGAAAGAGGCCTTCGGCTTCGTCATTCTGGCGCTGCCGGTGTTCCTGCTGGAACGGGTGATCGGCGATTTGTGGGGCATGCGCCTGTGGAGCCTGCTCGGCCTGGCGTTCTTCGGTTGGGCCTTCGCCCTGAGCCTGAGAAGCGCGCGCGGCTGGGCGCGCGCCCTGCAACTACTGCTGCTGGCGGCGGCGGTGATCGCCGCGCGGCCGCTGCAGGACTGGGTTTTCGGCGCCGACCACGCGCAGCAGGCGGCTCAACCGCATCTGGCCTTTACCCGTATCAACAACGTCGAGCAGTTAGATCTGGCGCTGCAAAAGGCGCGGGGCAAGCCGGTGATGCTGGACCTGTATGCCGACTGGTGCGTAGCCTGTAAAGAGTTCGAAAAATACACCTTCAGCGATGCGGCGGTGCAGGCGAGCCTGGCCAACGCGGTGCTGCTGCAGGCGGATGTGACCGCCAACGGTGCGGAACAGGCGGCGCTGCTGAAGCACCTGCAGGTGCTGGGGCTACCGACGATCCTGTTCTTCGATCCGGCGGGCCAGGAGCTGACGGCCCAGCGGGTCACCGGTTTCATGAAGGCAGAAGCCTTCAACGCGCATTTGCAGAAAGTGATGCGACATACCCTATAGCTTTCGAGTTGCAGCTAGGCGGCAAGCACAGGAGTCCCCAGGAGCTTACTAAAGTAAGTGAATGGGGTGACAAATCTGTCGGGAGTAGATTTGAACACTGCCTACAGTGGCCCCGCAAGGGGTGAGGCCCATGGAGGGGCCGAATAACGGTGAGCAGCCAACAACGCTGCGGCTCGAAAGATGACGGGTATAATAGATAACACTGAGGTTCAGAACTGAAGAGGAGGAAGCACAAGTGCAACGTGAACACGTCCTTGATACCGCGCTGGGCCTGTTAGAACAACAGGGCCTGGCGACCGCCACATTAGAGATGCTGGCGGAAAAACTCGACGTTCAGCCCGGCGATCTCAAACGGTTTTGGCCGGATCGCGAAGCGCTGCTGTACGACTGCCTACGCTACCACGGCCAACAGATTGACACCTGGCGCCGCCAGCTGTTGCTGGACGAAAACCTGAGCCCGCAGCAAAAGCTGCTGGCGCGCTATGACGTGCTGGCGGAATATGTGCAGCAAGACCGCTATCCCGGCTGCCTGTTTATCGCCGCCTGCAGCTTTTTCCCGGAAACGGATCACCCGATCCACCAACTGGCGGAGCAGCAAAAGCTAACCTCGCTGGAGCTGACCCGCGAACTGCTGCGTGAAATGGACGCCGACGACGCCGACATGGTGGCGCATCAAATGGAATTGATTCAGGAAGGCTGCCTGAGCAAACTGCTGGTAAAACGCCAGCTCCAGGATGTATCGGTCGCCAAACGGCTGGCGGAAGACATCTTGCAGGTGGCACAGTGCCGCCGCAACGGGGCGCTGAGCTAAGCGAACCGCGCTTGCGGCGCCGCCAGCCCAAGGTGATAGCCGGAACAGGCGCATTTTTTGCGCCCTTTGCCTGAAAAGCCAGCAACCGGTGGCATTTTAACGTCTTTCACGCATAAAGCCGTTGACGGCCATCGGCCAATACGGTTTAATGCTGCGCGTTGCCCGGATAGCTCAGTCGGTAGAGCAGGGGATTGAAAATCCCCGTGTCCTTGGTTCGATTCCGAGTCCGGGCACCATATTTAGAGAACCCAGCCTATGGCTGGGTTTTTGCTTTCTGGGGTACGGACTCTCCATCGAACTGCGTTCGATTATTCGGCCAAAGGCCTCCCCTACGGGCCAGCGCTAAGCGCTGTTCAATCCGGCGCATGCGCCGGTTGTCCGAGTCCGGTCGCCCTATTTAGAGAACCCAGCCTATGGCTGGGTTTTTGCTTTCTGGAGTACGGACTCTCCATCGAACTGCGTTCGATTATTCGGCCAAAGGCCTCACCCTGCGGGCCAGCGCTAAAGCGCTGTTCAATCCGGCGCATGCGCCGGTTGTCCGAGTCCGGTCGCCCTATTTAGAAGAACCCAGCCTATGGCTGGGTTTTTGCTTTCTGGGGTACGGACTCTCCATCGAACTGCGTTCGATTATTCGGCCAAAGGCCTCACCCTATGGGCCAGCGCTAAAGCGCTGTTCAATCCGGCACATGCACCGGTTGTCCGAGTCCGGTCGCCCTATTTAGAGAACCCAGCCTATGGCTGGGTTGCTACTTTTTAGCGTGGGGAACTCGTCTTGGTCATTGAAACTCGTCTCCCCACTACCGCAATCCCCCTGAAGCCTCTATTTTCCTGCTGCATCAATCGCCGTCTTTTTATATGTTTCGCATGCTGAAAAAATGAATAAAGGCTCAAAAAAAACAAGAATACTGCCAGAAATAACAAATTCATTTTACCTTCCTTGGGCAGCGTTTACTGACCCTCGTTATTTCAAAAGAAACCTCACGAGATACCGGCACGATATTACTCCCCCGGCTTATCTGTAATGCCAAGCTGATAGCTTTTTAAGTGGGGTAGAAAAAATCAGGCCTACCCCTGTAGTTCAAGACGGATAATTACTGTCGGCAGATGGCGGCATATTTTTTCATGAAGGGTGAAGAACAAACGGATTTTAACGTCTCACTCCGCTCTTTTTCTTTGGGTTTGGCGGTGCCGTTACTTTCCCCTACGCACTGCCCGGCATTTTGGCCATTGCCATTAATGCATACCCCGACATTGTTGTTGCCGGCACCGTCGCCTGCCCCCTCATTTCCCGATACTCCTTGATTGCCGTTGAACCCGGCATAAGTCTGCGGTGCCATAAGCAGGCAAGCCACAATAAATGGCAGCGTCGTTTTCCACATAAATAGTATTCCCTGAAAATGAATAGTTAGAAAAATAAAATTCACACCATCAATTTATTGACAGCATTCATTTCATATCGTCAGGCATCACAAAGACAAGATAACAAAAACCTGAAAATAGACTATCCCTCGTAAAAGTTAAGAACATTCTCCCTCTTGAGAGAGCAACCAGTAAATAAAATCATGATGCCGGCTCAGCATTAATTTTTTCATCACCGCTCGCTTATGGCTATGCACCGTTTTGACGCTCACGCCCAACACTCGAGCGGTTTGCGACTGGTCAAACCCTCTTCTGAGGTAATTCACCACCTGACGCTCACGACGCGTAAAAGGCTGATATTCAAAACGGTCCGCAATTCGGGTATTGCCCAGCGTATCGGCCAACAGCTTAAACAATTTCTCCGGGCTATCCGTTCGGTACAGCACGCAGAACGCTTCATGCGCAGTCACCGGCCTATCCTCTATGGTGACAACGGGCGGCCCCCCTTCATCATAGGCCGCTCTGCGCCAGCGCTGAGCGATGCGCCTTGATGAAATGAACATCACATCCGGCCGCACTGCCGCACCCTGCTTTAAAAAACAAATGGCCTTATTATTGGTTTTGGCATATTCGTTTATGCTGCTTTGCAGACCCGCGGAAAAATAGCTATTATCATCATCAATGATGATATTGATTGCCTTCATCCTTAACCTCTCTAATAGTTACAGTGCCGTAGAGTCTGCAATAAAATGCAGCGTCTGCCTGCCGTTATGACGACAGGCGTGAAGTTTCCCCGCCATTTTTAATAGCCAGCGTAGGTTTTCAATTCCTGACAGGCAGCAAAAAACCGCCCAATCATTGCTTAATAAGCATTGATGATTAGAATGCCATTACCGCTGAACGGACCTTCTTCAATATTACCGACGGTATGCAGGGTAGATTCCAAATCAATGGGCACACCGCCCGTCGGAATGGTGATTTTCTTGCCGGTAATGCCAGGCACACCATCCACGGTAATGGTGGAATAGAGGCTGCCGTCGCCTTTTAACATGATTTTTTCATTGGCATTATTGCTCACCACCGACACTTCCGCGTTAGCCGGGTAGGTGCAGGAGATGCGGAAGCTCTCTCTTTTCCGATGGCCATTCACCTCATCGGTGCCTAATTGACCGTGATCCAGCGTGACGGCGCCCGCATCAATGTTGCATTCATTATTGGGCGGCGTCGGGCCAATACAGCCTTGCCCAGGAAACACGTAATAGTAAGACGATGAAACTTTACGATAAACCAATGCATGACAGACTTTTGAATAGGCCTCCCACCTATTTTTAATAATGCATGCGGATGCCGGGTTAACGCTAGGTTCACAATAATACCGCACGCTGCTATATCCCCTGCTCTCCATACCCACCTGCAGCTTGCCATAATATCCATTTTGGCTTAGGTAGGTATACAGTTCCCCCATGGTCTTCTTTTTCAGGAGATCAGGATACTGCGTTGAGCTCCAGGTGGGCGCCGTGGCGGAAGGCATATACTCCTGCGGAAACTGGGTGTAATTATGAAAAACGCCAAACGTTATGAAGCAGCTTTCATTAGCACCAACAAGATTATTACAAGGATTCGGCGTCGGATCGTTGAAATCGATACTCACCAGTCTCCCTAACGCGCCATAGGAATAAGTGATTGCCTGGTTAATCAGCCCATCGACGATAGGCGCCTTCTCGGTCTGCCACACCATGCCGGCACCGGCTTTAGCGATAAAAAAAACCATAAAAAAAGAAAACAAAACAAACTTACCTGTCCATGCAAGCTTATTTTTAAAAGAACATAAATTATAATAATTCATGGGTACCTCTTGAATAATCACCGGTGCATTAAAAAAAATAAAACAAACACTAACGCAGTCATTAACCCGTGTTCAGGTTAACGCACATACAGAAAAAATTGCCCTGCGTATCACTACGCCTTACTGCCTACTGCTCCCCTAAGCGCCATACCTTCACGCCACGCCATCACCGCTTTGCCTGTTGAGCCTTTCACGCCACCCGCCCTGGTTTCCTGCAACCCGGCGTAGGCCACCCAGTTGCAGGAACCCTGATTACTCATACTCTGCAGTTAACGTCGCCGTTCCGGTAAAATTGGCCCCCACCAAAATGGTGCTTGGGCGCGCAATCGGCACCGCGTACAGTTTCGTCGGGTTGGCGGCATCAATGATCAGTTTGGTATCGCTGACGTAGGTGGTATCACCCGTACCTTGCGTGATGCGCAGCCCCAGATTGGGCAAACTGGATTGCAGCGGTTTGCCATCGCCCCAGGACACTGGCGCAAAGCTCAGCTTCACTTTCAGATCGCCGGCATTCGGCGAACCGCCGCTACAGGAAACGCTGTAGGGGATTTCCATTTTTTTGTACGCGACGCCGTCAATTTTATTAATGACGACGTTGGCAAAATCCACGCTAATGTCTTTGCCATCATTCAGCGTACAGGTCGGTTGCTCCACCAATGTCCCGTTGAACTTGACGTTCACCGCTTGCGCAGGCTCCAGGTTCAGCATGCCCATGCAAAGCACCGCCGCTATGCCAGAGAAACGCATCACCTTCATTTTTTCCATATTCATTATCTTCATGTTCATCTCCTTATTATTGAACTTCTACGACTAATGTGGCGCTACTGGAAAAGCCCATTCCTTTCAGCGTGGCGCCGCTGCGTTTCACCGGCACGGCATATAACGGCGGTACGATCGGGTAGGTAAAATTAAGCCAGCCATTTAACCGCAGCTGTTGGCCGTTCTCTTGCAGCAGCTTAATCGCCAAATCGTTATTACTGGTACGTAACAAGCCGTCACCAAAATCCGGCCCCAGCCCCTGCAGGCTCACTTTCAACAACCCGGCGGTCCCGGACGTATTGCCGCTGCAGCTCACCCCGTACGGAATCGGCCGCTTGCCGTATTTTTCGCCATCTATTTTGGTGGTGATCAGCTCATTGAAGTTCACGAAAATATCCTGGCCGCCGTTAACTTCGCATTTCGGCTTAGCGACAACGCCCCCTTTCACCGTGACTATCGCCGTCGCCGCCCACCCGCTTTGGCTGAGCAACAACACCGCCAATACCGTGAGCGCCGAGGCGGCCGTCATGGTGGCCGCCAGGGCGCAGAAAAGCCGCAGACTTTCCCCCGCCCTTCGCCATGCGCTGCCCATCGCTTTCGCCTCAGTCATAGTTCATCCGAAAGTCAATGGCGGCCTGATAGGCGCCGGCCACCAGTGGCGCGCGCGTGCGCTCCGCCATCACATAGAAATTCAGCGCGTCGCTTCCCACCGCCAGCAACTGTGGCCGGCTGCGGCTGCCCATGCGCACATCGTTTCTTTCGCTATCTACTAAGCGCAACGCCAGCCCGCCGGCCCCGCGCACCTTAACCAACTGTGGGTTATCCGCATCCGCAGGCGCATTGAAACTCACCGTCACAGCCGGCTGGTAAGCATCCCAAACCTGGCTGCCCCGGCGTTGATCCTGCGTTGCCGCCCCCGCGCGCAGGCAGTCTCTCAGACGAAGCTGGAAAGCGACCGGCGGAGTGCGAGCCCCGACGTTGGCCAGGCTGCCCGTCGTCGCTTCCCCCAGCCCAACGTCCTGGTATGCCGAGGCCATATCCAGCCGGCAAGCCCCCTCCGTCAATGCGCCATGAACGAATAACACGCCGTGATTCCCTTCTTCCGCCTTCGCGGAACCGGCCATCAACCAGGTCAGCGCCAACATGACGCCCAGGCCGCTTCGCCGCTTCAAAAAACCGCCCTTCACATTGCGATCCCCTTCGTCCTTTCTTTGCATGGCTTCCTCCCCGCTTGCTGCAACCGATAAACAGGCCACCGGTTTCGGTTACCCTTTGGCGTCAGGCACAACCTGGCAATCACTGGCGCCGCATTTGAAGGTCAACGCAGGGCGACCGCCGTAATCATTGATGTAGGTCAGCACCGGCGCATTACCCAGCCCAGTGGCCCCCAGCGCGATGCTTCCCTTCGGCGGCACCATCAACGGTTCAAAGCCCTGCGCCGTTGTTCCCTTTTTGCTGCTGCTGGCATCGACCAGCGTGATGTAATAAGGCGTAGGATTATTCACCTGGAAGCCCGCCCCCTGGCGCGTCAGCGTTAACTTCTCCTGCCACGGCGCAAAGGCGCTGCCTTTGTCTGGCGCAATCGCCGCCGGGCGGTAGAACAGCTTGATGCGGGTCTGCAAGGCGATTTGCAGGGTGTTAGCCTTCTCGCTTTTCGGCGGTATTTCTCGCAGGTTGAAATAGAACAGGGTTTCACGATCCTGGGCCAGCAGATTGACGGCCGGCGTCGCCTGCACTTTTATTTGGCTCTGCGTGCCTGGTTCCAGGCGCTGCACCGGCGGCAAGACCACCAGCGGACTGGTAATCTTCTTGCCCTCGGCATCTTCCAGCCAGCCCTGCGCCAAATACGGCAGCTGGGTATTTTTATTGCTGATAT
This sequence comes from Serratia sp. Nf2, assembly GCF_003028435.1. Taxonomy (NCBI): domain Bacteria; kingdom Pseudomonadati; phylum Pseudomonadota; class Gammaproteobacteria; order Enterobacterales; family Yersiniaceae; genus Serratia; species Serratia sp. Nf2. Next base: position 41,952 of record NZ_PYTW01000002.1, on the reverse strand, counting down.
TCAGGCTTACCGATTTCTCCGCACCGTTAAAAACCACGCGGGTCCGGTCCAGTGCGATGGCGGCCTGGGCCTGGCTGCTCAATACCGTTGCCGACAGCACGCCAGCCACTGTGAATGTTTTTACCATGTTGTTTTTCATAAAATTTTTCCGTTTCATCACGCTTATTCTTACTGAAATGGTCCTGGGCGCGGCGGCTTACTCCGCCCTCGCCTCGGTATGCTCCCGGCATGGCAACAGCAGGTTGCTCAACGCGATATCCGTGCGTATCTTCGGCAATAAGATCCGGCATTGCGCTTTGCCATCCCAATTCACCGTCATCTCCGTGTCGGGCTGAATGCCGCTCAGGTATACGCTGCCATCATCATTGACCAGGCCGGTTTGTTGGCGCCTGCTGTTGTAGACCAGGGCGCCAAACGGCGGTGCGCTACCGTCGGCCAGGCGGATCACCGCCATCGCCTTTTGCCCGGAAATTACGTTGAAGCGCCGATAGCCAATCGCCCCTTCGGTCAGCGTCGCCTGCACCACCGACTGCGTGGCATCCGCGTTATCCGGCAAGGTATTGAGATCGATACTCGCCTTGCTGCGGTAATAACTGCTGACGTCCGCAACCACCGCCTTGCCAAACCTGTTAGTTCGCGTCGTCGCGCCAAATCCGCGAACCGGCACGTCGGCCACGCCTTCGGTATCCAGCAACAGACGCGTTCCGCCATAAATGCTATTCCGGTGCAGCGCCGCCCCTTTGGCGGTGGCCGTCATCCCGCCTTGCAAAGAGAGCCCCATAGATGAGTAGCTGCCCCCCTGGTAACTGGCGTTGGCACCTATGCGCGCGTTATCCCCCTCATGGTTATAGAAACCGCTGGCTGAGCCTCCCCGGCGCGAAAGACCGGTACTCAACTGATAGTTGTTGTGCTCATCCAACCGTTCGTAATACCCCACCCGCTGTGTGTTTTCGTTGCGGTTCCACGCGCTGCTGTAACTGACGTTGGCATTCACCCCCCACGGCAAGGTGAAGGACAAATACAGGCCATCGTCATTGGCCCCCTGATATTTATTTCGAAACGCCGTGATCGACGCGCTGATATTTTTCATCGGCCCCATATCGAAATAGCGAGAAAGCGCCAGGTTGTAGCGTTCATTCACGGGCTGATCCCAATACGTCTGATGGCTGTAATTGAGATAAGCGCTTAGGCCCAAATCACGAAACTGTTTATTCAACGTGATGGTGTACATTTCCCGGCTTTTCCCGAGGCGGCTATCCCCATAGCGGGCGTCGAGGTATTCACTCATCGTCATAAAGTTCTGCTCAGAGAAACGGTAGCCGGCAAAGGTGATTTGGCTGTCGTATTCGTCAAAACTCTTGGAATAACTGACCCGGTATGATCCCCCGCCTTTAGTGCCGCCCTGTTGCGGCACTTCCGCGCGCGATTGCGTGGAATCGAACGACAGCGCCCCCAATGCCAGCAGGTCACGGCCTACCCCCATGGATAAGGTCTTGTAATCCCCGCCTGCCAGTGCCCCACCGTACAGCGACCACCCGTTGCTCACCCCCCAGGAGAATTCACCGGTGGCGAACAGAGGGCCATTGACATGGTGATTCCAGTCCGAAGGCCTGCCGCCGGCAAATTTGTAACGCACCGTGCCGGGCCGTGTCAGATAAGGAATATTGGCGGTATCGACTTTAAATTCCTGTACGCTGCCATCTTGCTCTTCCACCCGGACATCCAACTGCCCGTTGATCGAGTCATTAATGTCCTGAATGCGGAATGGCCCCGCCGCGACCCGGGTTTCATACAGCACGCGCCCCATCTGGCTAATCACGACCTTGGCGTTGCTTTTGGCAATCCCCGTTACCTCCGGCGCGTAGCCGCGCAGGTTGGGCGGCAGCATGCTGTCATCTGAACTCACGCTGAAACCGGTGTAACGGAAGCTGTCGAAGATATCCGTCGTCAGATAATCCTCACCCAGACTCAGCCGGGCCCCCCAGTTAGGCAGTGCGCGGAACGCGTAGTACCGGCTCCAGTCGAAATCTTGCTGCGTCGATAAACCGGAACCGGTTTGATGATTGATGTTCATCTGCCAGTCGGCCCGTAAACGCCAGGCCCCCAGATTGGCCCCCGTCGTTCCGTTTCCGCTGAGGCTATAAGACTGTTGGCTATTTTGCTGAGTGCGTTGCACCTGTGAATTCAGGTTGTAATCCAGCAGCACCCCCGGAATGCCTTCATCCCAGCGTGACGGGGGATCCCAGTCTGGTGATGAATACTCCAGGTAGGCCTGCGGAACGTTCAAATACAGAGTGGACGTCGCCAGATCGCCTTTTGCTTCCAGACCATTAAGGCTGGTGAGATCCAGACACTGTTCGTCATGCCACCAGCGCAACTTTGCCAAGGCATCTGACTTAAACCCGAGCTTTTCAACCAGCGCCGGCGAGATGCAAACCTCACTGCCTTTGGCATCATTTTCCGGCGCATAGAATGCGACAGGTTCTTCAGGTAACACCTGCGCGTTCAGGCTCACCGACATGACATAGTTCCCCGGCATGATGAAACCACCGCGAGAAAACTGGCTCAGATCGATGTTTTTTCTGTCATTAAGCTCTAACACGTCGATGTTAAATTGCACCTCCTCACTCGCCTGCAATTGAAAAGGGACGCTGCCTATCGCCAAAGCAACACACATGCCCAGCAGGCTCAATGAAGGTGTCTTTGAGTTATTCGCGTTCGATTTCATCGTTCCGCCAGCCTTTAACTTATTTATAATCAGTAGTAATTCAATTTAAAACGGATAGCGGTTCTATAATCCCCGGCACGCAAAATCTGGCGATTAGCCACCAGTTGCATGGAATAATTTACGTAATTCTCTTTTATCGCGGTGCCATCAATTGGCATGGCCGAACCGGGATAAATAATATTGCCGACGCTGTCTGAAATGCGTAATGCGATTCCCTTTGCCTCGCCTGTCACTCCGAATAACCCATTATCGGTTTGACCATCAAAGGTCATTTGAAAATGTTGGCGACCAGGCTGTATTCCCCCCACGTCCGACACACTGCAATTTAATAACCGCAAACTGAATGCTTTGGTCAGGCCATGACCCTCACGGGCAATTTGCTCTACCGGTAATGTTTGCATATCGATGGTTTGATCGCGGCTTGCCGCTTCAATAGCGCACGCGGCATTAACAATGGCACCTTCCATATTGACCTTTCCCCACCCAATCACAGCACTCTGCGCCACCGATGGCTGGGTAATAAAAAATGTGATCAACAGGGAAGGGGCCACTAAGATATGGGCTTTCCGAAACATAGCGCGTTCCTGGCAATGAGATTCCATTTAAAAAAGCATGCGGTTAACCCGCATGCTGGATACGTTTATAACTATTGCTTATTGATAATCCAGGGCGAAGTTAACCACGCTGGTGAAGGCACCTGGAACGATGGTGTCCAGAGCGCCGCCATTCCCTTTCAGGAAGGCCTGGAATTTCAGCTCAGCCTGGGTGGTACCGACATCGAGCAGCTGACCGGCCGTCGCAGTGCCCAGCTCAATTGGCTTATTGTTATCGGTAATCACAACGCTTGCGCCTTTAGCGGTGCTGCCGCTGCCAAAAGCAACCATTTTCTTGTCAGCGCCGGTAGTGCCGCCCGGTGCACCGGTAAAGGTGGTTTTCACTGTCTTAGCCGTTGCAAAAGCACAGTCTTCCAATTTGATCGAGAAGTCTTCCTTCACGTCAGACTCACGGCCATCTTTCAGGCTCAGGTTAGAAATTTGGCCCAGCGGAATGGTTTGGTCGATATTGTCAGCAGCAATAGAACATGGCGCATCGATAATTTCACCGGTGAAGGTAACGGAACCGCTGCCCTGATTTGCCGCGTTAGCGAAAGAGGAGACACCCATAGCCATCACTGCGGCCAGCATAATTTTATTCAGTTTCATATAAAGCCCTTACATTCCTTAGCAAGAAGAGGATTCAATCCAATTTATAAGTCATCACTTCGACTTCAACATTCAACGCCACCGTTTTAATACCGGCCACGTTTCTTGTGGTCGCTGAGACGTAACGTTTACCGCTCCGTTTCAGTGGGAACAAATTTACCCTCTCAAAACAGAAAATAAAATGTTATGTCGTGAAAATACAAAAACACAGGATTTTTATAAAAAAAATAGCAAAAAAATAGATTTTAACACCATAAAATACAGATTAATTATCAATATTTATTTTAAAAAACTTGTCAATTAATAAACACTTCACACTATATATACCCATATAGAGAAAAATCTGATTTACACCTGTCAGCAAGGATTGAAAAAAGCCTGAATAGGTCTCAGAATCATCTCTCGACAGGAAGGTTGATGGGTAAATAAAATGATTTACTGTATAAATGACAGCATCCTCTATAACGAGGAGGAAGGGACATTGGCGCATATCGATAACGTCAATAATAAAATAGCTTTACTCAAACCTGCCAGTCGCCTGCTTTCCTTATTTATCAGGAATAATAATAAGCTGCTGCTTCGTGATAGATTACTTAATGAGGTTTGGGTTGAGCATGGATTGAAAGCGTCTAATAATAACCTGAACAACTACATTTCAGGATTACGCAAGTCGCTGGCGCAGTTCGGTGCGGAGGAAATTGTTATCACCTACCCGCGACAGGGGTTTAAATTCAGCGCCAAAAATATTCATGAAATGAATATTCACCAAGAGGAGTCAAACAACCGGGATGAAAGTACAATTGAAAATATGACCCTGCCCGCTTCCCAAAGGAGCGACCCCAGCATGCGGCACGCTATACAGCGATTAATTATGATCGCCGCCGCGTGTTTAGTGCCGTTTGCCGCGGTCGTATTATACCAAAACAGCACGCGCATTAATGTTTATCCGCTGGGTAACTATCAGCACTGTCAAATCTATAGCATGACGCTAGGCAACGGAAATATAGAAAAAGTTAAACGTATGATTCAACAGGCGGGCCTCAGCTGCCAACAACGGGCGGATGTCTATTACTACGATAGTATTCTTAACGAGAGTTCTCAACGCCATGAGGAGCAAATAACCTTCTGCCCGCGCGATGCCCGTAGCCCATGTATCAATAACTACAAAGATCATAACGAGCGCTAGTCTTTTTTACTTTATCCAACCAGGTGTGAACGTGTTTATGGGTTCCCTTCATTGCCAAGGGAACCCCCTATTACGAGGCCACGGTACAGACAAATAACGGTTCCGAATTACTGACGAACAGGAAATGTCGGCTGTCTATCTGCTCAATACGTAAATGATACTGCTGGCCCACCATAGGCAAGCGCCGATTCAGCTCCGGTAATGTTAAAGAATCATGGGGCCTTTTGTTGTTCGCTACCATCGTGAAAGTATAGTTGTTGCCCTGCCGCTGATAGTCCGCCACCACGACCCGGTCAATGCTGTATCGAGCATCCCCGACAAAAAAGCTGCCGTTGACGATCAGATTGGCGCGCCGCGCCCCGTTCGGCACTACGCTGATCAATAACGCACGCCGCAGCGTTTCGCCTTCCAGCCGATTCGTTGCCCATATTACCGCCCGACATTCTGGGATCTGAGGTTTGAACCACAACGAGTAACAGGCCACTGCACCACCGAGCAACGCCAAAAGCGCCAACAGCACATAGCGATAACGATGGAAAAATTTATAACCCACTGTTTTCATGAAAATTCTCGCATTGTACCTGGCCGGCCTTCATCTGCGCCTGTGGGCAGTAATAGAAGTAAGACACTCTCACCCGCCCCGTGGTATTTGGTGTTATCGAAAGGCTGTCATAATAAAACAGCGTGCCGGGCTCGCTGCAGTTGATGTGATTCCGCTGTTCAAGCAGCGTTTTCAAATGTGCCAAATCGACCTCACCGGGCCCCGGTTTATGGTAGGAAGAGACGAAGCGGACTTCACAGCTGCCGATTTTCCCCACCGGGATTGCGCTGACAGGAGGATAGCCCGCCTCCAGCCACGCCCAAATGCCGCTGCCTAAGGCCAACAGAACCAGTGCCACGGCGGCGAGTTTCCACCACGGACTTTGCACGGCGCTAGAAGAAAGCGCCGCCTTTTCTGGCGGTGTCGGTACCGCCTCCACCGTTTGCAAGCTTTCCGCCAGGCTATCGGCCGTATTCAGCTCACCGGCGGTAAACATAAATCCCTGCCGCGGCAGGGTGACGATGATCTCTTCCTCGCCGAGCGAAGAAAACGCTTTGCGCAGCATCGAAATGGTGTTGTTGAGGTTGTTGCCGGAGGCGACCTGGCCGTGCGCCTCCCACACCTGCATCAACAGCGTTTCGCGGGAAAGCACCAGGTTATTGTTGCGCACCAGCGCGGAAAGCAGGCGGTTCAGCGTGGCCGTCAGCACAATCGGCGGGGTATCGTCATGTAGCGAGACCAGCTCCGATCTATCTTCATGATATTTAATATTATTATTAATTATGTATCTCATAATTCCCTGCGCGATAAACTTATTAACGCCAATTATCCCCTACCAAACATGGCGATATTAGCATAGCGCAGAGGATAAGAAAATTCTTAACAAAATACACAAAGAATATATAAAACAAATACATAAAAATAAATCATCCGTAGTATTAGAAAGAATATTTTGCCGTATAGCCATAATCCAGTGAGCCCCTAAAGGGGTTAACAACCTGAACATAAATAAAAAAACCCGCCATAAGGCGGGCCTGATCAACGTCGGAAAATACTCAGCGCAGGCGGCGAATTTGCCGGTCTTGCCAACCGGCGAACAGCAGCAAACCGCATAGCGCGCCGAGCAACGCGCAGAACATGTCGGACTGGGTATCCCACGGGTCGCCCTGGGTGCCGAGAAACTCGTCGGCGCCCTGGCCCAGCGCCAGCGCCGCCCACCACTCGATCAGCTCATACACGGCGCTGATGGCCAGCGCGATGCAACACACCACAAAGCCCAGCATCTTGCGGCCCTGCACATAACCGCCGCGCTGCAGGATCTCGCGCGCCACCAGCGCCGGCACCAGCCCCTGGAAGAAGTGCCCCAGTTTGTCGTACGGGTTGCGGCCAAGATCCAGCCACTGCTGCACCTCAAACCCCAGCGGCACGCGGGCGTAGCTGTACATGCCACCGAAAATCAGGATCAACGCATGGAAGAAAATCAGCGTATAGAGCAGCGGCGTCAGCGGATAACGGCGATGGGTCAGCCACAGCAGCGGCAAGGCGATCAATACCGGCGCCACCTCCATCAGCCAGGTGGTGCGATCGTAAGGGCGGATGCCGCTGTGGATCAGCGCGGCCAGCAGCATCAGTGTGATAATGGACAACAACAGCGGGGTGCGCGAGGCGGACATAACCAACGTTCCTTCGGGTTAACGGATCAATGCACTCTTTATACCGCAGATCCTGGGGCGAAAAAAAACAGGCGAAGCGTCGCCGCTTCGCCTGTTCGATGTGCGCTTACCCTGCGTGGGATTATTTCAGCGCTACGCGGATCACATCGTCCGGCGCGGTGGCTTCTTTCTCGCGGCTGGAGGCCTGCTTGACGCTGACGTACAGCGTCTGGCCGTCCGGCGACAGCGCCAGGCTGTTCGGGTGGGTCGGCGTCTTGATGGTGTTCAGCACCTTGTAGCTCTTGGCGTCGATTACGCTCACTTCGCCCGCCTGGCGATGGGTGACGTAAACTTCATTGCGCGCCGGGTTGAACAGCACCGCCAGCGATTCCGGCACATCGATCTTGCTCAGGATGTTGCCATTGCGGGTATCCACCACCAGCACCTGCGGCTGCTTGGAATCGGTGATGAACGCGCGATGGGTAGCGGTATCCAGGCTGATGTTCAGGAAGAAGTGCTCTTTGGACTCATCCAGCTTCTTGCGCGACAGCACCTTATTGGATTGGGTGTCGATGGTCACCAGCTCGCCGTCGGCGTTGGTGACGTACAGGCGTTTGGCGGCTGCGTCCAGCGCCAGGCCGGTGCCGTATTTGCCGGTGTCGGTCACGGTGGCGCGCAGGGTCAGATCCTTGCCGTCCACCACCCACACCACGCTGGATTCACCCAGCCCGGTGATATACAGGGTATCGCTGTCGGCATCCGCCACCAGTTCGCGCGGCGCCAGCGGCTTGACGGTCTCGGAACGCTTGCGCGCGTCCAGCACCAGGCGGCCTTTCACGTCGCCGGTCTTGGCGTCGATGGCGGTCACCGAGTTATTGACGGTGTTGCCGAAGAACAGCGTGCCGGTCTTGGCGTTAACGGCGGCGCCGAACGGCTTGATGTCGTTATGGATAATTTGGGTCACGTCCAGCGTGGTCGGATCCAGACGGTAAACGATGCCGCCCTTGTCCAGCTTGCGGCTCTGCGACGTTGCCAGGTAGAGCGCGTTCTCGCTCGGGCTGTAGGCCATTTCATAGGCGCCCTTGCCAACCGGCTTGCGCAGCACTTCCGGCGCGGTCTGCGCCAGCAGCGAGTTGGAGAACAGCAGCGTGGACAACAGCATCAGCGGAAATGCCGCACGTTTTCCCTTGGTGATCAACGTATTCATTAAAATCTCCTTATAGAGCCAACGGGGCGGCCGCTCGGCCGCCCTCTCTCGTTATTAAAATCAGGCTTTCTCTTCGGAAAGCAGCGCCCACCAGCTGTCGATGGTCGGGTTGCGCGCCAGCGCGATAAAGTCGATGTCGCCGCGGATCTTGCGCCAGCGGGTCGCCAGCTCCATGATGCGCACCGAATCCAGGCCGTAATCGATCAGGTTCTCATCGTTGCCCATGTCTTCGCTGTCTTCGTCCAACAGCGGCAGGATCTGCTGACGCAGCGCATCGATGCTGGCGATACCGGCAGCCGGCAACAGAGACGCGGTGGTCACTACCCGGCCGCAGCGGCCGGCGGTGTAACGCAGCGCCATCAGGTGTTCGTCGCGCGAGAAATCCGCCAGGCCGTCGGCCACCATGAACGGCTGGATGTTGCGCATGAAGGCGTCGATGGCGGTGGTCAGGCAGCCGATGTGCGCATACACGCCGCAGATGATCAGCTGATCGCGGCCGGACTCCTGCAGGATCTCCTGCAGCGGCGAGCGGTGGAAGGCGCTGTAGCGCCATTTCACCAGCACCGTGTCGTTTTCGTCCGGCGCCAGCGCGGCGGTCACCGCCTGCTGCTCGGGGTGTTTGTTCAGGCCCGGCCCCCACATGTCGTTCAACAGCGCGCGATCTTCATCGCTCTGCTGGTTCGGCTGCGCGGTATAGAACACCGGAATGCCCTGCTGTTTGCAGTAGCGGCGCAGGCTGGCGATGTTCTCCACCACCTGTTTAATCAGCGCGCTGTCTTCGCCCCAGAAATTGAGGAAATACTGCTGCATGTCGTGGATCAGCAGCGCGGCGCGCTGCGGTTCTACCTGCCAGGTGACTTTATTTTGCGGCAGTTCGTCCGCCGTCGGCAGCGCGTAATCATTAAGTTTTGGAATGGCCATCGATTAATCTCCCTGAGCCTGAGTCTGTAGTTGCGCGTCGAGCTGCTGGCGCAGCCGTTTTTTGTCCACTTTGCCGACCGGGGTCAGCGGCAGGCTGTCCACCTGAATAAAACGATCCGGCAGTTTGAAGTCCGCCACGCCCTGCTCGCGCAGGTGGCGGCGTAGCACCACCGGTTTCAGCGGCGCGTTGGCGATAATATAGGCGCAGCTCTTCTCCCCCATCAGCGCGTCCGGCATCGACACCAGCGCGGCGTTGATCACGTCCGGATGACGCAGCAGCAGGTTCTCGATCTCCTCGGCGGCGATCTTTTCCCCGCCGCGGTTGATCTGGTCTTTCTGCCGCCCCTGCACGGTGATGTAGCCGTCTTCGCTGATGCTGATCAGATCGCCGGAGCAGTAGAAACCGTCGGCGTCGAAGGCATCGGCGTTGTGCGCCGGGCTCTGGTAGTAACCGCGGAAGGTATAAGGCCCGCGCGTCATCAACCGGCCGACCTCGCCCGCCGGCAATGGATTGCCGTCGTCATCCGCCACCCACACCTCGTCGTCCGGCGACATCGGCCGCCCTTGCGTCGCCAGGATGTGGCGTTCGTCGTCGTCCAGCCGGGTGTAGTTCACCAGCCCTTCCGCCATACCGAACACCTGCTGCAGTTGGCAGCCGATTTCGTTCTGAATGCGCGCTGCCAGCGTCTCGCCCAATTTGGCGCCGCCCACCTGCAGCAGTTTCAGGCTGGCGAGCTGGGCATTGCCGCCCCACTCTTCGATCGCCTGCAGCCACAGCGTGACCGCCGGCGGCACCAGCGCCGTCACGTTGATTTGGTGCTGTTCGATCAGGCGGAAGCACTGCCCGGCGTCCGGATCGGCGGCGAACACCACCAGCCCGGCGCCATAAAACACGCCCAGCACGCCCGGCGAGCTCATCGGGTAGTTGTGCGCCACCGGCAGCGCGCACAGATAGCGGGTCTGCGCGTCGAAACGGCAGATCTCCACGCTGCGGCGAATGCTGTAGTAGTAGTCGTTGTGGGTACGCGGGATCAGCTTCGGCGTACCGGTGCTGCCGCCGGAAAGCTGGAAGAACGCCACCTGATCGGCCGCAGAAGGCCGCGCGACGAAACCGTCGCTGGCTTCGTCCAGCCAGGCGGCCAGCGCCAGCTCACCCTCGGGCTGGCTACGCAGCGCCACGACACGCAGCGAAGGATGCGCATCGCGGAACGCGTTCAGGAATTGGTCGTCGGCAAACAGCGCGTGCTGGCGGTCGGCGATCAGCAGCACCGGCTTGATCTGCTCGGCATAGGCGTTCAGCTCGCTGCGCTGGTGGCTGAACAGCGCGTTGACCGGCGCCACGCCAATTTTCAGCAGCGCGAAGAACACGATATAGAACTCCGCCACGTTGCCCAGCTGCACCAGCGCGGTGTCGCCGGATTTCACGCCGCGGCGCTGCAGAGCGGCCGCCAGGCGATCGGCGCGCTGCTGCAGCTCGCGGTAAGTCAGGCTGCCCTGGGCGTCGATAATCGCCGGGGCGTCGTTGTTGGCCTGGCGGTCGAGAATTTCGGTCAGCGGCTTGTCAATCCAGTAGCCGCGCTCGCGATAGCGGCTGGCGAACTCCGCCGGCCAGGGGGTAAAGGCAATGCTCATCTTGTCGTTATCCTTGATTCATACCAAAGGCACGCAGAATGGTGCTGAGTTTGGTGCCTGTTTCATGCCATTCAGATTCGGGTGAAGAGTCTTCCACGATGCCGGCGCCGGCGAACAGCCGCACCCGGTTGCCGTCAACGGTGCCGCAGCGGATAGTCACTACCCACTCGCCGTTGCCTTCGTCGTCGCACCAGCCGACGATGCCGCCGAACAGGCCGCGATCGAACGGCTCCAGCTTGCCGATCAGGGCGTGCGCCTCGGCCGTCGGCATGCCGCACAGCGCCGGCGTCGGGTGCAGCAGGCAGGCCAGCGACAGGGCATTTTCGTCTGGAGACGCCGCCTCGCCGTCGATCGGCGTGGAGAGGTGCCACAGCGTCGTGGTGGTCAACAATTCGGGGGTGTGCGGCACATTCAGGTAGCGGCAGCGGCCGGCCAGCACGTCACGCATGCTTTCGGTGACGATGCGATGCTCGTGGCGATCTTTCGCCGAGGCCATCAGCCGCTCTCCCACTTCGCGATCGCGTTGCGGGTCGGCCTCGCGCCGGGCGGAACCGGCCAGCGGGTTGGAATAGAAACGGCCGCCGTCCTGGCGCAACAGCAGCTCTGGGCTGGCGCCCAACAGCGCGCCCTGCTCCAGCGGCACATGGAAATGGAAACCGTGCGGGTTCTGGGCAATCACGCGCGCCATCAGCGCATGGCGATCCACCGGCTGACGCGTTTCGATCTCCAGCAGGCGCGACAGCACCACTTTATCCAGCTCACCGGCCTTCATCGCGTCAACGGCATCGCTGACCATGTTCATGAACGGCTGCTGCGGCGGCAGCTCCGTCACGCCGGCCAGTTCAGGGCCGTTCGCCGCCGGCCGAACGCCGGCCATAAAGGCGGCGCGATCGAACCAGCGGCTCTGCTGTGGAATAAACAGCGCCGAAGGCTGCCGGGTATCGAACGGGATGGCGCCGCACAGCAGCGGGTTTTTGATGCCGGCCTGACGGGCATCGGTAAACGCCTGCCGCACGCTACGCTGGAACTCGCCGTTCAGATCGGCGCCGTCCGCGGCCGGCAGGCGAATGCGGCTGAAACAACCGGTGGTGGTCAAGCTGCGGAAAGGGGAGGTAAAGAAGAAGCCCGACGCCGGAGAAAAATCAGCGGCGAACCGGTGTTCTTCGCGCTCCTGCATTTCCTTTCGATTGATGTCGTTCACGGCAGTATCCATCGCTTCGCCCTCAAGGATTTGAAGTGATAACCAATATAATAATGATTATCATTTGAGTTAATTCCGCGCTAAATTACTCGCCGATATTTGCTATGTCAATAAACGTAAGCACTTCTTTCATTTCGAAATCATGACATAAACGCTGTGGGTTTTACGCATGCCGATGATAAGCATTGCTATTTGATCCCACAGCGTCGCATTAGCGCATGACGTTACTTTTCGCTGGCTGGTTGCGCCTCGTTCTGCGGTTCCGGTTTGTGCAGCGTCACCTGGCGCAAACCGGTCATGGCGAACAGCAACAGGATGCCGAGCAGCGCCGCGCCGAAGCCGAAACCGCTGGCGCTCATCGCCGGCAGCATGAAGGCGCCCATCGCCCCCAGCAGCAACGCGCCCAGCGCATCGCCCACCACGTTCTGCGCCGTCCACAGGCCGTTGATGCGGCCGAGGAAGTTGTCCGGCGTCAGGCTCTGGATCAGGCCGTATTGCAGCAGCGAGTTCAGTGCGCTCAGGTAGCCGAACGCCACCAGGCACAGCAACGCCAGGCTGTACCACGGCATCAGGCCGAACATGCCAATGGCGGCGAACGCCGCGATCGCTGTCAGCAGCATCACCCAGCCGGGGCGCGCCACGTGCGCCACGCGCCCGCTGGTGAACGCACCGATGGCCGCGCCGAGCGGCACGGCGGCGTACATATAGCCGAGGTGGGCAGCGTCGATGTGCCAGCTTTCCGCCATCGCCGGGTACAGCACGCGCACTGCGCTGGCCATGGTCAGCAGCGCGCCGATCAGCGCCACCATGCCGATCACCTTGTTCTGGAACAGGAAGGCGAAGCCGCCCGCCAGCGCGCGCAGCGGATGTTCACGCGGCTGCGGCGGCGGCATCAGCTGCGGCAGGCTCAGCAGCGGCAGCAGCGTCAACAGGGTGCCAAACGCCGCCAGGCCGTAGTTCCAGGCAATGCCCATATGGGCGATCACCAGACCGCCAATCGCCGGGGAAAGAATCGAGCCGAAGCGCACCGTCAGCATGCTGATGGCGCCCGCCTGCACGATGTTTTCGCGGCCCACCAGCGCCGGCGTGGCCGCCAGCAGCGCCGTCACCCCCACCGCGCCGAAGAAGCCGTCCCACACCGCCAGCAGATAAATGGCCGCCAGCGAAGGCGACGGCAACAGGGCGTTGAGGCACAGGCCGACGAAGCCGACGCCGCAGGTAGAACGCGCGAACAGGATCAGCCGGCGCCGCTCATAGCGATCGGCCAATACGCCCCCCATCAGCAGCCCGGCGAACATGCCGCCGCCGGCCAGCGTCACCGCCAGCCCCACCTGCAGGGTGGAACCGGTCAGCGCCTGGATCTGCACCGGGATGGCGATCGCCATCAGCCCCAGCGCCACAATGGAGATAAAGCGCGCGCAGAATACCGCGCGGAAAGCCCGGTTGGTTTTCAGCAGGCTAAAATCAAGCAGGATGGAGGGTTTGCTACTCATCGGTTGTTCACCACATCTTTAAACGGGGATTCTGCAGTTGCGGGGCGCTATGCTAGCACAGATGACGAAATCAATAATGATAATAAAACTCATTGATATTCAACTGTGAGCGACCGCAAGAAACGCCGCCACACGCGGGGTCATCCCCGTGCCTGGCGGCGAGATAACGGCGCGATTACAGCGTGCGCAAGATCCGGTTCAGCAGCGGCCCCAACACTTTGAACGACGCCGGCGAAACGATATCGACATGCGCGCAGTCCAGCTCGTGCACCTGCAGCGCATCGACGTACTGCGACCAGGTCTGATGCACGTCCATTCCTTCCTGCAATGTGCGTTTGGCGACGAACAGCGTCGCCTGGCCGAGGAAACGGGCGGTGCGCGTGTGCGACAGCAACCGCACCGAATCGGCGTAGTTGGCCTCGATGTTGTCGAACATCGCGGTGCGCGTCTCGCCCAGCGCCGGATCGAGCGTATCCTGCGACACCGCCAGGAACTGCTCGCGCTCGCGCTGCACTTCCTTCAACACGTTGTCGTCCAGCATCACGTCCCAGTTTTGGGTCTCCGGCGGATAGGTATCCAGCAGGCCAAGGAACGCCACCTGCTCGCCGCGCGCCTGCAGCCGGGCGGCGATGCCCTGCGCCAGCGTGCCGCCCAGCGAGTAGCCGATGAAGTGGTACGGCCCATGCGGCTGTACCTGCAACACCGTCTGCAGGTGGGCATCCACCACCTGATCCATATCTTCGCTCAGCGCCAACGGGCCGTCCGGCCGCGGTGACTGGATACCGACCAGCGACCAGTGCTGATCGAGATAGCGCGGCAATACGCTGAACTGCCAGGAGAAACCGGACGCCGGGTGCAGACAGAACAGCGTCGGCCCCTCGGTGACGCGCAGCGGCAATACGCTGTCGAAGCCGCTGCGATCGGCCTCTTCCTGCGTGCGATCTTCCGCCAGCAAGGCGGCCAGCTGCTCGACGCGCGACGCCACCATCACCTGGCCGACGGACACCGCCTTGCCCAGATCGCGGCGCAGCTCCGCCGCCAGCCGCATCGCCAGCAGCGAATGGCCGCCGAGCGCGAAGAAATCGTCGTCGGCGAACACCTGCTCGCGCTGCAGCAAACGGGCGAATACCGCCGCGATCTCGCTTTCCAGCCCGGCCTGCGGCGGCCGTCCTGCCTTGCGTTCACCGCCCTGCGGCTGCGGCAAGGCCTTGCGATCCAGCTTGCCGTTGGCGCTCAGCGGCAAATCGCTCATTTCCACCAGCGCCACCGGCACCATGTGCGGCGGCAGGCGGTCGGCCAGCGCCGCACGCAGGGCTTCCGCATCCCAGCTCGCGCCGGGCTGCATCACCAGATAACCCACCAGTTGGCGCGCATCGCCGCCGGCGTCCACCGGCGTGCCCTGCAGCACCAGCGCGTGCGTCACCGCCTGGCGCACGCCCGGCAGCGACAGCAAGGCGTGGTCGATTTCGCTCAGCTCGATACGCTGCCCGCGGATCTTCAGCTGATCGTCGCTGCGGCCCAAATATTCCACCGCACCGTCCGGCAGCCAGCGCGCCACGTCGCCGGTGCGGTACATGCGCCCGCCCTCGCCGAACGGATCGGCGACAAAGCGGCTGGCGGTCAGATCCGGCCGGCCAAGGTAGCCGTGCGCCAGCTGCACGCCGGTCAGATACAGATCGCCCGCCACGCCCGGCGGTACCGGCCGCAGGCGCGCGTCAAGAATGCGCAGCCCGGTGTTCCACACCGGCAGGCCGATCGGCACGTTGGCGCCGGTCACCTTCGCCAGCGCGTCGCCGTAGGCCGGATGCCAGGTCACATCCACCGCCGCTTCGGTCGGGCCGTAGAGGTTGTGCAACGGCACCGCCGTGCGGCTTTGCCACAGGCGGCACAGCTCCGCCGGCAGCGCTTCGCCGCTGCAGAACACCTGGCGCAACGCGGCGCAGTTCGCCACCGCCGCGTCGTCGTCCAGGGCGGCCACAAAAGCCGCCAGCATCGACGGCACGAAGTGCAGCGTGGTAATGCGGTGTTGCGCGATCAGCTGTTGCAGCTGCTGCGGATCGCGATGCGCCTCCGGCGGCGCCATCACCAGCCGGGCGCCGACCATCAGCGGCCAGAAGAATTCCCACACCGAGACGTCGAAACTGCACGGCGTTTTCTGCAGCACCGCGTCGTCCGCTCCCAGCGGATACTGGTGCTGCATCCACAGCAGGCGGTTGACGATCGCCTGATGGCCGACCAACACGCCTTTCGGGCGCCCGGTGGAGCCGGAGGTAAAGATGATATAGGCCGCATGGTCCGGCGTCGGGCCCGCGATCGCCACCTCGGCGGCGTGATCGGCCGCCAGCGGCGCGTCATACAGCAAGATTTCGCCCTTGTCGGCGAAACGCGCCTGCTGCGCCGGGTTGGTGATGACCAGCCGCGGCGCGGCGTCTTCCAGCATCATCGCCAGCCGCTCGTCCGGATAACCGGTGTCCAGCGGCAGATAGGCGGCGCCCGCTTCCACGATCGCCATCAACGCCAGCGACAGGAACACCGAACGCGGCAGCGCCACTGCCACAATGTCGCCCGGCCGCACGCCCTGCGCCACCAGCTCGCGCGCCAGCGCCGTAACCTGCTCGCGCGTTTCGCGGTAGGTAAAGCTGAAATGCGCATCCGCCAGCGCCGGTGCGTCCGGCGTGGTTTGCGCCTGCTGCGCCAGCAGCTGGCTCAGCGTGGTCGCCGGCACCGGGTGCGCCGTGTCGTTGACCCGCGCCAGCAGCGCGTGATCGTCGGCGGTCAGCATATCGGCTTCGCCGATCGGCAACGTTGCCTGCGCGGCGAACTGCGCCAGCAGCAGCGGCAACCGCTGCAAATGCGCCTGCAGTTCCTGGCGGCTGTAACGCTCGGCGTTGGCCAGCAGCTCCACCTTCAGCTGATGGTGTTCGTCGATAAACAGCGCAATCTCCAGATCGCGCACCGGCCCGGAGGCCAGATCGTGGGTGATGCCTTCGATACCGGCGAAGTCCAACTGGTAATCGAACATTTTGAAGTTGAAGACCGTGCCGTACAGCGGTTCACCGTCGCCGATGCGCCCCAGATCGCGCTGCACCTGCTCGGCGTCGTAGCGCTGATGGCGGCGCACCGTTTTCAGCTCGCGGCTGATGCGAGTGGCTGCCTCATACAGCGTGGCCTGCGGCTCGAGATGCATCTCCATCGGCAGCACGTTGATCACCGGGCCGGCGGCGCACAGGGCGGCCGATCCGGTGCGGCGCATGAAGATAAAACCGGCACTGAAGCTCGGTTGGCCGCTCAGGCGCGATACCCACAGCGCCACCAGCGCCACCGCCATATCGGCGGCGTTCAGCTTCTGCTGCGCACCGCACTGCACCAGTTCGGCGAAGGCCTGCGGATCGCAGCGCTGTTCCAATCGATGGATGCGCGGCGTGGGGGTTTGCCCGGCCAGCGGCTGCGGGCAGAGCGTGGCCGGCGGCGGCAGCTGCCGCGCTTTTTCGAGCCAGAAATCGGCGTCGCGCTGCCAGGCCGGCGCCTCCCGGTAAGCCTGGTATTCCGCCACCACGTCGCTGAACGCCGTGAAAGGCGTCGGTTCCAGCGCGTCGCCGCGGCAAAGATGGGTGTAAATCGCCGCCACGCGGCGAGCGATGGCGGTGAAGCTGAAACCGTCCACCAGCAGATGGTGATAGCGCTGATACCAGAACCAGCGATCATCCGCCAGACGCATCACCACATGGCGATACAGCGGCGCGCCGCTGCCGGCGCGCAGATCGCTCGCCAGATCGATGTCCATCAGCGCGCGCGCGGCGGCTTCGGGATCCGGCGACGTCGTCAGATCGACGAGTTCCGGCTCGTGCACCGACAGCGCGTCGTCCAGCCATTGCACCGGCACGCCGTCGCGTTCCGCAAAACGCAGGCGCAGCATATCCACCTCGCCCAGGCCCTGGATGATGGCCTGCAGCAGAGGCTCTACGGCAATGGGGCCGTTGAGTTCGATGGCGTGGGCCACCGCGTAGGCATTGCGATGTGGAGAAATTTGATCGGCGACCCAGATGCCGGGTTGCGCCGCGACCAGCGGCCATTCGCCCGCAAGCGCCGGGCCGCTGAGAGAGTTAGGGGTGTGTGACACTGCTTATTGCTCCCGTGATTACCTGGCGCCGGTCACGCCTCGCGTGCTGCGACCGGCAAAATGTCTTGCCAATGCTGTTCCAGCCATTCGGCGCACGCGGTGTGCGCCGCCGGGCCGAAGACGATCGTCCAATCGGACGGAATGGCGCGGAAATCCGGCCACAAACTGTATTGTTGTTGTACGTTGCGCAGCACCAGGCTGCGCTGCTGTGGATCATCGAACGGATTCAGGCTTTCCATCATGTGTTCCTCGTGCCGTCGCCGATGCCGGGTAAGCGGTGGCGAAAGCGGAGGCCCAGACCGCCTGCAGCCCGTCGGTCAGGCCACTGCGCCAGCACAGCGCGTCGTGCCCGCCTTCCACCACCCGGTAGTGCACCCGATGGCCGGCGTCGCTCAGGCGCGCCGCCATTTCGCCGCTGACCCGGTGCACCAGCTTTTCCTGCGAACCGGCTTCCATAAATACCTTCAGCGCGCCGTGGTTGCCCAAGCCGTGCCGTTCTACCTGCTGCATCAGCCAGCAGGCGTCGTCGGGAATGCTCGGCAGCTGCAGCATGTCGCGCCGCGGCCACCAATAGGAACCGGACTGGGTGATCACCGCGCCGAAACGCTGCGGCCAGCGCAGCCCGGCATACAGGGAGGCCAGACCGCCAAAGCTTTGCCCCGCCACCACCGTATCGGCCGGTTTGTCGCTGTGCGGCGCCCAGTCGGCCAGCTGCGGCATCAGTTCTTCCTGCACCGCCAGCCAGAAATCGTCCTTGCAGGTTAATTCTCGCGCCCGGTGCGGCAGATCGATGATGTCGATCAGCACATACACCGCTTCCGGCAACGCCCCCTCGCGGGTCAGTTGCATCAGCGGCTCCCAGACCGGCATCTGCTTCGCCCAGAACTGGCCGTCGAGCAGGATAGCCAACGGACGCTCGGCCGGCTTGCTGTCGCCTGTCGTGTAGATCCAGACATCGCGGCTGTTGCCCAGGCGTTCGCTCTGCCAGGTATGGCGCTGCAAACGCGCCGGCAACGGCGGCGTGCAGCGCCCGCTGGCGATCTCGTACTCGTCGAACGAGCGCCATACCGGCTGCGGCGGCGCATCCGGCATGTGCAGGCCGGAGACGCTGTGGCCGCTGGCGCTTTGCCAGGAGCGATACGGGTTGAGCAAATCGGGGGTGGCGCTGGCGAACACCTGATGCCACCAGTGGCGCAGGTTGTGCATGTTGGCGTGCGCATCGTCGCCGCTGAACGCCGGCGGCCGCTCGTCAAAGCAGGGGATAAAGCAGTAGCTGCCGCGCCAGGCGCCGCTCAGCTCGGTCTGCCAGTACCACACGTCGGTGCCGGCCAAACGCTGCAGGCTTTGCGGCGGATTCGGCTGATGATGGTCGGTCAGGCAGTTAATGTTGATCCACACGCGACGGTAGGCGGAGGTCAATTCGCATCCCTGAGGATCGCGCCAGAAAAAGGTGGTTCGCCAGCGGCCGTTACCCGCCGGTTCTACCCATGGCGTACCGCGCCGTGCCACCGTCAACCACCACCCTGGACTGCCCGCATTGCTGCTGGCCAATAATCTGCTGCTTTCTGACTGTAGTTCTGTATTCACAACGCCTACCCATTTTGTAGTTGGCGGCACCGGGAACGTCGACTTTTCCCTATCGCCGGCCACCGCCCGAACGCACTGTACGCCAAATACTATTGATAATAATTTGCATTTGCAATAGTGTGTAAGGCTTGGAGATCGTGCTGGTATTGCGCGCAACGGACAGGGATCGGGGATATATCAATGGCATCCCTTGCCGCAGCCGATTTTCTATTTCCGACTACACAAAAACTACAACCGCCCTTCCCCCCGTTCGGCGAGGGATGGCAGCAAGGTAGGACACTCAAATGAAAAGCAAGCTATCACGTTATTCTTTAGCCACTCTTATCGGCTTGGGATTGGGCGCGTCCGCGTTCGCCAACGCCGCACAGCAGACCGACACCCCCACCACGGAAGAAAACAGCGGCGCAGTGGATAAAAAACCGCGCGGCGAAGACACCATCGTGGTGACCGCCGCCCGGCAGAACCTGCAGGCACCGGGGGTGTCCACCATCACCGCCGACGAGATCCAAAAACGCCCGCCGGCGCGCGACATCAGCGAACTGATCCGCACCATGCCCGGGGTTAACCTGACCGGCAACTCCACCAGCGGCCAGCGTGGCAACAACCGCCAGATCGATATCCGCGGCATGGGCCCGGAAAACACCCTGATTCTGATCGACGGCAAGCCGGCCTCCAGCCGCAACTCGGTGCGCCAGGGCTGGCGCGGCGAGCGCGACTCGCGCGGCGATACCGCCTGGGTGCCGCCGGAAATGATCGAGCGCATCGAAGTGCTGCGCGGCCCTGCCGCAGCGCGCTACGGCAACGGCGCCGCGGGCGGCGTGGTCAACATCATCACCAAGAAGGCCGGCGATGCGCTGCACGGCTCGCTGAACGGCTACTTCAACGTGCCGCAGCACAAGCAGGAGGGTGCCACCAAGCGCACCGACTTCAGCCTGTCCGGCCCGCTGAGCGATTCCCTGAGCTTCCGCCTGTTCGGCGGCTACAGCAAAACGCAGGCCGATGCCTGGGACATTAACGAATCACACAAGTCCGAACGCGTCGGCGCCTACGCCAACAGCGTCCCGGCCGGGCGCGAAGGGGTAGTCGATAAAAACATCGACGCCTTGCTGCACTGGGACTTCGCCCATCTGCAGTCGCTGGAGTTCGAGTACGCTTACGGCCGCCAGGGCAACCTGTACGCCGGCGATACCCAGAACACCAACACCAACGCCCTGGTGCAGAGCAACTACGGCGAAGAGACCAACCGCATCTACCGTGAAACCTTCGGCCTGACCCACCGCGGCGCCTGGGACAACGGCGTGAGCACCAACAACTACGTTCAGTTTGAACGCACCCGCAACACCCGCCTGAACGAAGGGCTGGCCGGCGGCACCGAAGGCATCTTCGACACCAAAAACACCGGGTTCGGCACCACCAAACTGGACGACTTCCTGGCGCACAGCGAAGTCAGCGTGCCGTTTGAACTGGGCGTCGCCCAGACCGCCACGCTGGGTACCGAGTGGACCCAGCAGCGGATGAAAGACGGCACGTCCACCAGCCAAACGCTGATGGGCGGCACCATTCCCGGCATGACTACCGGTACGCGCAGCCCTTACGCTTCCGCGCATATCTTCTCGCTGTTCGCCGAAGACAATATCGAGCTGACCGACACCACCATGCTGACGCCGGGCCTGCGTTACGATCTGCATTCCGAATCCGGCAACAACTGGAGCCCGGCGCTAAACCTGTCGCAGGAACTGGGCGACTACTTCACGCTGAAGATGGGCATCGCGCGTTCCTATAAAGCCCCGACGCTGTTCCAGACCAACGGCAACTACCTGCTGTACAGCAAAGGCCAGGGATGTGCCGGCAGCGATACCAAAAACGGCTGCTACCTGCTGGGCAACGACGATCTGAAAGCGGAAACCAGCGTCAACAAAGAGATCGGGCTGGAATTCCATAACGAAGGCTGGCTGGCCGGCGTGACCTACTTCCGCAACGATTACCACAACAAGATTGAGGCGGGTAACTCTCGCATCGCCACCAGCAGCACCGGCACGGCGGTCTATCAGTGGGAAAACGTACCGAAAGCGGTGGTACAAGGGCTGGAAGGCTCGTTGAACGTGCCGGTCAGCGAGACCGTCACCTGGAGCAACAACGCCACCTACATGATCGAGAACAAGAACAAGACCACCGGCGATTACCTGTCGGTGATCCCGAAGTTCACCGTCAACTCGACCCTCAGCTGGCAGGCCACGCAGGATCTGTCGATGCAGTCCACCCTGACCTGGTACGGCCGTCAGAAGCCGAAGAAGTACAACTACCAGGGTAAACCGGCCACCGGCGGCGAAACCCGCGAGGTCAGCCCTTATGCCGTCGTCGGCGCCAGCGCGACCTATGACCTGACCAAAAACGTCAGCCTCACCGCCGGCATCGACAACCTGTTCGACAAACGCCAGTTCCGCGCCGGCAACGCGCAGAACGTGGGCGATCCGAACACCGGCGCGATTAACATCGCCGGCGCGGGCGCGGCCACCTACAACGAACCGGGCCGTACCTACTACATGAGCATCAACACCCACTTCTGATGACATGGTCCCAATAACAAAGGGGCGCCGCGGCGCCCCTTTTTATTTTCGCTTTTTCGTTACCTGGTATGCAGCTGAATACGCACCACGCTTTCCGGCTT
The DNA here is from genome assembly GCF_003028435.1 of Serratia sp. Nf2. Taxonomy (NCBI): domain Bacteria; kingdom Pseudomonadati; phylum Pseudomonadota; class Gammaproteobacteria; order Enterobacterales; family Yersiniaceae; genus Serratia; species Serratia sp. Nf2. Next base: position 19,814 of record NZ_PYTW01000002.1, on the reverse strand, counting down.
GCCGGCCTTGGTGGAAGCGCCGTCGTTTTTCACCGTCACGAACAGCGCGTCGCCTTTCGGATCCAACGCCAGGCTGTTAGGGTGCGGCGGCAGGTCTACGGTTTGCAGGCGCTTGAGCGTCTTGGCGTCGAACACCGTCAGCGTCCCGGCGCCATGATCCACACGCACGCCTTTGCGGTTGGCGACATACAGCCGCTGGCTGCGCTCGTCGAGCAGCAGGCCGATCGGCACCTCATCCGTCAGCTCGCTGGCCAGCACCTTGCCGCTGTCCGCATCCAGCGCAAACACCCGATGGCCGCTGCTGCGCTTCACGTAGTCGTGCCCCAGATGATGGTTGCGGTAGTCGTCGCGATCGATGCCCTGATCGACGCCCAACAGGCGATTGCTCGCCGGATCATACACCAGGTTCAGCAGCTGATCGGCCTGTACTTCGTGCGTGGCGGTGATCGCCAGCGTGTCGGCGTTCAGGGTGATCACCTGCCCCTGCATGTTGGAGACGAATACCCGACGGCCCTTCTCATCCAGCGTGATGCCCACCGCGTTGTAGCCGAAGCCCGGGATCACTTTCTCCAGCTTGCCGGCCTTGGTATCGACCACGTACAGCACGCTGTCGACGCCGAAGCCCAGGCCCGGCAGGAACAGACGGCCGCTTTGCGCGTCATACTTGAGCTCGCGGAGGCGGTACAGGTAGTCCTCGGTGATTTTGAATTTCTTCAGCTCCGCCAACAGGAAATCCAGGCGCTTGCCGCTGATGCCCGCCTGCTTGTAAGCCTGCTCCAGCACCGCTTTGTCCAGCAGCTTGATGCTGCCCAGCGCGTGGTTGGTGGTGGTGTCCACCACCCCGACTTCGCCGTTGAAGGCCTGCGTCAGGTATAGGCGATTGCCCGCATCGTTCAGCGCCACGCCGAAGCCTTTCACCTGCAGCGGGATCTCCGCTTTGATCGCCAGGGTGTTGGGATCCAGCCGCAGCACGCGGGAGCGCGCCTCTTCCTTCCAGTCTGGTGCGCTGACGAACAGCGCCTGTTGCGAGGTGCTGTAGGCCATCTCCACCACCGTCGACGACAGCGCCTCGCGCTTGATGTCCTGCGGTTTGATGCCGGCATCGTCGGCCTGCGCGGCGCCGGCGACCACCAGAGAGGCCGCCACCAGCAGCGACAGTAACGCGCGCGGGGTTGCTAGGGTTCCAGACATCCTTTTATCTCCTTGAAAATCATGCTTTCGGTTAGAGTGAAACAACGTCATGCCTGCGGCCCGGGCGGCAGCGCCGCCAGAGCGATATCGCCAGCGATGTGCTGCGCAAACTGGGTAAAGACGTGCTGAACGCCGTCGGCGATCAGATTGGCCTGCTCCCGGCTGTAGTGGTCCTGGCGGTAGGTCATCATCACCCGCAGGGATTTCTTCCCGGCCAGATCGTCTTCCATCACCTCAAACTGCAGGCCGAGCAACGATTCGGCTTTCTCCGGCTCCACCTGACGGTAGGCGATCGCGCTGCCGTCCTGCAGCCGGAACTCGCCGTTCAGCTTGATGCGGCTGTGGATTTGGATGAACACTTCGAACATGTGGTTCTTGCGGTCGGCGTCCACGCCGAACAGCCCTTCCTCCACCAGATCGATCGGAATGTCGGTGTACGGCAGCGAGCCGTTGATGGTGTTTTTCACCTGGCTGACCAACCCGGCCACCGTCAGCCCTTCGTCGAAGCGCACGCGGTGCACCACCACGGTGGTGAAGTAGCCGACGGTATCGAAGAACTCGGCGTCGTTACGACCGGAGGTCGAGGTGCCCACCAGCAGATCCGCCGGGCCGCCGAGCAGGCGCAGCGCCGAGGTAATCCCGGCATACACCACGTTGAACAGCGAAGCGTTGTTACGGCGGGCAAGCTGATACAGGCCTTCCGCCACGGCAGGATCGACCTCGAACTCCAGCCAGCCGCCGTTGACGTCCGCCGGTGCCGGCACCGCCGGGTGGGTGGATGCTTCTTGTCGGAAGATCGGCTGGCCGACCGGTGCGCCGCGCAGCGCATCGAGCCAGTAGTCCAGATGTTGCTGCTGCACCCCGGAGGCCCGCTGCTGACGGGCGAAGGTGTGGAACTGCGGTGGTTGCCCACTCCACTGCGGCGCCTGGCCGACGACGCGATGGCGATAGGCGACGCCCAGCTCATCCATCATCAGGTTGAGCGACCATTCATCCAGCACCACATGGTGGAACAATAGCGACAGCAGCTGCTGGCCGTTGTCCGCATCGCGCAGCAGCGTGGCGCGCAGCGGCAGCTCGGCGGCCAGATCGAACCGGTGCTGGCCGGCGTCGGCCAACAGGGCGGCGGCGTTGCCCGCCGGCGTTTCGTTGGAGAAGCGGAACCACGAGTAATCCGAGAGTTCGGCGGCCGGCACCACCACCTGTACCACCTCTCCCTGCTGCTCGACGAAGCGTGAACGCAGCACGGTATGGCGAGTCATGACGTCGATAAACGCCTGACGCAGCGCCGTTTCGTCTACTGCATCGAAGAAGCGCAGAGAGAACGGCAGGTTGAAAATCTCGTCATGGCCGAAGGCTTCATACACCTTCCACAGCGATTCCTGCGCCAGCGACAGCGGCGCCTGCGCGCGATCATGATCGTCGGCGGTGGCCACCGCGGCATTCGGCTGCGCGACGTTCAGGCGTTTGGCGTAGCCCGCCAACCCGCGCGCCGTCGGATGGCTGAACAGATCGTTAATGTTGATTTCGATCTGATGCAGGCTCAGCAAGCGACCGATCACCCGGGTGGCGACCAGCGAATGGCCGCCGCGATCGAAGAAGTCTTCATCCAGGGTCATTTCCGGCGCCACCAGCGCCTCACGGAACTCCTGCAAAATCAGCGGTGCAACGCTTTCGTCCGCGTCGCCGTTCGCCGCCGGCGCGGCCATCGCCGGGGAATCGGCCTCAGCCGCCGGCAGTGCGACGGCAATCCGCTGCCCGGCCAGGAAGGCGCTGAACTGCTCCAGCAAGAAAGGTGCCACATGGGGAGACAGGCGCGGGTCGGTGACCAGCTCGAGCGTCAGCGCTTCCGCTTCCGGCAAGCCCAGCAGCAGCGCCAGTTCGAACGGCGTATGCAGCGGCGGCAGCAACAGGCGTTCGGCGTGAACGCCTTCCAGCCGCCACTCTGCGGCCAGATCGTCGCGCCAGGCCACCAGCAGTTGCGCCCGTTGCGGGTCCGGCTGTTCAGCCACGGCCTGCGCCAGCAGCCTCTGCCCGACGTCGCTCTCGCCATGCTGCACGGTCAGACGCATCAGCGGCGGCGCCGTCAGGCCCAGCTCCAGGCCGACGCACTCCGCCGTCTCCGCCGCCGGCACGCACAGCTGCACCGCTTGGCCGCCGGCCTGCGCGGCGACGAATTCGGCAAACCGTGCCGCCACCGCCGCCAGCAAGGCCCGCGGCGTGTCGTTGGCGGGCAACAGCGAGCGATCAATGCGCGTGACCACGCGCGAGCCCACCGGCAGCAACGCATCAGCGCGCCGCGCCGGGCTGCGATAATCCTGCAGCGAGACCGCCTGGCGCACCCACGGCAGCTGCGGCTCCGAGGTTTCCGCCAGCTCGACCGGTTCCACCGCGAAAGGCAGAGGCATCACATCCCCGTTATAACGGGCGGACAGCATCGCCGGCAGGTGGCGCCACGGCAGCGTTTCCGCCAGGATGTCATGCAAGACCACGCCCAAAATCACCGCATCGCCCGGCGTGAGCAACAGCAGGCAGCGCAGCGGCGCTTCGTTTTCAAGCTCAAACGGCGTTGCCTGCGCTTGCAGCAGGCAACCCATGGCGTGTGGTTCGTCCACCACCTGACGAAGGCTCACCGGCAACGGCGCCGAGCCGGCGGGGCGTTTCTCAAGACCGTTTTCGTCATCAAAAACGTAATGCACGTCCACGCCCGGCGTTTCCCGCACCAACGCCTGCAGCGCCGCCGTCAGTTGGGCGATATCCACGTCCCCCGTCAGGCGCCAGGCCAGCGCCCGCTGCCCGCGAGCGTCACCCTGTTGCAGATGGGCGAACCACGCCCGCTCTTCGGCTTCGCTTACCGGCCGATCGCCGTTCACCGACGCCGCGCCCAGCGCCTGAAAGGCGCTCTCCAGCCGCTGGGCCTCTTCATCGCTCAGAATGCTGTCAAAATCACCGATCACTGCGTTATCTCCTTTGCCCGGCCGTGCCGGGATGACGCATGAAACGGGGGACATTCGTCCCCCGTCATCGCGATAGCGTTAGAAATTCAGCTCAACTGCTGCGCCGACCAGACGGCCTCGCTGGAGAGTCGCCGTGTAGATGTCGTTGCTTCTGACCATCTCGCGGCGGTCTGAATCAAACAGGTTTTTCGCATACAGCGTGGCGCGACCGTAGTCGAAGGTGTAAGCCAGCTGGGCGTTGGCCGTCCAATAGGAGCCGATGCGCCCGCGCGAATCGTTGTCGTATTGCGAATAGTAGGAGTCGGTAAACGCCACGTTGCTGCTCAGCTCCCACCCTTTCAAGAACTGATATTTAGCACCCATGTTGGCGGTGTAAGCCGGTGCGCGCGCCAGCTCATGCCCTTCCACGCCGCTGCCCGAGAACTTCTTGATGTCGGTTTTCAGCAGGCCGAGGTTGCCGAACAGTTCGAAGTCCCAACGCGGCTGCCAGGTGGCGCCGATTTCCGCGCCGTAGGTTTCCACCTTGTCGGCGTTACGGATCACGCTGGAGTTCTCACCCAACGAGTACGGCAGCTGCATATCTTTGTAATCGTTGTAGAAGACGTTAGCGGTCAGCACCACGTTGGCGTCTTTCAGATGGTGGCGGGTGTACAGCTCGTAGTTCCACACGTACTCGGAACCGTAGGTGTAGCTGACCACCGGCGTGCCGATCGTGATGCCGCCGCCGCCAGCGTTATAGCCGCGCGCGATCTTGGCACCGTAGGTTTGGGTATCCGTCGGTTTCCAGGCCACGTCCAGCTTCGGTAGAAACACGGTATAGGTTTCATCAAAGTCGATGCGCACCGCCTGGCTGCCGCCATCGCGGCGACGGTGTTCGCGTTCCAGACGGCTGGCGGCGGTCACGTCCACCTGCGGCGTCAGCGCATAGGTCAGCTCGGCGAACGCCGAATGGGTATCGGTTTTATCCTTGAAGGTCGATCCGCCGAAGATGTTGACGAACTCATCCTGCGTGCCGTGGAAGTAACGCAGCCCCGCCAGCCCGTGCAGGCGGCTGTCCGCGCCGCCGAAGCGCACCACCGGCTCTACGTGAACTTCCTGGCCGTCGATCTCGGCGTACTGGATATTGTAAGCCGTCGGACGGTTGATGTTGAAGTCGGTGTAGATAACGCGGTTTTCAAACGTCAGCGCATCGGAGGCCTCCCAGGCCAGATCCCAGATGGTGCTGTTCATGTTGCTTTTGAACACGGCGCGGCGCGGATCGTGGCGCGGATTGGTCGGGTGCGGCTGCGGGTTGAGGCTTTCGTTCTGTGGCGCGGTGCTGCCGAAGTGGTTAAAGGTCAGCTTGGTGGTCAGGTCGCGCAGGCCGGCCGGGTTGAACAACAGCTTGGCGCGGGCGGTGGTGGCTTCCACTTCACGCGGATCGCCCACCGGCGCATAGGCCGGCAGGTCAGCCTCGCTGCGGCGGCGCTGGCGATCGACGCTGACGCGGAACGCCAGCTGATCTTCCACCAGCGGGCCGGACGCCATGGCCGCCAGCTGTGAAGAGTGCTGGTTGCCGGCCCCGCCCTTGAAGGCGCTTTCCCATTCGAAGGTCGGATCTTTACTGGCCATGACGATGGCGCCGGCGATGGCGTTGCGCCCCTGAATATAGCTTTGCGGGCCGAGGAACACTTCGACGCGATCCAGATCCCACAGCGACTGTGGGCCGAACGCCTGTTCGTTATAGGTCAGCGAACGGCCGTCCAACGACAGATTGAGGCGCGGGCGGGTGCCGCTGAGGAAGGCGTTGGCGCCGACGTTCGGGCCGGAACCGTCGATGCCGCGCACGGTCGGGAGTTCGTTGCCGATGCCCAGATCCACCACGTTGGGGGTCATGCGCAGCAGATCGGGGATCTGCACCGCGTCGGGCATCGAGGCGATGCGGTTGCTGTCGAACACCTGCACGCTAGAGCCGGTGTCGAAAATGGAACGTTTGATCTTCTCACCGGTGACCAGCAGCGTTTCCGCGTCCTGGTAGGTTTCGTTGCTCTTGGTTTCCGCCGCGTTGACGTTACCGATCGCCAGTGAACAAACCCCTAAAAATACGGAGGAAAACGCCCCAATGGCTTTCAACCCCGCTTTTTCCCCGTTTCCTACGCTTTCATGCCGTTGAGCCGCAAAATGCTTGCCCATAGATGTCTTCTCCTTTCATCCCAGAGGTGCACAAAATTTGATTTTTTTTACACAACCTACATCGACACTCACACAGACCTTGACGCTCCGGCCTTCCCGACCTTTGTGTTGCTTATCCCTGCGGCAAACCCATGCCTTGCGCGGCCGAACGGGCGCGGCCCCGTCCACGGCCAAGCCGCCGGCGGAGCGGCCGGCGGCTTGTATAAAAACGTAAAATAATGTTAAGAATGATAATATTTTGCATATTCTAATGCAAATCATTATCAACAAAGATGAGGGGACGAGCACGCAAACAGCCAGAAGGCCTTATACTTTTGCAGGTAAAACACGCGCTGCAATAACAAGCAATCATTGCAATGCTAAGAATAATATAAATAAATTATTCACACTCAACACCATCTGCGCCATCCACCGCTAAAACCCCTTATAGATAGCACCTCCGCGCCAAATGGATCAAATAATAATAATTTTCATTCCTATTAACATTTGGATATATTCTTGCAGTCTCGTTGGCTGAATCAAAATGGATACCCGATGAAAGCTTTAACCACGATGCAGGCCGCCTATTGGGTAGGCCGACAGTCCGCTCCTCCTCTCGGCGGCATGGCCGCCCACCTGTACGCGGAATTCGACGGCGGCGAGCTGGACATCGCCCGGTTGCGCCAGGCCGTCGATGCGTTGTACCTGCATCATCCGCTGTTACGCCTGCGCATTACCGATGATGGCCGCCAGACCATCGCGCCTCCCGGCCCCCGGCATACTTTGCATCTCGACGACTGGCGGCACGCCGATACAGCGACGCTGGCGGCCGCGCTCGCCGCCAAACGCCAGGCGAAAAGCACCCAGTTGCTACCGTTGGAACAGGGCGTGCCCTGCGATATCAGCCTGAGCCTGATGCCGGAAGGGCGCAGCCGCCTGCATGTCGATCTCGATATGATCGCCGGCGATGCCATGAGCTTTCGCCTGTTGATGGAAGATCTGACGGCGTTTTATCACCAGTGCCCACCGTCCCCCTCCCATGACGCGCTACCGGCCTACTTCGACCACCTCGAACGGCGCGACGCCGACGAGGCGCTGCGCCAGCGGCGCGAACGCGGCCAGCGTTGGTGGCGTGAACGCCTGGCGCAGGTGCCCCCGGCGCCGCGCCTGCTGCGCACGCCGGACCGCTGCCGCAGCGATCGCCTGGCCGTACAGCTGAATGCGGAAGAAAGCCGCGCGCTGGAGAACGTCGCCAAACGGCACCACACCTCGCTCTCGACGCTGTTTTTAGCGCTGTTCGCCCTGGCCGTCGGCCAGGGTTGGAACATGACGCGCTTCCGGCTCAACGTGCCGCTGTTCCACCGCGAGAGCGAACGGGAGGACGCGCATCGCCTCATCGGCGATTTCTCCAACCTAGTGCTGCTCGGCGTGGAACTGAATCCGACGGAAAATCTGAGCGCCTTCTGCCGGCGCCTGATGACGCAGCTGGCGGAATTGATCGAGCATGCGGATTACCCCGGTGTGAGCGTGATGCGCGATCTGTCGCGCCTGCACGGCAGCCTGCAGCCTTCGCCGGTGGTGTTTACCGCCGGTTTTGGCATCCGCGGCAAGACGCTGTTTTCCGAACGGGTCACCGACACCTTCGGCCGTCTCGGCTGGGTCATCTCTCAGGGGCCGCAGGTGGCGCTGGATGCGCAGGTCGCCCACGTCGACGACGGCATTCTGATCAACTGGGACGTGCGGCTGGATGCGTTCCCCGAGCAGGTGCTGCCACGCCTGCTGGCCTGTTACCGGGCGCTGCTGCACCTGGCCGCGCGGCAAACGGCGGCGTTCGATCGCCCGCTGTCGCAGCTGCTGGCGCAATGCACGCCCGACGCGCTGGCGCAGCAAGCGCCGGTGCGCCTGGTGCTGCACCGGCTGCTGGCGCGAGTGGCCCCCGAGGCTAGCTTGCACGACCACGACGATATCCGCCGCTTGGCCTTGCCGGATGCCGGGGTGAACGCGCTGCTGACGGTGCTCAACAAGTATCTGGCGGCAGCGCTGACGGCGCAGGATCTGGCGGCGCACTCCTCCCCTGCGGCGCTGGCGGCGCTGATCTGCCAACGCTCGCCCGAGGCAGGACGGCATGCGAAAACGCTGCTCGCCGCGCTGGCGCCGCAGCACTGAGATCGGTTTCCGGGCGCGCGACGCCCGGCTCGTTTTAATCGGTTAGCGACTATAGGGAAGTACCATGGAGACAGCATTAACCGCACTGCAGCAGGCCTATCTTCTGGGCCGCAGCGATCGATGGCCGCTCGGCGGCGTGGCGATGCACGACTTTCGCGAATACCGCGCCCGGCAGCTGGATGTACCGCGCCTTGAAGCGCGCCTGACCGAGCTGGTACAGCACTACCCAGCGTTGCGCACCTGCATCGATGTGCAGCGCGGCACGCAGCACGTACGCCCGGAGGTGACGCTGCATCTGGATCGTCACGATCTGCGCGCCCTTGATGGCGAAGCGTCGCAGCGCCAGGTCGAACAACTGCGCGAGCGATACTCCCACCAGCGCCACGATCCGAGCCAACCGCTGTGGCGCATCGCCGTGATCCAACGGGCCGAACAGCAGGATCCGACGGGATCGCCGTACGATACGCTGATCTTCACCAGCTTCGATGCGTTGATCCTCGACGGCCAGGGGATCTCCACCGTGATCGCTCGCCTGTTTGACGATCGCCCTCTGGCGCCGACCGCCGCTGCGCTGCCGCTCCCCGCCGCACCGGCGGCGCAGCGGCAGGCCGATGCCGCCTACTGGCGCGAAAAGCTGCAGGATGTCACCACCCCGTCGGCATTGCCGTGGCGCGCCCCGCTCGCCAATCTCTCCTCGTCACGCTATCGCCGCGTCAGCCTGACGCTGCCGCACGATACGATAAAACAGCTCGGCCGCCTGGGATCGCCACACGCGCTGCTGCGCAACAGCCTGCTCTCGGCGCTGATCCTCGATACGCTGGCCCACTGGACCACCGACGGCGAGCTGTGCGTCGGCGTGCCGGTGGCATTCCCCGCCGCCGACGGTGCACTGGGCAACGCCTCCAGCTTCGTGGCGGTACGCTATTCGCGCCACGGCGAAGATTTTATCCAGCGCGCGCAAGCCCTGCAGGACGACGTGCTCGGCGCGCTCGATCACCTGACGTTTTCCGGCGTCGATCTGGCGCGGCAATTGCTCGGCCAAAGCCAGGGCGGCCCGGCGCTGCCGGTGATCCTGACCAACTGTCTGGGCTGGGAGACGCTGCCGGCCGAGGCGCCGGTGCGCTTTCACGATGGCCTGACCCAAACACCGCAGGTCGCCATCGACATTCGCCTGACGCTGGACAGCGAAAAAAACCTGCAGCTGTGCGTAGACTACGCCGAGCAGGCGCTGCATGGCGAACAGGTAGAAGCCATGCTGGCGGCGTTGCAGCGACGCATCCTGCATAGCTGCCAACGGGCCGACCTGGCGGTCGCGCCGCGGGACTTCATCGATCTGGCGCATTATCGCCACAACGACAGCGAAGCGAATTACGCGCCTTATCCTTATCTGGCGCAGCTGGCCGAGCGGCTGTTCGGCGAGCAAAACGGCGGCAGCGCGCTGATCTGCGGCGAGCAGACGCTGACCTACCGCGAGCTGGGCCAGCGGATCGCCACGGCGATCGCCAACCTGCAGAGCCGCGGCGTGCAACCGGGCAACGTGGTCGCGCTGTATCTGCCGCGCAGCCCGGAACAGATCATCTTCAGCCTCGCCTGCGCCCTGCAGGGCGTGATCTGGGTGCCTGTCGACATCAACTCGCCGCCGGAACGCACCGCCTACCTGCTGGAGAATTGCCGGCCGACGCTGGTGGTGCACGGCGGCGATCTCGAAACGCCGCTCGGCGTGACGCCGGCGACCCTGCTGGCGCCGACGGATCGCGCGCCCGCGCTGCCGGATGAACAGGCGCTGGCGGAACGCAGCGCCAGCCTGGCCGCGAGCTACTACCTGTATACCTCCGGCACCACCGGTAAGCCCAAATGCGTGGTGCTCAACAACCGCGCCACTGCCAATGTCGTCCACCAGACCCAGCAGCGCTGGGCGGTCACCGCCGACGACGTCTTCATTTCCGTCACGCCGCCGCACCATGACATGTCGATGTTCGATCTGTTTGGTTCGCTGTGCGCCGGCGCCACGCTGGTGCTGCCGGCGCCGCATCAGGAAAAAGACGCTATCAGCTGGAACCAGTTGGTGGAAAAGCACCGGGTTAGCCTGTGGTGTTCGGTGCCCGCCATTCTGGAGATGCTGCTCACCTGCAAAACGGCCGACAGCCTGCGCTCGCTGCGCCTGGTGGCGCAAGGCGGCGACTACATCAAGCCGGCGACGGTGCAAACCCTGCGCACCTTGCGCCCGGATCTCGCGCTGTTCTCACTCGGCGGACCGACCGAAACCACCATCTGGAGCATCTGGCACCCGATCGCCCCGCAGGAGAGCGGCACCGTGCCTTACGGCCGCCCGCTGCCGGCCAACCGCTACTTCATCTGCCATGACGACGGCAGCCACTGCCCGGCCGGCGTGGTCGGCCGCATTCATACCGCCGGGGTGAACCTGGCGTTGGGCTACCTGGAGCAGGGGGAGCTGAAGCAGCACGATTTCGTTACCCTCGAAGGGCCGGATGGGCAACCGCTGCGCGCTTTTCGCACCGGCGATCAGGGCTACTACCGAACAGACGGCAACATCATGTTCGCCGCCCGGGTGAACGGCTATGTGAAGATCCGCGGCGTGCGCGTCTCGCTGCCGGAAATCGAAGACGTGCTGCGCCGCCATCCGGCGATCCTGGATATGGTGGTGGTGGATTATCCCAGCGGAGAGAACAACGAGGCGGCGCTCGGCGCCCTGTATCTGACCCGCGACGGCAAACCGCTGCCGCTGTCCGAGATCCGCGCCTTCGCCACCGGCTATCTGCCCTGTACCCATATTCCTACGCGCTTTATCCATGCCGAGGCGCTGCCGTTGTCCGCCAACGGCAAAACCGACCGCCATCGCATCCGTGCCGACCTGAACCACCAGCAAACCGCGCTGGCGCTGAACGCCTGTGCGGCCCCGCCGCCGAACGCACCGTTGGCGCGCAGCGCAGAGATCCTGACCATTTACTGGCAGGCGATCGGCGTGACGCCGCGCCCGGAATGGGGGGAAGAGACGGCGTTTATCGCCATGGGGCTGAAGCTGCCGCATATCAAACAGGTAGCGGCACGCCTCAATGACGCTTTCGGCACCCGTCTGGTAAGCAGTTCGCTCCTGCCGTGCAAGAACGCGCGCGAAGTGGCGGCGTTGCTGGCCAACTGAAACCACACCACTCGGGCGGGGTCATTCCCCCCGCCCGCATTTTCTCAGGCGGGCAACGCCGTCAGGGCCGCCAGCGGCTGCTCCCAGGCTCCCCGCTGCAGCGCGCGCAACAGAAATTCTTGCAGCGCCTCGCCATAGTCCAGTGCATCCTCCGTCGGGAACTGTTCCAGATAAATATCGATATCCACCTGCAGATCGCGGGCGTCGGTGCGGCCGCGATAAGTCAGGTTGAAGCCATCGCCCGAGCCGCCGGCCAATACGCTGCGGGTACCGCTACAGCCAGTAAAACGGGGCGCATCGAAGGGTTGCACGTTGATGAAAGGGGAAATAAAGAAGCGCGAGTCCGGTTCTACGCCGCGATCGGCGGCCAATTGACGCAGGCGGTAGCCGGCGTGGCTGCGCAGCTCCCGCAACTGCTGCGTCAGAGTGGTCAGAAAGCCCCCCAGCGTCTCCGCTTGCGGCGGTGACACCAGCAGCGGCAGAGTATTGACCGCCAGCGAAGGCACGTTGGTGGCGGCCTGCCCACGGCGATTCATCGCCGGCATCCACATCGGCAACGCATCGCCCTGCCGGGTGTCGCGCGGCATCACCTGAAACAGCCAGGCCGCCGACAGCGCCACCAGCAAGTCGGGCCAATTGATGCCGCTACGCTCCGCCAACTGCGCCAGACAGTGCGACACCGCCGCCGGCAGCCGGTGGCGGGTGCTCAAACGCCGCACGCCATAGGCCTCACCACCCTTACGCACCGTCGGCAGCGCCTGCGACGGCGGCAGATAGGTCTGCCAAAAGCGCCGATCGCGCTCGCATCGCTCAGAATCAGCGTAGGCCAACTCAGCCTGTTGAAAGGCGTCGAAAGCGCCCAAGGGCATACCCGCGCTGCCTTCACCCAGATAGTGTGCATACAACGCGGCGCAGCGGTGTTCAATTAGCGCCATACCGAAACCATCAACCAGAATATGGTGCGCACGTACGTACCAGAGGTAGCGCTCCGGCCCCAGCTTGATCAGCCAGGCGGCGGCTAACGGTTCGCGGTGCAGCGCGCGGCGCTGCGCGATATCTTCGCGCATCAGGCTTTGCGCCGCCTGCCAGGGATCGCCGTGCGTTTGCAGATCGATGCGTTGCAATGGCGGTGTGCGCTGCGGATCGTAACGTAACAGCGGGGGAGAGTCGCCATGCCGCTCACCAAAGCGCAAGGCAAACGCCTGCGTCTCGGCAAGGGTGGTGGCGATCGCCCGACAGAGCATCTCTTCCTCTATCGCGCCGCACAGTTCGGTGCAATGTGCGACGGTGGACAGGGTCTGCCCGGGGTGCAAGGTGTGTTCTTCCCAGAAATCAAGCTGCGCTGGCGCCAGCGGCAACCATTCAGAGGCCAAAGCGGTGTCCGACATGTTACCTACCTTTGATAAGCCCGAATAAAGACGCCGAACGGGCGTAACCCGCCGTTCAACGGCTTTTGCGTGTCTCCATACATCATCAAATGAAAATGATAATAACATCTATTATCATTTCTATTAATTTGGTAACACTTTAGATTCTGTTAAGCGGGGATGCAAGTCACGCAGTAGGGACGGAGGAAAGAAAGTGACGGGTAGAAGGCTCATAAAAGCAAAACGCCCCGGCACAGCTGCCTGGGGCGTTTTAACGTCGGCGATGTTCGATAATTAGGCCTGATTGGCCGGCTTCACCTTCTGCGCCAGAAACTCCGTTTCGTAGGCCAGCGCCTTCTTGCGATCGAACTGGTGTTCCCACTTGGCGATCACCAGCACCGCCAGCGCGTTACCCACGACGTTCAGCGCGGTGCGCGCCATATCCAGGATACGGTCCACGCCGGCGATGAACGCCAGGCCTTCCAGCGGAATGCCGACGCTGCCCAGCGTAGCCAGCAGCACCACGAACGAGACGCCCGGCACGCCGGCAATCCCTTTCGAGGTGACCATCAGCGTCAGCACCAGCACGATCTCTTGCCCCAACGACAGCTCGATGCCGTACAGCTGGGCGATAAAGATAGCGGCGATGCTCTGGTACAGCGTCGAGCCATCCAGGTTAAAGGAGTAGCCGGTCGGCACCACGAAGCTGGTGATCGACTTGGGCGCGCCGTAAGCCTCCATCTTTTCGATGATGCGCGGCAGCACCGTTTCCGAGCTGGCGGTGGAATAAGCCAGGATCAGTTCGTCTTTCAGGATGCGGATCAGCGTCCAGATGCGCAGGTTGCACAGCCGGGCGACCGCCCCCAGCACCACCAGGGCGAAGAACGCGATGGCGAAGTATACCAGCACCACCAGCTTGGCCAGCGGCAGCAGCGAAGCGAAACCGAAGTTGGCTACCGTAACCGAAATCAGGCCAAACACCCCGATAGGCGCATAGCGCATGATCATGTGGGTGACTTTGAACATGCTTTCGGACACCGCCTTGAACACCTTCAGCAACGGCTCTTTGGTCTCTTTCGGCAACGACGACAGCCCCAGACCAAACAGCACCGAGAAGAAGATAATCGGCAGCATGTCGCCCTTGGCCATCGACGAGAAGACGTTCGACGGGATCAGCGACAGAATGGTCGCCACCAGACTGTGCGAACCGCTTTGCACCTGTTCGGTGGTTTTCTCATATTGCGAAATATCCACCGTGGTCAGCGTCGACATATCGATGCCGTGGCCAGGTTGGAATACGTTGGCCAACGTCAACCCCACCACGATGGCGATGGTGGTGATCACTTCGAAGTAAATAATGGTTTTCAATCCGATGCGGCCCAGCTTTTTCGCATCCCCCACGCCGGCAATACCGACGATCAGCGTGGAAATAACGATCGGCACCACAATCATCTTGATCAGGCGAATAAAGATATCACCCGCCGGGCTGAGAATATTGCTCACCAGCCACTCACGAGATTCGGTCTGGTTGTGCAACACTGCGCCAACAATAATACCCAGTACCAACGCGATCAGGATTTGCCAAGCCAGGCTAATTTTTACACTTTTCATACCCAAAAAGTCCTCAAAGACTCTTTTCACCGTACAAAGTCGCAACACGGCGAAAAGAATACTTAATCATTTATTACAGGCTTATGTTAATTCAGTGGAAGCGTTCACCGGCCCTGGGTGCAACGCAGTATAAATCTGTATCATCCGGGCGGCATGCTCTGCAAGCCTTGATTTGTCAGGGTTGAGCGCTGAATCGAATCACAAAAATTTCGCGTAACTATTTCAAACGGCATAATTGGTTGTTATTAAAAACATAATTTTTCATACAATGAAGTACATAACCGCGCCGACGACGTTTTTTTGAACACAATTGAAATGCGTTATTTTTCGCCCATTCTGCATATTTAGTCCGCATCAAATGTTTATATTTTGTTACTTAAAAGTCAAATAAATGAGAATTGGCCGAGTGACATGCTCCTCTATAAATGCAGAGCTACTTTATATTGCGATTAAAAAACGAACGATATTGCAGGCTGAATATCCTCGGGTATCTCCCGACCTTTCATCAGGAATTAAAGGTTAATAAAACGTTATTTCACGATATGCCGTCCATCGTTATATCGCGTTAATACCAACTTCGAATATTAATAGCGAAAAATAATCCAAAAAGATTTATAGCGCGAAATAACGCAGGCCTTTCCACCGATTTATTTGGCACGGGGCAAATAACTTTACCTTTGTTTATTCTTTTTTGTTCTTTAGATAAGTGTTTTTGGCTAAAAACACGGGTTTATGATGATTTAAACGCCAAAGAGATAGATACGTCCTGCAAATGCGACAGAACGATTACAAATCAATATCTTTGTTGCGTGATCTGCCGCGCAAAAAAGAAACAAAGAATCGTAGCAAACTATACTTAACCTTCAGTTGACATATCATTAACAACTTCAAGGAGAAAAGCTATGAGCCAACTGCATAAACACGCTATTCCTTCTGCAATTGCAGAACGCGCCCTGATTAATCCGGCACAATACCAACAGTATTATCAACAGTCGGTTCAAGACCCAGAGGCTTTCTGGGGTGAGCATGGCAAAATCCTGGACTGGATCAAACCCTATACCAAAGTCAAAAATACCTCGTTCGATCCCGGCCACGTCAGCATTCGTTGGTTTGAAGACGGCACGTTGAACCTGTCAGCCAACTGTTTGGACCGCCATCTGGCTGAGCGCGGCGACCAGACCGCCATTATCTGGGAAGGCGATGACCCGACCCAATCCAAGCACGTGACTTACAAACAGCTGCACCATGACGTCTGCCAGTTCGCCAACGTGCTGAAAAAGCTCGGCGTGAAAAAAGGCGACGTGGTGGCTATCTATATGCCGATGGTGCCGGAAGCGGCGGTCGCGATGCTGGCCTGCGCGCGCATCGGCGCCGTACATTCGGTGATCTTCGGCGGTTTCTCGCCGGAAGCGGTCGCCGGGCGCATTATCGACTCCAACGCCAAACTGGTCATCACCGCCGATGAAGGCCTGCGCGCCGGCCGCGCCGTACCGCTGAAAAAGAACGTCGACGATGCGCTGAAAAATCCCGGCGTGGTCAGCGTGGCCAACGTGGTGGTATTCCAGCGCACCGGGAAACCGGGTTACTGGCAGGAAGGGCGCGATCTGTGGTGGCATGAGCTGACACAGGGCGTTTCCGCCGACTGCCCGCCGGAAGAAGTGAACGCCGAAGATCCGCTGTTTATCCTGTACACCTCCGGCTCGACCGGCAAGCCGAAAGGTGTGCTGCACACCACCGGCGGCTACCTGGTGTACGCCGCGATGACCTTTAAGTATGTGTTCGACTATCACGACGGCGACATTTACTGGTGTACCGCCGACGTGGGCTGGGTCACCGGCCACAGCTATCTGCTGTACGGCCCGCTGGCCTGCGGCGCCACCACGCTGATGTTCGAAGGCGTGCCTAACTATCCGGGCGTCAATCGCCTGTCGCAGGTGATCGACAAGCACCAGGTCAACATTCTGTATACCGCGCCGACCGCCATTCGCGCCCTGATGGCCGAAGGCGACAAGGCGATCGAGGGCACCCGACGCGATTCGCTGCGCATCATGGGCTCGGTCGGTGAACCGATCAACCCGGAAGCCTGGGAGTGGTATTACAACAAGATAGGCAACGCAAAGTGCCCGATCGTCGATACCTGGTGGCAAACCGAAACCGGCGGCTTCATGATTACCCCGCTGCCGGGCGCTACCGAGCTGAAGGCCGGTTCCGCCACGCGGCCTTTCTTCGGCGTGCAGCCGGCGCTGGTCGATAACGTCGGCACACCGCAGGAAGGCGCCTGCGAAGGCAACCTGGTGATCGTCGACTCCTGGCCGGGCCAGGCACGTACCCTGTTCGGCGATCATGACCGCTTCGAGCAAACCTACTTCTCGACCTTCAAAGGCATGTACTTCAGCGGTGACGGCGCTCGCCGCGACGAGGACGGTTACTACTGGATCACCGGCCGCGTCGACGACGTGCTGAACGTCTCCGGCCACCGTCTGGGTACCGCCGAGATCGAGTCTGCGCTGGTATCGCACCCGAAAATCGCCGAAGCGGCAGTGGTCGGTATTCCTCACAACATCAAAGGCCAGGCGATCTACGCCTACATCACGCTGAACCACGGCGAAGAACCGACGCCGGAGCTCTATACCGAAGTGCGCAACTGGGTGCGCAAAGAGATAGGGCCGATCGCCACGCCGGACGTGCTGCACTGGACAGATTCGCTGCCCAAAACGCGCTCCGGCAAGATCATGCGGCGTATCCTGCGCAAAATTGCCGCCGGCGACACCAGCAACCTGGGGGACACCTCCACGCTGGCGGATCCGGCCGTAGTCGACAAGCTGTTGGAAGAAAAACAATCAATGAAAGTGCCGTCATAATTTACGCCGCTTCAGGCCGCTCATTCGGATAACGTGCCGTTGAGCGGCCCTGGCGCGGCGTACTCTCTCAATACCGACTGGAGACACTCTGATGAATGACACCATTTATCAAGGGATTGAAGAAAACCCGCGCTTTAAAGAGCTGGTGAGAAAACGCGGCCGGTTCGCCTGGCTGCTTTCACTGATTACGCTGGCGCTGTACGTCGGCTTTATTCTGTTGATCGCCTTCGATCCGCAATGGCTCGGCACGCCGATCGCCGCCGGATCGACCATCACCCGCGGGATCCCGGTCGGTGTCGGGCTGATCGTGATCTCTTTCGTCTTGACAGGGATCTACGTGTTTCGCGCCAACGGCGAGTTCGATCGCCTCACCGCAGAAATCCTGCGTGAGGTGAAACAATGAAGCGCTTATTGTCCACCGCCGCGCTGCTGTTGCTGCCCGGTCTGGCCTGCGCCGACGCCATCGGCGGCGAAGTGCATCGTCAACCGCTGAACATCCAGGCGATCGTGATGTTTATCCTGTTTGTCGGCGCCACCCTGTACATTACCTATTGGGCTTCCAAACGCACCCGTTCCCGCCAGGACTACTACACCGCGGGCGGGCGCATCACCGGCCTGCAAAACGGCCTGGCGATCGCCGGCGACTTCATGTCCGCCGCTTCGTTCCTCGGTATCTCCGCCCTGGTCTACACCTCCGGCTATGACGGCCTGATCTATTCCATCGGCTTCCTCATCGGCTGGCCGATCATTCTGTTCCTGATCGCGGAGCGCCTGCGCAACCTCGGCCGTTATACCTTTGCCGACGTCGCCTCTTACCGTCTGCAGCAGAAACCGATCCGCACCCTGTCGGCCTGCGGCTCGTTGGTGGTGGTGGCGCTGTATCTGATTGCGCAGATGGTCGGTGCCGGCAAGCTGATCCAGCTGCTGTTCGGGCTCAACTACCACGTGGCGGTGATTCTGGTCGGCATTTTGATGGTGCTGTATGTGCTGTTTGGCGGCATGTTGGCCACCACCTGGGTGCAAATCATCAAGGCGGTGCTGCTGCTGGCCGGCGCCAGCTTTATGGCGCTGATGGTGATGAAGTCGGTTAACTTCGACTTCAATACCCTGTTCGCCGAAGCGGTGAAGGTGCACCCGAAAGGCATCGCCATCATGAGCCCCGGCGGCCTGGTGTCCGATCCGATTTCCGCGCTGTCACTCGGCCTGGCGCTGATGTTCGGCACCGCCGGTTTGCCGCATATCCTGATGCGCTTCTTCACCGTGAGCGACGCCAAAGAAGCGCGCAAGAGCGTGTTCTACGCCACCGGTTTTATCGGTTACTTCTATATTCTGACCTTTATCATCGGCTTCGGCGCCATCTTGCTGGTCAGCGCTAATCCGGCGTTCAAAGACGCCACCGGCGCGCTGCTGGGCGGCACCAACATGGCGGCGGTGCACCTGGCCAATGCCGTTGGCGGCAACTTCTTCCTCGGCTTTATCTCGGCAGTGGCCTTTGCCACCATTCTGGCGGTCGTCGCGGGCCTGACGCTGGCCGGCGCCTCGGCCGTTTCCCATGACCTGTACGCCAGCGTGATGAAAAACGGCAAGGCAACCGAGCGCGACGAACTGAGAGTATCCAAGATCACCGTTGTGGTGCTAGGCATTGTCGCCATTGCCCTGGGGATTTTATTCGAGAAGCAGAACATCGCCTTTATGGTCGGGTTGGCGTTCTCCATCGCCGCCAGCTGTAACTTCCCTATTATCATTCTGTCGATGTACTGGTCACGTTTGACTACCCGCGGCGCGATGATTGGCGGCTGGCTGGGCCTGTTGACGGCGGTGATTCTGATGATCCTCGGCCCGACGATCTGGGTGCAGATCCTAGGCCATGAAAAACCGATTTACCCGTATGAATACCCGGCGCTGTTCTCGATGATCGTGGCCTTTGTCGGTACCTGGCTATTCTCGATCACCGACAGTTCGCTGGCCGGGCAGCAGGAGCGGGAACGCTTCCGGGCTCAGTTTGTCCGTTCGCAGACCGGGCTGGGCATCTCTCAGGGCAGCTCGCATTGACCGAATAATAAGTGAAAAAAGCAAACACACCCTAATCAAAGGCCCTTCGGGGCCTTTTCTCTGGCTGTCTGTTGGAGAGAAGCTGGGAAAAGCAGCGCAGCATAGCTGCGCTTTTTTGCGTTTTACGCATAGCAAAAAGCCCTGAACGTCAGTTCAGGGCTTTCGGCTTGGTTTGATGCCTGGCAGTGTCCTACTCTCGCATGGGGAGACCCCACACTACCATCGGCGCTACGGCGTTTCACTTCTGAGTTCGGCATGGGGTCAGGTGGGACCACCGCGCTATTGCCGCCAGGCAAAT